>CAWCGE010000032.1:0-489477 GCA_963795005.1 uncultured Acidobacteriota bacterium | reverse complement strand
CTTGCCAATAAGCAGATTGGCGATCGGCTGCAGATTTCAGAGAGCGCGGTCAAAGCGTCTTTGCAACAACTCTTCGCCAAGACTGGGGTGAGAACGCGCAGTCAATTAGTACGCATCGCTCTGGAGCAGTACCGAGATCAGCTCTAGCTCACCTTCGCTGCGGCGCAATCGCACACAACTCTAAATGCACACGCCGCACGAAAGGAGGACAGATTTCTCACGCCAACCCCCTGCAAAAGCAGGCGCGTCGCTGTGCACGGACGGTGGCAATCAGGAACTGATGGGGTTGACTGCGACGGACGGGGCGAGTACGTTGGGTTGGTGACAGAAGTTTTCAAACCGCTCGTGATGGTGGCGCTGGTTGTTGCGCTGGCTGCGTACGCGTTGGACTGCGGCGCGATGACGACGCCTGAGCAGGCCATGCAGTGCTGCAGTTCGATGCCGTGCGCTCCGCAGGGCCATGTTGGTCAGGACTGCTGCAAATCAATGCCGTCCATGCACGCTCCCTTCGTGCAGCCGTCGTCAGTACACCCCACAACGCACGCGCTCGCAGCGGTAGCGACGCTGGCAGCGTCCGGGGCCAATAGCGCGGCGCTCGCCGAGTTCGAGGCATTCTCAACGTCGTCGCACGCTCCGCCGCTAATTGGCACGTCCGCGTTTTTACCTCTCCGAATCTGATCTGTCCTTCAAGGCACTGCCCGCCGCGCACTGGTGTGCGCGGAAAGTGTGTTTTTTGGAGGACCTTTGAACTCGCGAAAGATATTTTGGTGTTTCTTTGTATTGCTGTCGCTCGTTGCCACGTTGGGCGCTCCGCGCTCGGCCGCACAGGGGGCCGCGCCCGAAACCGCGCCAACGCTTTTCCCTGGCGGCGGATTGATTTCGTACAACTCGGTGTTCACCACTCGCGGATTGCAGCCGGAATCAGCGTCGGGAATATCGGCGACTGCGCGGCCGACGTTTTCTCATGAAGGTGATTTCAATTTCACGTGGGGATTCCACAGCGACTTCGATCTGACTTTTCTGGTTCCGGTGGTCACAAATGATTTCGCGAGCGTGGGAGGACCGACCGTTGGAGGAACACGGCTCGGCGACACCATGTTGCTTATGAAATACCGCTTCTACCGGAAGGATTCGGCCAGGGGCACGACGCAAGCATCGGTGACGTTCGGGCCAAAGATTCCGACGGGCGCGACGGATCTGACTGACGGAAGTGGCGGCCGACTTCCGACAACTTTGCAACCGGGATCTGGCTCCGTGGATTTATTCCTGCAGGTGAACTGGACGTACACGGGGCTGTTCAACATTCGACGGCTGGTTGCCGATGAAGATTTCCATTCGCTAATACGAACGGAAGGCGCGGAGCGAACGCGGCTTGGCAGCGGCGTGGAATCGCGTTTCTGGCTGTCGTACCGGCCGTACGAATCGGCGAACCTTTATCGTGAATGGTTCATCGGCCCGGCGGTGACCTGGCTGCATTCGCAGGACGACCGGATTGCGGGAGCGAATCAGATCGGAAGCGGAGGCGATGTGCTGCTCGCGGGAATCACAACGTACGCAAGCGTGCGGCCGGGAATGCATCTTTGGTTTGGGATGGACTGGGACGTGGCGCACACGAACGGAGCGCAGTTTTTTCCGGTACGGCGGCACATCAGTTTTGGAATCACGCAGCAATTTCGCATGCACCTTTGGTGAGTGATGGAGGCGAAAGGAGGAAGTATGAAAAAGAAAGGTCTACTGGTGCTGGCGCTAGCGGCTTTCATGCTGGTGCCGGCAGCGCCAGCGCAGATCAAACATATCGAGATGCGCGTCGAAGGAATGACCTGAAACTTTTGAGCATACGGGGTGAAACAACACCTCGGACGCCAGTCTGGCGTTCAAAATGTGGAAGTCAGCTTGATGGATGGAAAAGTTCAGGTGACGCCGAAGGACGACAGTCAGATAGACCCGGCGCAACTCATGAAGGCGACATACGACAGCGGAGTGAGCGTCACCGAAATGGATGTTGTGGCACAGGGAAAGATCGTGAAGGACTCCGCCGGGAATTTCGCTTTGCAGGCCGAGCCGAACCGGTCGTTTGCGTTGGAGCCGAACGATTTGTCGAAGAGCCTTGAGGCGCTGGCGGGTTCGCAGACCATGGTCACCGTGCGCGGCCAACTGTACAAGAAGCCGCTGGGAAAAAAGAAAGCCGATCCGTTGGCTCCATTGAAGCTGCTGGTTCTGGAGATACAAAAGAAGGAATAAATGAAAAGAACATTTTTGCTTATGACCCTCGTGGTGGTGGGAGCCGATGGTTGGAAATCACGACCTGCGCGGCTCCTGCCCGCGCAGCATGTTGCAATTCCCGTGGGAGAAATCGGTTCGCGCCTGCCGGATTTTTCGTTGAAGGATTTGCGCGGGAAAGAATTTACCTCCGCCAACCTCAAAGGCAGAGTTGTGCTCGTTGATTTCTGGGCGACCTGGTGCCAGCCGTGCAAGAAAGAGATGCCCGGCTATCAAAAGCTGCTCGACGCCTACGGGAAACGCGGACTCGTTGTGGTGGGATTTAAATTCGACACGATGGCGGACACCGAAGACCCTTTGCGATTCGCACGTAGAATTGGTGTGCAGTACCCGCTGGCCGTGGCATCGGACTCGCTGAGAAAAGCGTTTGGCGGAATCGAAGGATTGCCGACGACGCTGATTTATGACCGTCACGGCATCCTGCGGCAGAAAATCGTCGGCTTCGAGTACACGAGCGTCGTGGAATCAGACTTGAAGCCGCTCCTTTGAGCCGACCCACAGTTGAGCCAGATGTCTGAGGTTGTGTTTGTATGTACGCGTTACCAAGTATTCCTTCCCACCTTTTACACGCAGCCTGTATTCCCCCGTCGGTAAAGGTTGGATCTCCTCCACGGCCGAAATATTCACGACGACCGAGCGGTGGATGCGAATAAAACCGTAGGGTTTGAGCTTCTCCGCCATGGACGAGAGGGACTCGTGCACCAAATAGGGATTAGGTCGGTGTTGCAACGAAACGTAATTACCTTCGGCTTGCACTGCCAAGATGTCGGCTAAATCCAAGAGTAGGATGCTACCCTTTGCCTTGAACGCGATTCGTGGCGCCTGTCGTTTTGCTATAACCTCCAACTGCCGCAAAACTCGCATGAGGTTTGCAGCATCAACTGGGATTACCGGAAGCCGTGATGTATCTGCAGCTTCGCAGAACCCGTCCGCCGCCGAGTCACGAGTGTAATCGCGTCTACTCTCAGTGGCGTAAATCGTAGCTCCCCCCAGTGGGCTGGCCGAAACGTCCGCATTAGCGTGAGTAGCTTGTTGAACAAACATCGCGCTGCGACCCCATCTTGTAAAGATTCGCGTCGCAGTGCAATGTTGCGACATGACCAAGCGCTCAAAGAAGGCCTGGAGGAAGTGGCGAAGGCTGGTTTCCGAGCAGGCACGTAGTGGACAGAGTGTGAAAGCGTTTTGTCGTGAGCACGGTTTGTGCCGGCCGTACTTTTTCGTGTGGAAGAAACGGCTACAGGGGCGCGGCGGCGAAATTCCTGGAAGTGCAAGTGACGGGGCGTGTGCCGAGCACGTCTGGCGATGCGGGCGTTGAATCCGACTGCAGAACGGCCGAAGTCTGATGGTGGGCCAGGATTCGATGCCGAACATGTGCGGGCGTTGCTGGCGGTGGTGGAGGCAGCGGGGTGATCGGGCTGCCAAGTTTGCAGGCGATGGATCATGCGCAGGGAGCGCGGATCTGGATGGCCAGCGAAGCGACGGACATGCGCTGCGGATTCGATCGCCTGGCAGAACGCGTGCGGGCGGTCATTGGGGAGAACCCGCAAAGCGGCCATCTGTTTGTGTTCCGTTCGCGTCGCGGAGATCGTTTAAAGATTTTGGTGTGGGACCGGGACGGCTTCGTCCTGTGGTACAAGCGTCTGGAGGTCGGGGTTTTCAAAATACCACGAGTGGAGCAGGGCGCGCGATCGGTGGAATTGCGCGCCAGTGAGCTAGCGATGATTCTCGACGGCATCGATGTTTCGAAGCTGAAGCGCGTGCCGCGCTACGAACGCGCTGTGTGAAGCAGCGAAAAAGAAAAAGCTGGCCACCAAAAAATAAAAACAACGCATAAAATAATCGCCGTGTGAGCAACGAAGTTGCTACTGCTGCGTCTAAGCAGGTGTGCCCACCCAAGAGAATTTCTTGACCAACTTGCCCGACGATAAAGAAGCATTGAAGGCCATGCTGTGTTCGTTGTGGCAGGAACGCGAGCGCCTGGAGAAACGAGCCGAAGAGCAGCGCCGGCGTGCCGACGATCTGTATTTGGAGAAGCTGCGACTGCAGCAGGAACTGGAGCGCTACAAGAAGGCGACCTACGGGCCGCGAGCGGATCGTTGAGCATGAACCAGCTGGCCCAGATGCTATTGGAGTTCGCCGAGAGGTTGGAACAAAAACCGATCCACTTAGAAGATCTCCGAGAAGTGGAACCGGAACCAGAGTTGCGGCGGGTGAAGCGCCGCAAGGGGCGGCGTGCTCTAGCGAACTTCGAGAATCTTCCCGTCAACACATACGTATACGAGTTGAGCGCAGAAGAGCGGCCCTGCCCGAGTTGCGGTGTGGAGCGCAAAGAGATCGGCAGCGAGAAAAGTTGGCAGATCGAATACATCCCGGGACATTTCGAACGTCTCGAGCATGTACGCAAGAAGTATGCGTGCCCCAGTTGCGAACGAGCCGGCGAGAACCCGCAGATCGAAGTAGCCGCCAAAGCAGAAACAGCAATCGAGAAAGGCTTTGCCGGCCCAGGGCTTCTGGCTTTCATCGTGACCAGCAAGTTCGCCGATTACCTGCCACTATATCGGCTGGAAGATATTTTCGAGCGGCAAGGCTTTGAGATATCCCGGGCCACGCAATCCGTGTGGTGCCGGGATGTCGCGGATGTGGTCGCGCCGTTGTATGAGCGGATGGCCGAGCGGGTCAGGGAGTCGCATGTGGTGGCCACCGACGACACCGTCCTGCCGATGTTGAGCCCGGCCAAACGCAGCCGGCCCGCATGTGGGTGTATGTCGGCGACGAAGCGAATCCGTATAACGTGTTCCATTTCACCTTGAACCGTAGTCGCGAGGGGCCGAAGAATTTCTGAAGGACTATACGCAAGTTTGCTGGCCGACGCTTATGGTGGCTACAACGGGTGGTGGCTGGTAACGCCATCACTCGCGCGGATGTTGGTCGCAGCGAGACGCAAGTTCGTGGAGGGGAGAAATCGGCGCCGGAGATCGCGGCGAGGCCGTCACTCTGATGACGCACTGTTTGCGGTGAACGACAAGCGAAAGACGTTGCCGTTGCCGAGCGACTCGAGTGCGGCAGAAACAGTCGGTCTCGATCCTGGCGCAACTACATCACAAGTTGCTGATCTGGAAAGAACAGTGCTACCAAAGCATCCTATGGCCGACGCCGTGAACTACACACTCAGCCAGTGGAGGCACTAACCGTGTTCACCACCGATGCGCCCCTAGATAATAATGTTAGCAACGGAGATGAAGCGCGTGTCCTCAATCGCAAAAACTCCCTCTTCGTCGCAACCCTCGTGCGCAACCGCGCGATCCTCCAGCTTACCAGCAGCTGTCGCCCATACATACCCCCATCTCTACTTCATCAGCTCTCTAACCTCCCTCTCCACCCCACCTCACGCCTCTTCCCACTTACAAGCTCATATCCCCACCCCTTTAATCCCATTCCTCCCAGTCCCTACCCGCCTTCACGTATCCTCCTTCACGTGCAATGGCCTTCTGAACCTGAATTTCGCGGGCGCTCATGATGGAACCCCTTGCTCTCTCGTCTCGACTTCCTGGTACCCGAAGTGAGGTTACTTCTGCCCATTGCTCACTGCTGACGGAAAGCTGGATTGCGCGCCGAAATAACACTCAATGGATTGCAACTGTCCATTCTTGATTCGGAGGTACTCCACGTTCCGGAACGATTTACCGTTCGTGGTGTAACAAAGATACTTTACAAAAGCATCCTCCGGGCCAGTGGCGACTCGCTCCAGGTCAAAATGCCCAATGAAATTGATCTGTGTTTCCCAGCATTGCTTTTTGAAAGTGCTTTTGCTGATGTGGTCGTCGCCGGCCGCGCTTGAAAAGGTGAAGTCATCGGCGAGCAGGCTATCGACTGGGCCCCAGTCTTTCTGCCCCCAGGCTGCATACCACTTCCGGACTACCTCCTCGGTCGTTAAGTTCTGTCCTCCCAATGCGCTGGCACTTGCCATTCCCGGCAGGCTCACGGCACCAACTAGCGCGCAGGCTGCCGTAGCGAGCAGATTCCTTCGCGACACTGCGATCCTTGTCATTGTTCGTTCTCCTTTTGAGGGATGTAGTTTGAAGCACTTCGCCCAATCGCGATGCTGACTGTCCGAGCATAAGAACCGGTTGGTATGTAACAGGGCCAAACTGCTCCTGGAGGCACCGATGCGATCAACCTCGCTTACGGTTGCCCGGCTGGCGCAGAGACCTCAGCCAGCCCACGATATTTTTGATCCCCGCCTTTATCACTTTTGGATCCTGAGCATTCTTTGCCAGCGAGCCATAGCCTTCGACCATCGCAATCAGCAAGCCAGCGGCGTCGGTGGGTTCCACGTTGCGGCGAACGCTTCCGTGGATCTGGCCCTCTCGCAAAACGGAGGCAGCGGCCTCGCGCCAGGCATCGAAGATTATCTCCAGCCGCTTCCGGAATCCCGCGTCAAGAGGAGACATTTCCTGCGCCAGATTGTTCAGCTGACAGCCGCCGCATACATCCTCGGGCCGAACGGGGATACGTTGAACAATGCCGATCAAAGCGTCGATAGGATCCTTGACGCTCTGTAAAGGCCGCACCCATGTGCCGCGGACGTCGGGGGAGATGACCTCTTGGACGACGGCATATCCCAAGGCTTCCTTGTTTTTGAAGTGGTGGTACAGCGCTCCCTTGGTGACGCCAGCAGAGGCCAGAATTGTCTCTAGGCTTGCACTCTGGAAACCCGATCTGTAGATCTCGCGGGATGCCGCTTGCAGCAAGCGCTCCCGCGTGCGCGCAGGATCGCGCAGCCTAGTCGCTCTACGTTTCGGATTCTTGCGCGCTGCCAACATACCAACCAGCATGTATGATAACTATCAGAGCGTCAAGAGAGATCCAACACGCGCTCAACAATATGAAAATCCATCGTGCGTTCCGTCGCACTTATTGAATTGCGTAGGCAGGCCCTGGTGATCACGACTCGTAGTGTTGCCCCGCCCAATTATTAGACTTGCTTCTTCCTGTGACTGCCTAACGTACAGACCGGTATGTATGTTAATCATCTGAAAGTCAATCACAATTGAGCGGCCTGACTTTTGACTGCTGACGTTCGCGAATTTCATACCTCTCCCTTGTTAGTTGGAGAACAGTCGCTCTAGCCGTTTTGGGATCGTCCAGGGATTTTGTCAGTTCGCTACTCGTTTGCGAGCTCTGAAGTGTTGGGTCTGTTGTGTCACGTAATCGTTGTGAAAGTGGAACACCGCATGCTCCCGCAGTTCTCACCCAGCAGGAATTTGTGAAGTTGTGAGCCAGTTCTGCTCTCAATTGCACACTAACTGTCAGACCGCCGAGTGGTACCTGACGTAAATCGCCAGTCATCTCGGCACGGAGACTTTGCTCGGACGAAAAGGAGAAGAGATGAGCGCACTAAGACGGTTGCGGAATTTCTGGATACCGTGGGTTGCGACGATTGTTCTCGGCTTGCTGCAGCGATGCAGTCGCTCAAACGAGCTACAAAGTTACCGATTTGGGCACTCAGGGGAATGACAATCTGGCTTGTGCCATGTCCGTCAATAATCAAGGCTGGACGGAGATCATGGCTGGGAACCTGCCACCGGGGCAGCAGGATAACATTTTCGGGCAACTTCTAAACGGACGCGCGCTGATAGACGCCGACGGATTCAAGCTCGACCTCGGCACGCTCGGAGGACAGAACAGTTGGATGATCTGGGGCGAGATCAACGACTTCGGGCAGATAGTAGGTTTTTCCGAAACGGCTGTCCCAGACCCGAACGGCGAAGACATTTGCGGCTTCGGCACACACCTTACGTGTCGCCCGTTTCTTTGGCAATTCTTCCACATGAGCGCTCTCCCGACGCTCGGCGGAAATAACGGGCAGGCGAGCGCGATCAATAACCGTGGACAAATCGTAGGATATGCGGAAAACGGTACCGTGGACTCCTCATGCCCGCCTAACACGACTAATAATCGGATTCAGCTGCCGGTGTTGTGGGAAAACGGCAAAGCCCAAGCTCTTCCTACGGTGGGTAGCGATCCAGACGGGGTCGCATTTTGGATCAACGATCAAGGCCAAGCCGTAGGCTACTCGGGAACCTGCAGCCGCGAGCGCTTCACGCCGTATCGTGGGAAAACGGCATTGCCTCCCCGCTTCATGACCTCGGAACTGGCGGCTATCGCCTATGGCATTAACAACCAGGGCCAAATTGTTGGGACAGTCGGCAGTGCTGACGGCACAACCCAATCTGGCGCGCTTTGGCAGAACGGCGTACTCACAAACCTCGGCCTCCTGCCGGGAGATTTTGGCGGCCATAGCCAGCGGCATCAACAACCAGGGCCAAGTGGTGGGAAGCAACTAGGACTCCAACTTCAACTGGTCCCATGCCTTCATCTGGCAGGACGGCGTGATGACCGACCTCAACACGCTGTTTCCCGCCAGTTCCAACCTCTACGCAACCATGGCTAACAAGATCAACGAGCGCGGACAAATCTCGGGCATGGCAACCGTGCTCAGCGGGCCGCATACGGGCAACATCCACGCCTTTCTGGCAACCCCTGTAAACGAAAGCATAGGCACGTCGGTTGCAGACGTCGCACCTACACGCCCGAAATCCAATTTGCCCGCGAATGTTAACAAACAGCTCTTGCAGAGATTCAGACTCGGCCGATTCGAGCGATAAAGGGTATTTTCCGAGCTTCCGCACCATGCATTCCGGCCATATGCTGCGCGACGGCGCCAGGCCGGAGATTGTGCGGGACATTCTGGGTCACGCAAATATCGACGTGACCCAGAATGTTTACGGCAAGAGCCCGTGGAAGAGCGAGTGGATGCGGTCACCCAAGCTGTCGAAGCCGTAAACAATGCCGCTCAAAATGCCGAGAAAGAAGAGAAAAAGAATCAGCGTGAATCCGTCAGCAACGAATGGGCGCCCCCCTTTGGCTGCCCCAGCACGAGGCCAGAATTACAAGTTGTTAGTGACCGACCCGACACATGCGTAACAGGCCGTACTGGATACGTAGGTTACACTCTTTCCCCTTTTGAGGGGGAAGTGGATGCCTTGGAAGGAGTGTTTCGGTCATGGATGGAAGACTTTCGCGGTTTATAAGTGAGCCGCGCTGGCCAAAACGGTTCGCACAGCGAAGGGAGACGACCCGATGCTGCATCTGCTTATCTTGGCTTGTGTCTTTGCGTATGTCACTTTGCCGGCGGCCTCCGCTCAAACGACGGACGCTGGCTATGCCGATGAGTTGTCGCCCTCGCTGGCGGGCGGTGCCAAGGCGATGCACGCGGCGATTCGCCGAGATCTAGCGGAGGCGGCAGAGAACATGCCTGCGGATGAATACGGCTTTCGACCGACGCCGCAGGTCCGGACCTTCGGTCAGATTATCGGCCACGTGGTCGATGCCAACTTCTTCTTCTGTGCGGAAGCCGCGGGCGAAAAGTCGCCAGCAACCGCTGACTACGAACAAATCACTGCCAAGGCCGCACTCGTTAAGGCGTTGAACGATTCGCTCGTCTATTGCGACGGGTATACGCAGCGACCACCGACGCTAACTTCATTCAGCCGGTGCAGATTGCACATATTGATAGCATGGGTCGAGCAATACCGTCCGGGCGCCGTGCTGATGTACAACATCGCCCACAATAACGAGCATTACAGCAACATCGTCCTTTACATGCAGCTGAAGAGCCATGTTCCGCCCTCAACAGCTCGGGTCCAGCAGCGAAAGAATTAGTAACGCCTGTAAGTCGTGCGGGTTCAACCAGTCGGTGCAACACCATCCAGTGCATTGTCCGACAATGACTCCAGCGGTAGAACCATTTGTTTGGATGTACTCGTCAAAACCTAGCCAGAGAAGCGTTCCGGCTGGTCTGGTCCTAGCGAGCGATGTTAGCTTTTTTTTTCAATGCGAGGTGGTTCGAGCTTAGTGTTGCGTCGACCGACTGAGACCACCCGCTATCGGAAACTGACCGACTGCGGAAGTTTGAGTTGGAAGACCGCGTTTGCTTAATCTGCCGCAGGTAGGCTGGCGCGTACATCTGCGGCAAACGCCAGGTCCCCTGCCGCGCCGATTAGACAGAGACCAGCTATTTCGAAGTCAATACTTTCCCCACCTCTAGACTATGTCCCGGGAACTTGTGATGCGGCGTGGCAAACTGCTTTTGATTGGTTACTGATGTACCTCGCAAGCTTCTGGCTCGTGGCAGTTGGCTTTTTCCACGACAGCGACACCGGAGCGCGTAGCTTTGTCTGTGCCTACACCACGCTCTTGGAATACCCGTGGTAGCCGCAAAAACGACGCAGCGCAACTTTCCAATTCACCCTGCCTGCCATGCATGCGCGCACGCCTGACAGCGTGCAATTGCAGCGACCAGCGCTCTCGTAGGCGCGCGTCCCTACTCGTACCGCAGCGCCACCATTTCCATTCATCCCCGCCCTACACCCAAAAACCAATCCCCACACAAGAGTCGCCTTACTACGTGAGTGCGTCGTGCTTACTCACAAAATGGTGACCATTGAACGCGTCAGCGCCCACGCCAGCACGGCGCCAATCCCTGTTGCAAGACCAGCCGCAAGATATCCCGCCGGCCGGCGCCTACCCATGCGGATGGCAATCACGCGCGTACGCTGGCTGTTCTGAAACCAACAAAGCAGAACGGCCGTCCATGTGGCGACCATAGTTCTATCCGGGACTCGTGGCCCATAGCTTTTTCTGGTTATCCGAAAGGCCCTAGGGTCGCGTGGGAGACTCGGTGCCCGAAGCACGCAGCGCCTAACTGACCAGCTGAGACTCAGAGAGTCTCGACCAGGACTTAGCAGATGCCGCGCAGTTGGAGCGACGAGGATTGTTCGTAGTCTCTTGGTCAAATGACCTCACTGCTGTTTAGAGGTACTTCCCGAATCCGCCACTTTTGCGTCAGCAAGTAACTGGTCGAGTTTAACCCGATCCAGCAGCTTTCCGCTCACGACAACGGAATCGATTTTTCTAGTATTCGATATGTCGACGAGTGGATTAGCTTTCAATAAAATCAGATTCGCCGCAAATCCAGGGGCGACGCAGCCCCATCGATCCCCCAGACCTAGAAAATCGGCTGGATTCGTCGTTGCTGTTTCGAGCGCCTGCATGGGTGTGAGACCCGCCTCGACAAATAATCGAAGCTCGTCATGCAAGCTGAATCCTGGGTAGGTGTAAGGGATGCTAATGTCGGTCCCCGCGAGGAATCGCACGCCGAGAGCCTCTGCGCGAGGAATTTCCTCCAACATCTTCGCGTACTCCCGCTTACGGAAGGAGATGTATTCTGGAGTGCGATACTTCGTGAGCATGCCATTCTCCGGTTTCCACCAATTTAACTCTTCCGCTGAAACATACGCCATCCTGGGATCGAGCTTCGCGTTCAGGTCATCGATGAATGTCAGCGCATATTCTGTGACCAGCGTGGGTGTCAGGAATGTTTTGTTTTTGGCCAGCGCGCGATACGTTTCATCAGCGGTTTGCTGGTTGAAATGGTCCAGCATTTCAGTTCCGTCTTTAGCAATCTTTGCTGGAATCAGCGAGAAATTCTTTGTTCGCAATGCCTCCTCGAACGTCGATTGATCGACCGCCTGCTTGATGTATTCGTCCTCGGTCGTTGAGCCACCCGAAAGAACGACTCCGTGCTCGATTGATCGCTGACCCGCTTCCGAAGCTTGCTTCACACTAATCGCACTCGGGCGGTGGCCTGCGAAGGTAAAGTGCAGCTTCCTCGTTTCGTCAGCGATCGCGTAGTAGGCAGCAGGAGATAGTCCGTCGTACACCTTGATGAAATCAGCGCCTTGGTTCTTGAGTGCGATTACTGTGGAACGAGCTTCCTCGGCAGTACTCACCGAGACGGTGAACTTTGGATTCGACCAGGAATTGGGGCCATCCACAATCGGCCCACTCGCTACGATTTTGGGACCGAGCTGGCGGCCCGCGGCAATAGCGTCACGTATCGGGAAAACCTCTTGGGCGGCACCCCCCATATTGCGAATGCCCAACACGCCATTTGCTAGATCCATCTTCAGGTCTCGGGCCGCGTCACGGAAGTGGGTGTGCATATCCCATAACCCGGGTATTACAAATTCGCCGGTCCCATCGATTGTCTTGACTGAAGCAGGAACCTTGACGACCTCTGATTTGTCAACGAGAACAATGTTGCTGCCTCGAATGAGAATTGTCATGTTGGTTTGGGTATGCGCGATTCCCGGATTAATGATGCTGACGTGAGTGATTGCTAGGCTCGCGGACTGCGCTGTAGCAACTTTCATTAGCCCCGTTACTGCGATAATTATCAACAAGAGGAACACTACGGATCGGATCAGAGGCAGTCGCATAACGAAGTTAGGCACCGGCGCGGCGCGAAAGTTTCCATCAAGATTGAGATCTTGCCGCTTCCTAGCCCACTAAAAGCACTACGGATGCCTGACGCGCTAATTGGACAGGGGCAAGTCAGGCCCGGTCAACACTCCGTGGTTGGTTGAGTCTGCGATGAAGCCTAGATATGCCTTTCCATGCGGTCCGCTTCGAACCACGCCAGGTCCCCGATTTTGGTTCTCTGTCTGGCGGAACGGCGTTCCACAGCCGGCACAAACAGGGCGAGTTTCGACAGGGAGTTTCTTCCACACGCCTGGACGATAAATCATGCGTAGGAGGACTCTATTTGTTAGCGTTTTTCTCGTCGAGAACGAGTTGTGCGATTGGAACTACGCGGACCTTCGGGTTCATTGAGCCACCGGCATGTCCGTTAACGATGACTGTAGTGACTTTTGTAGTGACCCTACGTGCAAACTGGCACATTTGCACACATCTAACCACACTCTCCATGAGGAACTAAGTTTCGGCTTTTCTATCGAATGATTGAAATGGCGTGGGTTACGGGAGCTAGCGGGACTGTTTTGCAAGCAGGGGGCCACCGGTTCGATCCCGGTCACGTCCACCACCCAACCAATACAGGCCGCTTCGTTACAAGCGCTACGCCGCTCGGTGCCTAAAGGGATTCAAGATGGCCACGTCGAAATGCGCGAAATCACGTTCGTTTCGAGTAGCCACGGTCAGGCCGTAGACGCGAGCTGTGGCGGCTATCATGGCATCCTCCCCTGGGGTATCGGAACGGCGGTGCATTAGACGAGCATATTCGCGAAAACACGCTGCATCCATGGACAAAACTTTCGAAGTGCGTTCCAACTGCGCCGCCCAAGCCTCGATGTCGTTCGCCTTTACAGGGTCCTGTCGACGCGTGAGCTCCACACCCTTTTGAATTTCTCCGAACGTTACGGCCGAGAAGAAGCCTTGGCCCAATTCAAGACCCTGCAACCAAAAGACTGCCGCACGATCGGGCTTGGGCTTGCGCAATTCGGACACCACATTTGTGTCGATCAGGTAGCGGATCAATCGAACACCGCAGGTCTGCGCGATTTGACCGTGCCACGCTTCGGGAGTGGAATTTCGAATCGCGGACCTTCGCCAAGAAGTACATCCTTCCACGTCAAACGGTTTTCGTCTTTTAGCTTGTGCCATTCGTCGATGGAAACGACAACCGCGGTATCGATTCCCCGACGGGTAACGACTTGTGGTCCCTTCTCGAGAGTGTCATCGATCAGTTCGCTGAAACGTGCCTTGGCTTCCTGTAATTGCCATTTGGTCATAAAGTACTCCTGGAATGCCATTGTATGGCTAGTCAGATGGCTAGTCAATTCTGGTTTTTTTAGTCGCCGAATAACCAGAACCCGCCCTTCAACCCTTATTGATTTTCAAGCAATTGCGTCTGTTCCTAAACTCCGAATCACCACGTTTTGCGGTTTGGAAGTGATCTCTCCCTTTCAGAAACTTTGGGTGGCACTTTAGGGTGATAACGGTGCGGTCAAAAATCGGTCGTTGCGCGGTAAAGTCGGTCATCGTGTGCGGGAACATGGTAGCGCCGGTGTGAAGTCCGGAGAAACACTACGAGCTAGGCTGAATGATTCGGTCCCACGCGATGCCAAAGCGATTGAGATACTTTCGCAAGCGACCCGCGTCGTTGCTGCTCGCGATGGGCACACTTGCAGCTCAGCCTGAAGCTGCATTCGTGACGCATAGGGTTAGGCAGATTGCGAACGAGTGGCCGTACCTTTGACGCACACGTTTTGTGCCGGCGCGCTTTCTTAGGGAGTTCCATCGCGGAGATTTCTTCGGTTGCCGCTTTTTGCGATCGATCGATGGATTCCGGCGACATTGTCTGCTTTGCGAGTTGGCTAAATTCGATTCGTGTCACCATCGCGGCTATCGGCTTTGGATAAAAACGTCAGCAGAAAGCTTGAAGCGTGCGCTTAGTTTCCGTACCTGCTGCAGCGTGAGCTTCCGCTGTTTCGCCAGAAACATGGAGACGGCGCTTTCGGATCCGAATTCCGGGATCAAATCACGCTGTGTGAGCTCCTGTTGTTCAAGAAGGAACCGAACGACGGAAACAGCGTCCGCGGCAGGAATTGGATAATGCGTTTCCTCGTAGCGTTCGATCAACAAGGTGAGAAGTTCGATGGCCTCTAGTTCCGACCGGGTCGGATTCTCTAGAGCTGTCAATTCGAAAAGGGCGTCGGTATATGCTTCCAGCTCCCCGTCATTATGTATAACGTGGGGAGCGCCCTTCGCGATCATCTTTGCCGGATTTGCTAGGAGTGTTGTGCTCATTTTGCACCAAATTTTCTATCCCAATTCGCGGGATTGTCGTACTCCTCATGTGTCAAGAAAGACCGGATGTAAACATGCCCCTGGGTTCGCTTCTGATTCGTTGTTTGTGCGTAGTGAATGACCGCGACAAGTCTGTAGCGGTTCTGCCGAATGTTGAAAATTACGTATCCCTTCACGTTGTCGGCATCTTGGAACGTGCTGCGAACCTCGGGAAAATTGTGCCATGGAACCTCTTTGACGATAGCCATCCATGCTTTGATCTCGTTCGCCGTATCGGGATACCGCCCCATCGCCTCGTGCAGATGCTTCCGCGTGACGATATGCACTACGGAATAATACTTCACAATATGTGAAGGTGTCAAAGAGATAAGGATATTCGAAAGACGCTGGCGATGGGGAACTCCGATTTCGCTCAAAATTGAGATACTCTTCGGTAGCCTGGAGAGGCGGAAGACGCCTTTCAGGGTTCTTTCTAGTTGCTCTGCAAGCACAACGGGAATCCGCACCCTTCAGCCCCGCGGTCCGCTGATAGGCTGGCATCCGCAGGAGCGGCGGATGATCAGTTCGGTAGGAAGCACGATGCGACGATTGACGCTACTCAATTGCGGACTGCGGGAGTGGATCCAGTCCAGTAAAAGGCGCGTGGCGCACCTGCCCAGCTCAGCGGCCGGCTGCCGAACCGCAGTGAGAGGGACGCTCAGCAAAGCGGCCATTTCAAAATCGTCAAACCCGATGATGGCGACTTCCTCCGGCACGCGGATGTTTTCGCGTTGAAAAAGTTGCAGAGCGTGCAGCGTGGTGACGTTGTTCAGAGTGAAAATGGCGGTCGGAGGTTTGGCAGAACGCAGTTGTTTCAGAAGCTTCGGCACGGTCGCTGCTGGTTCGTCGGCGATGATGATCTCTGCGTGGAGTCCCGCCTCGGCCATAGCTTTTTGATACCCTTCGACGCGCTGACCAATCGAGTTGAACTGGCCGTCATATCCGATGCAGAGGATGCTGCGGTGCCCATGCTCGATTAGGTGAGTCGCCGCCTTTCGCGCACCCTGCTCGTTCTCTACCATCACTTCGCCGGCGTCCAGGCCAGGAAACGTGTGATCCAGCATGACCACAGGGAGCCCTCTCGCGCGCACGTCGTGCAATTGCACGATACTGTCGGGATTGGAAGGAACCAGAAGAATGCCGGCAACGTTCCGCGACTTCATCATGGCCAGCTCTCTTGCCTCGCTGTCGCGATCACGCTCCGATGCCAATAGCAAAGTCATGTAGTGATGTCGTGCGGCCAACTGCTGCACTGCATGGGCACAAGTCGAGAAGAATGCGTCGGCGAGGTCGGGAATAATTAGCCCAATCGTTTTCGAGGAATGTCCTTTGAGGATACGCGCCGCCTCGTTGGGTTCGTAGCTAAGTTTCCGGATCGCGGCGCGCACTCGTGCGGCAGTCGCCGCGTTCACCGAGGTGCTACCGTTTACAACCCGCGAGACGGTCATCTTGCCAACGCCAGCTTCCCGAGCGACGTCTTCGATCGTAGGCGGGCGTGACGACTTCCGGGACATAAACTCCCCGAGTACGAGACAACATACGCATTACTTGTAAATCTGACCGAAGCAGGAAACGTGCGCCATCGACTTTGCCAAGCTGCAGTGTGCGTGATTCGCAGGTACCGACATGGCGAACCGGCCCGCGAGACGCCGTCGCGGCGTCCGGGCCTATGCCTTTTGTAAAATCATTGACGCGCGCGAAGAATGTGTTGACAAGCGATATTCAAAATGTCTATAACCCTAATCAAGTTTTGGGAACGATACCACGTCGTTGCCAGGGTGGGGAAGTAAATGCGATTTGAGCTCTTTGCATGGGGCGGCTCTTCGTGTCGAATCCTCCGCAGTGGTATCGAAAAAATAGTTGAGCTGTATCTAGGGAGTGGGTAGTTCGGGGTGGTGTGGGATCAGAAGGGTGTGTCTTGGGGTGCGCCAATCTCCTGACCATTGCACTGCGAAACCTTAACAAAAATCCGATTTGAGCACGCAGTCGTATGGCTCACTCTGTGCTGCGGGGTGGTAGTCCTGACGCCCTTCTCTGTGGAGAGGAGAAAAATTCATGAATAAGCCATCGAATCGCCTTTTATTTGTATTGGCTATCGCGCTCTTTTGCTGTCTCGCATTGACGCTGCTGAGTTCGCCTCTGGCGGCGCAGACCACCTTCGGTTCAATTTCGGGGACCGTCACAGACGCCTCGGGCGCCGCCGTATCGGGCGCGCAGGCCACTCTGACCAGCGCCGCCACGTCTGCAAAGCAAACCTTCACCACAGGTGCGGACGGCCTCTATTCGTTCGTCAATTTGAATCCGGGCGAGTACACTCTCGAGGTGGAGAAGTCCGGCTTCAAGCACGTCAAGCGCGAATCGGTGTTCGTGCAAGTGCAACAAGCTGTCCGCATTGACGTGGCCTTGGAACTCGGCGCAGTCAGCCAAACTGTGGAAGTAACGGCGGAAACCCCGCTGCTTCAGCCCACCACCTCGTCTCTCGGCCAAGTGATCAACGAGCGCGAGACCAATGAGATTCCTCTCAATGGCCGCAACGTTTTCAGCCTTATCACTCTTTCTCCGGCGGCGATCGCCGGGGGCAACGGCTCGGGCGCCGCGACCGGCGGGTCGCAGGTCGGCCCAAACCCCTTTAGCTGGGGCAATTATCAAGTGGGCGGTTCGTTCGGCAACGAGAGCGCCCAGTACATTGACGGCCAGCCTGTGAATATCGGCTACATCAATCTGCCGGTTCTGATTCCCGACCAGGACGCGATCTCGGAATTCAAGGTGCAATACAACAACCTGGGGCCGGAATGGGGCAAGTTCTCCGGCGGCGTTGTGAACCTGAGCACCAAAGGCGGCACGAACGAATACCACGGAGAATTGTACGAGTATTTGCGCAATAAGGTTCTCAATTCGCGGCCATATTTCGACACCACGAATCCTCCTTACGTTCAGAACCAGTACGGCGCCACGGTTGGCGGCCCGGTTATTAAAGATAAGACGTTCTTTTTCTTCGCGTGGGATGCCTACCGTCAGCGGGCATCCCAGGTATACAGTACGACGGTGCCCACGGTCCCAGAGAGAGGCGGCGTATTCCCGGCTGATGTTCCGATTTACAACCCGCTCAGCGTGAGCGCAGCTTGTCTTGCCCCTGGCGGTAACACTGCAGCAAATTGCGCCCGGACGCAGTTTCCCGGCAACACGATTCCCACCGCAGCCCTTAACCCGGCTGCATTGGAAGAACTGAAGTTCATTGCGATGCCCACAAACAGCAGCGAAGTCAATAACTTCACCGGTACCTCGGCCTCGGGCGGAAATGCCAATCAATATATCGCCCGCGTGGATCAGAACATCAACGCCCAGCAGCATATTTTTGCCCGCTACAACTTCTTCAACCTGCTGGATCTGCCACAGGATCCGTTTAAGACGGGATTGTGCGCTGACAAATGCGCGGAAACCTATCAAACCAACGCCGCCGCCATAAACTACAGCTATACGATCCATCCTGATCTGGTTCTGAACATCAACGGCAGCGGTAGCCGATTCCATTATCTGCGCTCGCCGACAAACTCGGATTTTGACTTGACTCAATTCGGCTGGCCCGCGGCTTACAATAGCGAAATTCCCGCCGCTGGCAGGTCGCCCTTCACGCCTTGCTTCCCCGCGCAGGACCCGGTCGTTACTTGTTCGCAAGGCCAAAGCTTCATCACCGACCACGATACGCAGTTCAATGTCTCTCCCAGCCTTACTTGGATCAGGGGGCGTCATACCTGGGTGTTTGGCGGCCAACTGACGGAAACATACGACAACTACGCCCAGACGAACATCGCCAGCGGTGCTTTCGAATTTAATGGCAGCTGGACGACCAGCAACGCCGTTTCCGGCGGGACGGGCGGTATTGGCTTCGCCGATTTTCTGTTGGGCTACGGCCAAAATCAAGCGAGTGTGTTCAACCACAATTACGGTGAAGCACAGATCCCGGCGCTGGTGGCGCAAAAGGAGACCTATCGGGGCTTTTACTTTGGAGATACGTGGAGAGTCAGCCAGAAGCTGACGCTTAACTACGGTCTGCGTTACGATTTGCCGGGAAATTGGTCGGAGCGCCATAACCTTTCCAGCTATTGGGATCCGTCCGCAGTAAACCGCACAGTTACCGGGTGTAGCATGTATACCTCGGGGCCCCTGACAGGACAGGGCGTTCCCGGCAGCCCGTGCCCCGGCGATATCTTCTTCGTTGGCACCGGCATTAACCCAGGGCGGACCGCTGTACCTCTGTACAAGAAGGAATTGATGCCGCGCATTGGGGCTGCCTATAGTTGGGATCAGAAGACCGTCATCCGCGCGGGTTACGGCATTTTCTTCATCCCGAACTGGGTATTGTTCAACCTGAACCCCAGCAATGACCCGCTTAACTTGGCCTCAACTCTGTGGGTCGCAACTACGAATGGTGGACTCAGCCCGAGTAGCACGCTGACCCAGTCGGGTTGTACGTTTGCCGGGGCCCCGGCCGCCCTCAGTTGTACGTCCAACGGGCCGTTTGGTCCGAATGTCAATCTGCCGCTGAGCAGGGCGGGCAATGTTTCGCAGTATGACGCAGGCGGAAACCCCTTTGAGGCTCCCTACAGAGCCTATTCGCCGGGATATGTGCAGCAGTTTAACTTGGACATCCAGAGAGAGTTGCCAGGCGGGATCTTCGTTGACGCCGCGTACGCCGGCTCCCGAGGCGTGCATTTGGCGAGCCAAAATAATGTTTCGATCAACAATATCCCCGACTCATTTTATGCCACAGCGCAGCAACAATTTAACGAATCGATAACTAACCAGGCGATTAAGGTCGCGATCGTTCAGCCGATTCCGAACCCGTTCCAGGGGATTACCACTGTAAGCGGGCTAAATCCGACGGGGAACCCTACGATTCTCGCGGGTCAGTTGGACCGCCCCTACCCTGAGTATAGCGGCATGTCCCTTGTCGGGGATGGCTGCTGCAGCAGCACCTACAACTCGTTCCAACTCACTGTCACCAAGCGATTCAGGGATGGCGGGACTTTTCTGGCTGCCTACACCAACGCTAAGTTGCTAAGCAACACAGACAACCTAACAAGCTGGCTCGAGGGGTCTGGCGTCGGCCAACCTCAAGACTGGAACAACCTCAAAGCAGAGAAGTCGCTCTCCGCCCAGGATGTGTCCCAGCGTCTGGTCCTTAGCTACGTCTATGACCTGCCTTTTGGTCACGGACAGAGGTACATGTCAGATGTTTCCGGCGTAATGAGCAAGGTCGTTTCTGGGTGGGGCGTGGACGGTGTCACGACCTTTCAGAAGGGCTTCCCCGTGCCAATCTCGTATGGTGCGTCCACGCCTCTTTCCAGCGCGGGCTTCACGCAAAACTTCGCTCTGCGTCCGAATGTTGTGCCAGGATGCGACAAAGGCACCACGCACACGCCTTCGATGGCGGGATTCGTTTGGTTCAACGTGAACTGTTTTGCAGCTCCGGGCGTGACGTCGTTGAGCACTCTTTCGGACTCAGCCTGGTCCTTTGGTGACGAGGCGCGCGTGGATCCCACAATCCGAGGTTCGGGAATTAATAACTGGGACTTCGCGTTATTCAAGACCACGAACTTCGGCCCGGAGGACAAGCTCGGCTTGCAGTTCCGGACGGAGTTCTTCAACACGTTTAATCGCGTCCAGTTTGCCCTTCCCAACACCGTTTGTTGCAATAACCCCGGTCTGATGGCAACCAATAACCCGAACTTCGGGCTTGTGACCAGCCAACTGAACAACCCAAGGCTCATTCAGTTCGCTCTGAAGTTCCTGTTCTAGCGCGTGACTGGAGCGAAGGTGGGTGCCTTCCCGGCATCCACCTTCATTCCTCAAACCTCCAGAAATAAGCCCTCAGCCAAACGTTCGTGCCCTCAGTTCCGACAATCGGGAATCCCCTCCCGCGAGTTCAAACTAAAGCTGAGCGCCGTGATCTAACGGTAGAGCCGCATCCACGACTTTTGCGCTCGCGATGCGCCCGCGCGCGACTTCTGCTAACCTTGCGTTTGCCCCACCGGAGCCCACGAAAGATCGCATGAACCGGCGGATCACACGACGCAATTTCCTGGAATCTTTGGCAGCCATGGGCCTGGCCTTGCCCACGCCGCTCTCTTTATTCGACGTGAAGCATCCGCGTGGCCTGGATTTCAATCATGTAAATTCGCCCACGCCTCAGAAGTACCTGATCGAGACGATGGGCGGCGGCGTGGCGCTCTTTGATTACAACAACGACGGCTTGCTGGACATTTTTCTAGTTAATAGTGGGCAACTCGCTAACCCGATGCACGAACCCGAAACTTTCGACCGGCACGATCCGCGCAATTGGAATCGCCTCTACCGTCAGAATCCAGATGGCAGCTTCACGGACGTCACCAAAGAAGCTGGCCTCGCGAACGCGGGCGACGGCAATTACGGCATGGGCGTGGCTGTCGCGGATTATGACAACGACGGCTTCCCAGATATTTATGTTACGAACTACGGAAAAAACACCCTATACCACAATAACGGTGACGGTACTTTTACTGACGTAACCGCCAAAGCGGGCGTGGAGGCGGGAGGCTGGAGCTGCTCGGCGGGATTTTTCGATTACGACAACGACGGCCACCTCGACCTGTTCGTCACGCGCTACATGCTATGGGACACCCAGCACAGCAAGATTTGCGGCAACGAGTGGCAGACATACTGCCCCCCCGCTGAATTCCCCGCGACCACCAATCTTCTCTACCGCAACCGCGGCGACGGCACTTTCGAAGACGTCAGCCAGCGTTCCGGCATCGCGTTGCCCAAGGGTCGCTCGCTGGGTGTGTCCTTCGCGGATTACGATGACGATGGGTTCACCGACATCTTCGTGTCGAACGACGGCATGCGCCAGTTTCTCTTTCACAATAACGGCGATGGAACATTCATCGAACGCGCTCTGGAGGCGGGCGCCGCTCTCACCGCTGACGGCAAGCCTCTGTCGGGCATGGGTACCGTGTTTCAGGATTACGACAACGATGGACGGCCGGACATTCTGGTCACGGTGCTGCCTCGCGAGGTGTACGCGCTCTTTCACAACGATGGCAACGGCCTGTTCAGCTATCGCAGCCTGCAAGCGGGTTTGGGTTTGCTGACGGCGGCAAGCTCCGGCTGGGGCGTGGGCCTGGAAGATTTCGACAACGATGGATGGAAGGACTTGTTCGTCGCGCAAAGCCACGTGCTGGACAACGTCGAACAGATTGACCACATGCTGCACTACAAGGAGCCGCCGTTGCTGGCCCTGAATCACAATGGGCGCTTCGAGCGCGCTGATTCAGGCGTCGCTGCAGCGATCGCCGGACGCGGAGCGGCGTTCGGCGACCTGAATAATGACGGCTGGATGGACGTGGTCGTCACTTCGCTCGGCGGAGAGCCTCTGGTGTTTTTTAATCACGGTGGCGCCGCGCATTGGCTCACGATCGCCTTGCGTGGCACGCGTAGCAACCGTGATGGGCTAGGCGCGCGAGTCCGAGTCAACGGCCAGACGCGCTTTGCCACCACCGCCGGCAGTTATATTTCAGCGAGCGATAAACGCTTGCACTTCGGTCTCGGCGCGGCGGAAACGGCGAAAGTCGAAATTCAATGGCCTTCCGGCGCCCGTCAGGTCCTTGAAAATGTGAAGGCCAATCAGTTTCTCGAAGTGCGCGAGCCCGAAAAATCATGACTGGCGCTTTGCTCTCAATCCTTCTCGCGTGGCAGGCTTCGACTTCGCCTGCCCTCCAGCATTTGCATGCGGGAGTCGAGGCGGACCAATCCGGGCAGGTGGATCAAGCTGTGGCCGAATTTCAGAAGGCCACTGAATTGGACCCCAAGCTCGCCGCCGCGTTTGTAGATCTTGGCGGAGTGTTCATCGAAAAACGCGATTACGCGGCTGCGGTTCCGCCTCTGAAGCGGGCGCTAGAACTCAGCCCAAACCTCGAAGGAGCCCACCGGTTGTTGGGATACGCATTGCTGGCTCAAGGATTTGCCGCCGAGGCGATTCCGCATCTTGAGAAAGCCCACGCCGAGGACGCGCTGGGCATCGCCCTGCTCGAAGCGGACCGCTTGTCTGACGCGGTGGCAGTCCTGCAAAAAGCCCTGGCGAAAAATCCGGATGATCCTGACTTGCTCTATTACTACGGCCGAGCCTCCGGTCTTCTTTCCAAACAGGTTTTTGACGAACTCGAAGCTCGCTTTCCGGATTCGGCCCGGGCTCACCAGATGATGGCGCAAGACTATGCCGCGCTGCGCGACGTGCCAGGGGCCGAGCGTGAATTTCAAGAAGCGCTGCGCTTGCGTCCGCAGACTCCGGGCTTGCATCTGCAGCTCGGAGAGCTTTACGCTGGCGCGCAGCAATGGGACAAGGCCGAAGAACAATTCCGGCTCGAAACGGAAAACCAAGCGGGAAGCGCCGAAGCCTTTTACCGCCTCGGCGAATCGTTGCTGCAACTGGGAAAATTCCACGACGCACGCGAGGCTCTCGCCCATTCCGACCAGTTGAAAGTGGACATGCCGGAGACGCTTTATCTTCTTGGCAAGGCCGCACTCCTGGACGGAGAGGAAAGTCTGGCCCAAAAGTCCTGGGTGCATTTGCTGACCCTGGAGCAAAATACTGCCCTTGCTGCCCAGGCGCATTTTGGCTTGGCCGGCATTTATCGCAAGCAGGGAAAGACCGCGGAAGCCGATCGCGAAATGGAAGAATATCGCAAATTGCAGGCTCCCACGGGCCCAACGGACGATTCACAGAAATAGGCGCGAGCTACTTTGGAGGAACGCGTTCATGACGATGAAACGGAAGGCCACGAGTCCATCCCTGCGCAAGATCGCCGTGCTGTCGCTACTGCTTTTTCTTGCGAGTCTCGCAGTGGCCGCTCCCCCTGCCGCGCTTCGCCCAGGCGACGTCGAGCAGCGCGTTCAGGCAATTCTCGACAGGATGACGCTCGATGAGAAGATTGACATGATTGGCGGCGTTGATAGTTTTTATATTCGCGCGTATCCGCAGCTCGGCGTGCCGCGATTAAGAATGTCCGACGGCCCGCTCGGAGTACGCAACGCCGAACCACCTTCCACCGCGATGGCCGGCGGAATTTCCCTGGCGGCTTCCTGGGATCCCCAGCTCGCCGAACAAGAGGGCGTCCAAATTGGCAGGGACGCCCGCGCCAGAGGCGTGCACTTCATGCTCGGCCCCGGCTTCAACATCTATCGCGCGCCGATGGATGGCCGCAACTTCGAATACCTGGGAGAGGACCCTTATCTGGCCGGCCGGATAGCGACGGGATACATTGAGGGAATGCAGAGCCAGGGAGTGAGCGCGACGGCCAAGCATTTCGCGGGGAATAATTCCGAGTTCGACCGCCACAATACGGATTCCATTATTGACGAGCGCACTCTGCGCGAGATTTATCTCCCCGCCTTCGAAGCCGCAGTGAAACAGGCGCATGTGCGCGCGGTGATGGATTCCTACAACTTGACGAACGGAAGCCACATGACGCAGAACGCCCCGCTGAATATTGACATTCTGAAAAAAGAGTGGGGCTTCACGGGCATCTTGATGTCCGACTGGACTTCGACATACGACGCGGTGGCGGCCGCAAACGGCGGTCTGGATATCGAAATGCCCTCTGGAAAGCACATGAACCGCGAGCAACTGCTTCCGGCGATACAAAAAGGCTTGGTTTCCGTCGCAACGATTGACGACAAAGTCCGCCGCATCCTTCGCGTCGCGATTGAGTTTGGCTGGCTCGACCGTGAGCAAACCGATCTGGCAATCTCGCGTTACAACCGCGAAGGCGATCAGGTTGCGCTACAAGCCGCGCGCGAAGGTGCCGTGCTGCTGAAGAATGATGGAAATTTGCTACCGCTCAAGAAGGACCAGATCAAGTCCGTATTGGTGGTCGGTCCAGACGCGTATCCCGCAGTGCCGGTGGGCGGCGGCAGCGCTCGCGCCGTGCCTTTCGAGGCCGTAAGTTTTCTTCAGGGCATCAGCGACTATGTGGGAAATGCGGCTCAGGTGTACTACAGTCCCGGCCTGCCCACCGTGCAGGAAATGGCTGACCAAACATTCTTCTCGACGACTGCGTCAGGGGATACTCCGGGCCTGCACGCAGAACATTTCAAGAATGCGGACCTGCAGGGAACGCCAGACCTCTCGCGCACGGATGAACACGTTGATTTTGGAGAACCCGGTGGCAAGCAGGGCTTACCGGAAGAGGCAGCCTCTTCTCGCTGGACCGGATATTACACGCCGCATGCTCCAGGTAAATTCGATCTCTTTGTTTCCTCGACAGGGGAGGATGGCGGCTATTACCGCGCTTATGTGGACGACAAAATCGTCCTCGACGATTGGACGATTTCCAAAGAGCTCCTGGGCGTCGCGACGCTTACCTTTGACACCAATGCGCACAAGATCGTCCTCGAGCATCACGGCCGCTCGCGCTGGCATGGCAGGCATCTTCGCATGGGAATTGTCGCCGAAGGCAGCTACGTACTTCCTGATGCGAAGAAACTGGCGGCGAAGTCGGATGTAGTTGTAATAGCAGTCGGATTTGCCCCTGACTCGGAGGGTGAAGGCGCTGATCGTACCTTCCGTCTTCCGCCGGGACAAGACGAATTGATTCAGGAAATGGCCGCTGCCAACAAAAACGCGATCGTCGTGCTTACGTCGGGCGGCGGCGTGGATATGAGCGATTGGCTCGACCGCGTTCCGGCTCTCTTGCAGGTTTGGTATCCCGGACAGCAAGGCGGCAAAGCCGCTGCAGAAATCCTCTTCGGCGACGTGAATCCGTCGGGCCGCCTGCCGGCTACTTTCGAGCGCCATTGGGAAGATAATCCCGTCCACGACAGTTATTACCCGGCGGAAGGGACCACTCGCGTCGTATACAAAGAAGGAGTTTTTGTTGGTTACCGCGGCTACGAGCACAACGGTACCAAGCCGCTCTTTCCCTTCGGCTACGGCCTCTCCTATACGACATTCAAGTACGCCAATCTGACCATCAAGGCTGCTGACCCCAGTGCGAAAAGCGACGGGCTGTCTGCGCCGCTGTATCAGGTTTCCTTCGATGTGACGAATACTGGAGCGAGCGCAGGCGCTGATGTGGGCCAACTATACGTGTCCGATACCCGCGCGACAGTTCCGCGGCCCGCGAAGGAGTTGAAGGGATTCGCAAGAATTGACCTGAAGGCAGGCGAGACGAAGACCGCGACGGTGACCTTGGATGGTCGGTCCTTTTCGTATTACGACGCGGACGCCAAAAAGTGGCGAGGGGATCAAGGGGAGTATCAGATTCTGGTCGGGCGTTCCAGTCAGGACATTCAGCTTCACGGCGCCGTTACACTCCCGGCAGTCGCGCCAACTTCCGCGAACGACAAATAGCGACCGACACGAGGCTTTTTCGGCGGATTCAGTGCATCGTCGGCGCCGCAGGAAATGCGTCGGTCAACGATATCACCTGCAGCGAATTCTTCAGTTGGTCGAGCGAAACCGCGGAAGGTGCTCTGAGCTTTACAGTAATAGCCTCGCCGGGCAGCAGGTCAAAATAGTTATCCGCGGTTTGCACGTCCAGATCGCCGAACGATAGGTATACGCTACGCGCGAGGACGGGCGAACGCAGCGTCACCGCGTACGCTCCGTTCGAATTGTCCAGCGAAATGTCGATGTGCACCGGTGTCGGCAGATCCAGGTTGTGCATCGTATCGAAAAAGATCAGGTTGCGTGATACTTTCTGACCGCCAACGGCGAGGTCGAACACCAGGAAGCTCTTCTTTGCATCGGCATTCGCCAGAAGGTCCTTTTCATCTAACGTGAAATACACGGCGCTGGATTGCGCGGGCACTTGCACATCCTGAGTTTTATCCGAAAGCACTTTTCCAGAAAAATCGAGCAGACGCGTGCGCACCTGGCCGGTCAGCGGCTGCAGCTTGTCCGATACCACGTAGACGTCCACCTTCCCGTCATGCGCGAAGGGCGAAACGATCACGTCATCGTAAAATCGCCGCGCGTAATACTGCAGCGCCTTCCAGCGCCCGTAGTAATCAATGCTGGCCCATGAAGCGACCGGCCAGCAATCATTCAACTGCCAGTAGAGCGAACCCATCGTGCTAGGCCGCTGCCGCCGCAAGTGTTCCGCGCCCACTTTGATGGCCTCGGCCTGCAGCACCTGGCTGAGGTACACAAACGACGGAAAATCCCTCGGTTCCGGATACCAGCGCAGCATGTAGCTGAGAATCCGCTCGTTGCCGCCGTGGTTCTTCTGATGGTCCTGCATGGTGGCGGAATGAATGTCCATGTCGCCGGGTGGCGCGAACGTGCGAATGGTGCGCATTTCCGGGAAAGATTGGAATCCATACTCGGACATGAAGCGCGGGAATTGTTGTGTGTACATTTCGATCGGGGCCAACTGATGCCAGACCTGCCAATAATGCATATCTCCGTTGTTTTGGCTGTCCGGAGGGGCTTCGAAATTGGCGCTCGGTGAACTGGCCCAGTAGGGCACGGGAGCTGCGTAACGCGCGACCACTCCTGCCAGAATGCCGTGGAACAGCATCACGTAGTCCTGCCAGACTTTTTCGCGATCGGCTGGTGAAACCGATTCCTTGAAAATCTTCCGGTCGTCCCAATGCACCCAGCCCGTTTCGATTTCATTGTTGCCGCACCACAGCACGATGCTGGGATGATCGCGCAGCCGCTCGAGCTGCTCGACGGCTTCCTGCTCGACGTTATCTTGAAAATCCCGGCCGCCTGGAACCATGTCGCCGCCGAAGATGAATTCCTGCCAGACCATAATGCCCAGCTCATCGCAGATGTCGTAAAAATCATCCGATTCGTAGTACCCGCCGCCCCACTCGCGCAGCATGTTCATGTGCGCATCACGCGCCGCTTCCAGAATCTGCCGATGAATTTCGGGAGTGACCCGGTTCGGAAAACTATCAAACGGGATTACGTCCGCGCCCTTAGCGAAAATTGGGATGCCGTTCACTACGAACGCAAAGCTGGTGTCGGCTCCGGTCACTTCGCGGCGCAGCTCAATCGAACGCAGCCCCGTTTTCAGTGACGCATCCGCTACCACGTTGCGCCCCATGCGCACTGCAGCCGAAAAGCTATACCGGTCCTGTGCCCCGACGCCGAGCGGATACCATAGCTTGGGATTCGCAATGTGAACCGCAACGCTGATCCGATTGACGCCCGGTTCCAGCTGCACGCTTTGCCGGATGGGCGCAGAGGGAGCGCCGGACAACTCCGCGTAATTGATTTCAATGCTTGCTGTCGCGCTGTGGCTCGCCTCGATTTCAAGTTCGGCAGCGAGCGCTGCAAAATCCTTGGTCACGCTTTGCTGCTGGATATGAAAGTTCTCGATACGCAGCGCGTCCCAGGTCTCGAGGCGAATCGGTTTCCAGATCCCCTCGGTCACATAGCGCGGTCCCCAATCCCAGCCATACTGGTAAGGAGCCTTGCGCGTGTACGGTGCTGTCGCGATGTTTTCTTCGTTTCCGGTATTGTGCGAAGTAACCGAAGGCAATATGTAGGGCAGCGCCTTCACTTTCGGAATCATGGATTCAATGGGCGAGTGAAAGACTACGCGCAGAGTGTTTGGGCCGGCCTTTAGCAAAGTTTTCGCCGGTAAGCGCCAGCGCCGGAACATATTGTCGCTATGCAGCACGGGCTGCTCGTTCACATAAACGTCGGCGTAGGTGTCCAGCCCTTCGAAAACCAGGTCCACATGATCGTGCGCCAGCGTCGCGGCCTCTGCATCGAACGTGGTCCGGTACTCCCAGTCAGTCAGGCCGATCCACTGCAGTCGCGTATCGTTGTCCTGGTAGAACGGATCGGGAATCAAGCCATCGTGCAGCAGATCGGTCTGCACCACCCCCGGCACTTGCGCCGGGTGCCACTGTTTCATCTGCGCTTGATCGGTATCACTGGCCGCGCGAAATTCCCACTTGGCTTCGAGAATCCCTGAAGTTGCCTGAGCGGCAACAGTAGCGGGAATTACGAAAAAAAAGAGAACTACGAATAACGCGCAGTAACAAAACCGGGGACGTCGCGGCAAGTTTACGCCACCTCTTATGATGTCGCGTTCGCTTCGCTGATCTGGCGCGGCTAGAGAATAGATAATGGCCGCCGGTGTGGCAAGCGTTTTCCAATCCAAGTTTAGGTGCCGCTGAATCTGCTATCATTTTGTAGACGACGCTCGCTTGCGTTGCGGCTCGCCAATGGCATCCGCTGCGAGTTCCCTTTTTCTGTATGGAAATTTCATGACCATAGATCAAGACCTCGAAAAGATCGCGCTGCAGGAAAAACGCCTGCAATTCAAATATTTTGATTCCAAAGTGGCCTGGGCACTCGGGACTGCGCTCAAAGCCGCCGCGGAAAAGCGCGGCGTGGCAGTCGCCATTGACATTCAACTCCACGGACATCCCTTGTTCTCCTACGCCATGCCGGGAACCACGCCCGACAATTGGGATTGGATCCGCCGCAAGCGCAACGTGGTCCAGAGATATCATCGCAGTTCCTACGCAATAGGCCTGACGCATCAACGCAATCAGACTAATTTGCAGGACAAGGCCGGGCTCGATTTGAAAGACTACGCTCCGCATGGCGGATGTTTTCCGATTATTCTCGCGGGAACGGGATGCGTCGGCACCATCACCGCGTCTGGCTTGCCGCAGCGCGACGACCACAATCTCGTCGTTTCTGTGCTCCAGGATTATCTGCAACTGGCGGGCGAAGACCTCGCGCTGGATTCTCTATCGGCGTCTTGACCGGAATCCCATGCCCGCGCCGTTCGCCTTATTTCAAATAACTTGGCGAGGCGTCGCGATTCGCTAGCGCCATCTGCATCCCGTGCGCGTGCGCCCGAATCCAACCTGGCGTAACGATTCGGCTGCTACACCATCAATTTGGAGGCCATGGGTGACTATCGAGACGCAATCTCCCGCGAAATCAGCACCGCCAATCCGCGCCGTCATATTGGATTTCGGCGAGGTCCTCTGCCATCTCCCCACTCCTGAAGCTGTCGCTCCCCTCGCCGCCATGTTCCAAATGGATTCGCAGTCTTTTTTCCCGATTTATCTTGAAAGCCGCGGCCCATACGACCGCGGAGACCTGCTTGCCGCAGAATACTGGGAGAAATTAGCAGCGCATCTCGGCGTGCAGCTCGATGCAAACGCGATTGAGCGAGCGCGCCAAATGGATCTGGAGTTGTGGAGCCAGATCAATGAAGCGATGGTCCGCTGGCTGGAGCAAATTCACGCGGCGGGATTTAAGACCGCCATCTTATCCAACATGCCCACCGACATGGTGTCGCACGTGCGGAAAAATTTCGCCTGGGTGAGCCATTTCGATCACCACATATTTTCCGCCGAAGTCCGCAGCATTAAGCCGGAGCCTGCGATCTACCAGCATTGCCTGGACGCCCTGGCCGTGCAGCCGTCGGAAGCGCTGTTCATTGACGATCGGGACATAAACCTGGAGCAGGCGCGCGCCGCAGGAATTCGCGGCATTCGTTTTGAGTCGGTCGAACAACTCCGCCGGGATTTGGAGTCGCTCGGTTTCACGATTTTGCCGAGCTAGTCAGTCGTTATGGATCGCCGCCACTTTCTCAACTTGCTCGCGACAGCGGGAGGCACAACTATTGCGCACCGCGGCTTTCGCGCCTTAGCGTCCTCCGTTCAGCAAAAAATTCCTGGCGCGATTCCGCCTGCTGAAATTGCCGAGGCTCGCTTTCCGGACGGATTTCTTTGGGGCATGGCGACCGCGGCCTATCAAGTCGAAGGTGCATGGAATGAAGACGGCAAAGGCGAATCCATCTGGGATCGGTATTCGCATACCGTCGGGAAAATCAGGGGCGGCGCGACCGGCGACGTCGCCTGCGACCAATATCATCTATATCCGCAGGACATTGCGCTTCTGAAGAACCTGAATCTGAAGAGCTACCGTTTTTCAATTTCTTGGCCGCGCATTCAACCCAGCGGCACCGGAGCCGCTAATCAGAAGGGTCTCGACCACTATGGTCGTCTGGTGGACGTGCTGCTGGAAGCCGGCATGCGTCCTTTTTGCACCATGTACCACTGGGACTTGCCGCAAGCGCTGGAAGACCGCGGCGGCTGGCCCAATCGCGATCTCGCCGGCTACTTCGCGGACTACGCGGGAATTCTCGCGAAAAATCTGGGTGATCGGATCACAATTTGGGCGCCCTTTAATATGCCCTGGTCGTTCACGTGGCTCGGTTACGGCGTCGGTGTCCATGCTCCCGGAAAGTCGGACTACAATTTATTTCTGAAGGCCGCGCACACGGTGAGTCTCGCGCAAGGTCAAGCCTTCGGTTCGATCAAAGCCGCATCTTCCAAGGCCACGGTCGGCAGCGCTTACGGCATGGCACCCGCATATCCGAAGACAGACAGCGAAGCAGATCGCGCCTCGACCGAACGCTACCATGCGATGAATAACGACTTTTTCTTGCACGCAGCGATGCACGGCAAGTATCCCGCAGCGTTTGTCGGCGAGGCGCCGTATGAAGCGATGGGCTTCCGGCCGGGCGACGACCAGCTCATGCGCGCTCCCCTCGATTGGATAGGGTTTCACTATTATACGCGGCGTATTGTTTCCGATGTGGGTAGCGGTCGCTCCGCCGGCCAGGGAAGCTTCGGCACGGAATTTGAAAATGATGAAGCGTCCAGCCGGGATCGTTACACTCGCTTTAAGGCTGTCATGCCCACCGAAGGCCCACTCACGGACGCCGGCCTCGAAGTCTGGCCGCGCGGCATCTACGACCTGGTGATGCGCATCACGCGCGAGTACAACCGGCCCATCATCGAGATCACCGAAAGCGGCTGCAGCTATCTGGACACGCCCTACGAAAATGAAAATGGCGCGGTTCCCGACGCGCGGCGTACCGAGTTCTTCCGGCAAGAGCTGGCGGAGTTGGCGCGGGCCATTGCGGATGGCGCGAACGTTCGCGCTTTTCACGCTTGGAGCCTGCTCGATAATTTTGAGTGGACCGACGGATACAGCCAGCTCTATGGCCTGACTTACGTGGATTTCCGCAACCAGAAGCGCACCGTGAAGGACTCGGGTCGCTGGTATGCCCGCGTCGCTGCCGCGAATCGCCTAAGTGTGTAAATCGAGGCCCTCATGACCGAGGATGAGCTGCCAGAGCCTGGATGCGGCGGTATTCCTGCATCTCGCGAGCAGCCTCATCCGTCTTACCCTGCCTCCGGTAAATTCCAGCCAGTGCCAGATGGGCCTGCGCGGCCAGCGGAGTCTCCTTTTCCAGCTCAATCACCCGCGTCAACGCATGCTCGGCTGTACTTGGGTCGCTCGCGGCCGCCGCCCGCCCAAGCGCGTACAAAGTCTCCGGCATGTCGGGACGCAGCGAATCGGAACGCTGCAGGTCCTTCGCGGCTTCCTTCATCTGTCCTCGCTGTAACAACGCATCTCCTAAACGATACGCAGCCTCTGCATTCCCGGGCTGCAACTTCACCTCTTCGCGAAATTGCGTTTCCGCTTTCTCCCATTGGGACTCACTCGCGTAAACTAATCCAAGTTCCAGGTGTAAGCCCGGCAAATCAGGCCGCAAGGCGATCGCCTGTTCATATTCCTTCTCCGCCTCGGGAAACATTTTCAATGCGTAATCGTTCTGACCCCGCACCTGATGCCCTCGCGCGTCATTTGGGAAAGCAGACAACAACTTGTCGGATGATTCCTCTGATAGTGCAGTCGCCGCGCGGCTGAGATAAAACAGAAGGTCCGGATCGTCGGGGCTCTTCGCGAGAGCAGCCTGCAGGTCGGTCACGGCCTCCGCGGGCTGATCCGCCTGAAGTTGCGCGATACCCAGCGCGCCATAATCCTGAATCATTTTCAGATGAGGAATTGCTTCAGAGGCATAACCTGCCGCCAGAAGCGCGTAGCCCAGCAACTGCTGAACGGCAAGCGAGTCAGGACTCAATTCGGCGGCGCGTTTCAGAGGGGCAATGGCCGCAGCGTAGTCGCGCTTTTTCATGTAGGCGTCGCCCAATCTCAGAAACGCGACGCCCGAAGATGGATCCAGATCAGTTGCCTTGCGAAACGCGGCGATGGCTCGCTCGAGATCGTGGCGATTCTCGGCATCCACGCCCGATTGTAGTAGCGCGCTAGCATCGGACGGCGCGGTGGCTTCGCTCGCCTGCTGCGGCATGAGCAAACATAGGCATAACAACGCGTGAATCATGGCTAGACAGACTCCTCAATAACGATGAATTGATCGGCCTTGACGCCCCGCAAAGCTTGAACAATGCCGGAGGGCCAGCGGATCTCTATGTCCGCAGTCTCAGCGGAATCGAGGCCAAAATGCAAACGCTTGTCGTTCGAACAGAGATAGCTTCCCGCGGCCGTGGCGAAGCGAGTCTGGCCGTTCACTTGAACGCGAGCGCCGAAGCCATCGCGGTTGCTCCGTTTTCCATGCAGTGAAATCGTCAGCCAGTGTAACTGGCCGCCGCGGTTCAAATAGAACTGCGGAGCATCGCCAAGGGAAGTCGCGACGACGTCGATCCAGCCGTCGTTGTTCAAATCTCCGAAGGCCGCACCCCGCCCAGCGACCGGTACATTCGACCCCGCATCTGCTTTTTCGAAGCGTCCTTTGCGATTCAGGGCGAGCAAAGGAGGTTCTTTGTAGCGTAGCGAACTATCATACGTCTCCACATTATCGAAGACGTGTCCCTGAACTATGAACGCGTCCTTCCAGCCGTCATTGTCAAAATCTTCTAACCCAACTCCCCATCCCGAGCAGCTTCCGGAAAGCACGCCAAAACCAGCTTCCAGCTCCTGCGCGCTGAACAATCCCTTGTCGTCGTTATGAAAAACGACGTAAGGCTCGTGCGGGAGTTGCGTGACCAGAAGGTCGGGGCGGCCATCATTATCGTAATCCTGAAAAACAACCCCCATGCCTGAAAGCGCTTTGCCGTTTTCCGAGAGCGCCGCGCCGGATTCAAAACCGCATTCGGTGAACGTGCCATTTCCGTTGTTGCGAAAAAGAAACTGCTCGATGGCGTCGTTCGCGACAAAAATATCCGTATAGCCGTCGCCGTCGTAGTCGGCGAAAGCGACTCCCAATCCGTGACCCTTCTTCGCGGCAATGTGGGACGCGACACTCACATCCTCAAACGTGCCGTCTCCGCGATTGCGGTACAAAATGTTTGTGATGGGCGCAAAATCGCCGGGCGGGCAGTATGTGGGCCTCTCGGCGCCGCAAGTGATGCTCTTCTCCACACTCCAATCGAGGTAGCGGGTGACAAACAGATCCAGCAGGCCGTCGTTATCGTAATCGAAAAATCCTGCAGAGACGGACCAGCCGCCTGCAGCAACGCCAGCCTTCGCCGTGACATCCGTAAAAGTTCCGTCGCCATTGTTGTGATACAAAATATTCTTGCCAAAGTTCGTCACGTAAATATCCGGGAAGCCGTCGTTGTCGTAATCCCCGACCGCGACGCCCATGCCGTAGTTCGTCTCACCGGCGTCGGCAAGACCTGCCTGCTCGGTCACGTCGGCAAAGCTGCCGTCCTTATTCTGACGATACAGGCGATTCCAGTACACGGGATTGTGACGATTGAAATTGAAGGATCCGCTTGCGCCTTCTCGCAGTTGTCCGCCGTTCACCAAGAAAATATCGAGCAGCCCGTCGTTGTTATAGTCCAGCAGTGCCACACCTCCAGGCATCGTCTCGATGAGATACTTCCGGGAGGTTGGCGAATTGCGCAGAATAAAATCAACGCCCTTCAAGGACTTCACTTGGAAGATCGGGGCAGACTTCGCCTTTGCATCGACAGCTCCATATCTGCTGAAGATCCGGGAGGGGGCGAGTGACAACGAGGAAGCGGCCGTCTTGGCCGCAACGGCACCCAGACTCGCGAGAAACTCACGACGCGGAATTCGACCCGCCATTCACATTCCTTCCGTGGAACGAGCAGACTTGCGTCGCGACGTGAGGGCCTGAATGCGCAAGCAAAAACGATACCACCAAATCGTGGCTCCGGGTCTTGGCGAATCGCGATTGATGTGGCGGCTAGCGGCTCGCGCGGATCTCTTTCCCGCTGGTGACGCCAATTTTCACGAAAGTCACGACGCCGTATCGGTCGGTTCCGGTGGCCCAACCCTCGGCGGTTCCGCTTTCGAGCTGTGAGAGATCTGCGTAGTGCATACATTCCGCGCCGCCAATGGTGACAGCACGCGCCGCGATACCGTGCAGCTTGACTTCGTACTCTCGCAGCGCTGGTTTATACGTTCCCCTAGGCGCGGCCAAATCGAAACGAACGACCGTCCCATTGTCGCTGGCGGACATGTGTTGCTCGTAGAACGCGCCCTTTTCGTACGCGTACGTAATGCCATCGTCGTCGTAGTAGGTGAAGGATGTCTCGGCCGCGGCCGGGAATACGTCCAAAAATACGCGGGTCACCGGATGTTCTCCAACATACTGCTGGACGTCTTGGGTCGGCACTATCGCGCCAGATCGTATGAAGAGAGGGATATCTAACCACGTCTGGGGATCCACAGAATAGACAATGGTCTTATCGCCTTCATATCGCTGTCCGCGGAAATAATCGAACCACTGGCCCGGAGGCAGATAGACGTTGCGCCGTGCCTGCCCTTCGCCCATGACAGGCGCAGCCAGCAGCTCGTCACCAAACATCCATTCATCGGTGAGCTCCGCCATGCGGGCTCCATCGCCTGGGAAATCCCAGAAAATTGGGCGCACAATTCCGATGCCAGTTTCCCGTGCCTGACGCTCGTATGCGTACATATAAGGAATCAGGCGATATCGCAGTTCGATCGCCGCCTTGGCATCCTCCTCCGCTTGCTCGCCGAAAACCCATGGTTGCCGGTGCTCGTCTAAACTCCCATGGACGCGCATAATCGGCACGAGAGCCGCGAATTCAACCCAGCGCGCGTAGTTTTCCGGATCGGGACGCCCCTCGAACCCGCCTGTATCCATGCTCCAATGGGGCTCTCCCAGACCGATTGTTGACAGCATGCGCGATTCCTGCCAACCCATGCTGTCAAATCCGGTTAGAACATCACCGGACCACTCTGCATAAGCATAGCGCTGCGCGCCTAGATAGAAATTTCGGTTGATTGACCAGACTCTCTGATCACCGATCGAGCGCGCTCCTTCATACATCGCCCTTTGCATGTCCGCGTTCTGAAAGTTCGGAAACTGGGCATTGCCGATCGAATCGGCCTCATCATTCCAGAAGTATTGCAGTCCCGACTTGTACGCCGGAACCATGTGCTCCCAGAACCATGAGCGGGCGGCAAGCTTGGAAAAATCTATATCCAACGCCGGCCGGTGCGAGAAATAATCTGTGTACGGCTGTTCCCAGTCGAAGAATAATTTGTGATCGGAGGCATACTGCGCTGCTGCGGTTGGGTCGCCTTGCGCATTGCGCAGCACGATACGCGGCTTGAAGATGCCCGCGAGTTTGATGCCTTTGTCGCGCATCTCGTCCGCGAATTTTCCGGAGGCGCCATCCGGGAACTTGTCCGGATGCACGTTCCCCGGGCCCGCAGTGCTGTTCCAGCGCCATTCGCCGTAGTCGTCCTCTCCCCACGCTTTCCAATCGAAATCCAGGATGAAGCCGTCAATGGGGATTCGTTTGGCGCGATAGGTGTCAATGATCTGCGTGACCTCCGCTTGCGTTGAGCCGTACTGGCTGTTCATGAATCCCAGAGTCCACTTGGGCATCATCGGCGGATGCCCGCTGATGTCCGCCACGGCGCGCATAATCGTTTTTGGGTCGCCGACAATCACGAAGTATTCGACGTCTTTACGCGAGTCGCCGCTGAACTGCAGGTCTCCAGTGGAAATATCGAAATCGCCACCGTCCGAATCTACGAGCAAGCCGTATGTGGACGTGTACGCAAGCGGCGCCCCGCCATCTCCTTGGCGGCCGGCGCTGACTGTGCCGCCCGAGCGGTGCACTCCGGTCCGGATATCCTGGCGCGCATCCATATTTTTCCCGGGGAGGCTCGTCCCGTCGATCCCGAAAAATCGGTCCGAGCTTTTGTACGCAAAACGCAAGCCGCTGCCGTAAACGCCTCCATCAGCCGGTTCTTGCAACAGCAAGTGATTTTCAGTGTCGTAGATTGCAAACCTCACGGGCGTCTTGGAAATCTTCACCACCATCTTCTCCGTCGAAATCGTCACCGGATTCGGGGTGTAGTCAATCTTCACCGGGTTGTCGTTGCGCCAGGTGTGGTTTGGATCAAGCACAGGAGTTGGCGGGCTGGTCTGGCCTTGCGGCTGATAATGTACGCGTAAAATGTTGGGCTCGACGACCTGCACAACAATCGTATCGTCGCCGACGCGCAGCGTCAGCGTGTCGCCAGTGACTTCAGCACTGTCCATATTTCCAACGCCTGACGGTGGGTCCTTCGGCGCCTGTTGTGCGCGCGCGACATTGACGCCTCCGAGAATTAACAGCGCGCAAAAGATCAGCGATATTATTTTCCGCCAACGCGAAGCGCGAACTCGAGTACCGTCGCTCCCCACCCGTAGATGCCTACTGCGTGTCATTCACACCTCGTTCGGTTCCCCCTGAGTGGGACCAAAGCGTCAGCGACCAGAGAAAAACAATTTCGATCTGTGGTCTCTCTCCTGGCATTTGATCGCAACGGTTGGCGGTCACCGGGCCTGGGGGATTCATTTTTGGCAGACCGTACGAGAAGCCTGGCAGCCAGCGAATCGTTCCGGAATCCAGAATCGCTCCTCACCGTCTGCCAGGCATTCACGTCCCCGGGTGGGGGGAGATGAAGATGAAGTCGCACCAGGCGTCAAAAGTAGAATTTCGCGGCCACCTGTGCAGTTCGCTGTTGGTAAGCTGCCGTTATCCTTCCGAAATTCCCGGAGCTTACGTCGGACAGATTCGTGTCTGGTTGGAAGAAGTCCGGATGGTTGAGCGCGTTAAACATCTCGAACCGGAATTGCAGCCGCTTACTCTCGGTGAAGTTCCAGTATTTTTGTATCGCCATGTCCCAATCGAAGTACGCGGGGCCATGAAGATTCGCGAAGAACCTGGGAGCGTCTCCGAACGTGAATGCGGCAGGCTGCGAGAACGCGGCTGGATTTACCCAGTCATTGATCGATTGATTTGCTGGAATCGGGTTCACTCCGGGCACGATGTTGGGGCGCTGGTTAAAGCCGAATCCCACGTTGTTCGTGGCTGGCTGGATGGAAAGAGGCAGTCCTGACTCCGCAGTGAGGATTCCGCTCCACGCCCAGCCTCCCAGGACGGCATTAACTGGCGTGCTCCACTCCGAGCCAAACTTTTTCCCCTTTCCCACGGGCAGTTCGTAAATATAAGAGGCGACGAACCTGTTGCGGCACGTTGCTCGCATCAACCGAATAGTCGGCTGCGAGGTTGTACGAATTCAGGTTGCTGGTCCCACTGCCCGGGAACGCCCAACCGGCAGGTCCCTGCACGTCATCCATGAACTTCGAATAGGTGTAGGAAAGGTTGAGATCCAAGCCAGAGTGCCAGCGGTGTGTATAGGTGACCTGCAGTGCGTCGTACTTAGAGGTGCCGACGGAAGGGCCATTCTCGAAGACGCTGCAATACTCCGGAAACGGGTTCAGCGCTTGCGCCAAGGTAATCGTCGAGTTGTTGAGGCCGCAGCTGCTTGACGCTATATGGCCAAAGAATGGGTTCGGGACCGCGTTAAAGAGCGTATTTCCCAGCGCCAAGTTCCCCGGCGACATCTGCTCCCACTGCAACCCGGTAGCAAGCAGATTTGTGCCATGATTCCCGACATAGCTGATGTCCAGCAGGTCATTGGGGGTAAACGAATACTGGCCTCCAGCCATCCACTGTTCTACATACGGAGTCTGCCTGTTGTGGTTAACTATGGTGGCCCCGAAGCCGACGTCCTGCAATCCTCCCGCGGAATTGCCTGAGGGCAGCCGTTCCGTGGTGAATGCAGGACCACAGGCGGCAAAAACCCCAGGAGCAGTTTCACAAGTAGCGTTTGCATTTCCACTCAGCGTCGAAGCCGGATTTAAACCATTGTTGAGCGTCGCGTTCCACAGCGTCGCCTGCGAAAATCCGTCGTTGGGGCCTTGGCCGTAGTAGTTCGGCACGTAAAAAATTCCGTAGCCGGCACGGATCACAAGCCTGTTGGACGCCTGAAAAGCAACGGAGAGGCGCGGAGCAACGTTACCGTACGAAGTATTGTATAGGCCGGGATCGTTTGGCGAGCTGAAGATAAGTTCACCGGGAACGGAAGTGCCGACCTGGGCGCTTATGGGGTTCTCCGCAGTGAAGCTGAAGTAGTTTTGCGCATTGTGACGTTCGGTCGGCGCGGTCTGGATCTCATAGCGCAGCCCGAGGTTGAGAGTAAGCCTGGGCGTCACCTTCCAACCGTCCTGTATGTACCAGCCGAGGAAGTGCTTATCGGTTGCTGGGAATGCCTGATATGACGTGCAAAGGTCGCACGACGTACCGTTGCCTCCGCTACCCACTCCCAAAAGGAACGACGCGAACCCGCTTCCTGTTCCCCCTATTGGGTTATTTGGGTCTGGTCCGTCCGTAGATGCGGTTTGGAAGTTGAGCGCGGTCTGGCCGAAGTGTCCGCCGTCAATCCGCAGCCACACGTCCGTGAAACCAAATGACAATTCGTGCCGGCCCTCTAATTTCGTGAAATCAAGCGAACTGGTCCAGAAAGTTTGCGGCACGACGTAATTATTATTCCCGCCGTTGGCACCGAGGCCGGCATAATTCCCGCCACCACTAAATGATATCTGCGGGAAAGCCGGGGCAATCCCGTCAACGAAAGATGGCAACCCTAGAGTCGAGGAAGCGAACCCAAAACCTTGTCCGATTCCTTCCTCCACGTGGCGATTCACCCCGAAATTCGCGTTCATGGTAAACGTTGGATTGAAAATGTGATTGAGGCCAACGTTGACGCTGTAGCGGTTATTGGGATTGAGCAGCCCCGGGCCACCTGGATCGTCAGTTCCGAAGAACTCTGGCGTGTTTGTCTTGGTCTGGAACTTCTGTGACCAGCGCGCATACAGGCGGTTGCTGTCGTCTATGTTGTAATCCACGCGGCCCGAGTACTCATTCGAATGTTCGGCGGCGGCTCCCGTTGCCACGAAATTCGTTCCCGTTGCACCTCCACTAGGCGTCGGCCAATAGTTGGCGGCCGCGATCTTGCTGGCAATACTGTCCAGGAGCGTCGCTGGAATCATGTTCGTGACACCCGTCCCGGTATTGATATTGCCGGAGATCGGGTCTCGAACGAATTCTGTAGTGGCGCCAGTCGGGCACGTGACATGGTTTCCAGTGATGGGATCAGTGCCTCCACAGGTAACCTGTCGCGTGGTGAATGGATTGTAAATCTCACCGGCATAGATTGGCCGGCCGAGGTAGTCAGTTCCCGTTTGAGCTCCCAACAACGCCGAGAAGTCACCGCCTCTCTCCGCAGTGGTAGGCAGCGTGAATTGGCTCGTCGATGGTGTCGACTGCCTCTCACCCTCATAATAGGCAAAGAAAAACAGCTTGTTTTTCTTAATCGGCCCGCCGATCGTGCCGCCAAACTGATTCCGATTGAACGACGGTTGCGCTGCGTTGTTGAAATAGTATCTCGCGTCCATTCCACTGTTGGCGTAGAACTCCCAGCCATCTCCGTGGATATCGTTGCTCCCGCCCTTGGTCACGATGTTGACCACGTTGCCGCTGCTCCAGCCATATTGGGCCGTGAACGCGTTGGTCATAACCTTCATTTCCTGCACGTCGTCAACTGACGGAACGTAAATCACTCCTCCCCAATCAACCCGTGTGTCCCAAGTTCCGTCGATCAGATATTCCGCGGTGCCAAAGAACGTGCCGCCAAAGTTCAGGAAAGAAATATCCTGATCCGCGGTCTGCGCGAGGCCCGGGGCTCCCACCACCTGCTGCTCGGCAGCGTTGTTGACCGAGGAATTGATCAACGTCAGACTGATCACGCTTCGATAGTTCAACGGCAGGCCTTCCGCGAATCTTGAGGAAAGGTCCTCCGAAATATTGGCGTTGTCCGTATTCAGAAGCGGTGCTTGCGAAGTGACTTGGACGCTCTCGGTCACCGCTCCCACGACCAAACTGACGGACTGTTCAACGTTCTGGCCGGCCGCCAAGGTGATCCCTTCTTGCCTGTACTGCTTGAACCCCGGGGCTTTCGCTTCCAAAATGTAGGCACCCGGGGGCAGGAACGTAAACGTGTAGAGGCCCGTGTCTCCGGTTGAAGACGCGCGCGTTAAGCCTTGATCGGGGCTGGTGAGGGTCACCGTAGCGCCTTTCACAGCCAGGCCCGCCGGATCAGTGACACGCCCGCTCAGCGTGGCTGTGAATGCGGCCGACGACTGACCGTAGAGCGGTTGCCCGCTCAAAAATAAGATTGCCAGAGCGCCCAGTAGCAATCCCAGCTTCCATGACCGTTCTCTGCCTGACATTGAGACATCCCTCCTCGAAATTCTGGCTGAACGCCAGGACTCCACCCCGACCGCTCGACGACCGCGCATACATCCTAAATTTTGCGTGAAAGCACCAGGACGCACTTCAATGATCCGGCCTGAGTTATAGAGACTCGCGTCCCGGCTGGCAACGGTTTTCAGGTAAAAGAACGGGGATAAGAGCGATAAAACAGCTAAGAGCGACTTATGGTCTTTATTCCCCGTGACTTGTGGCGGAGCTAGAACCACCGAAAAGGACTCAGGGAACTTGCCTTTTACATTGCAGAGGGTTTCAAAGCGCTGTAACATCCAACAAAATTGGTTTTGTGGACCGAACCGGTCAGACTGCTGATCTGTTTCGTGACGCAGTGACACTCGTCACCCGGGGCGTGGGGTGGGGTAACTTTGCAACCAGAGCAGGTAACCGAAAACTGGACACCGTGTAGCGAAGTCGAAAAGGGCGCCGTGCAACAGCAGCTTGAACTGCTGCTCGCGTCACCGCTATTCCATTCCAGCAAAAGGTATCCAAGGTTTCTCAGGTTTGTGGTTGCGCGCGCGTTGGCCGGGCAGACCGACCAGCTCAAAGAACGCATCCTCGGTGTGGAAATCTTCGACCGGCCGCCAGACTACGACACCAACACGGATCCCATCGTCCGGGTCACCGCGGCGGAAATTCGCAAGCGCATCGAACATTATTATCAGGACCCCAAGCATAGCCACGAAATTCGCATGATCTTGCCTTCGGGGTCTTATGCTCCGCAGTTTTACTGGCCCGGCCATCCCACCGGTCTTTCCGCGACTACCGTGGAATTGCCCAGTGATGGTGCGGAGGCCGCCAAAGTTCAAGCTCCAGCGACGCTGCCCGTTGCACCGAAACCAAAGCGACTATTCGTGCCTGGCCGCGCCCTGGCATTTTGCCTGGCGGGACTGGCAGTCATGATCATTTCGGCGACTGCGCTATGGCAGGTATCGCGTCCCCCGGTCTTGAAACAATTTTGGGAGCCGTTCGTAAACTCGCCGAATCCGGTACTGATATGCGTGGCTGACCAGAGCCAGTATTCCACCATACGCCTGCGCGACGCGGCCGACCCATCGCACGAAATCACCTTGCCGGACACCATGGTTGCCCTCATTATTGATGATGTAAGCCCACTCGTGAATGTGGCTGCGCTGTTGCGCACCTACGGAAAGACCTCCCGCGTGTTGGCTGAGTCCAACACTACCTTAACCGATCTCCGCCGAGCCCCGTCGATCTTCATCGGGGCATTCGACAACCGCTGGACCTTGCGCTTGACCTCGCCTTTGCATTTCCATTTTGCGAACGATGCCGCAATGAACAAACTATGGATTGAGGACCGTTCCAATCCTGGAAAGCACAACTGGATGATGGATCGTACGATTCAGCAAACCGGAACCTACGCGGATTACGCCATCGTCGCGCGCTTCGTAGACCCCAATATCGAGCAATTGGTCGTCGTGGGTGCAGGAATCGGCCGCGGTGGCACCGTCGCTGCGGGTGAGTTTCTGGTAGACGAGAATCGCATGGAAGAAATGCTGAAGCAGGTACCGGGCGATTGGAAACGGAAGAATGTCGAAATTGTGCTCGAAACGCAGGTTATCGGAGACCGTTCCGGCCCACCGCGCATCAGCGCGATCTACGTCTGGTAAAACCACAACGCCGTTTAATTGAACTGATTCGACGCTGATTGACCTACGCTTGTCAGGTCGACGCCGACGCTGGAAGAGCCTGGAGTCTCTGATTTCGCTACTGCTGCCACCCGCCTCCGAGCGATTTGTACAGTTGCACCAGGCTCTGGTACTCGTTGCCGCGCGCTTGCGCGAGCGTGAGTTCCGCGGTGAAGAGCGATCGCTGCCCGTCGAGCACTTCGAGGTATGTTGTAATCCCGCCCCGATAACGTTGCAGCGATGTGTCGACCGAATCCTGGAGGTCCTTGACAGTGACCTCTTGCGCCACTCGCACCTCATAATACTTTTGATACCCGATCAGCGCGTCGGAAACGTCGCGGAAAGCCAGTTGGATCGCTTGCTTGTACGCGATCAGCTCCTGCCGTTGTTCCGATTTTGCCAGCCGGAGATTGCCGGTCAACGCTCCCCCCGTGAAGATCGGCTGCGAAACCTGCGCGCCGTACGACCAGATGCTCGTTTGCGAGCTCATCAAGCTGGAGAATAAATTGCTACGCCCGAATGCGCCGCCGCCCGAGCCGGTCAGCGATATTTGCGGAAAGAACGATGCTTTAGCCACCCCGATTTCTGCATTGGCCGCGATCAGGTTTTGTTCGGCCTGGTGGATGTCCGGCCGGCGCTCCAGCAGTGCTGAGGGCATTCCGGGCGGCACGGACGGAGGCATCGGCTGCTGTATCAGCGGGAGTCCCCGCCTGACGCCCTCCGGGTAATTGCCGAGCAGAATGCTGATCGCGTCTTCTTCTTGCCCGATTTGCCTCTCCAAATCCGGGATTGCCGCGTTGGCCGTATCCAGTACCTGTTCCGCTTGCAGCACATCGAGCTTCGTCGCGACGCCATGGTTCAAACGCAGGTTCGTCAACTTGACGGCGTCTTCCTGCGTTTTCACCGTGTCGTGGGAAATCTGCAATTCCAGGTCAAGCTCGAGCAGGGCAAAATAATCGCTCGCCACGTCACTGACCAGCGTCAGGACCACGGTTTGCTGAGCCGCCTGCGTGGCGAGTACCTGGGCCCGCGCCGCTTCGGTCTCTCTGCGCAACTTGCCGAACAAATCGAGCTGGAACGACGCGTCCGCCGTGAGCGCCAGGAAATTAGATTTCGATTGAAAATTCTGTTCTTTGCCGCCCGTGAAATTGGCATCTCCTTGCACTTGGGGAAAAAGACTCGAGCGCGTGACCGCCAATTGCGCTCGCGCGGCGATGATCCGCTCCGTCGCGATTTGCAAATCGTAATTTTGCTTCAGCGCCGTCTTGATCAGGTCTTGCAGAACGGGATCCTGAAACACCTGCCACCAGGGTAAGTCTGCATAGGAAGCGGTCTGCGCCTCGGCTTGCGGGTTCGGGTTGAAGTCATGATAAGTGGAAGGAACCTGAACCGTCGGCCTTTTGTAATTGGGTCCGACTTTGCACCCGGTGAAGAGGCTCGCGGCAAGAATCGCGGCGAGAATCATCTTCGTTCTCGGCACCGGCGTTGATTCTCCTTTGTTGTAACCTCGCATTATCCTCATTTTAGTCGCTCTCCGCAGGGGCAGGCGTGCCAGAGCTCCCGGCAGTGGGAGGCGGCGCCTTAATCGATCCTGGAGACTGGCTCAATTGGCCGGCGCCTGACCATTTCTCGACCAGATAAAAAATCGCTGGGATAAGGAAAATACCGATCCCGCTCGCGGCCAGCATCCCGCCGATGACCGCAGTGCCCATAATTTGGCGAGCCACGGAACCGGCCCCGCTGGCGAGCCACAAGGGCACGCAGCCAAAGATGAAGGCGAACGATGTCATCAGAATCGGGCGAAGCCGGAGCCGCGCGCCTTCGAGTGCGGCGTCAGTCAAGGGCTTTCCGTTCTCGTACTGATCCTTGGCGAACTCGATGATCAAAATCGCGTTCTTTGCGGTCAGACCGATGAGCATCACCAGCCCGATTTGCGAGTACACATCGCTCTCGATCTGCACCATGTAAGCGGGAAAGAACCAGCCCGCAACCGTGCGCCGGAGCCAAAGCATCACAAACGCGCCGAAGACGGCGACCGGCGTGCTGAGCAAAACGCTGAAAGGTAATGACCAGCTTTCGTAAAGGGCCGCCAATATTAGAAAGACGAACAACAGCGAGAAGCCAAAAACCACCGAAGCCGGGACCCCTTGCCGTGCCTGCTGCTCTTGATAGGAAATGCCCAAGTAGTCAAAGCCCATTTCGGGAGGCATTGTTTGCTTGAAGACATCTTCCAGAGCTGCTGTCGCCTGGTCGGAGCTATAGCCCGGAGCAGAGCCGCCGAAGATCAGCGCCGAGCGATATTCGTTGTAGCGCATCGTGAATTCAGGGCCGGTACGCGTCTCAAACTTGACGAACGTCGAAAGCGGAACGTTCTGGCCAGTATTGTTGCGCACATAGAACTGCCCGAGGTTCCCTATATTCGCTCGGTAAGGAGCTTCGGCCTCGACGTATACCTGCCATGTACGGCCGAATTCGTTGAAGTAGTTGATGAACAGGCCGCCCATAAAAGCCTGAATGGTCTGGTAAACATCGCCGATCTGCACGCCTTGCTTCAGCACCTTGTCCCGATCCACCTCAACAAATCGTTCCGGCGCGCTCGGTATGAACGTGGTGCCGACCAAGCCAATTTCGGGGCGCTTGCGCGCGGCTGCGAGGAATGCATTCAGATTGTTGGAAAGGAACTGGACGTCTTTGCCGGCCCGATCTTCAAGCACGAATTGAAACCCGCCGGATGTGCCGACTCCGGGAATGGCCGGTGGCGAGAAGCTGAAAACGGTTCCTTCCGGAAGCTTGCTGAAGAGCTGGTTCACACGCGCCTTGATTTCCTGATACTGTTGCGCCCTGGTGTCGCGGTCACCCCAGGGCTTCAAAGTAACGAAAAAGAAGGCGTTGTAAGTGGTCTGGACAAAGCTTAGCAAGCTGAAGCCAATAACACTGGTCGTGTATTGGACGCCTGGAGTATTGGCGAGGATCTGCTCAACCTCTTTCCCTGCAGCGCTGGTACGCTCCAGCGAAGCTGCATTCGGAAGCTGCATGTTGATATAGAAATAGCCCTGGTCTTCATCAGGCAGGAAGCTCGATGGCAGGCGGCTGCCAAAGAAAAGTCCGGCAGCCGTGAAGGCCGCGAGCAAGACCAGCGCCAGCGCGCTTTTTCGAATAAGCGCGCCGCACAATCGGACGTAGCCCTGATTGGCGCGTTCGAAAATGCGATTGAACCCGTCGAAGAACCTTCGGAGCAGCCCATGGCTTTCCTTCTTTGGGCGGAGCAGGAGGCCGGCCAGCGCCGGACTCAGTGTAAGCGCGTTAAATGCGGAGAGCAGCACGGAGATCGCGATTGTCACGGCAAATTGTTGATAGAGCCTGCCGGTGATTCCGGGGATAAAAGCAGTGGGGACAAACACCGCGGAAAGAACCAGAGCGATGCCAACAACAGGGCCGGAGAGTTCGTCCATGGCCTTGAGGGCCGCGTCCTTGGGAGCCAGGCCCTCCTCAATGTGACGTTGCACGCCTTCAACGACGACAATGGCATCGTCTACGACCAGGCCGATGGCAAGCACGAGACCGAAAAGGGAGAGCGTGTTGAGGGAGAAGCCGAAGACCGGGAAGAGTAAAAACGTGCCTACCAGCGAGACGGGGACGGCCATCATGGGGATCAGCGTCGCGCGCCAGTCTTGCAGGAAGAGGAAGACGACAAGGATGACCAGTACGATGGCGATCAAAAGAGTTTCGACGATCTCCTTCATGCCTTCTGTAACCGCTTGAGTCTGGTCAAGCGATACCGCGTAATCCATGTCTTGCGGGAAGCGCTTCTTCATCTGGGTCATCAGCTTTCGGACGCCAGTGACCGTCTGGACCGCATTGGAACCGGGCAACTGGTAAACAGCGAGTACTGCGGCGGGCTGACCATTCAAGCGACCGGCAAGGTTGTAAACCTGCGCGCCCAGTTCGACCCGGGCAACGTCTCTCACTCGGACGATTCCGCCAATCGGAGTTTCACGGACGACGACGTTTCCAAATTGTTCCGGGGTCGTTAGACGCCCTTGAGCGAGAACGGCGTAAGTAAATTGCTGGTCTGCGGGAGCCGGCTCGCCACCCACCTGCCCAGCGGGATTCACCGTGTTTTGTGCCTGGATGGCGTTGTAGATGTCCGTGACGGTGATGCCGAGTTTCGCCAATTGGTCAGGCTTTACCCACATCCTCATGGCGTACTGGCCCGCGCCGAAAATCTGCGTCTGGCCCACGCCGTAGGCGCGTGCGACAGGGTCATTGAGATTGATATAAGCGTAGTTGGCCAGGAACGTGGCGTCGTAGGTGCCGTGCGGGGAGTATACGGCGATCAGCATGAGCGGCGCGGTCGTTGACTTTTTGATCGCCACCCCCAGGGCATTCACTTCGGGCGGAAGCTGACCGGCGGCCAGTTCCTCACGCGACTGCGTGAGAACCAGATCTGTGTTGGGGTCCGTTTTGAGATCAAAATCAGCGAAGAGGGTGGTCGAGGTACTGGACGTGGCGTTTAACGAGTACATGTAGGTCATGTTGTCCACGCCATTCACCTGCTCCTCGATTGGCACAGCCACCGCTTGCTCGAGCGACAGCGCGTCCGCACCCGTGTAGGTGGCCGTCAATCTAATCTCCGGCGGGGCGATGTTAGGAAACTGCGCTACGGGTAGGCTGGCAATGGTGATCGCGCCCACGATCACCATAAGAATCGCGATCACCATCGCTACGATCGGACGGCGAATGAAAAACTTCGACATCAGACTTACCTCCCCTTGGCCTCGGCGGCCTGACCGACGTATGGCTTCGGATTCACTTGCATACCAACACGCACTTTTTCTGCGCCCTCTGCCACCACACGCTCCCCAGGTTTAAGTCCCTTTTTGATAATCCACTGCGTGCCGAACTGCTCGCCCACATCCACTGTCTGTATGCTCACTTTGTTTTGGCTGTCCACCACCGCCACTTGATAACCTCCTTGGAGTTCCGTCACCGCTGCCTGCGGGACAAGGAGTGCGTCCTTCACGACTCGGATCGGTGCCCGGACTTTGCCATAACCGCCGGGCCGCAAGATATTTCCTGGGTTGGGAAACAGCCCTGCGATTTGAATAGAGCCGGTACCCAGATCGACTTGGCGGTTCGCGAAGTAAATGGTTCCCGGGTGCTCGTAGGTGGTACCGTCTGCCAGGATCAGGTCGAGCGGCAATTTCTTAATTTCCGCTTGCCGCGCTGAATTGGTGGGAAACCTTCGATTGAAAGTAAGGTATTCACTCTCGCTTACAGTGAAATAGACTTTAATGGGGTCAACGGTGGAAACGGTGGTGACAGGCCCGGTGGCGGTGGTCACCAGGGCTCCGACCTGCAACTGAGCCAATCCCGCTATCCCTTCGATTGGCGCAGTGAGCCGAGTAAAATCCAGGTTGATTTGAGCCGTCTTCACTGCCGCCTCTGCCGCCTGAATCGCGGCCTTGGAATTCAGCACCGTGGCTTTCGCGGCGACGTTCGTTTGCACGGCATTATCGCGATCCTGCTGGCTGGCGGCCTGCTCTTCGACCAGCGGAATGTACTTGTTCACGTTGAGCTGGGCCTGGAGTTGGAGGGCTTCCGCGTTGGCAAGTTGCGCCTGAGCCTCTGCCAACTGGGCCTTGGCTTGATCAAGAGCTGCCTGAAAGGGCCGCGGATCAATTTCGAAGAGGAGTTGACCTGCTTTGACGAAATCTCCTTCTTTATAATCCTGCCGCAGTAAGTACCCGGTGACCTGCGCTCTCACGTCGGCGTTCACGTACCCATCCAATGTGCCGATCCATTCCGTATCGAGTGAAACGTCCTTTTGCTCGACCGGCGCGACCTCAACGGTCGCAGGCGGCATCGATCCGGAACTTTTCCCGGCGCACCCGATAGTTGCGGACATTGCGAGTGCGGCAGCCAGCACATGCCCCCACTTCGCGACATACCTCTTTGGCTCTGGAATCAATCCATTAGCCATACTTTCCTCCCCCAAAGTGCCTCTCGCGCCCCGATTGGGCATGTGCCCGCACTTTGCTCAACCCCATTCAGCCGAGAATGATCTGGGCCTCTGCCTCTCCGACGGCCTTTTGTAATTGGGCCCGACCTTGCATCCGGTGAACAGGCTCGCGGCAAGAATCGCCGCGACAATCATCTTCGTCCGTGTCACCTGCCTCGATTCTATTAGGTTGTACCCTCGCGCGCGTCTCATTTCAGTCGCCCTCCGCGGGAGTAGGTGTTCCGGCACTCCCCGCAGCGGGTGGGGCTTTAATCGCTCCGGTCGATTGGCTCAATTGGCCGGCGCCCGACCACTTCTCAACCAGATAGAAAATCGCCGGAACCAGAAATATGGCGATAGCGCTGGCCGCCAGCATTCCCCCAATCACCGTCGTTCCGATAATCTGCCGCGCCACTGAACCGGCCCCGGTAGCCACCCACAAAGGCACGCTGCCCAGGATGAACGCGAACGAGGTCATCAAAATGGGCCGCAGCCGGATGCGGGCGCCCGCCAGCGCAGCGTCCACCAGCGGTTTGCCTTGCTCGTATTCGTCCTTGGCGAACTCCACGATCAAGATCGCGTTTTTCGCTGTGAGCCCGATGAGCATGACCAATCCGATCTGTGCATACACGTCGCTTTCGATTTGCACCATGTAAGCTGGATAAAACCATCCGGCCATCGTGCGCCGCAACCACAGCGTTAGGAACGCGCCAAACACCGCCACCGGCGTGCTCAGCAGGACGCTGAATGGCAGCGACCAGCTTTCATACAGCGCCGCCAGAATCAGGAACACAAACAAAAGGGAGAATGCAAAAACGATCGCAGGCGAAACTCCCTGCTGAGCCAGTTTCTCCTGAAACGACATGTCCTTGTAGTCGTAACCCATTTCGCGGGGCATCGTTTGCGCGAATACTTCTTCGAGCGCCTTCATCGCCTGCGCGGAACTGTAGCCCGGCGCCGCGCTTCCGACGATTTGTGCGCCGCGATATTCGTTGAATCGCATGGTGTATTCCGGCCCGATCCGGGGCTCGAACTTCGTCAGCGCGGAGAGCGGCACATCGTCTCCATTACCGTTGCGGACATAGAACTGCCCGACATTCTCCGCCTTCGTCCGATACTCTCCCTCCGCCTCGATGTACACCTGCCATTGCCGCCCGAACCGGTTGAAGTAATTGATAAAATATCCGCCCATGAACGACTGCAGGGTTTTGTAAACGTCACTGATGTTGACTCCCTGCTTGATCACTTTGTCGCGGTCCACCGTCACAAATTGCTGCGGCACACTGGGGATATAAGTCGTGGCTAGAAAACCAATCTCGGGACGTTTGTGCGCCGCGGCCATGAACGTGTTTAAATTCTGCGTGAGAAATTCCACGTCTTTCCCGGCCCGGTCCTCGAGAACAAACGTAAATCCTCCTGAAGTGCCGACGCCCGGAATCGCCGGAGGTGAAAAGTTGAAAGCGACTCCTTCCGGCAACTGGCTCAATTTCTGATTCAGCCGTGTCTTGATCTCCTGGAACTGTTCCGCTCGCGACTTCCTTGCGTCCCAGTCGTCCAGCGTGACGAAGAAAAATGCGTTGTAGCTGGTGCGCACGAAGCTCAGCAAGCTGAAGCCGATTACGCTCGACGTGTACTTCACTCCGGGCGTGTCGGCCAGTATTTTCTCGATGTCTCGCGCAGCTTCGTCCGTCCGTTGCAGCGAAGCAGCGTCAGGAAGTTGCAGGTTGATAAAAAGATAGCCTTGATCCTCATCCGGCAGGAAACTCGACGGCACTCGTGAGGCGAAAAATGCCGCCGCCCCCGAGAACACCACCAATAGCACGAGTGCGATTACGCTCTTGCGAATCAGCGCGCCGGAAACTCGCACATAGCTGTCCGTCCCGCGCTCGAACACTCGGTTGAACCAGGCGAAGAATTTTGCCAGCAGTCCCTTGCTCTCCTCTTTCGGCCGTAGCAAAAGAGCAGCCAGAGCCGGACTGAGAGTGAGCGCGTTGAAGGCCGAAAGGATGACGGAAATGGCGATCGTCACCGCAAATTGCTGATAGAGCCGCCCGGTGATTCCCGGAATAAACGCCGTCGGAACGAATACGGCGGAGAGCACCAGCGCGATTCCCACCACCGGGCCGGTCAATTCGTCCATCGCCTTAAGCGCCGCTTCTTTGGGGGAAAGTCCTTCTTCGATATGCCGCCCGACGCCTTCCACGACCACGATTGCGTCGTCCACGACCAATCCAATCGCCAGCACCAACCCTAGTAGAGAAAGCGTATTGACCGAGAAACCAAACAACGGAAAAAAAATGAATGTTCCGATCAAGGCCACCGGCACTGCCAGCATCGGAATCAGCGTCGCGCGCCAGCTTTGTAGGAAAATGTATACAACGAGGATCACCAGCACGATCGCGATCACCAGGGTCTCGACAATTTCCTTGATCCCGGACGTCACCGCCTTGGTCGTATCCAGCGAAATCACATAATCCATGTCCTGCGGGAGTGTCATTCCGGCAATCAATTTCTTCACGCCGTTAGCCGCGTCCACAGCATTCGAGCCCGGTAATTGGTAAACGGCGATAATCGCTCCCGGCTTGCCGTTCAGCCGGCCCACCACGGTGTAGTCGTTCGACCCCAGTTCTATCCGCGCCACGTCCTTGACGCGGACTACTCCGCCATCCGGCGTCTCGCGAACGACGATTTGTCCGAATTCATCTGCGGAAATCAATCGTCCTTGCGCCCGAACCGCGTAGGTGTACTCCTGCCCTTTGGGAACTGGCTCACTGCCCACTTGTCCCGCGGGGTTCACGGTGTTCTGCGCTTGGATTGCGTTGATGATGTCGGTAACAGTGATGCCCAGCTTGCCCAATTGGTCCGGCTTCACCCACAACCTCATCGCATATTGCCCGGCACCGAAGATCTGCACATTCCCGATGCCGTAGACGCGCGTCAACGGATCATGAATATTGATGTACGCGTAGTTCGCAAGAAACGAAGCATCGTACGTTCCCTTGGGCGAGTACAGCGTCACCAGCATCAGCGGTGACGTCACCGACTTTTGCACCGTGATTCCGTAGTTGTTGACGTCCGCGGGGAGCTGCGAAGCGGCTTGCGTTTCCCGCATCTGCGCCAAAATCTGGTCCGTGTTCGGATCCGTCTTCACGTCGAAATCCACGATCATGGTCATGCCGCCATTGGCCGTGGCGTTCAAGGAGTACATGTAGTTCATGTGATCGACGCCGCTCATTTGCTGCTCGATCGGCGTGGCCACGGATTGCTCCAGCGTCAACGCATCCGCGCCGACGTACGTCGCTTGAATCTGAACTTCTGGCGGAGCGATATTCGGGAATTGGGCGACAGGCAATTCGATGATGGAGATCGTTCCAATAATCACCGTGACGATAGCAATCACGATGGCGACGATGGGGCGGTTGATGAAAAATTTGGACATGGCCGCTACCTTGCCTGCGCCGTCGCGCCATCCGGCACGTACGGCTTCGGGTTTACTTGCGCGCCGGGACGCACCTTCTGCACGCCCTCCGCCACCACGCGGTCTCCCGGCTTTAGCCCCTCGGTGATAATCCAATCGCTCCCTACGCGATCTCCCACCGACACGGTCTGGATGCTCACTTTATTTTCATGGTCCACCACAGCGACTTGATAGCCGCCTTGCAGCTCAGTCACGGCGCGCTGCGGCACCAGTAGCGCGTCTTTCTGGATTCGGACAGCCGTCCGAATTCTGCCGTAGCCGCCGGGACGCAGAATATTTCCCGGATTGGGGAACAGGGCGGCAAGTCGAATCGCGCCGGTGCCTATATTTACTTGGCGGTCGGCAAAATAAAACGTACCCTCATGCACGTACGTTGAACCGTCGGCCAAAATCAGTTGGAGGCGCAGATTTTTGTCAGCCGCTTCCCGGCTCGTTTCGGTGGGGAACCGTTTGTTCCAGTCAAGATACTCGCTTTCGCTGACGGTGAAATAAACCTTGATAGGGTCAACGGTGGATACCGCAGTCACAACTCCGCTGCTTGGAGTGACCAGAGCGCCTACTTGAAGCTGAGCCTGCCCAGCGATGCCGTCAATGGGTGCAATGAGGCGCGTAAAATCGAGGTTGATTCTGGCCGTTTCAACAGCCGCGGCGTCGGTTTTGATTGCCGCCTCAGCCGTCGCCACGGTGGCTTCGGCGGCTAAGTTATTCTGCACGGCGTTGTCGAGATCTTGTTGGCTCGCGGCCTGCTCTTTGGCCAGCGGAATATAGCGCTCCACGTCAAGCTGAGTTCTGCCTTGCACTGCTTTGGCATTGGCCAGATTGGCGGTGGCCTGCGCCAATTGTCCTTCGGCTTGATCGAGCGCTGCCTGAAACGGCCGCGGGTCGATCTCGAAAAGCAACTGGCCTTTCTTGACGAATGCGCCCTCCTGGTAGCCCTGGCGCAGCAGATAGCCCGTCACTTGCGCTCTCACGTCGGCGTTTGTAAATCCGTCGAGCGTGCCGATCCATTCGCCGTAGATCGGAACATCTCTCTGTTCCACCTGTGCGACCTCAACGGTGGCCGGCGGCATCGAGCCCGAACTTTTTCCCGCGCACCCGATCGTCACAGACATTACGAGTCCGGTGACCAGCACATACCCCCACCTCGCGAACAACGCCTTGGGCTCTGGGATCCACCCCTCAGACATGGTTTCCTCCCGCAAAAGTGCCTCCCACTGACCGATTAAGCAAAAATGTGCCAGCACTTTGCTCAACCCCATTCAGCCCGGAATGATTTGGGCCTCTACCTCTCGAATCGTACTAATTCTTATGCCCTCGACACAACGATTGCACCAAAAGGCGAGGATCGCACAGTCCGATCGCTCGTTTCTGCTCTCCCGCAAGTCCCGCTTGTGCTGTGTATTCGGCCACTTTAGATGCACTTCCGGCCCCGGAGGATGACGCCTAAAGCGCAGAACTTTTGATACATGCAATACGCAAAGAAGTGGTTCGTTTGACCGCTCGTGTGCAGTAAGGCGGCCATGTCGATGTGGCGCCGTGCCTCAGCGGGCCCTTTCACGTCGAGTCGTCGAATCTATTGCGGGTGGGTCTTAATCTCAGCGCTCAAAGCATCCAGCTTTTTCTTCTGATAGGCTTCCGCGTCCGGACGCGAAAAGGCCGGACGAGCGGCCTCGAGCAACTTCTGCGCTTGCGAATACTTCCCTTGCCGCAACGCGATCTCCGCCTGCGCCAGATTCACGCTGGCCTGCCAGTCGGGATCCCCGGTTAGCTGCGCAACAACCTTCGAGTCAATCTCGTCCAGCAGCTTGGACGCTTCCTGCAACTTCCCCTCCGCAATCAGGCAATTCGCCAGCGGCAGTGCGGTGCCGCCCGTCAGGCCCGCTTGCGGTCCGAAAGCCTTGATCGAATCATCGTGCGAGGTGCGCGCATTCTGTTCGCCTTCGGTCAGATGGTTCGACCGGCATTGTGCCACCGACGCATCCGAAAGCGTGGCAATCGCGTAAAACGAATTCGGTCCCTGCTTTTGCAGTGCAATTTTATAAATCGCCAGATCATCGCGCGTCGAGTCCTCGAACATTCCCAGACTGCCTTCCGATTGCGCGCGCGTCGCCAGCAATTGCATGGTCAGTTCGTGATCCGGACCGAATTTCGCCAAAAAATCGGGATAAACGCTATTGGCTTCCTGCACGGCGTCCTGATATTTCCCTTCGATCATAAAAGCCTGCGCCAGATTGAGACGCACACGCAAGACGTACGGACTGTCCGCGCCGTTTGCACCCGAATACGCAGCGATAAGCTGGCGCGCCAGACGCTCCGCGGTGGCGCCATCGCCGAGGCGGATGTAGGTGAAAGCCAGACGCTGGCGAAGATTGAACCTGGCCGTCTCATCGAAGTCCGGCAGTGTCGCGGCCGCGTCCGAAGCGGCTTTGAAATTCTGATTGGCTGCCTTCGCATCGTTTTCGATCAGCGCGATCATGCCTTTCGCCGAATACAGCCACACCGGCAAATCCTTGCGCGGATTTTTGATCTTAGGGATCAATGCTTCCTGCTCCGCGAGAAGCGACTTGGCTACCGGCAAACCGCCGGATTGGTAGCTACGCGCTTCCATCGCGGCGTGTTGCAATTGCACCACAATCGCTTCCTGCGAAAGCGGCCCCTCGGTTTGCAGAAAAAGCTGGTGCGCGCGTTCGTATTCCACCCGTGCCTCGGGATAATTCGTCCGGCTGTCGAGTGCCTGCGCAATCGTCAGATGCAGACGCGCGGCAATCTGCGGCTCATCCTTGAATTTGCGGTCAATGCTCGGCGAAGCGAGCTTAATGGCGTCGAGAAGCGTCTCCGTTGCCTTCCCGCTCTGAAACGGATTTCCGCGGCCAAGCAAATCGTCGGACAAAAACTGGTTGATCGTAGTAGCGATGGCCGTCTGGCGATTCGCATTGTCGCGTTCGCGCGCCAAACGCAAAGTGAAAAACACAACCAGCGCAACAACCACAGCAATCACTGCCGCGACGGCACTAACCGCGCGCCAATTCCGCGTGACGAATTTTCTGGCGCGATAACGCAGCGTGTCCGGCCGCGCATCCAGCGGCTCGCCTTTCAGATAATGATCAATGTCGCGTATCAGCGCCTCAACCGACTGGTACCTCTGCTGCGCGTCCTTGTGCATCGCGGTGAGGCACAGCACATCCAAATCGGCCCAAGCCGTCTTGCTCACCGGCGCCGCGCGGTCGTTTCCAGTCGTGTACGCGGCGATCTTCGCGGAGACCTCCGAAGGCTTTTCGGCTACTTGCTCGGTCAAAATCTTCTCGGCTTGTGCCGGCGTGCGATTGGACAAATCAAACGGCAGCCGCCCCGCGAGCAATTCATACATCACAACACCAAGCGAGTAGACGTCGCTCTGGATTCCCACTTGTTCGCCGCGAATCTGCTCCGGCGCGGCATACGCTGGAGTCATCAGTCGCAAGCCGGTCATGGTCTGGTCCACGGATTCGCCAAGAACCTGCAAATGCTTGGCGATGCCGAAATCGAGCAGCCGCACCGTGCCGTCGTCCTTCACCAGAATATTCGAAGGCTTCAAGTCGCGGTGAATCACGGCATGTTGATGCGCGTACAGCAGCGCTTCGCAAACTTCGCGGAACAAACGCAGGCGCTCCGGAACCGAGCAATTGTGCTGCGTGCAATAATCCGTAAGCGGAACACCTTCCACATACTCCATGACGAAGAAGGGCGTTCCATCCGGCGAAGTGTCCGCATCGTAGAGCCGCGCGATTGAGGGATGATTCAGTTGCGCGAGCGTGCGCTGCTCGATGGCAAAGCGCTCGCGGCGCGCCGGCGATAGCCAGGCATCGCGCAGCACCTTGATCGCGACCCGGCTGCCCAGATCCTCGCGCTCCGCCAGGTAGACCATGCCCATGCCGCCTTCGCCGAGAGCCTGAATGATTCGATAAGGTCCAAATTCTTTGAAAGGTGGTGCGTCCGAGGACGGCTCGCCGAGAACTTGGTGCGCGACATGCGCGACATCCCGCTCCAGCAGCGAGCCTCCGCGCGAATCTTCCTGCAGCAGGATCAGCACCTCGCTGACCAGCGCCACATCCTCGCCGCATTGCGTTTCGAGGAACCCGCGCTGCTCGGACGCCGGCAGGTCGGCAGCTTCGTGAAAAAGGGTTTGCACCCTCTGCCAGCGAGAGCTATCCATCATTGTTCTCCTGATGCCTGGATGAGAAATCGCCGCGCGTTACGAGGCCTCGCGAAGTTCATGCGCAAGCCACGCCTTCGCCGCCCGCCAATCGCGCAGAACCGTGGCTTCGGAAACGTTCAGGAGCGCCGCCGTCTCCGGCACGTCCAGTCCGCCGAAGAACCGGCTCTCCACCATCACCGCCTGCCGCGGATTCATGCGCTCGAGTGAATTCAACGCGTTGTTAAGCGCCAGCAACTCTTCTCCGCCAGACGGTTTCTTGTGAACCGCATCATCGAACGTCACGGTAATTTCGGCGCCACCGCCGCGCTTGCCGGAATTCCGCCTCCGTGCCGCATCCACCAGCAGCTGCCGCATGGCGCGCGCCGCAATGCGTTTGAAGTGCAGCCGCGACGTCGCCGCGATTTCCGGCGATTTTGCGAGCTTGATCCAGGCTTCGTTGACCAATGCGGTAGGACTGAGTGTGGCGCTCGGATCTCCGCGACGCACGCTCGAGGCGAGCCGCCGCAATTCTTCATACGTGACGCTGAACAGGTGATCCAGAACCTTCCGGTCGGCTGGGGGTGAGCCGATTCTCCCCGGCTCAAAGCCGTGCGCCGCTTGTGATTCTTTGGCTGCCATGACGGTTTTTCTCGCGCTTTCGCGCATTGCGTAGTGAGAAGTCGTTCCGGGAGAACCCATCCATTGCCGGTTTCAGGTCCCGTCTAGGCACGAGACTTTAGCATCGCAAGCAGGCTCGCAGCAACGGTTGGGGCAGCCGTGCTAGGCCGATCCGAACGACGCGCCGCCATAGCGGCAGGCTTTGCAACCTCGCGAAAATCCTGCCAAGGAGAACATCATGAACAGTTCATCGGTCCGCAAAACGCTTTTTGCTTTCGTTCTGGCCGGAGCGGCCTTCGCGGCCGCGTGCGGCGGCGGTGTCGAGGGCAAGTACCGCGATCCCTCGGGCACCATCAACGCCGAATTCAAGGATGGTAAGGCCTATATCGGCCTCGGAGCGTACGCCGTTGACGGCACTTACAAGATCGAAGGCGACAAAATTATCGCCCGCGGCGATTTCGGCATGATGCTGCCGAGTCCGCTCGTCTTCACCGTCAACAAAGATGGGACGATTGACGGTCCCCGGGACACCATGATTCCAAGACTCGAGAAAGTAAAGTAGCTAGGACTGCTGGTCTAGCCATTACAGAGGTAACAGTCCAGGAAGGGCGAGGCTTCAGCGTCGCGGGTGACGACTCGAGAATCTTTGTGGGTCGTGGCTTTTAGCCACGACATCTAGGCTGTAGGTTCAGGGCGGCTTCAGCCGCTGAAGTTCCTTGCAACTCAAAACGATGCCTTCGAACTTCGCGAAGAAAGGAAGAACCCGATGAAAAAATATCCCCATGCCTCGCCGTTCGTCGCATTCACACTTGCGCTGGCTATTGCCATTGCCGGAACGGGCTGCGGCCATTCGAGCTCAGCCGACGACGGAGAAGATAATGCCACGGGCCTTTCCGGCGCCGACCGCGAGGCGCAAAACGCCGTGATGGCGGAGCTGCAAAAACATTGGGCCAAGGGCCCGGACGGTTGGACCACTGCCATCGTCTCCGGCAGTCCCTACGCGCCGGATCATTTCCTGCGCCAATGCCGCGTACTGGCCGTGCAGGAATTGAAGCCGCAGGATCTCAGCGAAGCAGACAAATTGAACGGCTTCGAATGGGTGGGCCGCGCGGTCTTCAAGGCCACGACCTGCCGCGAAGGTGGGGGCCAACCTGGAATGGTATTGGACGGCATGAGCAACGTCGTCGTCAACAAGCAGGGCGGCCGCTGGAGCCAGTGGGTGGATTTCACGCCGGGCCCATTGCCCTTCGAAAAGGATAAGGGCAGGTGGCAATTCCACTGGGACTCGACCTACCTCCGGGGCACCCTGCCGGGCCCGCAAGATTTCGCCAACGCCGGGGTGCGTTAGGCGCTCTGCGCTTGCGCTCACGTTCGAGTCTTGCGGCATCGCCAGTTTCGGAATTGTGAGTTGGAACACTCCGGCTCGGCGGTCGAGAGTAAACACGTAGCGGCGCCGCCGGATCCAAACACAGTCGGGACGTCAGCTCTTCGGAAAGCACGGCCGCCACCGGCGCGTTCCGCAAAGCATGGATGAAAGGGTCGCTCGCCGTAAGATCTAGCCGCTTTTGTGCGCCGCCATCGCTATTCGCAGCGCCGACCGTGCCCGATGGCTTCCGCGATGTAACCCAGCGAAACCGCATCTGCCGCCTGCATAGTCGCCTTAGCAAGTTCGCGAAGCAACGCCGCCGCCGCTGTCAGTTTTTCGCTGGTATTGGCGGCTTGGTCGAGGAAGTCGTCCAGCCGAATGTTTCTGGTGAAATCGGGTTCGCGCGTTTCCTTTCCAGAGCTTGCGGGAAACCTCGCGCTGGCACGTTGGGACGTCGTTGGATAAGGCAGCGGCACAACAGAAACCTAGCAGGCGAGATTGCAAAGTAAGACTGAATATAATTGCAGCAATACTTAGAAAAATTAAGCGCGGCCGCGGCGAACATGCTCCGCCTCTTGCGCACGCTCTCGCAAGCCCTCCAGGCTTACGAAGCCTCCGGTCCATTTCCAGCCTGCAAGTTGTTGATGCGGCTCGTCCGGCTCACCCAGTGTCGAGACCACCGACGCCGCGCCCGTGAAATCATCGTCAGCAGTATAGGCGCTCGGCGTCGCCACCACCGCCAGGCCCGCTCGCCGCGCGGAGAGCACGCCGTTCGCGGAATCCTCGAACGCGACGCAAGCCGACGCGGGCAATCCCAGCCGCCGCAACGCCACGTCGAATACGTCCGGAGCCGGTTTTTTGGCCGCCACCTCATCTCCAGCAACGATCACGCCAAAGAGCGATTCACCGGACGGAGCGAAAGCTCGCTGCAGCAGTGCGTCCACATTGGCGGGGTGGGTGGTCGTCGCGACGGCGAGCTGGATCCCGGCGCTTCTGGCCTCCTCGATCAGCCGCCGCACGCCAGGCCTGAGCGCAACAGTACCTTCCCGGACCATGGCCGAGTACAGTTTTGTCTTCAGCGCATAAATTTGCGGAATTTCGCGTTCGTGTGCCGCGGCCTCCTCCGGCCGATCGCGCTTCAGATAATGCAGGATTCGTTCCTTTCCTCCCGTGATGCGCAACAGCTCCTTATAAAGCGGCGGAGCCCACTCCCATCCAAGCCCAAACGACGCAAATGCCTGGTTGAACGCCGTGCGATGCATTTCTTCGGTTTCGGCGACCGTGCCATCAACGTCGAAAATCAGCGCTTGCAGAGCCATGGCGTGGCGTCCTCAAAGAAACTAAGCAGGGCAGAGATTACAGCAAGGAGTTCTTCTCGACGAGCGGTATTCAAGATGGCGGGCCTGGGCACAAGCCGCGGCCGCGATTGAATCAGTCAAACGTGCTCTCCGTCTCAGCGCGAATGCGGATCGTCCATGAACTCGATGTTCACCGCCCAGCCGGGCGAATGACGATGGGCAATCCCTCGACTTTCAGCACAGCCAGCCGGCCGTCCGCGACTTCCGACGCGATCGTGTGCGCCGAAATCAGCGAGAGGCCCGGCCCCGCCATCACGCCGCCCGCCGGCGGCGCCCACTGGACGTTCATCGTGAAAAAAGGCGGCGCCTTCCTGCCGAAACGCGTCTCTTCCTAGACACGCGGGCAAATATTGTTGCCTGCGGCGGCGCGGTAAGAGAGACAATGCCCACCGATAGAACCTACGTTAGAAAGGCGGCATGAAACTTAACTCGCATCTGTTGCGCAGCGCCGTGGTGGCCTCGCTTGGCGGACTGCTTTTCGGCTTCGACACCGCCGTCATCTCCGGCACCACCCACGCGCTAACCCAAACCTTCAATCTCTCGCCAACAGCTTTAGGGTTCACCGTTTCCGCCGCGCTTGTCGGCACTATCTTCGGTTCGATGTTGGCTGGAATTCCAGGAGATCAATTCGGACGCCGCGACAGTTTGCGCGTCCTGGCGGTCTTGTACTTGGTCTCAGCGCTCGGCTGCGCCCTTGCGTGGAATTGGACCGCGCTCGTACTGTTTCGCTTCATCGGCGGCCTCGGCATCGGTGGCTCGTCCGTGCTGGGCCCCATGTACATCGCGGAAGTGGCCCCGGCGAAATGGCGCGGCCGATTGGTAGGCCTTTTTCAGTTCAACGTCGTCTTAGGCATCTTGCTCGCGTACCTATCGAACTACATTGTCGGAGCGATGCAGCTCGGCGGCGCCGAATGGCGCTGGAAACTGGGGATTCCCGCCGCGCCGGCCCTGTTTTTCTTCCTTCTGCTTTTCACCATTCCCCGCAGCCCCCGCTGGCTGGTCAAAAAACAAAGAGTGGCCGAGGCCAGGGAAGTTCTGCGCATCACGGGCGAGGAAAATTACGAGCAGGAGCTGCAGGAAATCGTCGCTTCCATTGACGCCGAACATAGTTCGAGCGATCCGCTATTCTCTTGGAAATATCGCCTGCCGATTTTCCTCGCGGTCTCCATCGGAATGTTCAACCAGCTTTCCGGCATCAACGCCATTCTCTACTACCTCAACGACATTTTCGCGTATGCAGGCTTCAACAAAGTCTCTTCCGACTTGCAAGCAGTCGCTATCGGCGCGACCAACCTCGTCTTTACTATGCTGGCCATGTCCGTGATTGACCGCATTGGCCGTAAGACTCTGCTGCTCATCGGCTCGGTAGGCACCGCGACTTGCCTCGGAGGTGTCGCCGCGATTTTTCTTTCCGGCCGTCACCAAAATCTCCTGGTATGGTTGCTGATCGGCTACATCGCCTTCTTCGCGTTCTCACAAGGCGCCGTCATCTGGGTCTATCTCAGCGAAGTTTTCCCCAACCGCGTGCGCGCCAAAGGCCAAAGCCTCGGCAGCTTTTCGCACTGGGCCATGAACGCGCTCATCTCTTTCATTTTTCCGACGATGGCCGCAGCTTCCGGTGGCTATCCCTTCGTCTTTTTCGCGGCCATGATGGTTCTGCAGTTTTTTGTGGTGCTGTTCATCTACCCGGAGACCAAAGGAGTTTCTCTGGAAGGCATGCAAAAGAAACTTGGCATCGCCTGACCCCAGCGTCAGCTTATCGCCGTTTCCTGTTTCTTGTTTCTCTGCGTACTCTTCGCCCCGCTTGCCGTTCTCTGCGAACTCTGCGCCTCTGCGGTGATATTTTCTGCTCAGTGTTAATTCCAAGACAAACGCACAGCGCGCCGCGATTGACTTCCGCCAGAGTAAAAGTATTATTACCCACCGAGGGCATGGAGTTCGCCCCTTAACCGCTGTCCCTTCATAGCCGGGACAGATGATGACTCCTGACAAGGATTCTTGTCGCGGAGCCATGTCCCCGGCAAAGATCCCCAACTGACCAATGCACTGCAAAACTGGCTCGAAGTTTCTCTCACGAGCCTCCAAGAGAGGACGCAGCTCGCAAATATGACCAAATACTTGATGGTAGGTCTCGGGGGATTTCTTGGATCGGTCCTGCGCTTCTGGGTCGGAGGGTACGTCGGCAATCGTATGGGCACGCGATTCCCATACGGCACCTTCATCGTCAATTGCACCGCGTGCTTTCTGATCGGTTTAGTCGTTACCCTGCTCGCGGAAAAAACGAACTGGAGCGCGAATTGGCGCTATTTGCTCCCGATTGGATTCATCGGCGGATACAGCACGTTCTCCACCTTTGAATATGAAACCTTTCGCGTGCTTCAGGATGGCGAGTTTCTGATCGCTGGCTTGAACGTCGTTCTCAGCGTGGTCGTTGGTTTCATCTCCGTTTGGTTGGGCGTGATCACCGGACGTTCCATCGCTTGAAACCGACAATCGCGGCGCGCAGACGAGCGTTAGAATACTCCGGTTACAAGCTGCGGCCTCGCGATCGAGGAGGAAACATGCTCAAAGCCGGACCGGCCAAGAAGGTAACCATCTACGTTGGCCAGGACCACCAATACCACGGGGAAGCCGTCCATGCGGCGATTCTACAATTCCTTTTCTACCACCAGGTTTCCGGAGCCACCGTCTCGCGCGGCATTGCCGGGTTCGGCGCCGACCATCGCATGCACACCGACCGCGTCTTGGCGCTCACCGAAAATCTTCCCGTGAAAATCGAGTTCATGGAAACACCCGAAAAAGTAGATGAGCTTCTCCCCAAGCTGCACGAAATGGTAGGAACAGGCCTGATCGAAATCCAGGACACGACCATCGTCAAGCCTTCCGAAATTTCCGCAAAGGGAGCAGGCCAGCAAGACGTGCCGGCATTAAAGCGCCAGGGCAAAGCCAAATTGATGCGCATTTTCATCGGCGAGAACGACAAGTGGAACGGCAAGCCCCTCCACAAAGCACTGCTCGAAAGCATGCGCGCGAACGACATCGCCGGCGCCACCGTGTACCAGGGCATTTTGGGTTACGGAGCCAATCGCAGGATTCACAAGGACTCCGCCCTGCATCTGTCGCATGACCGGCCCATCATGCTTTCCGTGGTGGACACCGAAGAACGCCTCTGCGCGTTTCTTCCGGCCCTGGACGGTATGGTGCAGCAGGGCCTCGTGGTTTTCTCGGACGTGGATGTCATTAAATACACGCGCGACTTCCAGGAAGTGGAGCGCAGAAAGGGGGCGCGGAAATGAAGCTCGAGGGAACGGCCAAAATGCCGCGCATTCATTTCGGTGAGGAAAAGTGCCGCGAACTGGACATCGCCGGCGCCACCGTTTTTCGCGGAATCGAAGGATACGGCGCGAGCGCGCTGATTCGCCGCCCGCGCCACATGTCCTTTTCCCACGATGCTCCGGTCATGATCAGCGTGATTGACTCCGAGGAAAAAATTCAGACGCTGCTTCCGCTCCTCGACGAAATGGTCGCCTAATCGCCATTTCGGAAGTCGAAGTGGTCAAATACGTCCACCAGGACGGCCTCCGCTCATAGCTCAATCGCAGCTCGCGGCGGGGAAATTATTGTCGCGGAGCCGCACTGGCATCCACGAGTTTTTGTACACCCGGCCCGACTGCAAGAATCAGATCAGCCGTCGGCATTTCCGCTCGTTGTATTAACGCGAGTTGTTGGCCGTGCCAGGAATCGGGCGCCGCTTGACTCTTGTCAATGAAATCGAGCGCCTGCAACCCTGTCGCCGCGAGCGAAGCCAGGTTCTGCGAGACCGGCGAGAGCTCCTTCAGTAAAAATGAATTCTGCAACAAAGGCTCCAGTCGGCTGTCGTTATCGCGCCACAAAACCAGCTGCGCACGAATTCGAGATTCCACTGCGGCATCTTGAAATTTCGCGGCGGCAAATTGATTTACGTCTTGCGTAAATCGCCGCGCCACTTCGCTCTCCGGGGCCACCGCGTCCACCATGCGATCGAGCGGCATGTCGCTGGTTTGGATACCGCCGGCACTTTCCGCTTCTCTTTCGCGAATCGTGATGCTGGCCGGCTGCACGGCGTCCGCCAAAACCAGAAGCGCGCCAGTATCTTCCGGTCCCGCCATGCGCGCCAGCATCACCTCTGTGCTCGAACGATGCGTCAACCCCAGTTCTTCAAGCTGCACGCTCAGCGCGTTCAGCCGCCGGTACATCGAATCCGCATCCCGCAGCTCTTGCGCGGACCACAATCGCTCCGCCACCGCCGCAGCCCGCGGCCAAATTCGCGAATCCACATTTTCATCGGAAATAAATTCGGCCCACATGCACGCTTCGCCGCCCAGAATCAGTTTCTGCTGCTGCGGCGCAAGCGTGGCGTCCGCGTTCGCCATCGGATCCACCGCGTAATGCTGGCTCGCCGGCGCCATTCCATCCAAATAGTATCCGCTCGAAAGTATTCCCGGATATCCCTGTTTGGCCGCTTCGGCGAGCGATTCCTGGCCTCGCCAGGATTGAATCACGATATCCTTCGGCATCCCCGGCGCCAGAATTTCATCCCAGCCGACCATTTCCTTGTGGTGCTTGCTCACGATCTTCTGCACCTGCAACGTGAAATACTGCTGCAGCTCCTGATCGTTCTTCAGTTTGCGGGCGCGCATGAATTTCTGGATTTCTGGATTGGCGTCCCACTGCTTTCCGTTCACTTCATCGCCGCCGATGTGAAAAAAATGGTCCGGAAAAAGTTCCGCCATTTCGCCGATGAATTTATCCAGAAACTTGTACGTGGATTCGCGCGAAGGATCCATGGCTGGATCGAAAATTCCCCAACGCCGCTCGATCTGGTACGGCCCGGGATCGCTGGCCAACTCGGGATAACCCACCAGCCAAGACGTGCTGTGTCCCGGCATGTCAAATTCCGGCAAAATGCGAATCCCGCGATCGCGCGCGTACTCAATCAACTCGCGCATTTCCGCCTGCGTGTAATACTGCCCGTCCGAGCCCATTTCCTGCAGCTTCGGAAATTCCTTGCTCTCCACGCGAAATCCTTGATCGTCCGAAAGATGCAGATGGAGCACGTTCATTTTCACCGCGGCCATCCCATCCATATTGCGCTTGAGCGTGTCCAGATAAATAAAATGTCGGCTCACGTCAATCGTCAGGCCGCGCCAGGGAAATCGCGGCGTATCTGCGATGTGTACGGCGGGCGCTGCAAATCCAGACGGCGTGATCGCTACCAGCTGCAGAAAGGTCTCCAACCCGTGCATCACGCCCAGAGGATTCGGCGCGGTGAGCTTCGCTCCCGCCGCAGTGACATCCAGAGCATAACTTTCGTCTTCGCCCAATTCCTGCACAGCCTTGCTCGCGCGCTCCGCGTGAATCACCAGCGTCGCTTTGTTCGCATCAACAACTTGCGCTCTCACGAACAATCCAGTCCGCCGCGAAAGCTCGCGGCAAAATCTTTCGACCGCGCGCTCCAACCGCGGCTCGCGGTAACCCTCAATCGCCACCGAAAAGGACGGCGGGATCGCCAGAGCCCCGGCTCCGGGCCGCACGCTCGAGGGCATCGGCATCAAATTCAATTCCCGTGCGCCCTGCTCCGCAGCGCCCAAGCCACCCACAGATCCGATCACCACAGCGAGCAACAAAATTCGCATTTGCCCTTCTTTGAGCGGTTTATGGCACAAAAAATATTTGAGCGACGCGCAGGATAGTACAAATTGGCAATCTCCGCGCGGCTTTTTTGCCCCTCTTTAGCGCATCCAGCGCAAATCGAGCTGCAAATTTAATTTGATTTCACGTTGCTTCCCGCCGCGCATCTGTGCAATAAAGTCGGGCCGATGCCATTCACACTCCTCGATTGGTCAGCCATTATCGGTTACCTCGTAATTACTCTTCTGCTCGGCCTCTATTTCCGCCGCAGCGCTGGCCAAAGCTCCGAAGATTATTTCGTCTCCGGACGCAGCGCTTCCTGGTGGCTCGCCGGTACCTCCATGGTTGCCACCACCTTCGCCGCCGATACGCCTCTGCTCGTCGCGGGCCTGGTCTACACGCAAGGAATCGCCGGCAATTGGATCTGGTGGGCGTTTCTTCCGTCCGGAATGATGACGGTCTTTCTGTTTGCCCGCTTGTGGCGCCGCTCCGGCCTGATGACCGACGTGCAATTCGCCGAAATGCGCTACTCCGGAAAGCCCGCCGCGTTCCTCCGCGGCTTCCGCGCCATCTATCTGGGCCTGCTGATGAATTGCATGATCCTCGGCTGGGTCACCAAAGCGATGATCAACATCGTCGGTACCACTCTGGGCCCCACCATGCAGACGTGGAGTTTCCTCGGCACCTTTTCTCGCGCGCTCAGTCACATCTTCGGCCCCGTATTTTCCGGCACCGACGGACAAGCCCTGATCGTCTGCATTTTCTTCCTCATTCCGTTCACTGGAATCTACGTTTCTCTCGGCGGGCTCTCCGGCGTGCTGTGGACCGACCTCTTTCAATTCGTCCTGAAAATGAGCATCGTCATCGGCATCGCCTGGTACGCCGTGAAAGCCGCCGGCGGCATGGGCTCGATGATCAATCAAATCGGCGCCTTGCGCGCGCAGAACGGCGCCTCCGACCCGCTCGCGTTTCTTCCCGATTTTTCGAAGGGCTTCACCAGCGACACGCTCTGGACTCTCCCCGTCATCACTTTCGCCGTTTACCTGGGCGTACAGTGGTGGGCCTTCTGGTATCCCGGCGCGGAACCCGGCGGCGGCGGCTACATCGCGCAGCGAATTTTCAGCGCGCGCGACGAACGCCAGGGATTATTTTCCGTGCTGTGGTTCAACATCGCTCATTACGCGCTGCGTCCGTGGCCCTGGATCCTCACCGCGCTCGCCGCCATCGTGCTCTATCCCGGCCTGCAGCACCCCGAAACCAGTTACATGATGATCGTCAACGACTACGTCCCGCACTACTGGCGCGGCATCATCGTCGCCGGCTTCCTCGCCGCGTTCATGTCCACCATCGCGACGCAACTCAACTGGGGCACGTCTTACATCGTCGAGGATTTTTACCGCCGCTTCCTGGTGCGCCGCGCTTCCGAACGCCATTACGTCCACATTTCGCAGCTCGTCACGATACTGCTGGTAATCATGACGGGCTACGTTTCCGCGCAGCTCGCTTCCATCCGGTCTGGCTGGCAAGTTGTGTTGCAAGTCGGTGCGGGCACCGGGAGCGTTTACATGCTTCGCTGGTATTGGTGGCGCATCAACGCCTGGAGCGAAATTTCCGCGATGATAACCGCGCTCGCCGCGACCCTGGCGCTGCACTGGGAACAATTGGCAAGTGCGCTTCTCGGTCGCCCGTCTCTTTTCGTTGGCTCCGATACGGTCGTCTTCGCAAAAGATATTCTTACCACCACGCTCCTCACCACCGTCGTCTGGATCGCCGTCACCCTCCTTACCGCCAAAGAGCCAGACAGCATCCTGCTTTCGTTCTACAGAAAAGTACGGCCCGATGCGACCGGCTGGCAGCCCATCGCCGGCAAGGCGCCCGAAATTCCCAAGACCCACGATCTAGCCCGCAATCTTTGGTGTTGGATTCTAGGCTGCGTGATGGTGTACAGCGCGCTGTTCGGCGTAGGCAAACTCCTACTCCATCACTGGTCGCTAGGAATATTTCTGGTCGTACTGGCAACAGTATGTGCCTGGCAAATGTCCCGCGAACTCACCAGCGGTCACGCCGCCATCGAAGCAAGATCGTAGGGGCACGGCATGCCGTGCCCGCTCTGATCGCAATGTGAACTCAGTCGCCCACAAAAACGCCAAAATCAACAAGGGGTCGTCGGGACGCTGCTTGCTGCGCCCGCAAGTGATCGCTGAAGTTCCCGCAGACTTCAGCCGCGCCACCGAGCCATCCTCGGCCGAGCGTCTCGGTGCGCTCCGCCGTTCTCTGTGCCCCCTAGTGTTGAATCTTTAGAGCAAGGAAATGCGCACCATCACCGAAATCTTCGAATCAGCAAAGTATGCCGCCCCGACCGGTACAATCCCACCACATACATGCAAGTCTTCCCCTTGGTCGTGTAAATCAGCTGCCGCATCCGCAGCAAAGGCGCCCCGCGCGGCACGGCCAGCAATTCCGCTGTCTTCAAATCCGCCGCGGTCGAATCAATCTCTTCGTCCGCGTACGCCAGCTCCACGCCATATTCATGCTCGAGCGTCACAAAAAGCGATCCACGCTCAAGCGTGCCCCCGGCCAACGCCGGAAATTCATCCACCGATAAATAGCAAGTTTCCAGCGCGAACGGTTCATCCGAAGCTTGCCGCACGCGTTCCAGCATGAATAAATGGCTCGTGGACGGCAACGAGAGCCGCGCTGCGATTTCCGGTTCATTTTCCAGCACGCCCGAAGAAACGATCCGCGAGCGTACCGCCAACCCGCGGCTGGCCATTTGCTCCGTATAACTCATCAGCTTGTTGAAATGAATTTTCGGCGGCGCCACAAACGTTCCGGAACCGTGCCGCCTCTCCACCATGCCCTCGCGCGCCAGATCCGCCAGCGCGTGACGCGCCGTCATCAGGCTCACTTTGTGGGTCTTGGCCAGCTCCCGCTCGGATGCGACCATGTCCCCGGGCTTAAGTTGCCCGCCTTCAATCCGTTTCCGAATCACATTCTGGATTCTCTTGTAGGTTGGTTCGCCGTTTCGGCCGATCGGTGTCATGAACGCTCCGGAAATGCCCGTGAGTCTACCAGCATAGGGCTGCGGCGCGACGAACGAGCGCCGTAACCCACCCCTCAGGTGCCAACACACTGCTATAGAGCGCGAAAATCCGCTATAGAGCGTATCCGAAAAATCTATCAGAAGTCTTATACATTCGCATTTTTCTCTTGACAACAGAAATCTGCAGCTATATAGCTCTTGGACATGAATGGGGTGCTTCGGGTGCGTGGGAGGCAGTTCAGCCTCGATTCACTGAATTTCCGCCAGGAGGCTTCCGTGAACAAGATTCGCCGCATCGCCGCAGTCGCGCTTTCACTTTCCCTGCTGTTCATCGTCGCGCTAACCATCGCCGTATCTCCCGCCGGGGCCCAGCAAGCTTCGGGCTCCATTACCGGTACGGTCACCGACCCGTCCGGCGCAGCCGTTGTCAATGCCACCGTCACTGCGCGCGACGTAGATCGCGGCACGACTTTGATCACCCAAACGAACAGTTCCGGAGTTTATGATTTCCCGCAAATGACGGTCGGTAACGTGGAACTCAGCGCGGAAGCCAGCGGGTTCTCCAAGCAGGTTCACCCTGCCTTCACTCTCACCCTCAATCAGATCGCGCGTGTGGACTTCCAGATGAGTGTCGGTCAGGTATCGCAGACCGTGGAGGTCACGACCGCTCCGCCCCTCCTGCAAACTGATTCGACCGAACTGGGCACGCTGATAGATTCAAACGCGGCTGTGGCGTTGCCTTTGTCCACTCGCAACATCAACCAGTTGACGTTGCTGTCACCCGGCGTGGTCAGCCCGAATATCTTTGCGTTTCAGGCGCCTCAGTCCACCTTTGGCACCGGCCGTCCTTACGTCAATGGGGCCCGCGAGCAAGACAACAATTTCTCATTGGACGGCATGGACACCAATCAGGCGGACAACAATGAGGTGGGCTATGTGCCCAGTCCGGACGCGATCCAAGAATTCAATCTAATCGCCGGAAACGCGCCGGCGGATTTCGGAAATTATATCGGTGGCGTTGTTGTGGAGACGCTGAAGTCGGGCACCAACTCGTATCATGGCGACATCTACGAATTCCTGCGCAATACCGCTCTGAATGCAAATAGTTGGCAAAACAAGGCCATTTCCGAGATCAATCAGGAGCCGGGTGGCAGCGGGGCAATCCTGCCACGAAACCCGCTCCACTGGAACGATTTTGGCGCGACCTTCGGTGGTCCGATCATCAAGAACAAGCTCTTTTTCTTCGCGGATTGGCAGACATCGCTCTTCGACACGCCTGCCAACTCAATGCCCTTTGCCGCTGTTCCGGCAGCGTTCCGCACCGGTGACTTCTCATCGCTTTGTACAGCGGGTTTCACGCCCGGTGGCGTTTGCACCAACCCCTCGCAGCAGCTCTACAACCCGTTCTCCAGCAGCACCCCGGCAACCCGCACGCCCTACTTGAACAATCAGGTTCCCATTATGAGCACCGCCGCTAAGAATATTCTGAACTCTGCGCTCTTCCCAAGTCCCAACCAGACCAGCTACCTCCAGCAAAACTACGTTAACTCCTATCAGGGCGACTTTAAGGTGGACTGGCAAGCCTCCGACAAGGACCACATCATGGGGCGTTGGTCGCAGCAGTACGTAATCAACAACAGCACTAACAGCATCGTCTTGCTGCCGGACCTTAAAAGAGAATATCCGCTGAAGAATTTTGTCCTGGACTATGCCAGAACGATCTCACCCGCTCTGGTTAACGAGTTTCGCGTAGGATTCCAGGACTTCCCAGCAAACGATCAAATCTATTCCAACCCGACCGGCACGAACCTTCCGGCGACGTTTGGAATCCCGGGCGTCCCCACCACGATCCTTCCGTGCATCACCCTCAGTGGTACGGCTTGTGGCAACGGGACGTATACGAGTCTCGGCAGCACCGACGGCGTGGAGATTTTCCATGACACCACGATCGAGGCCGAGGACGCCGTTACCTGGACTCACGGCAATCACGTGATTCACTTTGGGTTCGAATATTTCCACTACATCATGAACGACGTCTATCCCGGAAACGAAGGTGTCGCGGGTTCGTTTAGTTTTAGCGGGCAGTATACGGGGAATAGCGTCACCGGAGCTACTCCTGGCAACGGAGTGGCTGATTTTCTCCTCGGTCTCCCCAGCGACGTCACCTTGGGAACGCCTCTGAACTTTAACTTGCGGAACACACTACTAGGCGCTTTCATCCAGGATAACTGGCGCCTTACCAGCCACCTCACAGTGAACCTCGGCCTTCGATACGAACTGACCACGCCTCGCGGCGATGAAAACGGAATTAAGAATGTCAATTTCAACCGATTCACGGGCACCCCGCAGATCGGCACGAACTACAACACCTATACCGGTATCGACAATTTCCAGCCACGTCTGGGCCTGGCTTGGCAGCCGGAATGGCTACCCAATACCGTCGTCCGCGCAGCGTACGGCATTTCGACTTACATGGAGGGCAACGGCGTCAATAACTTGGCCGTTGTAAACCCTCCGTACGTAGTGAATCGTGAAGCGAACAACACCGGGTTGTCACTTCCTCCCTTCACCTTGGATCAGGGCTACACCGCTTTCCCCAGCGCTCCATGCACTGCGGCGGCCCTGATGGCATTTTCTCCTGCGTGCTTGTCCAACACGACGCTTCACTTGACCAATCCGAATCTCCAGCCGGCGGTTGACCAGCAATGGAACGTCACCATTCAGCATCAGTTCGGAAACAGCACCACAGTCTCCGCCGCATATGTGGGCAACAAGATTGACCATATGTCTGACATCTACTTATTGAACCAACAGATGCTCGTTGGTGGAGTACTTTCACCCAGCCCGTTTGCGCCTCCTCTCGTCGCTGGCGGCGCGAACGTCCGCTACAACGATTCCAGCGCCATCCAGCGGTTCAATGCTATGGAGCTCAGTCTAATTGAGCGTCCCTTTCATGGCGTGCAAGCTCAATTGAACTACACTTGGTCCAAATGCCTTTCAAACTCACTCGGCTATTTTGGACAGTACGGTGATGAAGAGGGCATCGGCGTTAGCCAGACGGGCGGCGGATACTTTTTCTTCCAGAACATTTACGATCAAAAAGCCGACTACGGCCGCTGCATCAGCGACGTTGCCAGCGCGTTCAACGGCTACGTGCTCTACGATCTGCCGTTTGGCCATGGCCGCCAGTTCGGCAGCAACGTCAGCGGCTGGCTCAACCAGATCATCGGCGGCTGGCAGGTTGCAACCGGTTTCAATGTTCACTCAGGGTTTGCAATCGATCCGTCAGCGCCCGACAATTCCGACACTGGCGGTGGCGTGGGAGCTGCTTACCGGCCCAATTGTGTTCCGAATGTGTCCCAGCACTTCACCGGCAGCGGGGGCTTGGAACAAATCGGAGGAAATATCGGGCTCCAGTTCCTGAATCCGATGGCAGTGACCGAGCCGGCGCCGCACACTTTTGGAAACTGCGGTGTGGGTTCGTTCCGTGGTCCTGGCCTTAGCACTGCGGACATCAACCTCACGAAGAATTTCAAAATCACCGAACGTTTCAACCTGCAGTTCATGACCCAATTCATCAATTTCACCAACACGCCGATATTTTCTGCCCCGGCCGGCTCCTGCGCGCCGTCGTGCAACGGCATCATCATGACGGGCCCGACCGGAGGCGGGGCGGGAACGGCAGGCACATTCGGGTTGATCCAATCCCAAGACCCGGGTCGGCAGATACAATTCGGTCTGAAACTTCTCTTCTGATCAAAGACAGTCTCCCCTAGGAAGTGCGCGGAGCCGCTACCCTCGGGTAGCGGCTCTTTTTTTACCCAGCGCATCAAAATCCGCGTAGCTGGCTCTTGCCGTGGCACTGGTAGCGGCGGCTCGACGGTTCGGGTCGAGCCGGCAGCTTTAGACTCGCTCTGCGCCGCTCGAACGGCCGAAATCCACGCGCACCGAACGTTGGAACTTGCCAACCGCGCGTTATATCCTCGTGGCTGTGTTTCGCCGTGCTTTGCGTTCACCTGCGATGGGTTTGGTCCTCGGGCTGATCATTACGCTCGCGGCCGTCGTCACTTATTCCGCGTACATCACGCACCAGATCGCTGGCCTGCGCGCCCTGCAAAATAATCTCGTCGAGCGCAACCGCAAAGCCTCCCTGCAGCTTCTCCGCGTGCAAAACGATCTGAATTCTCTAGCCCTCGCCATGCGCGACATGCTCGATAACGACGAGCCCTACCCGCTCACCGCCTGGAAATCGCAATTCGCGCGCATCCGCGAAGATCTCGATGACGCGCTGCAATCCGAAGAGCACCTCGACGCGGCTGCTCGCACGCCCGATCAAAAACAATATCTCGCCGCGTCCCTCGCGCAATTCTGGAACGCCGTGGACCGCACTTTCGCGCTAGCGCAAGACGGCCAAGACAAAGCAGCCCGCGACCAAATCCGCCTCACCCTGCAAGCCCGCCAGGAAGGCCTCAGCACAGCCGTCTCGCGCCTGCTCGTGCAAAATAATGAGAGCGACGAACAAATCGCACTGCAAGTCCGCGAAATCTACGGCCGCGTCCAGCGCCAGGTCTATTTATTTCTCACTGCCACTCTCGCGGCGATCATCCTGACCAGCCTCTACGTCATCCGCTCGAACCGCCGCCTCTTCGAACAAGTCGCCGCCCTCTCACGCCAGCGCAGCGACCTCGCGCAAAAACTAATCTCCACGCAGGAATCCACGCTCCGCCACATTTCCCGCGAGCTGCACGACGAGTTTGGCCAAATCCTCACCGCCATCGGCGCCATGCTCGGCCGCGTCGAACGCCACACGCCCGCCGATTCGCCACTGCGCTCGGAACTCCACGAAGTTCGCGACATCACCCAAACCACGCTCGAAAATATTCGCAGCCTCTCGCAAGCGTTGCATCCCGTAATGCTCGATGAAGCCGGCCTCGAAAGCACCATCGACTGGTACATCCCTACAATTGAAAAGCAAACCGGCATTGACATCACCTACGAAAAATCCGGCGCACCTTACCCGGTTGATACCGGCTCCGCCATCCACATTTACCGCGTCCTCCAGGAAGCGCTCAACAACGTCGCGCGCCATTCCGGCGCCCGCGCAGCCTGGGTCCGCCTGCGTTTCCAGCCCGATACGCTGCAGCTCGAAATTGAAGATCACGGCAAAGGCCTCGACGCCGCCACCGCCAAGCCCGGCATGGGCTTGGTCGCGATGCGCGAGCGTGCCGAACTTCTCGCCGCCACCATCGAGTTGCTGCGCCTCCCGCAAAGTGGGACTCTAGTTCGCTTGCAAGTTCCGAAGGAAAGGCTCGAGCCGCATGGCCCATAAAATTTCCGTGCTCCTCGTCGATGATCACGCCCTCGTCCGCCGCGGTTTCCGCCGTATGCTCGAAGACGAACCGGACATCGCGGTCGTCGGCGAAGCCGGCGATGGTGATGAAGCCATCAAGCTCGCGCGCACGCTGCATCCCAAAGTAATCGTGATGGACTGCGCGCTCCCCGGCTCGAGCGGCCTGGTCGCCACGCGCAAAATCCTCGAACACTCCCGCGACACCGCCATATTAATGTTGAGCATGCACTCCGAAGACACGCTCGTGCGCCAGGCCCTCGACGCCGGCGCTCGCGGTTACGTCCTCAAAAACGCCGTGGACCTCGAACTCGCCACCGCCATCCGCCGCGTCGCCGTCGGTGAAATCGTCCTCGCCTCCGAGCTCTCGCGCTCTGCCGCGCTCAAAGGCGAACGCAACGCCGGCCTCACCGCCCGCGAACTCGAAATCCTCCAGCTCATCGTCGACGGCAAATCCAACAAGGAAATCGCCGACCAGCTTTCGCTCAGCGTCAACACCGTCAGCGTCCATCGCGCCAATATCATGGACGCGCTCGGTATCCACAAAACCGCCGAGCTGGTCGTCTACGCCATCCGCAACGGCCTGGTGAACATCTCGTGAATCGCCGCGCGTTCCTGAAGAATCTAAGCGGCGTCGCGGGACTTGCCGGTCTCGCTCCGTCACGGCTCTCGCGATTCGCAGCAAATCTCGCGGCAGCAGCCGCGCCGCCGCAACAACAAATCGCTGCGCCTAGCTTCCGCCTGGTAGATGTCACCGACTCCGCCGGCATCCACTTCCATCACAATTCCGGCGCCTTCGGCGGCAAACTCCTCCCCGAAACTCTCGGCTCCGGCTGCGCTTTCTTTGACTACGATGGCGACGGCTGGCAAGACATCCTGCTAATCAACAGCACGGACTGGCCCGGCCACAAACGCACCCCCTCGACCCTCCGCCTCTACCAAAATAATCGCAACGGCACATTCACTGACGTCACTCGCCGCGCCGGCCTGGAAATCGAAATGTACGGCATGGGCGTCGCCGTCGGCGACTACAACAACGACGGCTTCCCGGACATTTTCATCACCTGCGTAGGCCAAAGCCGCCTGTTCCAAAATAATAAAAAGGGCGCGTTCGTCGACGTCACGAAACCCGCCGGCCTGGCCGGCCGCCAAGCCCTCAGCACCTCCGCCCTCTGGTTCGATTACGATCGCGACGGCCTGCTCGACCTCTTCGTCTGCAACTATGTGAAGTGGTCCGCCGAGCACGACGTTTTCTGCAGCCTCGACGGCACCCACAAATCCTATTGCACTCCCGAAGCCTACCGCGGCGAAACCTGCTGGCTCTTCCGCAATCGCGGCGACGGCACTTTCGAAGACGTCACCGCGAAAAGCGGCATCTTTGACACCAGCTCGAAATCTCTCGGCGTCGCCATGCTCGATTACAATCTCGATGGCTGGCCCGATCTGCTCGTCGCCAACGACACCCAGCCCAACAAGCTCTACCGCAATCAGCAAAATGGCACGTTCAAGGAAGTGGGCGTCGAAGCCGGCATCGCATTCAGTGCGGAAGGCAAAGCTCGCGCCGGGATGGGCGTCGCCATCGGCGATTTCCAAAATTCCGGACGCGCCGGAATCGCCATCACCAATTTCGACAACGAAATGATCGGTCTCTATCAGCCCATCGCGAATGGCGCTTACCAGGACATCGCCATGCAGGCCGGCATCGGCCTTCCTTCCGTCAATACTCTCGGCTTCGGCTGCGTTTTTCTCGACGCCGATCTCGATGGCCTGCTCGATCTCGCCGTCGCCAATGGACACATTGACGACACCGTCCGCAATATTCGCGGCAACGTCGGCTACGCGCAGCCTCCGCAACTTTTTCTCAATAGCGGCCACGGACATTTTCGCGATGTAGCCCCCGCGATGGGCAATGAATTCGCCGCGCCGAAAGTGGGCCGCGGCTTAGCCTGCGCCGATTTCGATCGCGACGGCGACCTCGACATATTAATGACCACCAACAATGGCCCCGCTTACCTCTATCGCAACGACGGCCAAGCCGGAAACAAAAGCATCCGCTTCCGCCTAATCGGCACAAAATCCAATCGCGACGCCATCGGCGCCCGCGTCCAAATCGACTGTGCCGGCGTAACCCAGCAGCGCCTGGTCCACAGCGGCTCCAGCTACCTCTCGCAATCCGAGCTCCCAGTGACTTTCGGCGTGGCCCACGAAGAGAAAATAACCCGCGCCATCATCATCTGGCCCAGCGGCCGCCAAGAAGAATTCAAGAACCTGCCGACAGGCCAATCCTACGACTGCACCGAATCCCAAGGCATCAAGCAACCGGTTTTGTAGCGGCGCACTTCAATGCGCCACCATTGTTAGCGCGCGATCCCTGCTCCTTTTCGCTCCGAAAAAGCGTCGACCTGTCATCCCGAGCGCAGCGGGGATTTGCTCTTAGACTTTCTCTCTGCCCTCTGCATTTTCTCCGTGTCCTCTGTTAGATCTCTTGAGGTTGATGTTGCCGTTGATTTTCGATCGAACCGCTCACCAAGACCCCAAAAACGCCCCTAATGTTTTTACATTATTGCGCCCACCCGCGCCCTCCGTTACATTCCGCACGTCAGCCGCCTTCCCCGCGTCCTGGCAGGCGCGCAAGGCGGCCCACCCTAGCACGAGAACTGAGCCCCGGCCGGTACCCCCATACCAGCCGGGGTTCTCCTTTACGCAATCCGCAGCCGCTAGTTTTCGTTGAGCATCCCGGCCTGCGCCCCGATGCTATCGATCCGCCTTCTTCGCTCGAACGCCATCAGTCGTTCGAATCGTCACTTTTTTAAGCCTCCGCCGGGCGCAATCCGCGCACTACCGCCTTACGGGAAGGGTGGGTAAAAAACTCACTTCCCGATACAAATGGGCGGTTGCACCCGAACCGAGAACCGCGCAACTCATTGAAAACAAAGAATTGCGCCAATTCTTTCGCGATACAATGAAAACACTTCGCTGCACATGTCATTCACACTCACCCCATCAATCACGCCTTTCCTCCACACGAACTTTCATGCAGGATGGGGGCGGAGAATCTGATGAGGCGACCTATTGCGATCTTGCTGTTTATGTGCGGCTTGGCCACAGTCGTGACGATGACGGCGCAGCCTGCTTCTGCCCAGGCGCCCGATACGAACCAGATCGGCGCGAGCGCTTCCGCTTCGAGTCACGCCGGCGCCGGCTCGTCTGCTGCAGCGTCCGCCGCGAGGCATTTATCCACGCATTGGGAGGAACTGACGGCGGCGGATTTTCTTTCGGCGATCGCGCTTTCCGGCGGGACTTGCATTTTGCCCTTCGGCATTCTGGAAAAGCACGGGCCGCAGCTGCCGCTGGGGACGGATTTGATCAACGTGCGGTATGCGTCGCTTGCGGCGGTGGCCGAGGAGTACGCCGTGGTGTTTCCCGAATATTATTTCGGGCAAATTTTCGAAGCGAAGCACGAGCCGGGGACGGTGGCGTACAGCGCGGACTTGCAGATGCGTTTGCTGCAGGAAACCACCGACGAAATGGCGCGCAACGGCTGCAAGAAAATCCTGATCGTCAACGGGCACGGCGGGAACGAGCACCTGCTGCCATTTTTCGCGCAGGCGCAACTCGATAAGCCGCACGATTACGTGGTGTACGTCCAGTGGGGGCACGAAATTCCGCCGGGCGGCCCGGCCAAGAAAACCACGCTGGACATGCACGCGGGCGAGTCGGAAACGGCGCGGGTGATGGTGTCGCGTCCGGACCTGGTGCACCTGGACCGCGCAGCGAGCGAATCGGGCGCGGACCAGAATCGCGTGCATCTGCCGGACGACGTCTACACCGGCATTTGGTGGTATGCGCGCTTTCCGAATCATTATGCCGGAGACGGTTCGGCGGCGACTCTCGCCTATGGCCAGGCGGACATGAAAGCGTGGGTGGCCGCGATCGTCGAGGCGCTGCGCGCGGTGAAGGCCGACGACGTCAGCCTGAAATTGCAGCAAGAATTTTACGAGAAGAGCGCGCATCCGCTGGACACACCGCAGTAGCAGTGCGCGCCGCGAGCGCGACGTGCGTTGCGAGGGAATCACGGCTGCGGGAATTTACCAGCGTTGTGCGGCGTAGGCGAGCAGCCGAGCGTCATCACCGCGCGCGGCGATCAGTTGCACGCCGGCGCCGCCCGCGGCGGGCAGAGTGACGATCGGCACGCCGGGCAGACTGAGCGGCGAGGTGTAACGCAAGATCGTACGCCGCGTCTCGCTCGGATCGGCGCCCGCGACGAGTTGCGCCACCGGCGCGCACGGCACGATGAGGAATTGATGCTCGCGCAGAAGAGCATCCACGCGGCCGCGGAACGCCGCGGCGCTCTGGCGCAGGCGCTGGATTTCTCCAGCGGCGATGGACGCGCCCCAGGCGAGGCGTTCGGCAATGGATTTTTCGAAGTGCGAAAAATCGCCGCCCGTATTCGCGGCATGAATAGCGGCTGCTTCGTGCGCCTGGATCGGCGCGAACAGGGACATGGCGTCCTCCCAGAACGCCGTGTCGATCGGCGTGATTTGCGCGCCGGAACTTTCTAGCCTATCCCGCCAGTGCGCGAAACCGGCGAGTACCGCCGGTTCGCAATCATGCAGAAAATCGTCCGGCACGCAGCCGATGCGGACATTGGTGTCTGCCGCGCGTGGCACCCTTAAGCCAAAGAGCGCCGAGGCGAGCAGCGGCGCATCACGCAGATCGCGGAATAGCCAGCCGAGCGTGTCGAAACTGGGCGCCAAATGCATTCCTCCGCGCCAGAGTCCGCGTTGCTGCGCAAGATCAATGGACGCGCGATAACCCGTGAGGCCACACAACGCCGCAGGCGCGCGCACCGATCCGCCGGTGTCGGTGCCGATCGCCGCAACAGCGGAACCCTCCTGCACGCTCGCTGCGGCGCCACTGGACGAGCCGCCGGTGAGCAGCCGCGCGTTCGCGGGCTGCAGGCAATCGCCGTAATCGGGATTTTGTCCCGTGATGCCATAGGCGAGTTGATGCAGATGCGTCTTGCCGATAATGATCGCGCCGAGCGCGCGCAGGCGGGCGGCCACGGCGGAGTCTTCGCCCGCAACGCCATTGCGCGCGGCGTAGAAACGCGAGCCAGCGCTGGTCGGGAAGCCGGCGAGATCGAAGCAGTCTTTGAGTGAGACCGGCAGGCCGTAGAGCGGCGGCTTGTTGCCCGCGTTGAACCGGTGCGGCAACGCATCGGCTTCCCGCAGCACAGCATCTGCGTCGAGCGAGAGGTACACGTTACGGTTGGCGTTGCTGTTCGCGTGCGCGAGCGCCTTCTCGACTGCCACGCGTGGCGTGATTTCGCCGCGCGCGAGCACGTCGCGAAGTTCTTGCACTGGACCCAGTGCGCTCGCTGGCATGGACCGCATTGTAACCTCGTTGGGCGTGCCGACTCCGTTGCTCTTGCGCAAACAATTTGTTCATCAGAATGTGGATTCAAACGCAGTGAAGCTGCGCTCTAGCTCCCATTGTTGCCGGGCTTTTTCGCTGGACTTTAGAAAGTTCGCGCACGGCGCAGAAGGCTTTCCGTTGCCGGGTTTTTGTTGCACGCACGCGGAGACGGTCTTGGTGAAAGCGTCCGGCGAATTCCACAGGCTCGCGCCGGGAAGAAAGCTGTGTTCGAGGCTGCTGCGAACCATTTCCTTGAAGTCAGCATAGCTGAGGGCGTAGGCTTCGGCCGCGCGGACGTATTCGTGGGTCAGATCAATGCGCGAGACGCCTTCATCGTCGGTGGAGAGCGCGACCGGAACTGCAAATTTCCGGTAAATTGGAAACGGATGATTCTTGCCGCTGACGCCGAGAATCATGTCGTTGCTGGTGAGATTGATTTCGACCATCACGTGTTTCGCGGACATCTCTTTCAGCAGATCGTAGGGACGAGTTTCCTGCATCACGTCAACGCCATGACCGATGCGTTCCGCGTGGGCTTCTTCAACCGCGAGACGAATGTGGCAGCAGAGACCTTCGTAGGTGACCAGACCCGGCGCGATTTCGCCCGCGTGCAGGCTGATATGAACCTGCGGATAAAGTCCGTGCAAAAAGCCCACCATCTTCATTTGCAGCTCGTAATCGGACATCGAAATGTAGCTGTCTTCGGGCATCACCATATTGATGCCGACGAAGCGGGGGTCCGCGGAGGCGGTTTCGAAGCCGAGCAGGGTCTGCGCGAAGACTTGTTCCTTGGGGAAACCACGTAAAACCTGATAGAGGAAACGGATCTGGACATTGCACGCGGCGGATTCGTCTTTTTGCCCGCAGTGCTCGCGCTCACTGCGAAGCGTTTCCGCTTGGTCGATCGCGGTGCTTGCGGTGGCTACTTCATCGCGCAGGCCGTGAGCGAGCAGCGCATCCCGTAACTTACCGAAATCGGCCGGAGAATTAGCGGAGTCGGGCCAGCCAATCTGCTGTGCGAGCGCGGCGGCGTGCTGAAAATCGGGCGTGTGCATTAATTCGAGATACTGCTCGTTTTGCGCAGCGGCGCGGGTAGCCAGCTCGTCGAGCCACTCGCCGAGGTGACGAGATTCATCGAGATTGCCTGCGAAGCGCGCGAAAGCGTCAAAGAAGTGGTCGTGAGCAGTGATTCCGGGCGTGGGCACAAAACCGCGCATGGAAAACGAATCGATCAGCGCGTCATATAGATGTTGGTCCTTGAAAGCTTGGGCGGCGGGAATGTTGCCGTCACCACAGACGGGCTGTGGCGGGATGCTGTCGGTCATCGCTTGCGACTTGAAAAAGGAATGCTTGAGGAGATTCACGCACAAACGATCCTCAGCGCCGTCACGAATCCAAGTCTCAGCGTAGACGGCGCCATATAGATGATTATGGAGATCGGCGCCTTTGGGCATGCGGACGAGGAAGGCGCGCAGTTCGAGTGGATTCGCACGGGCGGCTACGAAAGCGCGCGAGGTCCGCTGTTCCGTGGACGTGTCTTTGGCCGCGGTCGCGGGCGCTTTGATTTGGGTGAATGCCACCGTGGAGAATACGAAAAGTAACGCCCAGACGCGGCGCCATTTGATGTGTAGCAAGGCTCGGACCGCATTCATTTTGTTCCCTCGCGTGGCGATTTTAGGTCTGAGACTTCATCACAAATTGGGCGCTAGGACAAGGTGATGCGTCGGTGATTGGTGAATCGTGAGCAGTGATTAGCAAGACTCCATTCGAACGACGGGCCGTTCGCTGCCGACACTGTCAGCGAATTTGCAAAAAACGGAAAGAACTCATTCTTACCGCAAAGGCGCAAAGAACCGAGAGGAATGCAGATTCGTTTCCAGTGAGCTGCTGCATGCGGCGCGCTTAATCTGTGATCCGGAAGAAGGCGCGCCAAACTGGGTTTCCGTCCATTTGCACGTCGGCGCGATACACACCTGGGCGCAAATTGGCGATGGCGATTGGCTGGCTTAAGTACAAAAGGTTGCCGGCCTGCGGTGCAAGCTTTGCCGGAGGTGTTTGAACGACGAGCTTGTTGTCCAGGTCGTAGACGGCGACGATGGCGGTGTCTTTCAGTTTTTGTCTGGGAGCAAAGTTCAGAAATACCGCGGCGTCGCCCCCTGCGCGCGAGAACTCGGATTTTTCCTGGATCGTAGACCGCCCGCTTTCCTTTGGGCGGCGAAGGTCTTTCGTCATGGTGCCGTACAAGATGTCGTCGCGATGAACGACGGGCGGAATGAATTGGCCCATCTGCGCGAGTTCCTGGAGGGTGGTGGTTTTCGCCGGCGAATCGGGCAAGAGAACTTCGCTGATAGGCGTCGCCATCGCCGACGCGGAGATACCCGCCGGAAGCAACATACTCGCGGGAACTCCGGAGCGCACGCTTTCCAGCGTTGAAGCGCCTGGCACAAGAGTGCCGCCGGTTACGCCGATCAGCTCGCCATATTCGTCAACAAGAGCGCCCCCCACTGCTGGATTGGACGGGCCAGCCGCGAGGCTAATTCTTCTGCCAGCCTCGGGAACAGTGTTTCTGCCGACGATGCTAGTCGTGACGATCATTTGGCTGCCCGGCGCAGATAGCTCTAAAAAGTAGCACCGGTCGCCCACCTCCGATGAACTTGAACGAGCAGCGGCAAGCGGTGGCGCTTCCAGGTTCGCTACGGCAAGGATCGCCCAGTCCTGGCGGCGGTTCCAGGCTGCGACGTCCTTCACTTCCACCGTTTTCCCGCCGAGAGTGCTCACGCGCAGAGTTGATGCGCCGTCAATCACTTGAAAAGCGGTAACGACCAATCCCTTGGCGATAAAGAATCCCGCCCCGGTGTTCAAAATCTGGCCTTGCGCATTCCGATTCTCAATCGAGACCGTGCTAGCCAGCGCCCGCTCATAGAGCGTGCCGGGCGGAACAACGGCGAGCACGGGTTGCGATGGAACATCGGCAGAGCCAGCTCCTGTGCCAGCGATTACTTGAAAATTTTGAGTTCCGGTGAGTTCGCCATCAACGTACGCTTCGAACGACCACGGGCCGGTCGGTGTGTGTTCCGACAGCGCCATGTCCCAGTGGCCGCCGAAGCGCCGCTGTTTCGCTTCATAGTCATAATCCGAAACCGATATCGTCTTGTCGCCGGGACCTTTCCAGACGCCTTCGAAATGATGCAGGCCCAACGGACCTTCCCACTCGAAGTAGACAACCACGGTGTGGTCTGAAGGAATGTGGAAAACCGTTCGGGAGTCGCGAACGAAGAAACCGCCGTTTTGTTTCTCGCCGGTCGCACCGGACAGCGAACGCACCACTCGAAAATTGGAGGGACCTGCTAGGCCGCCGCCTGCTGATTGTACGACCGGCGGTGCGGCCGCGGTTTTTGCGGGCGATTGTGGCACTTGAGCCTGGGCAAACGCTGGCAAGGCCAATGCCAGGAGCACTAACGTTGATAAGAGGGAATGTTTTAGGCCTGTGTGCATCGTATTTGGCGGGCCAGAGCTTACTAAAACCATACTTAATGCCGCAACAAAGAATTGCGGGAAGGTTGCGACAACAAAACAGACGCTCCGACAGGCCGGGGTAAACGCCGTTCGCAGACGAAATCTGATCGAACCCGCCCGATAGAGTAGGGTGCGTTACTCAAGCCTATCTCCCATTGACGCCGGATGAGCCAGCAGCCTATAGTGGCGCATTTTTAGCGGAGGCTGGCTTGCTGGAGCGGGTGTTTCACCTTGCTGAGAACAAGACGACCGTGCGGCGCGAGCTGCTGGCCGGACTTACCACTTTTATGACCATGGCGTATGTGGTGGTGGTGAATCCGCGGATTCTTTCCGAGGCGGGGATGCCGGTCGAAGGAGTGTTGTTCGCGACGTGCATTTCGGCAGCGCTGGCGACGTTGGTGATGGGGTTGTGGGCGAATTATCCGATCGCACTGGCACCGGGCATGTCGCTGAATGCTTATTTCACTTATTCGATCGTCTTGGGGCGCGGCGTGCCGTGGCAGACGGCGCTGGGCGTGGTGTTCTTGTCCGGCGTGCTGTTCCTGCTGCTGACGCTGACGAACGTGCGCGAGCACATTGTGAACGGCATTCCGGATTGCCTGAAGCACGGGACTGCGGGAGGCATCGGGCTTTTCATCGCGTTTGTGGGTTTGCGCAACGCGAAGATCATCGTGGCGAATCCGGCGACGTTTGTGGCGTTCGGAAAAACTTCCGATCCGCAAGTGCTGCTGGCCGCGGCGGGATTGCTGCTGATTGCGATTTTGCTGGTGCGGCGAGTGGGCAGCGCGATCCTGCTGGGCATTGTGGCGATCACGATTGCGGGAATCCCGGTGGGCGTGAGTCATTGGCCAGCGCAGTTTTTTTCCTGGCCGCATCCATCGGGGACGCTTTTCAAACTGGATCTGCGTTCGGCGACGAAACTGGGATTGGGCGAACTGATTTTTGTGTTTTTCTTCGTAGATCTTTTTGACAACGTCGGGACATTGGTGGGCGTGTGCGAGCAGGGCGGCTTCATGCGCGACGGAAAACTCCCGCGGGCGAGCCGTGCGCTGCTGGCGGATGCGTTTGGCACGATGGTCGGGGCGCTCAGCGGGACGTCCACAGTGACGAGCTATATCGAGAGCGCGGCAGGAGTGGCGGCGGGGGCGCGCACAGGTCTTGGTAACCTGGTGATTGCGGGATTATTTTTAGCGGCAATGTTCTGCGCGCCTTTGGTGGCGGCAATTCCGTCGTATGCTACCGCGCCGGCGCTGATTTTGGTTGGAGCGCTGATGTGCGGGTCGCTGGCTAAAATCCGGTGGGATGATTTCAGTGAGGCGTTCCCGGCATTTCTTACGTTGGTGGGAACGCCGCTGACGTTCAGCATCGCGACGGGGCTGAGTTTGGGGTTGCTGTCTTTTACGTGCATCAAGGTGGGGGCCGGGAAGTTTCGCGATATTAGTGCTTTGATTTGGGTCTTGAGCGCTATTTTTTTGCTGCGATTTGCGTTTCTGGGGACGGAATAGAACCCGCGTCAAAAGATTTAACGTAGAGGGCGCAGAGAAAGGCGCAAAGAACACCGAGAGTTCGTAGAGACGGGTTACTTTTTTGCGAGATTTGCCTGCTACAAAAAGCCTGCTTTTGTTAATGCTCCCGGACACGTTAAGCTGAGTTGCTCTCAGTCCCGAGGGCTTTTACTTCGCAATATGACCCACTTGAGCTCAGCGTTGGCGCAGAATCATTGGATTCCCGCCGCGATTTTTCTGGCGACTTACATTTTGATTGCTGTGGAAAGCGGGCGCGGGAGCCATCTGGACCGCACGGCGGCGGCGTTTTGCGGAGCCGTGGCGATGGTACTGGTGGGCGCGGTGCCGCTGAGCGAGGCCTACCAGACGATTGACTGGAATACATTGATCTTCTTGCTGGGGATCATGATTTTGGTGGCACACTTTCAGATTTCCGGATTTTTCGACTGGATTGCGGTACACGTGGCATCCATCGCACAGACGCGCTGGCAACTGCTGGTGCTCGTGATTTTCACCTCCGGCGTGCTCGCGGCATTTTTCGTGAACGACACGATTTGCCTGATCTTCACGCCGATTGTGCTGCTGGTGACCGAGCGGCTGGAAGTTCCGCCGATACCATACCTGATTGCCGTGGCGACCTCCGCAAATATAGGGTCGGTCATGTCGGTGACGGGGAATCCGCAGAATGCGGTGATCGGCGTGTCCGCGCATTTCTCGTTTCTCGGATTCCTGGGGCATCTGGCGCCGGTATCGATCGTGGGGATGGTTATGAATGTTCCGGTGCTCACACTGTTTTTTCGCAACGAGCTACTGGGCCACCCGCTCAAGCGGCAGGTTCACGCCGTGGCGGTGAAACTGGAGCGTACGCTGCTGGTGAAATGCTGTTTTGCTGCGGTGCTGGTGATTGTGCTGTGGATTCTGGGCTACTCGTTTCCCCTGGTGGCGATTTCGGTGGGGGCGTTTATCCTGATTATAGGCCGGGTCAAATCGCAGAACATTTATCAACGGCTGGACTGGGAGTTGCTGCTGTTCTTCGCATCGCTTTTCGTGGTGATCAAGGGATTCGAGGCGTCCGGAGCGATCGAGCACGTGATCGGATTTTTTCGCTCGGGGCTGCAGGGCAGCATGATTTCGCAGTTATTTGCCGTGAGCGGCGTGATGTTGGTGCTATCGAATCTGGTGAGCAATTTGCCGGCCGTGATTTTATTCCGCTCGGTGGTGCCTTCGTTCCCGAACACGCATTACATTTGGCTGGCCGTGGCCAGCACCAGCACGCTCGCAGGGAACGCCACGCCGTTCAGTTCGGTGGCGAATTTGATCGTGCTGCAGCAGGCCGGAAAGAAAGTAAAGATTACGTTCTGGCAGTTCGCGCGGGTCGGATTAATCGTTACGTTGATCACCACGCTGGCGGCGATTGCAATTCTGGCCCTGGAGCACCGGCTGTGGCCCGGGAGTTAAAAAAGGGCGGGTCTCGAGACCCGCCCCAACGAAAGAATCATGCGTCTGGAGCCAGAACTTACTTCTTGGCGTGGGCGAAATTCTCTTCCACCTGGGGCCAGTTGATGGTGTTCCACCAGGCTTCAAGATATTCCGGCCGGCGATTTTGATACTTCAAGTAGTAGGCGTGTTCCCAGACGTCCACACCGAAGAACGCCTTGCCGCCGTCCATGATGGGGTTGTCCTGATTCGCGGTGGATTCGATCACGAGTTTTCCATCGCGGAACATCAGCCAGGCCCAGCCGGAACCGAAGCGTTTGGTGGCAGCGTCGTTCAATTTTGTCTTGAAGTCGGCAAAACTGCCGAAGGCTGAAGCGATGGCCTTGCCTAGTTCGCCGCCGGGTTCGCCTCCTCCACCCTTCTTCATGATCTTCCAGAACATCGAGTGATTCATGTGGCCGCCGCCGTTATTGCGAACAGCGCTGCGGATGTTCTCGGGAACCTTGTTGATTTGAGCCAAAAGTTCTTCGACGGAAAGCTTCTGAAGATCGGCGTGGCCTTCGAGGGCCTTATTAAGGTTGGTCACATAAGCGCCGTGATGCTTGTCGTGATGGATTTCCATTGTTTTCGCGTCAATGTAGGGTTCAAGGGCGTCAAACGGATACGGCAAAGGCGGCACTGTGAAAGTCATCTGCGGAGCGGCTCCTTGTCCAGAAGTTGCGGTCATTATGTACCTCCTGATTTTTGCTTCCTGCCCCATAATTATACGCGCCTGGCGGGGAAGAGGCGCAAGGGCAGCGGAAATATTACCCGAGCTTTCGGATGACCGGAGGGACGCGAGGATGCCAGCAACCGAGCATGTGGAAAAGCATTTCACCGCAACTGCGGCGGTGCGCGACATCGTGATTGGAATGTCGGACGGGTTGACGGTACCGTTCGCGCTGGCGGCGGGACTCACGGGAGCTGTGGCTTCGACGGCGATCGTGGTGACCGCGGGGCTGGCGGAGATTGCGGCCGGTTCGATCGCGATGGGTCTGGGCGGTTATCTTGCAGCGAAGACGGATACCGAGCATTACGCATCCGAGCTGGACCGCGAATATCGTGAGACGGTGGAACTGCCGGAAATCGAGACCGAAGAAGTGGCGAAAGTTTTCCGCGACTACGGGCTTTCCGAAACGCAGATGGCGCCGATCGTGGCGACGATTACCGCGGATCAAAAGAAGTGGGTGGACTTTATGATGCGTTTTGAGCTGGGCCTGGAGCAGCCCGACCCGGCTCGTGCGGGGCGCAGCGCCAGCACGATTGCGGCGTCGTATATCGCCGGAGGCCTGATACCGCTCGCGCCGTACATGCTGATCCACCATGATATTCACACAGCGCTGATTTTTTCTGTGGTGGTGACGCTGCTGGCGCTCTTTGTCTTTGGCGGGGTCAAAGGACATTTCACCGGAGTGAAGCCTTTGCGCGGCGGGATGCAGACGGTGCTAGTGGGCGGACTGGCTGCGGCGGCGGCGTTTTTCATTGCGCGGCTGATTAGCTGACGAGGCGGCTGACGCGGGAGACCTTCTCCTGGCACGCGCTTTGCTATTTGCGGGAAATTGGCTCAAGAGCAAAATCCGCGCATGAATTGTCCGTTTTGCTTCACTCCACTGGAAAAGGACGATATCGTTATCGGCTCATCCTTTCCTTGCAAGCATTGCCACAAGTGGCTGAAGGCGCGGTCCAGCGGGCGCGTGCGATTCCTTCGTTGGGCGGGAGCAGCGGTGGCCATGGGAGTGTTCGTGTTCGGCCACTTGGAAGGTCACCGTTCATTAAGGGTGTATGCCACCCTAGCGGTGATTGTTCTCCCCCTCGTCGAATTGTTTTTGCGGCAACAACACCCTGTAAGTGAAATCGAACTAGCCGAGTCCGCAGGGTTGCTTACCTCCTGATTCCAGGCCCGCTGCGTTCGCCTTCTTCTTGAACAGTTTCCTTACTTCTTTTCGGGTTCGGTCGCGCCCATATTGCCGAAGGGCCATAGGCCGAAGGCTTTCAACATTCCATCCCGATGCTGATCCACCAGCATTTTCGCGGTTTTTTCCTGCGGCCACGGGCTGGCGAGGCGCTCCGGGCGGTCGGCAATCCAGAAAGCAGCGAGAGCCATTACTGTGGCGTTGCGATCAAGGATGTCCGCCTGTACTTTGTCGAACGTATCGACTGGGGAATGGTGCGTGTACTTATAATCCGGCGAATCCTGATTGAGATTGATGGCGGGAAGGCCGGCGAGAGTGAAGGGGCCGGTATCGGTGCCGAACTCGACATCGTCGTCAACCTTGAGATCGCCGAAAGCCTGCAAGGAGGCGGTAAATTTTTGGACGACGGGAATGAGGTCGTCGTGGCCGCCCATCTGGAAGCCCGTGACCGGGCCCTGGCCGAAGTCGAGAATCAGCGCGGCGACATAGTTGGCCATTTCACTCTGGTGAGTTTTCACGTAGGCGAGCGAGCCGAGCAAGCCTTGCTCTTCTCCGGTGAAAAGGACGAAGCGGATGGTGCGGCGGGGTTTGAAGCCTGACTTGACGATGGCCTCGGCGGCACCGAGAGTTACGGTGGTTCCGACACCGTTGTCCGTCGAGCCGGAAGCGAGATCCCAGGAGTCCAGGTGGCCGCCGACGACGATGATTTGGTCTGGATTTTCCGTACCGCGAATTTCGCCGACGACGTTGGCGGAGTCCAAGGGACCATCGGTGGCGCGGTTCTGGACATTGATCTTCAGGCGCACGGTCTTGCCGCGATCGAGATAGCGCTCGAGCTGTTCCTGATCTTCAGCGGCCATGCTGACCACAGGGATATCGTAATACGTGTCGAAGCCGAGCGCGCCCGTATGAGTGAGGTGCATGCCGGCGGCTTTGCGGCCGCCCTGGCCACCGATGACCGCAACGGCTCCGGCTTGATGCGCGGATTTCAGGAAATCACCGAATTTGGCAAAGGCGCTCATGCGGTCTTTCGGAGCTTCGCCTTTCTGGACGATCAGCAGAACTTTGCCGCGCCAGTTGGCGGAGTTATTTTTCACTTCATCGTCCAATTGATATGCGTTCACCGGGACGACTTCGGCCTCGACGCCTCCCGCCGGCGTGGAACCGACCCAGCCGAGTGAATCCACCATGAGCTTGCGGCGAATGGGAGTGACGAGCTCGGCGTCGGCGGAAATGCGGGTCCAGCCGCGCGAGATCTTCCAGGGCTCGCTGTGGACGTTCTCAAGGCCAATGGCTTTCATTTTGTCGACACCCCAAGTGATGGCTTGGGCGGCTTCGGGCGAGCCGGTGACGCGCGCGCCGATGTCGTCACTCAACTCTTCGAGATAGTCGTAGGCGTGCGTTTCCATGGTGCCGGCGCCGGCAACGGCGGCAAGCGCTTTCAACGTGCCGTCATCGGTCGCGGCGGGCTGAGTCCCATCGCCTGGGGCCGAGTTCGCCAGCTGCGCGGCGATTAACAGGAGCATCGCGCTGCACACGAACGCGAGCAATTTTCCAGTCATGCCAAAATCTCCCTTCGATTTCTTGCGAAATTCAAATGTAAGGGAATAAGGATAGGACGGTATTGCATTACTCCCAAGCTTTTCTTTAAGGTGGGACGAGCCGTTGGTCGCGGAGCGCAGCATCGCAGACACGGGAAACGAGAGGCTAGCGAAAAATTTTGACGTAAACCCCAACTGTATTTATTGCATCTATATAGAAGGAAGCAAGAACGCGACTCCGCAAGAGCTGCAAAACACTAATTGCCCCCGGTTACGTCAAATACCATAATCGCTGTAGCGCCAACCGAGCGCGCCACGCGATATAACGAATGCTGGGTATCAAGGAGAGAATAGCCATGGAAAGCAGTAGCATCAGAATTCGCCGCTGGATCGCCACCGTTGTGGTCCTCGCGGCATTTGCGGGAGGCGCCCTTCTCTCGCAGGGATTCAGGAATTGGGCAGGCCACACTGTTTTCGGTTCCCCGCGTGAACCGATCACAATCGCGCAAAATGCGTTGCCTGTGAGCCTGGGAAATTTCGCCAATGGATTTTCGGCAGTCATCAAGCCGGCGCTTCCTGCAGTGGTTAACATCCGCACATCGAAATTAGTAAAACCGCAGGCCAATCAGATGTCTCCGTTCTTCAACGATCCATTTTTCCGCCAGTTTTTCGGCAATCAGTTCGGCAACGGCACGCCGCACGCGGAACGCGAGCAGGCGTTGGGTTCCGGAGTGATCGTCACGTCGGACGGAACGATCCTGACGAACAATCACGTAATTGATGGTGCCACCGACATCAAGGTGCAACTCAGCGACAAGCGTGAATTTCAGGCTAAGCTCGTTGGTGCGGATCCCAAGTCGGATGTCGCCGTATTGAAGATCCAGGCCAAAGACTTGCCGACTCTTCCACTGGGCGATTCCCGGCAGCTCAATGTCGGAGACCTGATATTTGCGATCGGCGATCCGTTTGGAATCGGCGAGACGGCCACGATGGGAATTGTGAGCGCCACGGGCCGCGGACAATTGGGCATCGAGGACTATGAGAACTTCATCCAGACCGATGCGGCAATTAATCCCGGAAATTCGGGCGGGGCGATGATTGATATCCACGGCAACCTGGTGGGTATTAACACCGCGATACTTTCGCACGGTTCGGGCGGCAATGAAGGCGTGGGATTCGCGATTCCCATGAGCATGGCGAAGCCGGTAATGGACCAGATTCTGGAGCACGGTAAGGTTGTGCGCGGCTATCTGGGCGTGTACATCCAAGACGTGACGCCGGAAATCGCCAAGGCGTTCAACTACAATGGGAGCGGCGGTGCACTCGTTGGGGATGTTTCGGCAAGCACCCCGGGGGCACGAGCCGGATTGAAGAAGGGTGACGTGATCATCCAGCTCGATGGCCAGCCGGTGAATAGCGCGAACGACTTGAGACTCAACATTTCGCAGATGGCGCCCGGTACAAACGTCAAGTTGGGAGTCTGGCGCGACGGCAAAGCGCAAGACTTCAACGTCACGCTTGGCGAGCTGCCCGAAAAGGCAACGGCCGAGAACAACAGCGAACAGGGCGAGGGCGGCGGACTGCAGGGAGTGGAAGTTCAGGACCTGACGCCGGACATCGCACAGCAGGTGAACGTTCCAGCCGGTACGCGGGGCGTGGTGGTAACCTCCGTGGATCCCTCGAGTCCAGCCGCTTCGTCACTCAATAGCGGCGACGTGATCCAGGAAATCAACCACAAGCCGATAAGCAATGTGGACCAATACCGGCAGGCAATGGCGGGCGCCGGCAAACAGCCCGTATTGTTGCTGGTGAACCGTGGCGGACGTACCCTTTACACTGTGGTGGAACCGCAGTAAACAGTAGAAGTAGCGTTCAGTTGCAATGGAAGTCCGTGGACGGGGCACGGCTGAGCTAAGGCCGTGCCCCGTTTACGTCACATCGAACATAAATTCCGCAACTGACCCAGCCCAGCCGGGTTAAAGTTGGCATATAGGAGTCGGCATGGTGTTAGGCGCTTGGGTCGCAATGGACCGAAGGGCTAACGTCCTGCCAAGCCCTAGGGCTTGGGTTATCGCTTTCAGCACGACTGGGGGTAGAATGGTACTCGAGTTCTATTCTTCCCAGCCCTTCGTTCTAGTACTAAATTACAGTCAGCCGTATCTCTGTCTCGACGCATCCTAATTTTCAGTGCAAGGAACCTGGTGATCGTCATGGCGCGGATTACAAATCGAGCTGTCTTCAATGCATCGCTGCTACCGGACGCGCAACCTCGTTGGGATCTGTTCAGCGCAGGATTTGGGCTACAGGTGCTGGCCGTCGCAGCCCTGGTGATAATTCCACTGCTCATGCCGCAGAAGCTTAATATTGTGCAGAGATATTGGACTACTCCAATTGAGGCGCCACCAATCGTGGCATGGAAGCCGCAGCCGGTACAACCCGTAAAGCCCACTCCGATCAAGCGTGAGGTAGTGAAGCAACCTCCGAAGCCGGCTCCAACCCCGGTGGTAGAACCGCCGAAGCCGAAGATTTATGCACCGGTGGCGACGGCACCCGTGGTGAGAACTGCGACCGCGCGGAAGAATACTCCTGCGCCGGATATGGCCGAGGTGGCGAAGGCTTTTCCTGATCCAGCGCCGCCGATGTCCATGGGCAGCTCCGCGATTCCGACATTGAAGAAGCCTCGCGAAGCGGTGCAGACGGGCGGGTTCGGCGACCCCAACGGCGTACCAGCCAACAACAGAACCGGGCATGCTGCCAACATCAACGTGCTGGGCGGCTATGACATGCCGACGGGACCGGGAACTGGGAACGGCACGGGCGGCGCAAAAGGTGCAAAAGGTGTCATTGCCAGTACTGGGTTTGGTAACGGTGTTGCAGTGGGGAGCCCCGGGGGCCCACCGCATGGGACCGTGCAGCAGGGCGGGTTCGGCGACGAGAATACCGCTGTCGCGACGCCCAAGGTGAAGCAAGCCTCCGCAGCACCGCCGAATATGAAGAAGCTGGAAATCCTGGTGATTCCGACGCCGACTTATTCAGATGAGGGGCGCGCGAAAAAGATCGAAGGTGAGGTGCTACTGCAAGTGGTGTTTACGGCCTCCGGCGAAGTGAAAGTTCTGCGGGTTGTACAAGGCCTAGGACACGGTCTGGATGAGGCTGCGCAAAACGCGGCCCGGCAAATTCGTTTCAAACCAGCACAACAGGACGGCCAACCAGTGGATTCGACCGCCATCGTCCACATCGTATTCAATTTGGCGTACTGAAAGGGGAATGGAGATGCGCACGTGCAAGAGTTGGTGTCTCGCATTTATTCTGGCCGGCACTATGGCTGGGACGGTTTCCGCACAGACCACCCAGACTGCTGATCAGACGCAGCCTCAGGTCGGGAGTTCCGCTAGCGGCGCACCCGTCGTAACGGTGGATCAGGCGATTGACCGCTTGATCGCCCGCGAACACGACGAAGTCGCGACGATCCGGCGCTTCAGTCCGCTCATCGAGACCTACATTCAGGACATGAAATCCGACAAGGAGATGGGCGCGATCCCGGTAAAGGATCACTATTTTCTGGGGCAGGCTGACCTATCCAAGGGCATCGTGGACCACTCGATGCTCACGCCACGCAAAGGAAGGTTCGATGCGTTCAATCCCCTGACGCACATGAGCGGCTTTTTCACCTCTTCGTACGTTCCAGAAGGCTTTTTGCAAATGATTTACATCGACACCAATGGATTCGACCGCCAGCACTATCAGTTCGATTACGTGCGGCGCGAATTCCTGGGTGAGGTGCGCTGCGTGGTTTTCGACGTGACGCCGCTTCCCAAGTCGGGAAAAGGACGCTTCAAAGGACGCGTCTGGGCCGAAGATCAAAATTACACGATTGTGCGTTTCAATGGAGTTTACACGCCCATCGCGGGCATCAATGGATTCAACCTGCACTTTGATAGCTGGCGTTTGAACGTGCAGCCGGGACTGTGGCTGCCCGCCTACATTTACAGCCAGGAATCCGATCTGAAGGATTTTCTGGGCGGCGACATTCGCTTCAAGTCGCAAACGCGCCTGTGGGGCTACAACCTGAAGAACGTGGGCCGGCAGGAAGAATTCACCGAAATGACCATCGAGTCTCCGAACTTCCAGGATGATACGGCGGTCAAGCAAACCGATAAGTCGCCCATCGAAGCGGAGCGCGAATGGCAACATGCGGCGGAAATTAATGTGCTCGATCGCCTACAGCGCACCGGTTTGCTAGCGCCTCCGGGAGCGGTGGATAAAGTCCTCGAAACGGTCGTGAATAACCTGGAAGTGACCAACAATCTCGACGTGGAACCCGAAGTTCACTGCCGGGTGCTTCTCACCGGCACGCTGGAGATGTTTTCGATTGGGCATACGATCGTGCTGAGCCGCGGCTTGCTGGACGTGCTGCCTGACGAAGCCAGCCTGGCGACCATGCTGGCGCAAGAATTGGCCGACATCATCGTGACCAAGCCGTCCACGGATCAGTGGGGCTTCAACGACACCACGAACGTGACCACCACCGAAGCGTTGTCGCATTTCTCGTTCAAGGACAGTCCCGCACAGGTCCAGATGGCCAATGAAAAGGCGCTGCAACTGCTGAAAAATTCGCCGTACAAAGACAAACTGGGAACCGCTGGTTTATTCCTGAAACAACTCGATGCGGAATCGAAGAATCTACCCGCTCTGATCAATCCTCACTTGGGGAATCGCGTTTACCTGAGCTCGGGGCTCTTGGGCTCGGCGCCAAACCTGGATCCTAACAAGATTGACCAGATCTCCGCACTTCCCGTGGGAGCTCGCATTAAGCTCGATCCCTGGAACGACCACGTGGAGCTGCTGAAGGCCAAGCCGGTGCCGCTACTTTCGGCGCGCGAGAAAATGCCTTTCGAGGTAACGCCGTTCATGCCGTTCCTGACGCGTTACGAGAAGCCCGGTTCAGGCGTTTCGGCAGACCCAGCGAAGGCGGATTTGGCGAAGAAGGATCCACAGCAGCAACAGCAGCAACAACAGTAATTTTCGTTTCCCGAATCGTCCGGCGGTTGGAGGCCATCCAACCGCCGGTTTTTTTTTGCGAGGCTTCCGCTGTTGTTCCGAGTCAGACGCTTTCGCGACGACGGCTAGCTAGTTGTTAAGCGGCAGGCGCAGGCGGGCTTCTGAACCTCTTTGGGTTTTGCGATTTTCGAGAGTTAGCGAGCCGCCGTGGGCCTCGGCGATCTGCCGGCTGAGGACCAAGCCGATTCCTGAGCCTCCCTGCTTGGTGGTGAAAAAAGGCACGAAAAGGTTCGCGGCGCTGGGAATACCCGGGCCGTCGTCGAGTACCCAAACTTCAATGCTGCCGTTATCGCGTTCCCAACCGACGCGGACGCCGCCGCCCGTTTCCAGAGCTGCGTCCACCGCGTTGTGCAGAAGATTGATCAGGAGTTGTTCAAGTTGGTCCGGATCGGCTTGAATCTGAGTTTCTGGCCCGGCTTCGAGCTGTACGGGAAGGCGCGGCTCAAGTCCTACAACACGCCGAATCCATACTCCGACGTCCATGGTTCGAAAGACCGGGGGCGGCAGCTTGGCCAAGCGCGCGTAAGCGTTCATGAACCGCGCGAGGCCGTCGGTGCGGGCGGCAATCACGTTGAGGCCGCTGCGCATATCTTCTTGCCAATCGTCCGCACGATCCTTGCGGCTCAGTACGCTGCCCAGATTTTCAGCGACTGACTTAATGGGCGCGAGGGAATTGTTCAGCTCGTGGCCGAGAACGCGGATCAAGCGTTGCCAGGCTTGGCGTTCTTCATCGCGCAGCGCGCGGCTTAGATCGGTGATCACCAGAAGCTGGTGCGGAAGGCCACCCTCGCGAAAACTGCCGCGGTGAATTTCCCAGCGGCCGGATTTTCCGGGAAAGGCGATTTGCGCGATTCGCGGCGTTTCGCCTTCGAGACACTCCGAAAGGCTCAATTCCGCCGCCGTGCGGCCGAGAAGACGCTCCTCTGGCTGGCTGAGGATGCGTTCGCCCGCGCGATTTACCAGGCGCAAGCAGCCAGCGCCATCGAAGGCGAAGACCGCGACGTCAATTTCTTCCATCACTTTGCGGAGCAGCGCGGTGGCTTCGAGCGCGCCGAGCCTTTGCTTGCGCAGGGTTTCGCCGAGCGCGTTAACTTCCCAAAGAACTTCTCCGAGGACGTCTTCACGGTTGGCGCCGCGCGCGCGGATGGAAAAATCTCCCTCACGCAGGGCAGCGAGAAGATTGGAAAGCGTGCGCAGGGGAAACATGACGCGGCTTTGCGCGGAAAACGCAAAACTGAGCCAGGCGATGACCATCCCGACGGTGAGAGTCCACTGTAGCTTCGTGGTAAAACTGCCAGTCCACAAAAGAATCAACGCAATAATCGTGCCACCCAACCCTGCGGCCAGGGCTAGAAGTAAGATCCGGCGCTCATAGAGAAGAGGACTCAAAGGCTATATTTTTGCAGGCGGCGGTAGAGCGCGCTGCGGCTCAAGCCCAGCGCTTTGCTCGCATGGCTGACGTTGCCGCCAAAGCGCGCCAGCGCCTTTTGAATCAATACGCGCTCGACGTCCTCGATGCTCATTTCGTCCAGGCGTAAAGAGGCTTCGCGCGCGGGACGCAGTCCCAGGTCGCTGGCGCGCACCGCGGAACCTTCGGCCATCAGTACGGCGCGCTCTACGGAGTGATCGAGCTCACGAATATTTCCGGGCCAGGGATGGTCGAGCAGAATCTGCAGCGCGACGGGTTCGAAGCCTTCCAGCTGCTTGCGATAGCGCTGCGCCGATTGCCGCAGGAAATGATGCGCGAGCAGGGGGATATCCTCCTTGCGTTCGCGCAACGCGGGCAAATGGATTTCAATCGTATTCAAACGGAAAAGCAAATCCTCGCGAAAACGGCCGGCGGTAACTTCGGCTTGAACTTCCGCATTGGTGGCGGAGATGATGCGGACATCCACGCGGCGAGTGGTGGAGGAGCCGACACGTTCCAGTTCGCCGGTTTCTAGCGCGCGGAGCAACTTGGCTTGCAGGTTCATCGGAACATTCGCAATTTCGTCGAGGAAAAGAGTGCCGCCGTCGGCCAGTTCGAAGCGGCCCACGCGATCGGACTTGGCGTCGGTGAACGCGCCCTTCACGTGGCCGAACAATTCGCTCTCAAAGACGCCTTCGGGCAAACCGCCGGCGTTTACGGTGACCAGCGGACGGCCCGAGCGCGGGGAAAGCGCGTAGAGAGTTCGCGCGACAACTTCCTTTCCGGTGCCGTGCTCGCCGGTGATCAAAACGTTGGCATCGGATGGTCCCACACGGGCAATCAAGTCCATCACCGGGCGCATGGCTGCCGATTCGGCAATCATTACCGGGCGGCCGTCGGCGCGAAGCAGGCGATTTTCAGCTTCGAGGCGCTGGCTCTTGCGCAGGGCTTGCGAGAGTTCGATCTGCGTCTTCAGGATGGCGAGCAGCCGCGCGTTCTCCCAAGGCTTCTGCACGAAATCTTTGGCGCCGCGGCGCATGGCTTCGACGGCGAGTTCCAGGCTGCCCCAGGCGGTCATGACGATGATGGGCAGCGTGCTGTCTTTGGCTCGAATATTGGAAAGCAGGTCGAGGCCTTCCTGGCCCGAGGTGGTATCCCGCGCGTAGTTCAAGTCCATCAGCAGCGCGTCAAATTCGCGCGCTTCGAGCGCAGACATCACGGCGGCGGGCGAAGCGACCGTTTCGGTTTCAAACCCTTCGCCTTTCAGCAACAGCCGCAGGGCCTCACGGATGTCGGGCTGATCGTCGGCGACAAGAATACGAGTTCGTGGTTGATTGGTTGGCGTCATGGCGCGAAAACTATCTCCCTGAATTTTACTTCTGATCTCATTCGGAAATGTATCGGACGCGTAAGTCATTTTTCCCCTCACTCATAGCGTAATGCGACGAGCGGATCCACCTTCGTGGCGCGGCGCGCCGGAAAATAGCAGGCGGCGAGCGCGACCAGAGCCAGGCTGGCTGATACGGCGATGAACGTCAGCGGGTCGCGGGCTTTGACGCCGTAGAGCTGGCTTTCGAGAATGTTCATGACCAGCAAAGATCCCAGAATCCCCAGCGACAAACCCATGCAGGTGAGTTTCATGCCATCGCCGACGATCATGCGCAAAACATCCCCGGGCTCTGCGCCCAGCGCCATTCGGATGCCGATCTCGTGCGAGCGTTGCGTGACGGCGTAGCCCATCACACCGTAGATTCCGATGGCGGCCAAAAGCGCGGCGACCACAGCGAAAAACGCCAGGAGTGACATGTTCAAGCGGCGCTGCGAAAACGCCACCGCGAGATAATCGTCCATCGTCTTCACTTCCGTCACCGGCTGGCTGGGATCAACGCTGGCCACGGCGCGGCGGACCGCGGTGGTTAGTTGCGCGCGATCATCGCCCGAGCGCACGACCAGACTCATAAGCCGCGAAGGATTCTGCGCCTCCGCAAGATAGAGCTGTCCAGTCTTGGGTTCGGCCCAAGCCCAATCCCTTATGTCGCCGACGACGCCAACGATGGTGAGCCAGCCTTCGCGCGGAATGGGTTCCCAAAAATTCAAGGTCGCGGGAATGATCATGCGAACCCGCTGGCCGACAGGATCCTGGTTGGGCCAATAGCGCTGCGCGAGGGTTTCGTTGACGAGCGCGACGCCCTCGGAATTCGGACCGTCGGAAGAAAGAAAGCCCCGGCCTTCCTTTACGGGGACGCCCATGGTGGGCAAATAGCGCCAATCCGCGACACGGTATTGAGCCGTGAAATGCTTACCCGCAGGCGGACTCGCCCGGCCGGCAATATCGAAATCGCAGAATGCGGTCCAGCGAGTCAATGGCAGAAAATCCGCGGCGCTTGCGGAGGTCACGCCGGGAATCCCATTCAAGCGCTCGATGACGGCTTGATAGAAATTCGAGATGTGCGGACCGTCGGCGTAGTGCGTGTCAGGGACAATCACTTGCGCCGTCAAGAGATTGGCGGGATCGAATCCCATCGGCTCGGCCAGCATCAGCGCAAAACTGCGAACCAGAAGGCCCGCCCCAACCAGGAGCATGACCGAAAAAGTGACTTCGGAGACGACCAGCACCGAACGAGCGAGTTGGCTATGGCGTCCGGCCGTGGACCCCCGGCCTCCTTCCTTGAGCGATTCGAACAAAGCAGAGCGCGAAATCTGAATCGCGGGAGCAAGACCAAACAGAATCCCGGCCGCCACCGAAACCAGGACCGTAAAACCGAGTACCGTGCCATCGATCGCAATCCATTCCGGGTGAGGAATACGCGCCCCCTGTCCGGACAAGACGACATCGTGAAGAATATGGAGGCCCCCGTACGCGAACAAAATGCCGAACGCCGCGCCGACCAGGGACAAGAGCGCGCTTTCCGTCAGAAGCTGCCGGAAAATTCGCCGACGCCCCGCGCCGAGCGATACTCGCAGGGCGATTTCACGCTCGCGGACAGCGGCCCTGGCGAGCATCAAATTCGCGACATTCGCGCAGGCGATCAGCAAAACAACCGCAACGGCGACCAAGAGAAGCAGTAGACCGGGGCGGAGCGAGCTGACGAGCTCGTCATGGAAACCGACCACGCGAATTCCGTTCTGCTGGTCGAAGGCGGGGTATTGCTTTTTGAGCTGCTCTTGAATGGTTACCATTTCGGCGTTGGCCTGCGAGACTGGCACGCCGTCTCTCAGCCGCCCAAAAACGACCAGCTCATGATTTTCGCGGTCGAGCTGGGCGCGATTGAACGCGAATGGCTTCCAAAGCTCGAAATCCGGAAGCGTGCCATAAAGAGAAAATCCGCGCGGCAAAACTCCGATAACGGTGTAGGGCTTTTCATCGAGCAGAATTGTCTTGCCGACAATTCCCGCATCACCGCCATAATGGCGTTGCCACAATCCGTAACCCAAGATAACGACCTGATCGCGGCCCGCCTGTTCATCTTCCGGCGTAAAATCGCGGCCGACGATCGGAGTGACCCGCAGCATGCGAAAAAAATTCCCGGATACTTGCGATCCCCAGACCTGCTCGGGATCGCCACCACCGGAGATCGCGAAGGACAGCCCACGATAGGCGGAAAGTTCCTGGAACACCTGATTCATGTCGCGCCAATCCAAAAATTCAGCCGCCGAAGCGGTACCGCGCGTGAGGTTGCGATTCGGGTCTGTCTCCCAAATGGTCACGACGCGCCCAGATGCGGGGAACGGCAGCGGCTTCAGCAGCACGCCATTCACAATGCTGAAAATCATCACGTTTGCGCCAATGCCGATTGCCAGAGTTAAGATCGCGACGACGGCGAAGCCCGGATTTCTCCGCAGCGTGCGCGCGCCATAACGAAGATCTTGCCAAAGTGTCCCCATAAAGTTCGCTCCCAAGAGGTGTGCAAGTGACGCGTCATTTTACTGCTTCGTCACTCGGTGTCCACCTTTTGAGGCCGGTAGATTCGGAGGCCCGAAAGCGAATGGAAAGCAAAGCGGATCGCACGGACCGCCGAGGTACTGTGAAGCCGGAAGGCGCATCGAATTTGGTGCCGCATTCCATTCGCCTGCCCTCGAATCGTTATGAAGCGCTCATTCATAGCGCAGCGCAACCATAGGATCAACGCGCATGGCGCGACGCGCTGGGAAATAACAGGCCAACATCGTGACGCCGGCCAAAAGAAAGGTGACCACGGCAAAGGACACAGGATCGGTGGCGCTGACGCCATAGAGCAAATGTTCGAGCGAGCGCGAAAGGACGAAGGCCGCCGCCAATCCGATCGTGGCGCCAAGGACGAAAAGCCGCACACCCTGCGACAGCACCATGCTCAAAACGTCGTCGGGCAGAGCTCCCAGAGCCATGCGCACACCGATTTCCTGGGTGCGTTGTGTGACGCTGAAGGACAAAACAGCGTAGATGCCCAACGCAGCAAGCAATAACGCCATACTGGCAAAACCGCCAAACAACGACGCCTGTATCTTCCGGGGAGCGAGCGTGTCGTCTACCAGATCTTCGAGCGGAATCGCGCCCGCGACGGGCTGCTGTTTGTCCACGGCCCAAACCTGCTCGCGAACTGCGTCGGCCATTCGCATCGGGTCGCCAGAAGTGCGCACCGCCAGATATTCAGGTTCAAATCCGAAGTCCTGCTGCAAGTAAGAGAGGTACATTTCGGGACGGGCCGGCGAATCAAGGCCGGCTTGATGAACGTCGCCGACAATTCCGACGATCGTGATCCATGCTGAATCCGCTTGGTAGCCGCCAACCTTGAAGCGCTTTCCGATGGGGCTTTGTGCGGGCCACAGATTTCGCGCCATCGTCTGGTTAATCAAGGCGACGGGCGGGACGCCGGTTCCGTCGCGCTGGTCCAGGACGCGCCCGTCAATGAGCTTCATGCCCAGGGCGCGAATGTAATCGTCGCTTATGATGCGGCAGTTCGGAATCGGCATTTGGCCGGAAGCGGGCTGCGGCCGGCCTTCGACGGTAATGCCCGTAGCTCCTCCAGAATTGGTGAACGGAACCCACGTGGTGTAGCCGGCGGCAACGACGCCAGGCAGGCTTGCGGCGCGCGCGAGCACCTGGCTATAGAAAGCGGCGCGCGGTGCAAACGCTTCGTATTTCTGGCGCGGCAGGGGAGTGCGAACGACTAGAACATGATCGGGGCGAAAACCCGGGTCCACATGGAACAGGTTTTCAAAACTTCGCACCATCAGTGCCGCTCCCGCAAGCAGCACGATGGCGAGCGCTACTTCGGAAACTACCAGAGCATCGCGGAGGCGGCTGCCGGACCCAATGCCGCTGCGTCCACCCTGATTGAAAGATGCGGCCAGATCCAATTGTGAGACCTTGAGCGCGGGAATAATGCCAAACAGTATTCCGCTGACGACGGAAATTACGAGCGTGACAGCGAGGACATGCCGATCGACGCCGGATGCGCTGATCGGGGCGATGCCTTCCGGGATCAAGCTCACCAGCAGCTGAGTTCCGAACGTCGAAAGGAACAGGCCCACGGATCCCGCAAGCGCTGCGAGCAAGAAGCTTTCGGTCAAGAGCTGTCGAGTGATTCGCCAGCGGGTGGCGCCGAGAGTCAGGCGCAAGCCAAGCTCGCGCCGCCTGCCGGAAGCGCGTGCAAGCAGCAAGTTGGCTACGTTTGCACAGGCGATCAGAAGCACGAAGCAAACCGCCCCGATCAAGACGAGGATGGCAGGACGCATCTTCCCCGCAAGCTCGTCCCGTAGTGGAACGGCATATGCGCCGACTTTCGCATTCTCAGAAGGATGTTCTTGCTCAAGCTGCTTTGCGATAGCGGCCAGATTTGCATTCGCGAGCTTGAGAGACACGCTGGGTTTGAGCCGGGCTACCACCTGAAGGTGATGATTCCCGTGGTTGGCCAGTTGCGCTTTTGTGAATTGAGCCGGAACCCAAAGCTGAGGATCGCGGTCCGGGAATTGGAAGCCGCGCGGCATCACCCCAATCACGTCGCATTTTTCGTAATTGAGCCAGATTTGCTTGCCAATGGTGTGGGGATCGCCGCCGAATCTGCGGAGGAAAAGTCCTTGGCTCAAAATCACGACGTGCGGGGCGCCGGGAACGTCATCCGAGGCGCGAAAGTCGCGGCCGAGGACAGGGCGAGCGCCGAGGACAGAAAAAAGATTCGCGGTGACGTAATTTCCGGGAATTTCCTCGGGATTGCCTTCGCCCGTGAGGTTGAATGAACGGCTGAAAGCCACCGCGGCCATGTCTTCAAACACCTGGTTGCGCGCTTTCCAATCTGCGAAATTTCCCGGCGCGGGTGTGTCATGGGGAAACCCGTACGAGGAAGCGTCCTCCCAGACCATCACGAGGCGACTGGCGTCGCGGTAGGGCAGCGGGCGAATCAACACTGCGTCGGCAATAGTGAAGATAGCGGTATTCGCGGCGATGCCGAGGGCGAGCGCCGCAACGACAAAAAATGTGAAGCCTGGATTTTTCGCCATCATGCGAACGCCGTAGCGAATATCTTGAAGCAGCTGGGACAATGATTCCTCCTCTTTCCGGCGGCTGACGCGTGCAATCAGAGGCTGACGGCGGCTGCTCCGCCCGCCACGGTCTGCCCATCTACGATCCAGCCGTCTGCGAGCTGGATGATGCGATTGCCGTAGGCGGCCCAGGCGTCGTTGTGCGTCACCTGAATGATGGTAGTTCCGTTGTCGTTCAGCTTCTTCAGCAGGTCCATGATCATTTTCCCCTGGCTGGAATGCAGGCTGCCGGTGGGCTCATCGGCGAGGATCAATTTCGGCTTGCCAATCACGGCACGGGCGACGGCGACGAGCTGCTGCTGGCCGCCGGAGAGCTGATTGGGAAACAGGGCTTTTTTCCCGACGATCTGAAAACGATCCAGGATGTCAGCAACCATGCCTTCGCGCTCGATTTTCTTGATGTCGCGGTAAGAAAGCGGCAGGTCGAGATTTTCCGCAACGGTAAGATTATCGAGCAGGTGATATTGCTGGAAAACGAAGCCGATATACTTCTTGTGTAGTTCGACGCGGCGGCGGTTGTCCAGTTTGTGCACCGCGTTATCGAGCAAATGATATTCGCCTTTCCAGGCGCCATCGAGCATTCCGATGATGCCCATGAGCGTGGATTTGCCGGCGCCCGAGGGGCCCATGACCGTGATGAAATCGCCTTCGCGGATTTCCAGATTGATGCGGCGGAGCACCCAGGTCTTTCCCGCGCCGGATTCGTAAAATTTCTCGACGTCAATCAGCTTGATCACTTTTTATCTCCCTGTAACCCACGATGTGCGGCTGGCACCTTCTCTCGCCCATTCAAATTTCGCCGTAAGCGTCATTCATACCGCAGCGCGACTATGGGGTCCACGCGCATCGCACGGCGCGCGGGGAAGTAACACGCCAGCAGCGCTACCGCCATGAGTATCGCGCACACCCCGACCAACGTAACCGGATCGGCAGCGGTGATGCCAAAAAGCAGGCTGGAGAGGAGCCGCGTCAGCGCAAAACAGAGCGCGAGACCGATCACGACTCCAGTGCCGGCAAGTTGTGCACCCTCAGTCAGTACCATGCGCAGAACGTCTATCGGCCGCGCGCCCAGTGCTGCGCGGATGCCGATTTCCTGCGTCCGGCGCGTAACAGAATAAGCCACGATCCCGTAGAGGCCGACCGCGGCAAGCGTCAATGCCGTCGCTGCGAAGATTCCAACTAAGAGAAGCAGAAATCGCCGGTCGGCCAGCCAGCCGCCGAGCGCGTCGGCAAACGTCGAAAATTGCACCGGGACGTTCGGATCGACATCGTGGAAGATTTCTCGGGCGGCGGACGCGATGGCGCCAGGGGACGCCGCGCTGCGAACAAGCACGGTCCAAGTGTCCTGACCGTTCAAGCCGCGCTGCTCGTAATTTACGTAGATGATCGGAGTTGGAGCATGATCCAGCCCCTCGACGCGAACATCGCGCACGACTCCAACAATCGTCAACGGCTTGAGATTTCCATCCATGTTACCGAACTCGACCACCTGCCCCAGGGGATTCTGATTGGGCCACCGGCCGCGTGCCAGAGTTTCGCTGATCACGGCGACGTTGGACGCGTCGGCACCGTCCCGCTCATCGAACAGGCGTCCCTGCAAGAGCGGAATTCCCGCGGTCTTGAAATATCCCACGCTCGCCACGCAATAATCGGCAGTCCCCGTATGCTCGGGGTTCTGGCCGATGTGTTCCCAGGCGTCTAAACTTTCCGGCGGTTTTTGCCCATGGAGAATTAGGAACTGGCCGGGCGCGCAGCCGCTCGTTACGGGAACCGAACCAGTGAACCCGACTGCTTCGACGCCGGGAACCGCACGCAGGCGCGAGAGCACGTCATCCACAAAATGGATCTGCCGAACCTTCGCCGCACTCGCCGCACCCCACGCGAAGTCCTGGGCGTTCGGAGGCGAAAACTCCAGAAGCATCAGGTGCTCTTCGCGCAATCCGGGATTTACGGAGATCAAGCGCAAAAAGCTGCGCCCGAGAAGCCCCGCACCGGCCAGGATCACAAGCGTCGCCGCAATTTCCACAACCACCAGCACACTGCGCAGGCGCAGGCTGGCGCTCGTCTCGCCGCCACCGCGCGAACCCGCGCTTAGTGTGTCCTGGAGGTTCGCGGCGCTCGCTCGCCAGGCGCCGAATAAGCCAAGTCCCAGCGCAACCGCTACGGCGGTCACAAGCGTGAAAGCGAGAATCGGCCCGCTCATCTTTATTCCTTCGCTGCGCGGAACGCTGGCGGGGAGGATTGCAGGGAGCAACTGGACGATCCAAATTGCGACGAGTACCCCCAGCGCCGCCCCCGCGAAAGCCAGAACGGCCGATTCCGCCAAAAACTGACGGATAAGTCTGCCGCGACCGGCCCCCAGAGCGGCGCGCACCGCGAATTCCCTCGAGCGAGCAGCGGTACGAGCCAATAGCAATCCCGCAACGTTGCTGCATGCCACCAGGAGCAGCAATGTCACCGCGCCAAACAACGTCAGGAGCGCTGTGCGAACGTCCCCTACCATCGCGTCTGCAAGCGGCACAACTGCCGCGTCCGCGAGGCTAACGTCCCTTCCGTATTGCTGCCGGATGCGCTGTGCGATCGCGTCCAGGTCGCCCCGAGCCTGCGCGACCGTGAAGCCATCCCGCACTCGTCCGATGGCTGACCAATTATGCGCGGTTCGGCTGGGAAGCATTTCGTCCAGCTCGCGTGGGAACCATGCAGCCACACCAGACGGAAAATCAAATTCGCGCGGCATCACGCCAATCACCGAAAAATCCTTACCGTCCATGGACAAATGGAGGCGCGAGGGGTCCGGCGACGAACCGAGATATTCGCGCCAGTACTTGTAACTCACGATCATCGTCGGAGCGGCGTGCAGATGCAGCTCATCCGGCGCAAAGGACCGTCCCACGAATGGGTGAGCGCCGAGGACATCGAAGAAATCCCGGGAAACTTCGGCGACATTCACCCGCACTGGCTCGCTGCCGCCGGAGACTGACGCGGGGCCCCACGCATATTCTGCAAGGCCCGCGAACGTACTGTTCTGGTCGTGAAAGTCTTCGAAGTTCGGATCGGCCAGATCTATTCGGTGACCATCGGCGGCCTGTTCCCATACGCGAACGATCTGTTCCGCTTTCGGATAGGGCAGCGGGCGCAGCAGTACGGCATCAATCACGCTGAAGATCGCCGTATTCGCGCCGATGCCGAGCGCCAGGGTGATGACCGCGACGGCGGCGAATCCAGGATTCTTTCTCAGAATTCGCAATCCGTATTGAACGTCTTGGAGGAGAGCTCTCATCTTACTTTCTCGCCTTCGGCGATTCCGGACCAGCTGCACGAGTCGCTCGCGCCGCTACCCGCTCCAATCTTCCATGCGCACGCTGTAGAGATCACTCGTACCTCAAGGCGACCATGGGGTCCACGCGCATCGCCCGGCGCGCTGGAATGTATGCCGCCAGCGCTGCTACGGCGGCGACCAAGAACACCACGATGCCGAAAGTGAGCGGGTCGGTAGCGCTTACGCTGAAAAGCAGGCTGCCCATCCCGCGGGTGACTGCCGACGCGGCTAGTGCGCCGACTGCAACGCCCAAAAGTGCGAGGCGCAGCCCATGACCCACCACAAGTCCCAGGACATGTTTACGCTGGGCGCCCAGCGCCACACGAATCCCGATCTCACGAGTTCGCTGGCTCACGCTGTAAGACAAGACGCCGTAAATTCCGAGCGCTGCAAGCAGCGTTCCCAGAATGCCGAGTACGGAAGCCAGCGAAGCCGCGGTGCGGTTTGCGAACATGGAGGTTTTCAGCAGGCCGTCGAGGCTGTCTGTCTCCAGCGGCTGCACTTTCGAGTCGAGAGCCTTTGCGGCGGACCGCACGAAGCCGATCACCGCTGCGGGGGGCAGTTGCGAGCGCACCAAAATATTGGCGTCGGTGCCGTCGGCCTGCAATTGCGGGATATAGATGAATGATTCCGGCGGCTCGTTCATGCGGTGGTACTTGATGTCGCGAACGACGCCCACGACCGTGCGCCAGTCTCCCCATATGTGCACACGATGTCCAGTCGCGTCCTGGGCCGGCCAGAACCGATTGGCCATCGTCTGATTGACGATCACCACTTTCGGCGCGCCGTCGCGATCCTGCTCCGAGAAGTCCCGGCCGGAAATGAGCGGAATCTGCGCGACGTGGAAATAGTCCGGGCCCACGACGTTAAAATCTATGCCCATGTCCTCATTGGGCTGGGGCGTGTAATTTTCGATTCTGGCAGTCGAGTAGCCGCGACCCGTGAACCAGAGTGGGACAAAACGTTCCAGGCTGACGGACTCGACCGCGGGATTCGCGCGAAGCTGTCCGAGCAGGTGATCGTAAAATTCGACGGCGCGGTCATCGGTATAGCCGCTGCCGCGCAGATCGAAAGCCGCGAGCGTCACGTCATTGGTGTTGAATCCCGGGCCTGTTGCTTCGGCCTTGTGCAAGCTGCGCAGCAAGAGCCCCGCCGCCACCAGCAGCACCGTGGCAAGCACCATTTCCGAGACCACCAGAATATCGCGCAGGCGGTAGCCCCCGCCGCCCGAGCTGGTTGTGCGCGCTGCGGTCTTCAGCGATTCGTTCAAGTTAGCGCGCGAGATCTGCCAAGCGGGAACCAGCCCGAACACCAGCCCGGTAACCAGGGAAAGGATCAGCGTGAAAGCCAGGACGGAGGCGTCAACGTTCGCTGCGACGGCAACCGGCAAATGCACCGGCGGCAAAAATACCGCCAGCAGATTGACGCCCCAAAGTGCGAGAAAAATTCCACCCACGCCGCCGGCGAAAGCCAGGAGCAGGCTTTCCACAAGTAACTGGCGTATCAAGCGGCCCGAACCAGCGCCGAGCGCCGCGCGTACGGCCATCTCTTTTTCGCGAACCGTGGCTCGAGCGAGCAGCAGATTGGCCACGTTCACGCAGGCGATCAGCAGCACGAGCATCGCAACGATCATCAAGAATGCGAGCACGCTGCGCAGAAAATCCTGCACGCCGTAATGCGCCTTCCAAAACGGCGCCAGGTAAACGCCCACGCCGTTGGCGGTGTTGGGATTGGGATATTCCTTTTCCAAATGCGCGGCGATCGCGCTCATTTCCGCCTGGGCCTGCGCGATCGTGGCGTCCGGGCGGAGCCGGCCCATGATGTGCACGAAGGTCGGCGCGCGCTGTTCGAGATCCTCGCCGGGAAGTATTACCGGCTGCATCATCATCGGTACGAAATATTGGGCGTCAACGCCCGCGATCGTTCCGAAAAAGTTCCGCGGCGCAACGCCGATGACCGTGAAAGAGTGGCCGTTGACGTGAACCGTGCGACCTACAACATTCCGATCGGAACCGAAGAGCCGCTGCCACAAGCCGTGGCCAAGAACGATGTAAGGATCGGAATTTAGCGCCTGGTTCGGCTCCGCATGAAAACTGTGGCCCATGGCGGGTTGCACGCCAAGCGCGTCGAAATAGTTCTCCGTGGTGATGAGCCCCCAGACGCGCTCGGGCGGCGCCTGGTTGCGAATACTCATGTCCACGCCCACCAGCTCGAACCCAATCATCGAGGAAAACACATGGCTCTGATCGCGAAAGTCGCGGTAGTCCGGATACGAACTGGTGTGGTATTCGCCACTGGGCATCACCGTTTCGACGGCGACCCACTGCCCGGAGTGGTTCGACCCCGGGGAGGGGATTTAACAGAACTGCGCGGATCCAACTGAATACGGTGGCGTTTCCACCGATGCCCAGCGCGAGCGTGAGCACTGCGATGGCGGCGAAGCCGGGATTTTTCCTCAGAATCCGCAGCCCATATTGGACGTCCTGAAGTAGCGCTCTCATTTCATTTTCTCGCCCTGAACGATCTGTCGGCGCCTGCCACCTGAGCTGCTGACTTGCCGTGTGCTCTCCGGTTTCCATTCCGAACGCGGTATTTGCCAGATCATTCGTACCTCAGCGCAACCATGGGATCCACGCGCATCGCGCGGCGCGCCGGAACGTAACATCCCAGCAGCGTCACGGCCATGAGCAACCCAGTTACCGCAGCGTCACCATCTTCGTTTGGCCCAAGGATCACGAGCCTCTCGGCATGCGGAAACGGTAGCGGGCGCAAAAGAACGGCGTAAACGACGCTGAAAATGGCTATGTTTGCGCCGATGCCGAGCGCGAGCGTGAGAATCGCAACGGCGGTGAATCCGCGGTTCTTCAAAAGCGTCTGGACGCCGAAGCGAACATCTTGGAGTAGCGATTCCATTTCCATTCCGTTCCTTCGCCAGGCCCCGCTGATTACGCTACGGCGATGGCGATGAGCGTCGCGTCATCGTGCCAGTGGCCGCGGCAGAATTCACCGACCACACTCAGTATCTTCCTTTGCAAATTCTCCGCGGATAGTTCGCGGTTTTCTTCAAGCACCTGCAGCAAGCGCGCGTCGCCGAATTCCTCGCCTTCGGGACTGCAAGCTTCGGTCACACCGTCGGTGAACAACAGCACGCGATCACCGGGGATGAGGTCGTACGCGCCCATGTCAAACGCCTGGACGGGGAATACGCCGAGAATGCCGCCGCCCTCGCGCAGACGGTCATGCGTGCCGTCCCTGTGCTGGACGATCGGAGCGTTATGGCCAGCGTTGGAGTAACGCAATCGCCGCGCTGATCCGTCGAGCTGCGCGTAAAAAAAGGTGATGAAGCGATCGCTTGCGATATTGCGGCAAATGAGCGAATTGAGCTTGTCGCAAAGAGTTTCCGGGGACATCGTCGGCGAGGCAAATCCGCGGAAGGCGGCCTGCAGGTTCGACATCAGCAAGGCGGCGGGCAGGCCCTTGCCGGCCACGTCGGCGATGCAGACTCCCAAAGTGTCTCGCCCGAACGGCAGCACATCGTAGTAATCGCCGCCGACGACGCGCGCGGGTTGCCAGGCGCCGGCAATTTCGTATCCCTGCAACTGCGGAATTTCCTTGGGCAGAAATCCTTGCTGGATGGAGCGCGCTTCCTCGATCTCGCGATCGCGCGCGCGAGTGCTCGCAGCCGCTTGCTGCCGCGCTTCGCGGCGGTCTCGTCCGATCTGGAGCTGTTTCTGTAGAATTTCGAGCAGGCGCGAATTCACCCAGGGTTTTTCGACGAAATCGCCGATGCCCTGTTGCATGGCTTCGACGGCCAGGCCAACGGTAGCCCATCCGGTCATCACCACTATGGGAGGCGCGTTTTCGGCCGCTTTCAGACGGGCGAGCAGGTCGAGGCCCTCGCGACCCGAGGTGGTGTCGCGCGCATAATTCAGATCCATCAGGATCAGATCGAATTCCTTTTCAGTTAGGGCGTCAAACAAGGCGGCGGGCGACGTCACGGCTTCGGTCACGTAGCCGTGTCCCTTGAGGAGCAGCCGCAGGGCTTCGAGCACGTCCGGTTGGTCATCGGCGATGAGCACCCGTGGCTGGGTCGCGGCGAGTTCGCTGGTGAATTCAAGAGCCATGGTCGGCATTAGTTGAGCCCCTTTGAGCTTTAGCGTGGCCGGTGGAGCTGTTCAGGAGCCTCCCGAATATGGGCAGGTGGAATTCCAGGCGTGGACTAATCTAAGATGTTTATTTGCAATGCATTAAAGAGATCATACGTCTGTTCAACAGGCTTGCCTGACCAGTTGCGGGAATGATTGTTGCGATTTCGAACAGTGTCATCCCGGCCTAGCTGAGGGGCGAGTTGGCGCGCAGGAGACCGCTTACTCATAGCGAAGCGCCACCATGGGATCGACCCTCATGGCGCGGCGCGCGGGGACGTAGCAGGCCAGCACGACAACAGCAAACAGCAGCGCGACGACCGCTAAGAACGACACTGGGTCCGTGGCGGTGACTCCAAACAGGAGGCTGGCGAGAAAATGCGTCAGCGCGAACGCAGCGAGCAGACCGATGCTGACCCCAACCACCGCCAGTTGTAAGCCTTGGCGCACAACGAGCTGCATCATGTCCCGAGGTTGCGCGCCCAGCGCCATGCGGATGCCGATCTCGTGGGTCCGCTGCGCCACCGAGTACGAGATGACGCCGTACAAACCGACGGCCGTGAGAAGCATCGCCAAAGCGGCAAAAATTCCCAACAGAAAGGTGTTGAAACGGGGCGCGGCGATCGTGCCGCTTATGTATTCTTCGATGGTCTTGGGAGCATAGGCAGGCAAATCCTTGTCGAACGAGCGAACCGCTTCGGCGATGGGCTTGGCGAGACTGTGCGGCTCCTGCGAGGTGCGTACCACGAGGGCCATGGATCCGAAGGAAATTTGCGCGTACGGGACGTACGATTCTGGCGCCCAATCGCGGCTCAAATTGCGGAATTTCACGTTGCCCACGACGCCGACGATTTCGCGCAGCAGTGGCTCCGGCGTAGTACTGGCAATCTCGGGCTTGATGTGTTTTCCAATGGGATTTTCGTCCGGAAAGAATTGCCGCGCCAGCGCTTCATTGATGATGACCACCGGCGTGGAAGCGACATCATCCTGCGCGGAAAAATCGCGCCCCTGCAAAATGGGAATCCGCATGGTGGCGAAATAATCCGGCGTGATCGTGCGCAGAGAGGTGTGCGGCTCCTCGCTCGGAGCCAGCGGGCGTCCATCAATCTGAAAACCGGTACTGATTTCTTCGCCGCCCATCGGCAGCGGGTAAATGGCCGCAGCCGACTGCACGCCGGGCAGCATCTGGAGTTGCGGGATCATCTCGCGAAAGAACTGAACTTTTCGGGGGTCCGGGTAGGTTGCATCCGGCAAGTCCACGTCGGAAGTCATGACGTTGTGCGGGTCGAATCCCGGATTGACCTCTTGCAGACGCAGCAGACTGCGAATCAGAAGCCCGCTGCCCACCAGAAGAACCAGCGCCAGAGCCATCTCCACGATAACCAGCGCGCTGCGCAGCGAATGACGCCCGCGGCTGGCAGTAGTGCTGAGCGCGCCTTCTTTCAGAGCATCCACGATATTGTCGTGCGAGACTTGCAGCGCCGGCGCGAGCCCGAAGAGTATTCCTGTGGCCAGGGATAGTCCCAGGGTAAAAGCCAGGACCCAACCGTCCATTCGAATTGGCGCGATGCGCGGGAAATTGTCCGGGCTGAGGCGCACCAGCAGATCGCCGCCCCAGCCAGCCAGTAGCAACCCGAGTGAGCCAGCCAGCAACACGAGAAGAAAGGCTTCGGTAAGAAGCTGGCGGACGACGCGCTTGCGTCCCGCGCCGAGCGCTGTGCGGATGGCGATTTCGCGGGTGCGTGCGGTGGCGCGCGCGAGCAATAGATTCGCGACGTTGACACAGGCAATTAGCAGCACGAAACCCACAGCAACCATCATGACGAAGAGCGCTGGACGGATGTCCTGAGTCATCTGCTGCTGTTCGGAGGTCAAACGCGCGCCGAAATATCGATTGCTGTCTGGATATTGCCTGGCCAAGGAGGCAGTGATGACGTCCAGGTTGGCTTGCGCTTCCGCGAGAGTGACGCCCGACTTCATTCGCGCGATGGCTCGCACGAAATGCGCGCTACGCTGCTGCGCCAACGAAGGCGAGCTGGGCGTGGATTCAAGCATGGGACCGAAGGTGGACCACAACTCGACGGGTGCGCGTTGCAGCGGATACTGAAAACCGGCGGGCATCACGCCGACGACCGTATAACCGCTGTTATCGAGCGTAATGACACGCCCGATGATGTGCGGATCGCCGGCAAAGCGCTCTTTCCAGAGGTGATCGCTGAGAATCACGGCGTGATGGTGCGGTTCATCTTCCTCGGGAAGAAACGTGCGGCCCAATTCCGCTGCGCCTCCGAGAAGATTGAATAGGCCGGCGGAAACGGTGGCGGCCTCCAGATGCGCAGGTTGTTCGATGCCCGTGAGAGCGAAGCTGGCGTCCGTATATGCCGCCATATCCTGGAACACGTGGTTTTGAGCGCGCCAGTCGGCAAAATCTGGATAGGAAATTGCGCCATTCGCGATGTGGGTTCTGGAGTTGGAAGCGGCCACGTGGACCAGCTGGGCGGGATCGCGAAAAGGCAGCGGACGGAGAATTTCAGCATTGACGACCGAGAAGATGGCGGTGTTCGCGCCGATGCCCAGCGCCAGAGTCAGGATGGCGATCGCGGTGAAGCCCGCATTCTTGAAGAGCATGCGGATGCCGTACTTCACGTCCTGCAAAAACGTTTCCATATGTGAATCTCCCCGTGGTGCGCCACTTGATTTATGACTTGCGGTTTGCGAACCGTCTTTCGCGTTGCCAAGAACTCAGTTCGCAGTTCCGCCGCAGCGTATTCAACATTCTGCGAACTTCAAGATCTCACTCGTAGCGCAGCGCTACCATGGGATCCACACGCATAGCGCGCCGGGCCGGAACGAAGCAGGCAGCGAGCGCGACGAGGGTGAGCACTCCCGTGACGACCACAAAAGTGATTGGATCTCGAGCGCTGACGGTGAGGAAACTTGCGACGACGCGACCTACCGCGAGCGCACCGGCGATGCCTACGACGAGGCCGATGGCGACAATCAAAAACCCTTCCCGGAAGATCATTTTCAGAATGTCCCATGGCTGCGCGCCCAGGGCCATGCGCACTCCAATTTCGTGTGTTTTCTGGCTCGCCGCATAGGAAACCACTCCGTATACGCCGACAATCGCAAGAACCAGACCGAGTCCGCCCAGCACGGCTGCTAGCACGGCACCGATCTTGTAAAACAACATTCCGTTGAGAGTGTTGAGCGCCTGGTTCATGGTCTGCACGTCGAACAATGGAAGCTGCGGCGCAAGCGACTCAATCACACGCTCGATTTCCGGGATCATCGTTTCCGTGGCACCCGCGGTACGAAGTTGCAGAAATTGGAGCGAGTTTCCCACCTGATGCTGCGCGAATGGAATATAGAACGTCGGGTTGATCTGGCCAGTGACTCCCTGGAAGCGAGCGTCTGCGGCGACGCCCACGACGAAAATCGAATGCTTGTCGTCGGTGGCCATTTTGAATTGATGGCCGATCGGATCGGTGTTGGGCCAAAACTTCTTGGCCATTTCGTCGCTGATGATCGCAACGTATTGGGCATTCTGATCATCGGCCTCCGTGAAGCTCCGTCCGCGAAGCATGGAGATTCCCATGGTCCGAAAATAATCACCTGAAATCGTGGCGTACAGGGAAGACGGCGCGGGCTGCCCTGGGGGCGGCTGATATCCTTCGATCAAAAGGCTATCGCCATTATTGTAGTAGCCCATCGGGGTAGCGCCTGCGACGGAGGCCGATACAACCCCCGGCAGGGTCCGCACGCGAGCCAAGAGATTCTTATAAAAATCAAGAGTTTGCGCCTGGTTGTAGCCAATCTCGTTGGGGTCCATGCCTACATTCAGGACGCGGCTGGGGTCGAATCCCAGATTGGTGCGCTGCGCTTCGCTCAGGCTGCGTGTAAAGAGGCCCGCGATGATCAGCAGCATCAGCGAACTAGCTACCTGCGCCACTACCAGCGTAGTCCGCAGCCGGTTCTTGCCTCCTACCACGCCGCGGCCACCTTCGTGCAGAATCGCGCTGAGATTTCCGCGCGAGGCGCGGATGGCCGGCACGATACCGACGACGATGCCGGTGACTAGGGCGGCCGCAGTGGCATAGGCAAACACGCGCCAGTCGAAACCGAAATCAAAATTTATGGGCAGGTCCGTTTGAATGTTGACGGATGCCAGCGCAGCGCTTCCCCAGAAGCCGAGAAGAATTCCGGCCACTCCTCCGAGCAGAGCCAGCACGATGCTTTCCGTCAGCAGTTGCCGGATCAAACGGATTCGCGCAGCACCCAGGGCGGCGCGGATGGCCATTTCGCGTTCGCGCACGGTAGCACGCACTAGAAGAATATTTGCGACGTTTACGCAGGCGAGCAGCAGCACCATCGCTGCGAGCCCGAGAAAGAGTCCACCAACAGCGAGTACGGTATTGTTCGGATCGGGGTTGGGACGTGCGCGCAGCTCAGGAAAAGCTTGGACGTTCAGATCTTTGTCGGCATCGGGATGGTCCTGCGACAAACGCTGCGAAAGGACCGCCAGAGCAGCTTGCGCCTGGGCGAGCGTGGCCGCGGGCCGAAGGCGAGCGAGGACCGGCAGACTGCGAATCTGACGATTGGTCATGAAGTCGCCGGGCACGCCTTCGATCGGAAGCATGCCCAGCGGCAGATAGCCCTGGGCGCTTATGATTGGATACACACCCACAAAACCCTTCGGAGCAACTCCAATGATCGTGACCGGATGGCCGTCCACGGTAACCTTCCGCCCAACGATTTTTGGATCACCGCCGAAGTGCGTTTGCCAATACGAATAAGACAGAACCATCACAGGATCGGCGCCAGGAACATCTCCCTCGGACGGCAGGATGAAGCGGCCCAAGACTGGCTTGATTCCGAGAGCGGAGAAAAAATTCCCCGTCACGTAATTGGTCATGATGCGGTCGGCTTTGCCGTCCACGCTCAAACCGTCCATTCCGAATTGGTAGGCAAACACGTCGGAAAATACGCCGGACATCTGATTTCGGATGTCGCGATAGTCCGCGACGGAAAACTGCGGTTGCATCCTGCCGTGCTGTTGCTGATACGCCAGGACCGTTATTTGCGCGGGATCTGCGACCGGCAACGGTCGTAGGAGGAAGGCATCCACCATGCTGAAGATGGCGGTGTTCACGCCGATGCCGAGAGCCAGCGTGATGATCGCGACAATCATGAATCCGGGATTTTTCGCCAGCATACGGATGCCGTAACGAATGTCCTGCAGCAGAGTTTCCATTTTTAGCTCCGTGATTTGCGAATGCGGATTTTCCTGATTACTCGTAACGCAGGGCCACAATCGGGTCCACGCGCATAGCACGCCGCGCGGGAATGCAACAGGCCGCGACCGCGACGAGCGTCAATAGAATTGCCACGCCGAGAAAAGTGACGGGATCGGTGGCGCTTACGCCGTAAAGCAAATTCGCCATCAGACGCGTGAGCGCGAGCGCCGCCGCGATTCCGATGGCCACACCGAGCAGCGCCATGCGTGCTCCTTCGCCGAGGACCCAGCGCAGCACGTCGCCCTGCCCCGCTCCGAGCGCGATACGAATGCCGATTTCGTGCGTCCGCTGAGCGACGCTATAAGAAACCACGCCATAAATACCGACGCTGGCAAGCAGCAACGCCACACCAGCGAACACGCCCAACAGAATCATCGAGAAGCGCTGCGCCGAGACGGATTGGTTGTAAACGATATCGTCCATCGTCTTCGGGCTGAACATCACTTCTTCGCTGTTCATCTGCTGAATGTCGCGGCGAATGCGATAGGCCAGAGCCAGCGGCGCTCCGGCTGTGCGCAGGACCACCGTAGTGCTGCGGCTCGCGCGCGACATGTACTTGTCCGGAATCTGCCTAAAGGGAAGATAAAACTCCGCGTGCATCGCCTCTTTGTCGTCCAAACCCCATTGCTTCACGTGGCCTACAACGCCCACAATTGTGGCCGGACCGACATAGTCGTCCACGATGACTTTTCCGATGGGGTCTTCGCCGGGGAAGTATTTCGCGGCGAAATCTTCGTCTACGACCACAACGCGCGGCGTGCTTTCGGTGTCCCCCGCTGTAAAGAAACGCCCGCGCACCAGCGGGATGCCCATCACGCTGAGGTAATCGGGCTCGACTTCGGACCAGATGGACCAATTCTTGTCGTTGTCACTTTGCGGCTTCGGACGCCCCGGGATCCAGAATGGATCCTCGGAGTCGTCCCACATCGGTAGTGCACCTCGCAGCAGGGACACGGATTGAACACGCGGGATCGCGGCAAGCTTGTCATGCAACTGAAGCAGCGACGCCTGGACGGATGCCGGGGTTGCGCTGTCCATCGCAGGCGGAAGCGCTACGTAGAACATCAGCACATGGCGCGGATCGAAACCGGGGTTGACGCTCCAGAGGCGCGATAAGCTCCGCAGCATCAGCCCCGCTCCGATTAAAAGCACGACGGCCATGGCCATTTCCGTGGCGACAAAAATGCCCTGCGCAGGATGACGTGGGGCGCTCGCGCCCCGGCCACCCTCTTTCAAGGTGTTTTGCAGATCGGGTCGCGAGGCTCTCAATGCCGGTGCGAACCCGAAGAGAATTCCCGAAAGCAGCGAAATCACCAGGGTAAAGAAAAGCACGCGGCCATCGAGCCGCACTTCTTGCGCGCGGGGAAGCGTGTCCGAAAGGAGCGTTAGAATTCCCGGCATGGCCCACGAAGCCAGCAATAATCCCAGCGCGCCGCCTGCCAAGGCGAGAAGTGTGCTTTCGGTCAGAAGTTGGCGCAGCACCCGACCCGGACTCGCTCCCAGAGCGGAACGAATGGCGAATTCCCGGGCGCGGACCGTGGACCGAGCAAGCACCAGATTGGCGACGTTGACGCAGGCGATTAACAAGACGAAGCCCACCGCGCAGAGCAGCACCAAAAGAAAAGGCTGAATGTCGCCGACCATGCTTTCCTTGAGCGAGATCAACGTGATGCCCGAGTCTTTGTCCGCCACGGGATAGGCCTCGGCGAGTTGGTTGGCAATGGCGTCCATGTCTGCGCGAGCCTGAGCCAACGTCACACCCTGCTTAAGCCTGCCAATCGCCTTCATGCCCAAGCCAGCCGAGCGATCGTGGAAGATGACATCGGTCCACTGGCCAATGGGCACATAAACATCGCTATTTTCAGGAGAGCTCTGAAGCCGCAGATGAAAGCTAGCCGGAAGCACTCCAACGATCGTGTAGTCCGTGCCGTTCAAAACGATGCGCTGGCCGATGGCGTCATGCGCCGCGCTGAATTTACGCTTCCACAAACCTGCACTGATCAGCGCCACGGGCGCGCCGCCGATGCGGTCTTCGTCAGTAGTGAAGAAACGGCCCGCTGCCGGGGTCACCCCCAAAACCGAAAAGAAATCGGCCGACACCATTTCGCCGCGGATATGTTCGGCTTCGCCGACGCCCGTGAGATTGAAATCATCCTGGCGAAACCCGGCCATCGCGCTGAAGGTGTGGTTCTCTCTCTGCCAATCGAGGAAATTGGGATAGGAAATCGAAGCGCGCTCGAAGCGCACCCGGCTTTCATACAGGGCGACGAGCTGATTCGGCGCCCGAAAAGGCAGCGGCTCCAACAGCACGCCATTGGCTACCGAGAACAGCGCCGTATTCACACCAATGCCGAGCGCGAGCGTGAGGATTACAACAATCGTGAAGCCGCGATTTCTTGCGAGCATCCGCAGGGCATATTTCAGATCTTGAATCAGTGCAGCCATGCCACCAACTCCTGTAGGTCAGATCCGCCGCTCCGGTGGCGCAAGTTTCACGCCATTCCATGCTGCTGCTACGAATATTGGCAATCACTCGTAGCGCAGTGCGACCATCGGATCCACGCTTGCGGCCTTACGTGAAGGCAGCCAGCCCGCCAGCAAGGCCACGGCGGCCAGTAATGCCGCAGCGATAGCGAACACCAACGGGTCGCTGGCTTTCACACCGAACAATTGCGATTCAATCAGTCGGCCGACGGCATAACCGACGACCAGTCCAACGACCAAGCCCGCCGCCAACATGCCAAGAATTTCGCGCAAGATCATCCAGGCTACGCCCTCGCGCGTCGCTCCGAGCGCCATGCGAATCCCGATCTCGCGCGTGCGGCGCGCGACCACGTAAGCCATCACTCCGTAGAGGCCCACGGCCGCCAGGAGCGAAGCCAGCAAGCCGAGCCCGAGCGAAAAGACAGTTACAAGGCGGTCGGTGAACACGATGTCGTCCACCTGAGCGGTCAACGTTTTCAGGTCATAGAGCGGAAGATTGCTGTCGAGGCCCTGAACCACATTGCGCACCGCAGCGGTGAGCGCCACCGGATCCTGATTTGTGCGCACGTAAAATGTTGCGTTTCCGGCGTGCTCGCTTTGCGAATATGGCAAGTAGACGGAGGGGTGAACCTCGTCGCGCAGATCGGTATTCTTACTGTCCTTTGCGACGCCTACGATCTCTATGTCCACCTTCGCCTCCTTGACGCCGCCGAAACCGAAGTGCCGCCCGACGGGATTGCGTCCCGCAAAAAAGCGGCGAGCCATTGCTTCGTTGATGACTGCAACCTTGGGCGAGGTGCTGGTGTCGGAGTCGGAAAATTCCCGCCCATTCAGCAAGGGAATCCCCATGGCAGCCAGGAAGTCCGGGCCCACCGAGTTCTGGTCAACGTCCATGTCTTCGTCTTCCTGGGCGTTGTATCCCTCGACTGTAATGTTGCTGGACGAATTGCTGCCCGCAAGAACCGGTATTTCCGAAGCGCTGACGGAGCGCACTCCGGGCAGCGGTTCAATGCCTTTTCGTATGCGCTGCACGAGCGAGACGGTTTGCGGAGGCGTGTAGCGGTTCAATTCCGGCGAGAGGGAAAACTCCAGCACGTGGTCGGGACGCACGCCGAAGTCCTGATGCTTCAAATTCAACAGGCTATGGGCGAACAGGCCGGCGGCGGCGAGCAAAACAGCCGTCAACGCAATTTGCGATACCAACAAGGATTTGCGAACGCGCACGTTCGCTTTTCCGGCGGAGACGCTTGCTCCCTGGTCTTTCAGCACGCTTTGCAAGTCCGTGCGGGTGGCCCGAATGGCGGGCGCCAGTCCGAAGAAAACACCCGTGAGCAAGGAAACCGCACAGGCAAAAATCAGAACGCGATAATCAAGCTGGGCCGTCAGGCCCGACGCTCCTATGCCTTCCGGAATCGAGTTGACGATCACCGTAAGCGTCCATGAAGCCAACGCCAGACCCGCCACACCGCCGGCGATTGCGAGCAGCAGGCTTTCGGTCATCAATTGGCGCACCAGCCGGCCTCGGCCAGCACCCAGTGCGAGGCGCAACGCAATTTCGCGCTGTCGTCCCTCGCCGCGCGCGATCAACAGCCCGGCTAAATTGGCACACGCTATTAAGAGCACCAGTCCCACCATCGCCATGAGTACCAGCAGGGGCTGTTTCGCATCATGCTGCAGGACCGGCCGGCCGTGAGATCCGGTGTCGAGGATCATCTTGCGATTGAGGAATTCTTCTTGGTCTTTCGCCGAGAGCTTTAGCGCGGGAGCTTCGCCTTCCAAAATCGCGTGGTACAGAGGAGCCAATCCGGCTTGGGCCTTGGGGGCGGATATTCCCGGCTTCAACCGGCCGAGCATCGTCACCCAGTGGTCGTTGCGGTCGGCGAACCCATCCCAATTCGGAGTCATCTGCGCTTTCATCGTAATCGGAATGAAGAGATCCGGAACCTGGCCGACTTGCACGCCGGCAAAGCCCGAGCGAGCCACACCCACGACGGTGAGAGAGTTGCCGTTCACGGAGAGCTGCTTGTTCAGGATGTTCGAGTCGCCGCCGAAATTACGCGTCCAGTAACCATAGCTGAGCACTGTGACGGGATTGGCGCCCGGCGCGGTTTCATCTTGCGGACTAAGGACTCGCCCGAGCGCGGGCCGCACGCCCAGCACCTGGAAATAATTCCCACTGACGAGTTCACCCTCGGCAAGTTGGGACTGTCCGTGTCCGGCGACGCTCACTTGTAGGTGATAGCGAGCTAGCAGGCCCGTGAAGACCTCGTTGCGATCGCGGAGATCCTTGTACATCGGATAGGAGAAGGAGTGTCCACCCTGGATGTCATTCCAAGTCCGCCCGTGAGGTTTTCCCGGGGAGTGCAGGACGACGAGTTCTTGCGGGCGCGCGACGGGAAGGAAGCGTAATAGGACTTGGTCCGTGAGCGAAAAAATCGCGGCATTTGCGCCGATGCCGAGCGCAAGAGTCAGGACGGCGACGAGCGTAAAACCCGGATTTTTCGCCAACGTGCGCAGACCGAATCGAATGTCTTGCAGCCAATTTCCCATCGCGGACTCCTGTTTATTCGTACCGCAGCGCAACTATGGGATCCACGCGCATGGCCCGGCGCGCCGGGATATAGCACGCGGCGAGTGCGACGCTGCTCAAAACGACCGCCACGGCCGCAAAGGTCGCTGGATCGGTGGCGCTAACGCCGAAGAGCATCTGAACCATGATGTGCGTCAGTCCCAGCGCTACAGCGGCGCCCATGGCGACGCCGATGAGCGCCATTCTCATGCCTTCGCCGAGCATCAGGCGCAGCACGTCGTTGCGCTGCGCGCCGAGCGCCATGCGAATGCCGATCTCGTGAGTGCGCTGGCCCACCACGTACGAAATCACTCCGTAAATACCGATGCTCGATAACAGCAGCGCAAGCGCGGCAAAGACGCTAAGCAAGATCATCGAGAAACGACGCGCCGCGAGCGAATCCGCCACGATCGCTTCCATCGTCCTGGTTTCGTAGATCACATTTTCACTATTTAACTTTTCCACAGCCGCGCGAATCGCCGGCACCATTGCGGCGGGCGATCCTTCGGCCCGCAGCACAACCTCCGTCTGAGGAGGACCGCTCCAAAACTGGTCAGGAATCTGCATGAAGGGCATATACGCTTGCGCGACGATGGGATGTCTGGCATCGCCGTCGGTGTCCAGGCCCCAATGCTTCACATGGCCGACAACGCCGATGATCTGAGGTGTGGTGTCAAGGACACCGATGTGAATACGCTTGCCGATGGGATCTTCATGCGGAAAATATTCGTGCGCGAAACTCTCATCAATCACGACGACCGCAGGCGAATGTTCGTTATCGTCCGCGGTGAAAAAACGCCCACGGTGCAGGGGAATTGCCATCGCTTTCAGGTATCCGGGACCGGACAAGTAAAAAAGCGACTGATTCATTTCGCTTTGATTGGCAGGCTTGGGCTGACCGTCGAGCCAAAAAGGAAATTCGTTGTCGCCGTCCATGGGTAAGGCCCCGCCCGTGGAGGAGACGGCCTCTACGCCCGGGACGCTCTGCAGTGTTTCGTCCAACTGGCGGATGGCGGTGCGGCTGGTCGCGGCGTTGGCGCCAAGCGATGGCGACATTGCAACCGCGAAGGTCAAAACGCCGCGCGGATTGAACCCCGGATTCACGCTCCAAAGGTCAACTAAGCTGCGAATCATCAGCCCGGCGCCGATCAGAAGCACCAACGCCATGGCCATTTCGATCACGACGAATACGCCTTGCGCACGGTGTTTGGCGCCGCTGGCTCCGCGGCCGCTTTCCTTCAGCGTTTCTTGCAGGTTGGGCCGAGCCGTCTTCAGCGCGGGCGCCAGACCAAAAATCACGCCCGCAACGATCGAAGCAAGCAAGGTGAAAATCAGCACGCGTCCATCCAAACCCACGTCCTGCGCTCGCGGAAGCGTTTCCGGTATCGTGCGCAGCGCCGCCTGAGTGGCCCAGGCTGCCAACCACAGGCCGAGAGCGCCGCCGGCCAGCCCGAGCAAAATGCTTTCTGTGAGCAACTGCCGAATCACTCGGGACTGGCTCGCTCCCAAAGCGGATCGAATAGCAAATTCCCGCGCGCGCGTCGTCGAGCGGGCAAGCTGGAGATTCGCAACGTTTACGCAGGCGATGAGCAAGACAAAGCCGACCGCGCCCAGCAGGACAAGCAAGAACGGCTGTACGTCGCCAACAATGTCCTTCTTGAGTGGAACGATGGCGATGCCTGCGCCTTTGTCAGCATCGGGATACGTCTGTGCCAGATTATTGGCGATCTGGTCCATGTCCGCCTGCGCCGCCGCAAGCGTCACGCCAGGCTTCAAACGGCCGAGCGCGCGCGTCCCTTCGCGCACGTTGCGCTTGTAAAACAGAGGATCCTTGTTCTGTCCAATTGGAACGAAGACATCCTTGACACCGAAATTTGTGGATTCCAGCCGGAAACTCGCAGGCACTATGCCGACCACCGTGTAGCCGGTCCCGTTCATGGTGGTGGTTTTCCCGATGATGTCCGGCGCGGAGCCGAACTTGCGCTGCCAGAGGCCGGCGCTAATGAGAGCGACGGGCGCACCGCCCAGGCGGTCTTCTTGAGCACTGAAAAGGCGGCCGCGAATCGGATGCACGCCGAGAACTTCGAAAAACCCCGCGGAAATCATGCCCACACGCTCGCGCTCGGCCTCACCATTCCCCGTGATACTGAAGTCGTCGCTGCGATAGGCCGCGATCGAATCGAAACCCGAATTGCTGCGCTGCCAATCCAGAAAATTCGAATAGGAGATGGACGAGCTTTCAAAGTTTGCGGTTTTTTCGGCTAGAACAACGAGTTGGTTCGGTTGCGTATAGGGAAGTGGTCTGAGCAACACGCCATTAACAACCGAAAACAGGGCGGTATTTGCGCCGATACCCAGTGCCAGGGTCAAGATGGCGATAACGGTGAAGCTCGGGCTTTTTATGAGCATGCGTACTGCATATTTGAGGTCTTGAATCAGGCTTTCCATTTTTCCGAACTCCTCCAAACACACCCGTCCTGCGGCGCCAAATAGTCATTTTCGACGCTGGACGATTTGGGTTTTCAGAAGCCGTCTAGACGGTCGCCGTGCGCGTGCCCAGGGTTTCCTCGACGATGCGGCCGTCGAACAGGTGAATGGTTCGGTCCGCGATGCTGGCGTAACGCGGGTCGTGGGTAACCATGCAGATTGTGGCGCCCTCGCGGTGAAGCTGTTGCAGCAAGTCCACGACAGCCTCGCTGTTTTTCGAGTCGAGGTTTCCGGTGGGCTCGTCCGCCAGGAGGATGGACGGCGAACCGACCAGGGCGCGCGCCACAGCCACGCGCTGTTGCTGACCGCCGGAAAGCTGCGACGGGTAATGCTTCATGCGATGGGCCATGCCCACGCGCTCGAGCACTTCCTGCACGCGCTTTTTGCGCTCGGCCGCGGCCATGCTGCGGTAGGTGAGCGGCAGCTCGACATTCTCGAAGACGGTCAGGTCGCCAATCAAATTAAACGCCTGGAAGATGAAACCGATCTCGCGGTTGCGAATGCGGGTGCGATCCGAGAGCGACAGATTGGCCACCGCCTGGGTATTGATCCAGTAGTTGCCTTCGGTCGGCGAATCCAGCAAGCCGAGGATCGAAAGCAGTGTGGACTTGCCGCATCCCGAGGGGCCGGCAATGGAGAGAAATTCGCCGTTCTTAATCTCCAAGTGCACGCCGCTCAGCGCATGCGTTTCGACTTCATCGGTGTAAAAAACTTTGGTTACGCCCTCGAGGCGAATCAGTCCTTGTTCCGTGGTGTTCATTCTTCGCTCCTTCGAATCTCTCTGCCGAATATTGATACGAGCCTAGCGCCTCGAAAAGTTCCCTGGGCTACTTCAATTGCACCCGATCGTAATTGTCCCAGGCCGACATGTCGGAGAGGATCACTTTGTCCCCGACCTCCAGACCTTTCAGAATCTCGACCGTATTCACCGACGAGCGGCCCAACTGCACCTGCACGCGAGTGGCTTCCTTGCCGTCATCCACCAACTTAAAAAGACCGACGGTGCTATTGGCCTCGCCGTGAACCGGGCGCTCGACGTACAGAACATCCGTAAGACGTTCAATTTCAACCGTGCCCTCGACGCTCAAATCCGGGCGGGCGCCGGTCGGCAACGGGCCGTCAAGACCTACGTCTACGGTGACGGTTCCATTTACCACGGCGGGATCAATGCGCGTGACGTGACCTGGAATGATTCCGTTGTGCGTGTCCACCGAAGCTTGCTGGCCGATGAGGACGTCTTTCGCCTGCGTCTCGGCGATTTTGAGCTGCGCTTTCAGGTGGCTCGGTTGCGCCACGCGCGCGAGCACCGTGCCCATGGTCACCTTTTGGCCGACTTCCACATCCAGTTCCTGCAACATGCCGTCAATTCCGGGACGGATGTGTAGTTGATCCATCTGCGTTTTCTTCAGTTCATACATCGCGCGCTTTTCGTTTACGGTCGCTTCCTGAACGGCCAGTTGCGCGGCGATGGAATTCTGGAATGTTGCCACTTCTTTCTGAGCCAGATCGTTTTCCTTGGCCAGCTCTTCGGCTTGCACCTGCGCGGTCTTCACGTCCAGCTCGGGTGCCAGGCCGTTCGCGCCCAATTGTTCCTTGGTCTGTTTCACCATTTCCGCCGTGCGATATTGCGAGGAAACGCTGGCGGCGAGAGTGCGCTTGTCCATGAGTTGGTTTTCCAGCTGAGCCTTGGTCTGATCGTAGGCTGCCTGGGCGCCCTTCAATTGATACTCAGCGTCGAGTTCTTCTTGCTGCAACTGCGGATTGACAAGGTCGAAAATGACGGTGTTCGCCTTCACGGGAGTGCCCGGAAGAAGATAGCGTCGCTGGACTTGGCCGTCGGTGGCGGCGGGAATCAGGCGGATGGTTTCCGGCACCAGGGTTCCCAGGCCGCGCACTTCGCGGAGCATTGGTCCGCGCTTTACCGTGCCGGTCCAGATAGTGCCGCTATCAACGCTGGGCGCAGCCGGCTTGAGCCGCGAGAGCGCATACGTCACGAGTGGAATCAGCACCACCGCCGCGGCTATGTACATGATGCGGCGCATCTTTTTCTTGCGTTTAACTTCTGGACGAACGATATCCACGGACGAACCTCAGCGATATACATCGCAAATCAGATTCCGGTGTACCACGACCGATAAGTGGCTTATATTGTGCCGGTTGGAACCATATTGCAAGTGCTTCCGAGCCCCCTTTTGCCCGGTCGTGGGAATCATCCGTCCCGCTAACGGACATTTCGACACGGCCAGAATTCGCGCGGTTTTCGCTCGCGGCGCTTACAGTTCGAGGTAGGACGGCTCGGTCTCCCAGCGAGACACGGCGCGCACGGTCGCTTTTTACTTTGACCCACAGGAATCAGTCCACTAAGCACTAAGTGCGAGGTGCCCTAGGAAGCCGATTCCGCACTGGCGCGGATTTCCTGCCAGCGTTTCGGCCGTTTCTTCGCGTCCAGGACTTTTTTGCGCAAGCGAATTGATTTCGGGGTGACCTCGACATATTCATCGTCCGCAATGAACTCAATGGCCTTTTCGAGAGTCATGTCGCGCGGGGGAACCAGCCGGATGGCTTCGTCGGCTGACGACGACCGCATGTTGGTTTGCTTCTTTTCGCGCGTGATGTTGACGTTCATATCGTCTTCGCGCGAATTCTCGCCGACGATCATTCCTTCGTACACTTCGATGGCTGGGCCCACGAACATCTCGCCGCGTTCCTGGACGCCCCAGACGGCGTAGGCTGTGGAAACGCCGGCGCGATCGCAGACCAGCGCGCCGGTCAGACGCATGGCCATGTCGCCGGCATATTCCGTCCAACCTTCGAGCAGGGAATGAATCAGCGCGGTGCCGCGCGTGTCCGTCATGAGTTGGCTGCGCAGTCCAATCAGCCCGCGCGAAGGGATGCTGAACTCCATGCGCACGCGGCCGGAATTGTGATTGACCATTTTTTTCATTTCGCCGCGGCGCGTTCCGAGCAATTCCATCACGATGCCGATGAAATTTTCCGGACAATCCACGACCAGCAGCTCGAGCGGCTCGAGGCGGCGGCCGTTTTCCGTGCGCACCACGATTTCCGGCTTGCCGACCATGAGCTCGTAGCCTTCACGGCGCATGGTTTCGATCAAGATCGCGAGTTGCAATTCCCCGCGGCCCAGGACGCGAAAGGCGTCCGTAGTTCCGGTATCTTCCACGCGCAGCGACACGTTGGTTAGCAACTCCTTCTCGAGGCGCGCGCGAATGTCGCGGGAAGTGACGAACTGTCCTTCGCGGCCCGCAAAGGGAGATGTGTTGATGGTGAAAACCATCGTGAGCGTGGGCTCGTCAATGGTGAGCGGTTCAAGCGGCGCGGGATTGGCGAGGTCCGTGATGCTCTCACCGATCTGTATGCCTTCCACGCCGGCGATGGCGACGATGTCTCCGGCGCTCACCTGCTCGGCCTCGTCGCGCTCCAGGCCACGAAACGTGAAGAGCTTGGTAATTTTTGTGGACTGAAGGGTGCCGTTCAGCTTCACGATGCCCACTTCGGTGCCGCGCTGGAGTGTTCCTTGAAATACGCGCGCGATCGCGATGCGTCCCAGGAAATCGCTGTAATCGAGATTGGTTACCTGAATCTGCAGGGTTGCAGCGGGATTGCCGGATGGCGGAGGTATGGACTTCACGATTTGCTCGAACAATGGCTGCAGCGTGGTGGAGTCGTCGCCGACTTTCAGGTGAGCGACCCCGGTTTTTGCATTGGTGTAGATCACCGGGAAATCGAGCTGGTCTTCGGTGGCGTCGAGATCAATGAAGAGGTCGTAGATTTCATCGAGCACCGCTGCCGGACGCGCGTCCGGCCGGTCAATCTTATTCAGCACCATGATCGGCGGCAGTTTTGCGGCGAGCGCCTTCTGCAGCACGTAACGGGTTTGCGGCAAGGGGCCTTCGCTGGCATCCACCAGAACGAGCACGCCATCTACCATGCGCAGCGCGCGTTCCACTTCTCCGCCGAAATCACTGTGTCCCGGGGTGTCCACGATATTGATTTTTGTGCCGCGATATTCGATTTCGGTGTTCTTCGCGAGGATGGTGATGCCGCGTTCGCGCTCGAGATCGTTGGAATCCATCACGCGCTCCACCAGTTCTTGATTGGCGCGGAAAATCCCGCTCTGGCGCAGCATCGCGTCCACCAGCGTCGTCTTGCCGTGGTCCACGTGCGCAATGATGGCGATATTGCGAATGTCTTTCGTCATTGGATAGCAACCAAAAAAGGGTTAGAAACGCGGTCTTGCAGCCCTGATCGATTCCCGAGTAGACCGCATCAGAAGGGGTGTCCAGGAGCAACAAACGCATTCCCATATTAACATGCGCGCGCCCAACCCGCCACGGGCAGTGCGGTAGCGCGGTAGCGGCGGTAACGCAAAGATCCGGGCCTCGAAACAGATCCGCTCGCTGCCGAATCCTGTTGTGATATTCTCCGGCTGGCCGGAAAGCCAATGACAGCGCCTTAAGCGGGAGCAGCCAATGAACGTGGGTGTGAATCCCAATATGGTGACGACGGCATTCGATTTGCCGGGATATCGCGTGGTCAGGAATTTTGGGCTGGTGCGCGGCGTGACGGTGCGCTCGCGGAGCGTTTTGGGAAATTTGGGAGCATCCCTGCAGACGATCGTCGGCGGAAATATCACGATCTTCGAGGAAATGTGCGAAAAGACGCGGGAAGAGGCGCTGGAACTGATGCTGCAGCATGCCACCGAGCACGGCGCGAACGCCGTCATCGGCATGCGTTATGACGCAACGGAAGTGATGCAAGGCGTCACCGAAGTGCTGGCTTATGGCACGGCCGTGCAGGTAGAACGGGTGGCGCCCTGACTCGCCCAGTGCCGCCGCAACTTGTTGGAGAACGCCGCAGCGACCGTACCCGAATGAAATTGACGATAGCGCGAGCCCGCGCACAGGCTTACAATGGCCGCTTGCTCGCTTGGAGGCAATTCATCATGAGCCGCTCGTTCAAGCTCTTATTGGCAGTGATCGCCGCCGGATCTGTTTCGGCGGCTCTGGTGGTGCGCGCGGACGCGCCGAAAACGCAAACCGTGGAATTTCCCAGCGGCAAGGAAACCGTGAGTGGTTTTCTTGCGCTGCCGGATAAACCGGGCCAGTATCCCGCGCTGGTGGTGATTCACGAATGGTGGGGGCTGAACGACTGGGTCAAGGAGCAAACCGAAAAGCTTGCGGCGCAAGGTTACGTTGCATTGGCTGTGGATCTTTACCGCGGCAAGAGCGCGAGCGATCCCTCTGAAGCGCATGAATTGATGCGCGGACTTCCGCAAGATCGTGCCATTCGCGACATGCAAGCGGCTTACACCTATTTGACCACGCGCAAAGACGTCAAAAGCGACAAAATCGGTTCGATCGGCTGGTGCATGGGCGGTGGACTTGCCCTGCAACTGGCGATTCATGAGCCGCATCTCGCCGCGTGCGTGGTGAATTACGGTTCATTGCCGACCGATCCCAATGACATTCAGCAGATCGGCGCGCCGGTGCTGGGGAGTTTTGGCGCCGACGACAAAGGCATTACTCCCGCGGACGTAGAAGCGTTTGAAAAGACCATGAAAGGCATGAATCGCCGGATCGACGTAAAGATTTATCCGGGTGCCGGACATGCCTTCGAGAATCCCAATAATACCAGCGGATATCGTCCGGAAGCCGCAGCGGATGCGTGGGCGCGCACCATCGCTTTTCTGCATAAAGCACTGACCTAACCTCTGCAACACGGTTCTCGTATTTCGCTTGAGAACCACTAGTTCTCATTTCGATACACGCCCCCACGATTCCTGCTGCAACTTTCGCCCATTTGACGGATTTTACAGGGTCGTCATACATCTCTCAGAGGGCGACAAACTGAAAATCCAAAAAGCGTCTCGCGTGCGTCCTGGTTTATTTTGCCTCGCGCGAAGACCGATGGGTTAGAGGAAAACGAATGGAAATAGGTTCGGGCGTCCGTATTGGCCCCTTCGAAGTTTTTGCTCCACTGCAACCCGCCACCTCGATCATTCGCCAGTACGGCGAACATAACTTCCCCGGAAGATTGATCGTTGTCGAAGGTATTGACGGGTCCGGAAAATCCACGCAGCTCAGTTTGCTTCACAAATGGTTGGAATCGCGAGGCTACGGCGTGGTTTTCAGTGAATGGAACTCCTCGCCGCTGGTAAAAGACACCACCAAGCACGGCAAAAAGAAAAAGATGCTGACGCCGGCGACTTTTTCGCTGATTCACTCCACCGATTTCGCCGATCGCACCGAGCGCAGCATTCTGCCTTTGCTGAAGGCCGGAGCGGTGGTGCTTTGCGATCGCTACGTGTACACGGCTTTTGCGCGCGACGTCGCCCGTGGAATGGACTGCAAATGGGTCCGCGAACTTTACGGATTCGCCGTAAAACCGACGATCGCTTTCTATTTCCGCGTGCCGCTCGAAACCGCCGTTCACCGCCTGCTGGACGCGCGCGACGGATTCAAATTCTATGAAGCCGGCATGGACTTGGATTTGAGCGACGATTCGGTGGAGAGCTTCGGGATGTTTCAGGGCCGCATCCTGGCCGAATACGAAAAAATGATCCCGGAATTCGGCCTGACGGTCATTGATGCAACCTTGCCGATCGAAGTGCAGCAAGCACAAGTGCGGCACATCGTGAAAACCTATCTGGATCACGCGCAAGAATTGAGGGTGCGGCCATGAGAGCAACTTACGGAAAGCCGCTGCCAGGCATGCGGCTGGATGACTTAGGCGGCAAGCTGGTCGTGATTGAGGGCACGGATGGCGCGGGGCGTTCCACGCAGATCGATCTGCTAAAGCCGTGGCTTGAAGAACTGGGTCACGCAGTGGTGGACACGGGAATGACTCGCTCGCCTCTGGCCGGCGAAGGAATTCGCCGCGCCAAGGAAGGCAACAACCTCGGGCGGGTCACGCAAAGCTTGTTTTACGCAACGGACTTTGTGGATCGGCTGGAAAATGAGATTGTCCCGGCGCTGCGCGCGGGCTTTATCGTTCTCACGGACCGCTACATCTATTCGTTGATAGCGCGCGCCATCGTGCGCGGCATGAATCCCCACTGGATACGCAGCATTTATAGCGTGGCACTCAAGCCGGATGCTGTTTTTTACTTGCGTCTTGGAATTGATCAGTTGTTGCCGCGTGTCGTTTTCACTCGAGGCTTCGATTATTGGGAATCCGGAATGGATCTGTATCCCGGTCACGACATGTACGACAGTTTTTGCAGCTATCAGGCCGCGCTGCTGACTGAATTCGATCGCATGAGTACGGAATTTAACTTCGAGATGGTGGATGCGTCGCCCGACGCCAAGACCGTCTGCGAGCATTTGAAGACGAACGTCTTGCAGCTTCTTGAGAGAGATTCGCGAAAGTCCTTCGTTGCGCGCCTTTACGCCGATTCCACAAAGGACCGGACCGCCGGGCTCGATCGAATTCCAGCCGCTCCTGTGCGTGGCAGCGTCCCGCCAGCTGCCTTCCCGGTACTTACGCCGATTGTTGCCCCCGCCTCGAACGGCAACGGCCACCACGCGTTTCATCCGAAATAACCGAATTATGTAAGGCCATACGGTGAAAGAAGTAGCAGGTCCGCGCGAGCTCGAATCCCAGAGAAGAGGCGGCCTCACCCGTCGTCACAACCGGATCCACCGGATCAACAATCCGGCGATTCCCGCGCCCAACAACGGGCCAAGAATCGGAATCGGAGCGTAGGACCAATCCGAGCCGCCTTTTCCCGCGATAGGCAGAACGGCATGCGCGATGCGCGGGCCCAAATCGCGCGCGGGATTGATGGCGTATCCAGTAGTGCCGCCGAGGGAGAGTCCGATGCCCCATACCAGCGCACCGACGAGATACGGACCCAGACCTCCGGCTGGCCCGGTGGCTGCGACTTCCTTCGAAAAAATTGTGGCTACGACGAACACCAGCGTCAGCGTCCCGATCACTTCACTCGCGAAATTCCAGCCGGCGCTGCGGATCGCGGGCACGGTGCAGAAAATTGCCAGCTTCGCGGGTGCGCCCGGGGTTTCCTTCCAATGCGGGCCGAAATGTATCCAAACCAGCACGGCACCGCAGAACGCGCCCAACAGCTGGGCTGCAAAATTGGAAAATAAGTTCGTGTAGTTACCGGACGAGACCGCGAAGCCGAGCGTCACTGCGGGATTGAGGTAGGCCGCCTTGCTTCCGCACGCGATCGCCGTAAAGACCCCGGCCATCACGGCGAACGCCCAGCCGCTCGTGATCGCCATCCAGCCGGCGCCTTCGGCCTTCGAGCGCTTCAGCAGCACGCCGGCAACGACGCCGTCACCCAGAAGGATCATGACCAGGGTGCCCAGGAATTCTCCCAGAAACGGTGAACCCATTTTTGCTCCTCCTCCCTGCATCGCCGGCGGGTGCCGCGGCCGCCGTGGTGAATAAGACTGTTGCTTTGATTAGTCGTCCAGCCAATCAAAGGAACGCGTGACTGCTTTCTTCCAGGATTTGTACAAACGCTCGCGCGTGGCTTCGTCCAGATTCGGAGTCCAGGTGCGTTCGACGGCCCAGTTCGCGCGCAGATCGTCGACGTTTGCGTAGAAACCAACCGCGAGGCCGGCAGCGTAGGCCGCTCCGAGCGCCGTGGTTTCCTTGATCACCGGGCGAAGGACTGGAAGATTCAAAATGTCCGCCTGAAATTGCATCAGGAGCTCGTTTTCCACCATGCCACCGTCGGTGCGCAACACTTTCAGGCGAATTTGCGAATCCTTCTCCATGGCTTCGAGCACTTCGCGAGTTTGAAATGCAGTGGCTTCCAGGACCGCACGCGCCAAGTGGCCCTTGTTGGCATAGCGCGTCATTCCCGTGATCACGCCCCTCGCGGTCGCCTTCCAGTACGGGGCGTACAGACCGGAAAACGCGGGGACGAAATACACGCCGCCGTTGTCCGTCACGGTTCGTGCGAGCGCCTCGATGTCCGAGCTTTTCTGGATCAGTCCTAGGTTGTCGCGCAGCCACTGCACCAGCGCGCCACTGATGGCAATGCTGCCTTCCAGCGCATATTGCGTCGGCTTGTCGCCGAATTTGTATGCCACGGTAGTGAGCAATCCAAACTTAGAATGGATAGGCTTGGCTCCAGTGTTTTCGAGCATGAAACAGCCTGTGCCATAAGTGTTCTTTGCTTCGCCCGGACTGAAGCAAGTTTGCCCGACGAGCGCGGCTTGCTGGTCGCCGAGAATTCCGGCAATCGGAACGTCCTTGATCGAATCGAGCTGGGCTCGGCCGTACACTTCGCTGCTCGACGCGATTTTCGGCAGCATGCTCTCCGGGATGCCGTAAATCTTCAGCATCTCCTGGTCCCACGCCAGGGTCGTGAGATTCATCAGCTGCGTGCGGCTGGCATTGGTCAGGTCGGTCACATGAACGCCGCCTTGCGGGCCGCCCGTCAGCTTCCAAACCAGATAGCTGTCAATATTTCCAAACAACAAATCTCCGGCTTCGGCAGCCTCCCGCGCGCCCGCGACGTTGTTCAAGACCCAGCGAATCTTCAGGCCGCTGAAATAAGTCGCCAGGGGAAGTCCCGTTTTTTCGCGAAAACGATCTTGGCCGCCATCGCGGGAAAATTCGGCGACCGCGTCGTCAACGCGCGTATCCTGCCAGACCAGCGCGTTGTACCCCGGCCGGCCGGTTTTGCGATTCCAGACGATTGTGGTTTCGCGTTGATTGCTAATGCCGATTGCGGCGAGATCCTTGGGACGCAGGCCTTTGGCCTGCATCGCTTTGGCGATCACTTCCTGCGCGCGGCGCCAGATTTCATCAGGATCGTGTTCGACCCAACCCGGCTTCGGAAAAATCTGTTCGTGCTCGCTCTGTGCGACCGAGACGATGCGTCCGGATCGATCGAAAACGATAAAACGCGTACTCGTTGTACCTTGATCAATCGCGCCCAAGTATGCCGTCACGGTGAACTCCTCCAGACTGCACCGCCGTTCGCGCGCGCTAGCTTGCTGCCGCGGTTGCGTCGGCAGGCAAACCAGCCAACTCAATCAGTCTACTGATCTTCCTCCTGTACTCGTCTGCCGAAGATCGTTCGAAATCCGGACTCCAACCTAGTTCTTTCGCGAGAATCGTCGCGGTCGGAGCGCAGGCGCTGATGGCTGCTCGCCAGCCGAAGAATTGCAAACCAGTTCGTCGCATGAGGATGTCCTCGATGGTGACGGCCATCTCATTGCGCGCGCAGTAGGCGACTTCGGCGCGCAGTGGAGCGAAACCGGGAACAATGGCGGCGGCGAGGTTGCGATCGTCGTGGGCCAATTGCAGGACTTTTGTCGCGTTCGTGCCAAACTTTTGCGACAGATGTTTGGCCGTCTGCTCCGGCAATCCGCAATCGCTAACCAGCCATCGCCAATATTCGGGCGTGTAGCCGGCCGACCCGTAGATCGGGTGGTCGAGAGTCACTCCGCGCATCGCCGGGCGGCCCAAGGACTTTTGCACGGCGTTGATGGTGTCTTCGGCCATGGCGCGGTGTGTGGTCCATTTGCCGCCCATGATGCTGATCAGTCCGGACCGCGCGTCTATTTCAACTTCGTGGTCGCGCGCGAGCTTTTTTGTGTCGCGCGCGCTACCCGCGCTGACCAGAGGCCGCGCGCCGGCAAAGCCGCTGACGATCTGGTCGGGCTTGATTGTTGTCGCGAAATACCGGTTAATGTGGTGCAGAAGATACTCAACATCAGCTTTCGAAAGGTATAGCTCGTCGTGGGGGCTGACTTCCTGCTCCGTCGTGCCGATCAGGAGACGATCGAACCACGGGAGGGCGAACAGGACGCGGCCATCATCCGTTTTGGGGATTAGTAGAGCGTCACGGGTAGGAAAAACCTCGAGCGGCAGCACCAGGTGCGCACCTTTGCTCAGGCGCATGCGCGGGGGGACGCCCGGAGTGACAAGGCTGCGAATCGCATCCGACCCCGGCCCGGTGGCGTTGACGAAGCGTTGCGCGCGAACGCTAAACCGCTTCTTCGAAAATTGGTCCTCTGCCTCGGCAGTTTGCAGCTTTCCATCCGTGTCCTTTGTGAAAGCAACGACGCGCGCATAATTGAGGGCCTCGCCTCCGGCTTCGACGAAGGTGTTGATCAGGCCGATGTTGTAGCGCGCGTCGTCGAACTGGCCGTCCGCGTAGGCGATGCTTCCAATCAAGCGGTTGCGCGCAAGGCTGGGCATGCGTTCGAGCGTTTGCGCTTTGGAAAGATAGCGGCTGGGAAAGAGGCTGTCTTTTCCGGCGATCCATTCATACAGCTTCATCCCGAATCCCATATAAGCAACGCTGAACCAATTGGGGCAAGGAATCAGAAATTCCAACTGGCGGGAAAGGAAGGGTCCGTTGTGCAGCATGTGGATGCGCTCGTGCAACGCCCGCTTCACCGCCGCATATTGCGCTGGATCGAGGTGCTTCACCGCTTCTTCGAGGTAACGCACGCCTCCGTGAACAATTTTGGTCGCGGCGGTGGACGCTCCACTCGCAAAGTCCGCGCCGTCCAGCAGCACGGTTTTCAGGCCACGAAGTTGCGAATCCAGGGCGGAGCCCGATCCCGTAGCGCCGCCTCCGATCACGCAAACGTCGAACTGGCCCGCTTGAATGCTCTCCAGCGATTCGCCGCGCCTCTTCATGCCGTCCCCCGACTCACTTCGAAAAACCCGCGGTTAGTAGCCGAATCAACCCGCAACCTGCAACCTGCTTGTCCCATGCGGGACAGCAGCAAAAAGCTGCGCAACTCACAATACTTCGAAGACGCTGTGTATCGGGCCGTCAGCTCGCTGGTGGCCCTGCCAACCGCGACAAAGCGATTGATCCAGTCGTATTTCGAGGGGGGCTTTCAAACAACAGGGGAGTGACGCGAAAGTAATAGCTCGGTGGTTCAAGCACTTCGCCCTTTTCGTGACCTGCTCCCCGGCGTCGCCCGATGTGCTAGACTTCCGATAGCAATAGGCCCGTAGCTCAGTTGGCTAGAGCGCCACCTTGACACGGTGGAGGTCTGCGGTTCGAGCCCGCACGGGCCTACCATATTTTCAATCACTTCTGAGACTGTCTTCCGACCCTCGTTATGTTTTGTGTCGTAGTTTGTGTCGTCGACATCCGTCTCGCCTTGGGCTTTGCCGATAGGAATCGATCTACCGCATGATTCGCCCCGTGTTGGTTTTGAAGGTGTCCCATTCCGCACAGATTGTTGGGCCACTTTTTGCTTGAATGGACATGGAATCCAAGGCTCATGAACCTTCACCCTATGAAAGCCAGGCGCTCCGGTGCCATTCAGGATTGACATGAGTGAGAAAAACTTTCGCGTCGCACCAGAAGGCCAACGGACCAACATCGATGGAAAACCAGTAACGAACAAAGTCCTGTTGGCTACGCCCGAAAATGAATACGAACTCATGCGTTCTGATTTGACGTATGTCGACCTGCCGCATCATCTCAGCCTTCATGAGCCGACGCAAACTATCGAGTTCGTCTACTTCCCGAACCGCGGAATGGTTTCTCAAGTGGTAGTGACCAAGGACGGCCGAACCGTGGAAGTCGGCGTAGTGGGTATCGAGGGCTACGTTGGCGCAGGATTGGCAGCCGGCTTGAGCAGAAGTTCAGTGCGGGAAATAATCCAAATCGCCGGCGATGGATCCCGAATTATGGGGAATGCGCTGCAACGCATACTGCGGTCGGCCCCGCAGTTGCAGGTGATTTTGAACCGGCATGCGGGCCTTCAGGGAATGCAAGTAGCACAGACCGCGGCGTGCAATCGATTGCACGATATACAACAGCGTCTTTCGCGATGGCTGCTGATGACGCAGGACAGAGTGCAATCCGGATTGCTTCCGATCACCCACGATTTCATTGCGACCATGATGGGTACGGACCGATCCACTGTGAGCTTGGCAGCGGCAGCGCTGCAAAAGAAAGGAATTTTAGAATGTGTGCGGGGAGCAGTGAAGATCGTGAACCGCAGGAAACTGGAAAAATGCGCTTGTGAATGCTACGAAGTCATTCGACAGTTTGAGAACGACCTCGGATTGAGATAGCAATTCCCTTTAGTGTTGGATACCCCACAGACGACACCCCCTTCTATCGCTAATGTTTGGGCCTTGTGCGTTCACTTCTTTGAGGCGTGTTCGAAGCGTGGCGAATTGGGCAGAAACCTCGCTCAGGCGCTCAAAGGATCGGCTTCTGTATTCGTGGTGCCGTCAAAAAGCAATGCTGCACCGTCTTGCAATGAAGCAATACTGCGCCGAATTTCGAGGGGGCTATGGACGCGAAGCGTCGCGAACTGGTATGGGCCGAAAGGCAGAATTTTCACGGGTGGGCGTGCACCGAATGCGGTTGGGTGTTCAATCCTTCAGGGCCGCCTGCTGGCCGCTCCCTCGATGAAATGAAGCAGAACTTCGAGCGGGAGCGCAACCAGGAGTTCACGTCGCACGTCTGTGCCCAGCATGCGAGAGCCGAAAAAGATCCCCGTTAGCCAACTGTCGATCCGGGTGCCTCTCAGCCATCAGAAAGGGGTGCAACCATGGAGCCCGGATGGCTTGAAGTCGTTCCAGACTTGCAGACCGCCGAGGCCAGAATCCAAGAACTGCAGGCGTGTTCGCGCGGCGAATACGTCGTCTTTAGCGAGCATACACAACAAATTGTTGCCAGGGTCAGCGCCCCCATGGCACCCAAAGAGCCACGCTCGAAATTCAGAGTTTCGTTCGCTGGCGCACGGAAATCAAAAACGGGAGAAGCAACGATGAAATTGATGTTTGCGGTCATGATGTGCTCGCTCGTGTGCGTAGGCAACGCTAGCGCTCAGCAGCCGGACAGTCATAAGCCAGCAACCGAATCAATGTGCCAGATGCACGATGCACATTCACAGATGAACGAGCGCGGCGAAAAAGGCATGGGCTTTTCGCAGACGGCTACTACCCATCAATTTTTGTTGAAGCCCGACGGCGGCGTGATTCAGGTCGAAGCCAAAGACGCTGCGGACACCGCGAGTCGCGACGAAATCAGGATCCACCTTGGACACATCGCGCGAGCCTTTCAGAGCGGAGATTTTGACGTCCCCATGTTTGTGCACGATATGGTCAGAACCAGCTAGAAGTTCCTAATCGCAGCTACCTGAGGCTGGCGACATAGGCGACGAGGGCTTTCATATCGGCGGGCGGCAAATCCGGGGTAGGCATGCCGCCGGCTTTCATCTTCGTCGTTGGGTGCTGCAGCAGATTGGTTAGCTGGTCCGGGGAGAACTTCGCACCTACGCCGATGAGGGCAGGGCCTGCAGCCGTGCCGACGCCGCCTTCGCCGTGGCAGGCGGTGCAGAATTGCGCCTCGAAGATGGTCTTCCCTTTTGCGGCGAGCGGATCCGCCAGCGCCACGTTCGCGGCGGCGAGCGAGGCAGAGGAAAGTTCCGGCTCGAACGGCTTGCTCATATATTCCAATTCTTCAGCCTCTTGCTTGGCGAGTTGCTGCGCGACTTCGGGGTCGTGGTGATCCAGATACTTGCTGCGCAGCCCGAGGCCGATAAGCGCGAGCATCACGAAGACGTACGCGCCCGCGGCGACGGGGCGTTTCCAGGGACGCCGCTCGACGCCGCGATCGAGAAACGGAACCGCGACCACCGCGAGCGCGAGAATCGTGGGAATCACCAGCACGCCAACCACTGACGCGGTGCCGTGCCAGTATTTCAGCCACTGAAAGATGGGCAGGTAATACCACTCGGGCCGCGGGATGTATTGGGCGTCGGCTGGATTCGCGGGCGGGCCGAGTTGGACTGGAACGAAAAACGCGAGGCAGCCGAGGCCGATGATGAGCAGCGCCGTCAGAGACAAGTCCATCACGATTTGGCGAGGATAGAAAAGCTCTGCTTTTTGTTTGGGCTCGAAGGGATCCTCGGTGACTGGCCCGGCGGCTCCGACAGCGCGGAAAAGAAAAAGGTGAGCGCCGACCAGCGCGAAGATGCAGGCAGGAATCAAAAAGACGTGGGCGACAAAAAAACGCGAAATGGTGAGAGTGCCCATGTCCGTGCCGCCGCGCATCAGCTGCTTAAGGCTTTCGCCGATCACCGGAATTTCGCTCGCGGCGTTGGTGCCCACGGCGGTGGCGAAGTAGGCTTTCTGGTCCCAGGGGAGCAGGTACCCAGTGAACGCCATCCCCATCACCAGCACGAACAGCAGGCAGCCGGAGAACCACAGCAACTCGCGGCGTCCTTTGTAGGCGCCGTAGAGATAAGTTTGCGACAAGTGCAGAAGCAGGACGACGATCATGGCGCTCGCGCCGTAGGAATGCAATCCGCGCAAGAAAGAACCAGCGGTGACGGATTTGGTGATGTACGCGACGGTAGTGTGCGCGTGATCGGCGGAAGGGACGTAATAGAGCGCGAGAAATACGCCGGTGATGATTTGCGAGAGAAATATGAATAACAGGCCGGAACCGAAAATGTAAGCGAGGCGCGCGCCGCCGGGAATAGGTTCATCGAGCGCGCTGCGCAGCAACGAATCCAGGCCCGTGCGGCGATTCAGCCAGCCACGAAAACCGGTGGTGGCCTCCGGCGGAGCGTCCTGCTCATTGTGGTCAGCGGAATGCACTGGTGAAGTTTTTTCTTCCCCTTTTTATTAGCCTATGACTTCCTTGTCCGCGACGAGTTGCCGGAAGTATTGGAAGCGCACCAGGAGCTGGCCATCCTGCTCGGCGGTTTCCAGCGTATCCATTCCACGGAGGCATGGGCCGCTGATGCGGGCGCCGTCCGGCGCGTAAACAGCGCCGTGGCACGGGCAGATAAATTCCTTCTTGGCGCTGACCCAGGGAACCGTGCAGCCGAGGTGCGGGCAAATCGAGGAGAGCACGCTCAACTGGCCGCGGCTACCTTTCGTGACGTAGACGACTTTTTCGGAAACGGCTTTGCGCCAGCCGTCCACTTGCTCGATCTGGATGGTGCGCTCGACGGGCTCGCTCCAAGACGAAAATTCGCTCAACCGACCGACGGGCGAGGCTTTCAGTTCAGTCGTGCGGCGCAAGAGCGGGAAAAGCGTGAAACGAATCAGCGGCACGGCAAGCAAAGCGCCCATGCACGCCGAACCGAGCGCGAGCAAGGCGCCCAGGAACGAGCGGCGCTGTTCGTTAAACGGTTGTGCGAAAGGCTGTGCCAAAGAGAATTTCGATCGCAAAGTGTTTCCGGGATCGTCCGCACTTGTCTTCATCCAGTCCTCCCGCCGCCCGGGGGCTTCCGAATCGAGCGGCGAATGAAGTGACGGCAGCCGCCAAGGTCACAGAGAATTTATCAATTCTTAGGAAGCGTGCGGATGTAGGCCACGAGTGATTTGATCATATCCTGAGAAAACTTCGAGCCAAAGGCGGGCATTTTGTTGCGGCCTTTGGCGATGACGGCGGCGAGCTCTGCATCGGTTTGCTTTTGCACTTCGTCCGACCGGAGGTCTCTGGCCTTGAGGGCCTTGCCGGTGGGAGTGTTGGCGCTGCCGTCTTCGCCGTGGCACAGCGTGCAATTGGCCTTGAAAACTTTGGCGGCGTCGTTCTGAGCGCGCAGACCTGGTGGGAAAGCCAGAGTTACGAGAAAAGTGAATATCGCCACGGCTGCCCTACGACCGACGATTTGCTGCATCTGTTTTCCCTCCTTCGCTCGGCAGGGTTTCGCCGAAAGTCTCCAGGATGATTCTGCCGCTCCGCCAAGTTCTGGCTCTGACGTCAGCCCTTGCCAGGCACACGACTAGCTGGCCAGGGGTGGTCGATCTGGCCCAAGCGGGGTGCTGCGGTGCTTCGTTTTGAGGTTTGAGGAACTCGGCTGGAAATATGCTCGGCTTCGGTGTTGTCGTCAACCCCGAAGAACGCCTTGCGGGCCTTTTCAAACGAATCTTCCGCCACTGGATTCCCTCGCTTAAGTTCAGCTTCTTAATTGCTTAGTCGGCGCGAATTGAAGCGCAATCATACTAAGCTTGGTCGGTCGATCTCCGCGTCGGCGAGCCAAGAATCCGACGGCGGCGAGCCCGAGCAGCAAGAGCGGAAGAGATCCCGGTTCCGGCACGAGAATGGGCACAAACTTTCTCTTGCTTTCATGCTCGCCAGTGCGGCCCTCTCCATATCCTGTTGTCTCGACATACCATGATTTTTCGGCATGCGAAATGGGGTAAGCGCGCTCGGACGAATCATGGTCACTCAAGCTGGCAATCCGGATGTCCGGGTCCGATGTCGAAAGAAAGAACGTGTCTAGAATTGAGAAGGGCTTTAAGTCCCCGGCATCAAGGGACTCAAAACTATCGGTCAGCATCATGGCCGAGTCGGGTTCTGTTAGAAATTCTGCATTCGCAGGCGGAAGCAGCTCCAAACCGGAGCTGGCGGTTACTTTCGCAGCGTTTGCAATGTTCCAGGATTCTTCCGCGAACTCGGCGTAGGGAATTGTATCGGCCCAACTTGGCGCCACCACCAAGGCGGCCTTTGGCGAGAATCCTCTCTCCACGGGCACCTTCCATGGCTTCGAGGGGTTGCGGGGCACTGCCGCGGTGGTCTCCATGTTCGAGAACTCGTCCGCAGCTCCAGTGTAAGGGATTCTGTCGGCCCAAATCGGCAACGCGGCCGTAAGGACGGCTCCGCAAAGCAGCAAGCCTGGTCTAAACTTCATCGGTCTGCTCCCAGGATGGCGGGGATTCCATTCCAGCGCGAATACTAATCAGCGCGCCACACAGTTGCTGTTCAATTGTGCACACATCCATCGATTCGCATTTTGTTCGCAGTTGCATGCGTCGGCCTGAGGAGCATTGTGCAAAAGAGAACAGTTTTCTGGAATCGCTGGCTCTAGCCTTAACACTCACCTCAGGAACCTGTGAACAACCTACATCGAAACGTGAGGATACGTGTGAATGAGCAGGGATGCCGACCGTCGTGGAAACAGCCTCTTCTACAAGCGCTCCGTGAATCGGATCAGCAGAAGCTAGGGGAACTGGTCCTTGCGGCGGAACATGCCATCATCCTTCGCCAGCGGGAATTGAAACACTCTTCGGATCATCATGAAGAACGCAGCGAGATGCAGGCAGCAATAGCGGCTTTAATGACAATCAACGTTTACAAACTTGGCCGCCGCTCATTTACGCATTCGCGTTTGACAAGTTCGACGTCAGCGTGATGGAAGGTCTGAGTTTGCCTTGGCTCGTTTTAGCGCGCAGGCCCACATTGATTGCGCAGTGTTGAACGACACCATAAGGGAATGACGCTATGTGGCTGCTAAAAGGAATTCTGGTCGGGATGGCAATTTTCGTGACCGGCTTGACGCTCTACGTCACGGTATTCACGCGCATACTAGCCATTACAAGAAATTCGGATTTGGTGACTTGGCATTCACGTTGTCAATTTTGGCGGGTTGAGTCTTTTCGCAGCGCGGAAGCGGGGCACCGCCGAGACTTTCGTCTCGGATCTGCGCCCCCAGAAATTCCGCCAAGCCGTTCAATCGCAAACGGCAACTACCTGATTTCAACTATTGCTTTTTGCCCGAGCTTACGTGGCCGCGCCCGTCACGGACTTCGTTTCCTTTGAAGTGGGAAACCTTATTGACGCTCTTGGACGAGTCACGTTGATCGCCCGGGTTGCTTTCTCCCGAGCCTACGGTCGTTGAACAACCACAGTCTACTCGGGTCGAGGGAGCCAGCATTGTTAGCTTCTTTTCAACATCTTTGCTCTACGCGGCGTCTAACTCTTTCCGCTGGCTCACCGCTTCGCCGTCGCCTCGTTTCAATTCGCGGAAGACGATGGCGGAGAGGATGGTCATTCCACCCAGCACAAAGAACGCCCGGTGAATGCCGTGAATAAACTGTAGGGCACTGGAAGTATGGCGATCGGGAATGAAGAACGCGGTCACCAACGATGCCGAAGCCACGGCGAAACTGACGGACATCTGCTGCACCGTGCTCGCGATCGAACTCGCGCTGCTCGCCTGCTCCTCGTTAACGTCGGCGTAGACAAGCGTGTTCATGCTCGTATATTGCAGTGACGTGAAGAACCCGAAGAAGAACACCTCGCTCACGATCAGCCATACCGGCGTGCCCTTCCCGATGTTAGCGAAAAACAAAATCTGCACGCCCATGAGCAGTGTGTTCGATACCAGCACCGCGCGGTAGCCAAATCGGGCCAGGATCCGCGGCATAGCAGGTTTCAGGCTCATAGAGGCGATTGCCTGCGGAATCATCAGCAGGCCGGATTGAATCGGCGTGAACCCAAGGCCAACCTGATACAGGAGCGGAAAGAGAAACGGAATGCCGCCGATGCCAAGGCGGGTCACAAAGCTGCCAGTCACTGCCGCGCGAAACGTGCGAATCCGAAATAGCGCGAGACGCAGCATTGGATGCGCGGTTCTGGTTGCATGAAATCCATAGCCCGTCAGCAGAACGATGGAAACGCCCAAAAGCGCCAGAATTTCAACTAGGTTCAGCGTATGCTCGCCAAACACTTCCAGCACATAGGAAAACAGCGCGACGCCTGACCCGAAAAGAATCATCCCGGCTACATCCAGAGGACTGGTGTGTTCGCGGTAGTCCGGCAGATGCCGGTAGACCATGTACAAGCCAACCATGCCGATCGGAATGTTCACGAAGAAAATGACCCTCCAGTGAAAGTATCCGACGATTAGGCCGCCGGCGATCGGTCCCAGCATCGGCGCAATCAAGGCGGGGATGGAGACGAAGCTCATCGCGCGAACCAGTTCGGATTTGGCGAACGTCCGCACCAAGGTGAGCCGGCCGACGGGCACCATCATGGACCCGCCGCAGCCCTGCAAGATCCGGCATGCGACCAGCACGTGAATATTGCTCGACACGCCGCAGAGAAATGACCCGAGCGTGAATATGCCGATCGCAGAGGCGAACACACGTCGCGTTCCGAACCGGTCCGCCATCCAGCCGCTGATCGGAATGAAAACCGCAAGGCTCAAGGTGTAGCTTGCTAGCACCGACTTCATGCTGAGCGGAGCAACATGGAGTGCGGCCGCGATCGCTGGCACCGCGGTATTGAGAATTGTGGTGTCAAGCGACTCCATGAAAAGCGCCACCGCGACCAGCCACGGCAACAGTCGCTTGCTGGAACCGGCCAGCTGCGGTTGTGAGATACAAACTTCGATCGGATCGGGTGGGCTCAAATCAAGCCCAATCGGAATGCTTGCAAAGCACCTTGAATCCAGCACTCACGCGGTTTCCGCGCATCGCAGATCTGCGGTCCGTCCATCCTAACCACGCTGCTCTCTCCCGTTATGGTAAGTGGCCACGCTTCTCACGGGAAGACTGATTATACCGATAGTCTGCCAAGTCCCGGTTAGTTACCGGACGAGTCGACGAGGGACGCATTCAGATTGCGGCTTTGTCTAGCGCCGTTCTCCCGCAAAAGGCTCAGCTACGATTTGGTGTTCGTCCTCGTATGCCACGTAACCGATATTCGACACGATTGACCTTCATCACGGAATCCACTCAGCGAATCCACTGTATACCGTGCTCGAAATAGTTGGAGTAAACCTAACCGTGAGGGTCAAAACCGAATTGGTCTCACTCGGTTTTGACGACTTTCAAAGCAATTCAACGGGTTTCATCGCCACGCGTCCGGAGCCATCGAGGCAATAGCACGTCGCGTTGCCGTACAAGCAAGTGGTTTTGCCCGGATTTCACTTTTTCCGGGAACGGCGTTTACCAGACGCTTGGGGTTACTTCGGTTGCCGCAAGTTCACTTCTTCGCCGTCAACTTCCAGCAGAGCTTTGATAGAGTGTGACGTGCCATGACTCGTAGTCTTGACAAATGCGCTGGGCTCTCGGCCTCCGACACGAAATTCTTGACAGACATTCAGACGCACGGTTGGCATGTAACCCGCGTCTTTGCGTCTTGTTCGTTCCTTAAACGTTGCGTCAGTGGGCGAGTCGCGAAGTAGGAAACTAGGAAAATCCACTTTATCGCCGACGCGGAGATCTGCCGACGGCAGCTTAGTCAGGCCAGAATTTAATCCACTGCATGGATCACTGGCCCGCACTATGACTCCGTCGTGTCGCGCGTTCCTGCCGTCCGTTCTCGCCTTTGAAAATATTAGAACTTACTGCGGCCGTTTGGGGCGCAGCGACTGTTGCCTTCCATCCCTCGGAAATCGCATGGAACAAAGAATGTGAAATCACCGTGCGAAAGTGTTCACAACGGGACAGACGCCTGTCTTCGCTTTGGCTACTGTTGTCGGTGCAGTGCTTCCTTGCAGTGCTTCCTCTCAGACGAAGGGGCATCCGCGACAGGCTCGTATGCGCTCTCATTGACATGCGGGAATGCACTACCTAGGAGTTGCCTATGGCTCTTCTGCTTCGGTTTAATGTCCCACTGCAAGTGGTCGCCGCGTTTGTGATCTTTATTTTCGGGTACCTCGCACTCTTTGTTTCCCTTCTCACCTTCCTTGCCATCGCAAGAGGCCTCTACGAAGGCGCAAAGAGGGTTCGAGCGTACGCGCTGAGGTCTGCCTCAGAAAATGATTCCATCTCATCTGATATCAAAATGCCGGCTCCGCGAGAGCAACGATTCGTCGTCCCGGCCTAACGCCAAAGGTAATTGATTCGTCGTTGTGATCCTAAAGTGGCCAGTAAGGCTGCGGGTGCCGACCATAATCCAGGCGGTGGAAGTCTGATCACAAAAGCAATTTCGGGACTGCGCAGGTCAACTGCCTGTGAAAGGAGACTGAAGATGCCCAGAACTGACGGGCCAGGAACGATTCTAACGTTTATTTTAGGTGTAGGAGTCGGTGCCCTCGCTGCTTTACTGCTTGCACCGAAACCTGGAGAGGAACTGCGAAGCGATCTCGCCGAAGGTGTGAGCAGCGGAGTTAAGCAACTCCGCCGTACAGGCAAAGACCTAAGGAAACGAGCACGAAAAATGGTGGACCTTGCGAAAGACCAGGTGCAGGTCGCGATTGAGCTCGGCGATAAACCGTAGTGCCGATCCGAAATTCAATTTGTTTCAGAGGAGACGACAAGATGAAGTCCGCTACCGAGAATGAGATTAGAGGCCAGATCCACGAAGTGAAGGGCAAGATAAAGGAAAAGGCAGGCGAACTGACGAACAATCCTGATTTGGAAGCCGACGGCATCGTTGAAAAGATTGCAGGAAAAACCCAAAACAAAATCGGCCTCGTAGCAAAAGCCGTCGAAAAACCGTGATTCTGACACCCCACGTAAAACCAATCCATGAAAGACACTTAGACCGGGCTGGAGGAATCGACTGAAAAATGGAGGCAGGCATGAACCTATCAGAGTTAAGCACGATGCAAATAGCCATCGTCATCATCGTGGCGGCGGTGGTAATGGTCGCAGGTATCGGTATCTGGCTATTTATTCGTAAACAACGCACGGAAAGATTGCGCACTCGGTTCGGTGGTGCCGAATATGGCCGTGCCTTGCAAGAAGGTGGGCACCGGCGGCATGCGGAAGCGGGGCTCGATAAGCGTACAGATCGAGTGGAGAGTCTCCACATCCAGCCGCTCGGTCCGGGCGACCGTGCTCGCTTCGTAGAATCGTGGCGAAGGGTGCAGGCACGGTTCGTAGACGGCCCCGGAGGCGCGGTGACGGAAGCCGACCAGCTACTGGGCGATGTAATGTCCACGCGCGGCTATCCGGTCAGTGATTTTGGACAGCGCGCGGCGGATCTCTCCGTGGACTATCCTTTGGTTCTGGAAAATTACCGGTGCGCCCACGCAATCGCGGTCCGTCAAACGCAGGGGCAGGCCAGTACGGAAGAATTGCGTCAGGCCATGATTCATTACCGGACACTTTTTGAGGAACTGGTTGGCGAGCCAGAACTGGCTCGTGCGCAGGCAGCATCATAAACCCGGTTCAGAAGTGAAGATACGCGTTAGGTCGTTGGGAGTGCAAAAGACGAAGAGGAGACAATTCAGTGGACGAATTAAATAAGATGAAAGAAGAAGAGACAGATGCACGGCTGACGACCGCGACTTTGGCCGGTGTCGGCGCGGGGCCGGGGGTGCGAGTTGTCGCCGCTTCACATTGCGGCAGTGGCAGTGGTTCAATCACCGTCGTCGCAACGGCTCCGGCCAAAGACGAGCTGGCGGCGCCGCTCTTTTTGCCCGAAGAAGCGAAGGATTTTGGTGCCCCGTGTGATGCGATCCAAGAAAGTTTTGTCGACGAGCCTCGTGACCGGTCGTGGAACAAGCAGATAGTCTTGTTGCAGCAGCGATGAAGCGCTTGGGTGATATGTCCGCGACTGAAGCTCGAGGGTAGCCGTGCTTCGTAAAAGAGACTCCGCCCGTCTTATGACGCCAGCCACACGTCGAACTCAATTCTTACTTCGTCTTTGGCTCTGACGCCCGCTTTTCCGGGAGGCTTGATCCCAAAGTCGGTCTGCTTAACCGTGGTCTCGCCGGTGTAGCGGCCGTCTTTCAGCGTCACGTGTATCGTTACCTGTTTCGTCTGCCCGCGCAGGGTAAGATTCCCACGCAGCGTCCACTGCCCCTGACCGGCGGATACCGCGTCTGTGGACTTGAACACGATCTCTTGATGACTTTCACTATCGAGTACTTCCGGACCTAGCATCGTCTTTTGCACTTCGGCGCGATCCTTCTCGGAAGCGTCCTTGTCGATCACACGCAGTTCCTGCGCATCCACGTGGATTTCAACCGCAGGATGCGAGCCGGTCTCTGCTGCACCACTGTGAATCGGCGCGCGCACTTCATGCTCGTGTCCCAGCCCTGAGAATACGCCCGTCTTGCCGATGTGAATTGTTAACGTGGACTTCTGCGTATCGACATTGTGTTGTTGTGCGCTCACGCCCAGCATGCACACCAAACTCGCTGCCGCTACCAACAGGATTCGCCTCATCGCTCACCTCTCCAGTGCGCCCACGGTGACATCCGCACGAAACCCATGCAGTCCTGTTTCGCACAGTTGCGAAATATGCGGCCGATTTGTGTCGGTACACCGACGGCTGTCGAGCAATTTGAAAAACTGTGCAACGCGAGACACCCGCCAAGAATAGTAATCGATGTCGTTTGGACTTCGCGCGGTCGGTGGGATATTCTCCGTCTGAAGCAGGGCGTGCCTCATGAAATTGAGCTACGTGATTCAATTTGTCTCTGATATGGACGTGCTGTGAAAATCTATGGCCACGTGGTTGGCTCACATTTAGAATTCTAGTGTCGCGGTTGGAGCGAATTTGTCACCGGCGAAATAACGCTGGCGTTACACCCGGAAGCAAGCAAGAGGTTCTCCGCGATGCTTGAGGTCAGAAATGGAGATTTGAAACTTGAGAACGCCGACGCCTGCGAGCACACCGTGAAGAATTGGAGCTGTCTGCTTGCCCCAGCAATCGAATCTATTCGGCAGGGAAGAGCAACCCTATCTGCTCACAGAATATGGGCCGCCTTCCTCCAGACGATAATCGGAGTAGGTCAGAATTCTGTCCATGTCGAGGCTCTTCAGGAACAGGATTCTGGCGCTTGCCCGTACTTCGAGGCGTTTCGGCACCCAGACCGCGTCACCAACATAAGTCTGCTCCAGAATCATGTGCGATCCACGTTGCACGCGAGCCACGATCATTCCCATCGAAAACGACTGCGTTACCTCGCCGTCGACCTTGATCCAGCCGAAGTCCTGCTTGTCGACCCAAAACTTTCCCTCCACTTTGTTGAAAATCTTGCCGTACTTGCCGTGAGCGCGATAGTCCGGATGCGGCCTGGCCTGAAGCACGTAGGCTGGCCTGCCGCCGACTACCTCTTCGCCGATGAGATGGAAGTCGAAAGCCTGGAGCACGTCCCAGAGGAAAGACCTGTTTTCCTCTTCCTTGCCGACCCGCGCCGTCTGCTCGGCTGACGTCTCGTGCTTCAGCTTGTCGAGATCCTCGTCGCGTTCCCTCTGTTCGATGGCCGATGGAAGCTGCCCGTTGTGTTCCAGGACCTGCTTGAAGCGAGTGCCGTTGACAAGAGTCATTCTGGTGTCGTAGACATCTTCCGATTTCACCTGCCCCAGCGAGTCCAGACGCCGATCCTGGTCATGCTCCATATAGGTGTAATGGTCATGGGCCTGCCAACTGCGTTCGGTGGCCGCGACCGATAGGCCCATAATCTGACGAGGGTCCAAGACGCTTGCATGATTCTGATGTTTGTCTGGTCCGCTATTTTGAGCGAAGAGGGCGGACGAAGCCGCAACCACCACCATCAGCGTTCCGATTCGGGATTTAGCCAGGAATTCCATTTTTTGACTCGGGGGCAGCGAAGCTGAAGACCCGGAGAATCAGAAATCTTGCGTAGAGTATCGCGTCGAGAATTAAACTGTCTGTGCGAAAAGGAACAGGTTTGCTTCTGTGCGTAATAGGACATACTGCGAACCCCCGACCCAAGTAAACTTACTTCATTGGCAGCAATCTGATTCCCCTCAGAGCTGAGTTGGATCCTCATTCTCCGACGATAGCGAGATGGATCTGGAGACGGGCGGAGTCTATTCCTCCGCCTCAGTGAGGAAGAGCAAGAATTAGCGGCAAGAGAAATCTAATGATATACAAACGGTTCATTGTGTTGCTCGGAATATTTCTGGGCAGCCACGTTCCGGTGGTCGCGCAGACACTCGCTCCACAGATCGTTCAAGCGGAAGAACGCGTTGCCCCAGCCATGACGATGCTCCGAACGGTATCGACCCCTTTGCCGGCTGCTTCCTTCCTGCTGTCTCAGGACTACGGCGAATCTCCTGCGCGTTTCAGTCTCCGGTTCGGGGGAGCTTACGAGCGTGACCAGGACTCGGAGGGTCTGGAGAGCCTGCTGCCGATTCGCGAGGTTAAGACTTTGTTTGTCACGCAGACGAGCCTGACGCTCGTGCAACTCTGGGGCGGACGTTTGCGACTTGATGGCTTTACCAGCACGCTTCAGATGCAGAACCTGCAGCTTGGTCCTTCAGCCGCAGGGGGGCTGCAGGACTTTCGTCCCCCGAGACAAAGTTATCCCGGCGGGCCGCGTTCGATCGATCTCTACGGCGTCAGCCTGCGCTTTCATTTTGGCCGAGATCAGCGGGCAGGACACCCGATCCAGGCATGGCGGTGTCTGTCGCGGATTGTTGGCGCCGTTCTGAATTGAACTGTATTGCTTCCGTGTCGATGTCAACATGGCTGTTCGATGAAGGAGAAACCCAAGAAAGAACTCGCCGCAGCGACGCGCGCTAGCATCCGAAAAGAAATGGCGAAACCGCGCATGACCAAGTCCGCACGCGAAGAGGAGATGGACCTAGCGACTGCGCGAATCGCTCCCGGTAAGCTATGGAATAATGTTGCAGTCGATTCTTCCTCGCGTTCTGCGGGGTGCAAGTAATCTGCACGTTGCTCCAGCGATCGAGGCGACATTGAGAGACGTTTTGGAACATCGGGGGAACGCGGCTGCTAGAAAACACTGATATGGACTGAAAAGGCACGAAAATGCCAGACGAAGAGTGGATCAAAACACTTGAAGACGGCAGAAAAGTGAAATTCATCTACCAAGAACTGCCAGCGGACGGGGCATTTATCACCGCGCAGATTGGAGGGAATGAGGTCGTCTATTCGGTCGTATTGACCAAAGCAAGAAACCCTCTGAGTCGTGAAGATGTTGAAAGCCATTTCAAGGGCGAGCTCTCGAAGAAGTAGCCACACCATCGTTGCTATGGCATTGCTACCCTCCACTCCGAACTTGCTTGGTCCCTGGGGTCCGCCGAGCCATAGTGGCCGCCGCGCACACCTATCAACGATCTGCCTGCTGCTATTCAGCGTGCTGGTGGCGGAGGACCTCGGTGTTCGAACGGTGCTGGCAGACCCAGCTGAGGCCTTGCGCGTGCCGGAACTCGATGCGGGCTTCCACTTTCTCTACGAACTGAAACCTGCGGAAGCGCACAACCAGTTTGAGGCCTGCCAGAACTCCCACCCGGAAGATCCCCTTGGAAGCGCCTCAGATATGCCTATCTTGGTCTTGGCATGGCGAATTCCTGCCGCTGCTGTTTCCCCTCTATTATGAATCTTACATGTAACCATTCGCCATCAAGCAACTGTTTGTTTCTGTACAGTCCGCTCCCGGACGACCTTGTTAAGCTGCTCGAAGCCAAGAAATTATTTCGCAGGAAGCTCCCACAATGGCTAAGTGGGCGACCGAGTCCGGTGACGATGGCACCAACGATGTGCTTGTCAGTGAACTGACCCGCAAAAATGAACTTCGGGCGTGGTTTCTTGCAGAGCACCTCGTGGATGTGCCGGTCGTTCGCGATCAGGCGAACGCTGCCGCTTCAGGGCGTTAAGTCGATCCCTACAAAGGAGGAAGTCATGGGCAATCGAGACAAACGAGGCCGAGAAAAAAAGAAGCCAAAGAAAAAAGAATTTAAACAGACGCTCAGGCCGATAAAGCCAGGGGGCGAATACAGACCGGCGCCTTTGGCTCAGCCAGAGCAAACGAACACGGCTCCCACGAAGATCGCTTAGCACACCACCCGTTGTGGTGGAGTCCTAAGGAGTATGAAACGCGGTGTACGGGGGACAATCCATCGCCGCGATTGTTTTCTCTCGATGATTGCTCAGAAACGTGAGCCGGCGCCACGGGCGGACCAGAATTTTGGCGAAGGATAAGCGGCCCGCCCCCAAGCTGCGGATTTCACTGCTCCATGCCGGGGGTCTGCGTTGGGAAAGTGTTCATAACGGTACAGATGTTTGCCTTCTCCGTGCCTATCATTGTGTCTGCGTGTTCCTTGCTTAATCCGGCGGTCTGGCCGTCCGATCCCCAAGCCACTCGGAAAGCGCGCGGAATGGAATAAAAAGAAGGACACCACGCCCCTTTGGTCGTGGCAGATCGCATGCTGAGTACTCACGATTTCATTCGGCGGTTCCCTGCGCCATTGCGCAAGGCATTGGTTGCCATGAAGAATAATCGCGCGGCCCGTGTTGTATTCCAGGTCGTCGTTGGAATCGCTCTGGTTCCATTGGTCTTTGGCGTATGCACAGCTTTCTACGTCAACTTTAATCGTACAAACCTTCCCGATCTAGATGGATTCATTCGCTTTGAGCCTCCTACGATGGGCCACGTTTACGATGCGAATGGTCACGTCCTCATCGAATTGGGGCGGGAACGTCGGAACATCGTTCGGTATGAGAAAATTCCTGACGTCGTGCGCGATGCCGTACTGTCCGCCGAGGATAAAAACTTTTTCTCACATTCCGGAGTGGACTATTCCGTCTTCCTTCGTTTGCTGGCCAAGACAAACGTTCGAGCCTTGCTCGCGCATTTCTCAACAGTCGGTCGCGAAGATGCTCCCAATCGTCCGCGCGTGTTTCCACAAGGAGGCTCGACGATCACCGAGCAGCTGGTGCGCGGCTACTTCCTGCAGAGAGTTTCCAGCACAAAAAACAGCAACTCGCTTCAGCACGGGGGCATACTTCCGCACGTTCTATCCTTCGTGATTGGAGTGCCTGGCACAAACAAACTCCTGCTCAAGATAGAGAGCATCCGTCTCTCCTTATGGATTGAGGGAGAGATGCGGAAGCAGTACGGGTCTAAACGCCGGGCCAAGGAAGAGCTCTTTGCACGCTATGCGAGCTTCGTCTACTTGGGCAATGGCCAATATGGCTTTGCGGCAGCCTCAGATTATTACTTTCATCAGCCCCTTGAGACGTTTACGGTGGACGACGCTGGCAAGGCAGCGCTGCTCGCCGCTATCCCAAAGTCGCCTGGCGAATACGCCCCCACCGTCGAAGACCTTCAAAAACCCACGCGTCGGAGAAATCAGATATTGAACCTCATGGTGACGAATCAGTTCCTTCCGGTGGAGGCGGCCCAGCGCTTCAAGCTGGCGCCAATTCGCTTGGCCGCTCATGACGTTGAACCGGTCGAAGCGCCCGCCGCGGTGGAGACCGCTCTCGAGGAACTCAAACATCTCGGTCCCAGCCTCGGCTCGGCGATCGCAATTGACCAACTCCTCGAAGGCCACATCCAAGTTTTTTCCACCGTTGACTACCGCATCCAACGCATTGCGAACGTGGCGTTCGAGAATGGCTTGAAGATCTATGAGAAGCGGCACCCTCAGAGCAGGGGTGTGATTCAAGGTTCCGTGGTCGTTCTTCGAAACAGCGATTCCGCCATTTTGGCCGAGACAGGTGGCCGTCAGGTGTACAAAGGCCATACCAATACGTACAGCGATTATAACCGCGTAACTCAATCGAAGCGTCAGCCAGGCTCGGCCATGAAGCCCGTCCTCTACCTAGCGGCCTTTCGTCAAGGCGCTCTCGATCTCGATACCCTCGTGCCCGATGAACCCATCTCGGTCGTCACGTCGCGAGACCGTCCCGAGAAGTGGATCGCCAATTACGATCATCAATTCAAAGGCATGATACCGGCACGGCAAGCACTCGCGGAGTCGAGAAATGCAGTCGCCGTCTGGATGGTTCAACAGATCGGACTTGGTCCACTGTTGCAAACAGCGCGTGACGTGGGCATCCAAACCACGTTGCAGCGCTATGACACCACGGCCCTTGGCGCATCTGAAGTCACGTTGCTGGAGCTCGCAAACGCCTACCGGCTGATGGCTGGTGGGATGCCCGGAGAACCACACGTCATTGATAAAATACAAGATACGCGGGGAGGGGTTCTCTACCGTTGTTACCGTTGGCCCGGCTCTTTCGCGAACGGCAACGATTTTGGATTGGCTATGATTCAGGAAGGGTTGCGCGGGGTCGTGCGCATCCCATCCGGCACCGCGCACGCACTCGATTCGAACGCCTTCCCCGTTGCAGTGATGGGCAAGACCGGGACGACGAACAACTACCGAGACGCTCTATTTGTGGGGTCTACATTTGGGCCCAACGGAATTACCGTGGCAGTGCGCATCGGCTTTGATGACAACCGCTCATTGGGGGCTAACGAAAGCGGCGCTCTGGCCGCGCTGCCGGTGTTCAGAGAAATTATGCTGAAGGTCTACCAGGAAGGGTTAGTTGGTCCTGCGCCGCGATTTCCTGTCGAAATGGAGGAGAACATTGATGCCTATCTGAGGGGAGATCTCGCGCCGATCGCGAATTCGTTGGATGTTCCAAGATTCGCTCACGACGGAACAAAAGACTGTTCGGCGAAGGTGATCCTCCTGCCAACATACAGATGCGAGCTAATCCGCAACCAGCCCTATACCATCTACCGCAGCAAGAATGAGAGTGGTCGATCGATTTTTACGAATGAGTGAAACCTCCCGCTTCCGATTTAGATTTTGCCGAACACGGGACTTCTATGTGGATCAGCACACATTCGTTTCTCGGCCGCCAGATTCGTGGTTTGCTTTTGTTTTCCCTGGCAAGTGTTGCATGGTTCATTGCCGTTGCGCTAAGCGTCTTTGGTCGGCCATTGGAGCCGGTGAATTGCTGCTGAATCTGGAAACTTTTCATTGGTTCGGAGCTTTTGATCGTCACCCTTCCAGTCTGCGCGATGATCCTGGCCATGTTTGTCCTGGCGTTGATTTATCGCATTGCGCGACCAGGTACAACGACCTGGAGCTCCGTTCTGCCTGGAGCGGCCGCCGCAACCATTCTGTGGTGGGGCGTCAATTTGCTGTTTGGAATTTACGTTCGGAGGACCCAGTATGGGCCTGTCTACGGTGGCCTGGCCGCGGCGATCGGCTTGATGGGGTGGATGGAGATCTCTGCAACCCTCGTCTTTGTTGGTGCGGCTTGGAACTCAGAAAGTACCACTCGGGCCGATTCAGATTACACGACTGCGAGTAAGACACCAGGTTGTTGAACACTAGCGAGTAACGATGGCTGCAGGAACAAGCCAGAGAGGGACTAAAACCGGTTAAAGCAACAAATAACACCTGGAAGCGGGAGACGGGCTGAATTGGCGAGTAGTTGAAATTCCAGACGAGAAAGAGAATCTGTCTGATTGCTTCGCTTCACTGTTCTGTGTCGCAGTACTCGGTTTTGCAGCTAGTTTGGAAGCAATTGGGTCGGGTAGCCGGTAGGATAGCTCCCGTTGAGCCCTCTAGGAACTGCGCATGAGAGTTCCCGAGAACTATCGCCCCGCGTCAATTGACACGGGAATCCGGAGTAACGGCATCTTCTTCGACGGCTAGGATCAATTCCTTCCGCAGATCCATCTCCAGCCCGGGGCTAATGCGTAAGCGTACGGCGGCGGCTGACTCAGCGAGGATGCTGCAAGGGATCGGCACGCAGAGTTGGCGGATTACAACGAGCAACAACACCGGTTTACCGAGCCACGCAGTATATGCGGGCGAAAAATCTTTCGTCCCGTCCGCGATCATTTTGGTCATCTTCGATTCTCGGCTAAGTCCAGGACCAATCTCAGCAGAAGTGTGGGCCCCTTATAGCCCGACCGAAAAGCAAAATCCGTCCAAACTGAACACGCAGTTTTTGAGCGAATGACGAGAATTCGCCAAGCCGGCAAGAGAGAGTGCGCATCCGCATTCGATTGATAACGCACTTGAACCGCTAAGGCGCATCGACGTGCGGTTCCAACTCTCAGCAGAACTCGGCAGCGACTGCCTCGCGAGGGACCGGTGACGATCGTACTGCGGTGCTTTGTTTCGCGGTTTGAGGAACTCGGCTGGGGACACGCTCGGCTTCGGTGGTGTCGTTGCCGTTCCGAAGAACGCCTTGCGGGCTTTCTCAAACGAATCTTCTGCCATTGGATCTCTCGGTTTAATTTCCGTTTTTGAATTACTCAGCCGTCGCACTACTACGGTATGCAGTTATTCCACAAAGGACATGGCCGCCATGCTTAGCATCGCAATCACACGAGAATGATGGCAATGCTCAAGACTAGAATCTGTCCAATTGTGTACAGTTATACTGAAATCCGTCAGGGCATTTTCTTGCGGGAGTGCCCGCCAACCTCAAAAAGTTAAACGCTTAAGGACCACCTTTGACCGATAACAGTGAGCGAAAGGCAGCCCGAACTGTGCGGAAAATGCGGAGCCGAAATTGACCCGGCGCGGAGGGTAGATTTCACGTTGGAGGATGGAATTAGAGTCTGCGATCAGCGCTTTATCAAAGAAACTCCGCGACCGACACAGGCCAAAAACGATTGGTCGAATTGATTGGAAGTCAACCCGACCAATGGCAAGTACCGAGAACCGGGTTGGTGGCCTAAGGAAAAACAGCAGAAATAAGGCGAGTTAGGACTGAACACCACCTAGCATTTGGGTGTGCGCCGGGCTAGCTCGCTTTCCTTCTGATGTCCGAACTCTTGGGGGTCCCTCAACCAATCTTTGTTCTCCAAATTCCTGTCCATCCGAATTCATCGCTTCGGTTAGACCGTCGGTATAAGGCACCGGGGGGTCTCCGGAGTCCAACTGAAGTCCTGCATCTTCGTAATTCCAACGGACGTAATCGTGTATCGTTTGTAACCCATCTGTACTGGTGGTATTATTTCTTGGGCTGAGGGGTTTTAAGAATACCCGAACTCACTTGATTCACGAGTGTTTCGCCGGAAGGGTATGCCCAAGGCAACTCCCAAGACCAAACCGTCTCGCGGTATCAATAGGAAGCTCGCTTTCGATGCGCAAGCTTTTCTAGATTCGGCCGGTGTGTCCTGGAAAGCTATGGGGTTCACGAAAAAGGAAACGATCTTCTCCCAGGGCGATCCCGCCACGACTGTCTTGTACATTCAAGAAGGCAGCGTGAGGCTTTCGGTGGTCAATGAATCCGGCAAAGAGGCTGTCGTTGCGGTGCTGGGGCCGGGAGATTTCTTTGGCGAGGGCTGCCTCGCCGGGCAGCCGCTGCGGATCGGGACAGCGACTGCGATTACGGCGACGATGGCGCTGGTGATAGAAAAGAAGGAGATGATTCGAGTCCTTCACGCGGAACACGAATTTTCCGATCGTTTCATCAATTTCATGCTGGCGAGGAATATCCGAATCGAAGAGGATTCAGTAGATCAGCTCTTCAACTCTAGCGAGAAGCGGCTGGCGCGCACGTTGTTGCTGCTCGCGCGCTACGGTCAGGAGGATACTCCGCAAAAGCTGCTCCCCACGATATCGCAAGAGATGCTGGCGGAAATGGTAGGCACCACGCGCTCCCGAGTAAACTTTTTCATGAACAAGTTTAGGAAGCTGGGCCTCATCAAGTACAACGGCGGGTTGCAAATCAACAAGTCACTTCTGAGCGTTGTCCTTCACGACTGAGCCAGGATGGCATATCTCGCGTTTGTTGATTTCCTGCTGAGGTAGAAGTTTGTGGGCGAAGATCAACCCGTGGAAATTGGCCATTCGAGCACGCGTCCCCGCATTGGCGGCTTGCCATGTACGAGCAGACCGGCACGATGGCCTGCCCCAACGTCGTGTTCGATTGCGATTGCAGCCAGGCATCCGGCCTGCTCAATCAATTGAAATTCCTCAAGAGAAGGGCTTTGCGGAGTGCCGCAGTAGATCTTAAGAGATCCCAGCAGTTCGTGGTTGGCACCAACAAGGCTTGCGGAGCAGAAAGTATACAAACCAAAAAGTGCTGCGTTCATGTCATTTGTGGCTGACTCGCGTGTATCGCGACTTGGCAGGGAAATGAGCGAGGCGATGTTGGCAATCTGACAGTCAAGGGCACCGCTAATTTCATTCAGGACTTTTGGCAGTGGCGTTCGAGCAGATATCAATTCACGAATGCGTCTTTCCGCTTTCAGTAAATATTGAATCGTGCGGCTAGAGGCGCGGGACGGCGCGGAAATTTGCCACCTTTCGTGCGCGCGGGAAGGGGATTCATCCATGTGGGCTTCTCTGTTTTGAGTTCACGTCCATATCGTTCCTGATTTCGCTGAAACTTGAGTGGCCTCAGGATGAACAAGAGCTGCGCGCGGGTATTGGCCGGTTAGCTTTCATCGCATATAGGGCCCGATCCGCTGCGTAGAGAAGTGTTCCGATCGTATCAGCGTCCTTCGGATAGCTGGCAATTCCCACGCTCACCGACAGAGCCGGTTCTTCGGTTTCTCTCTCAAGAAGATCGCAAATCCGCCGTGCTAACAATATGGCGGCCGCCGCATCTGTCTCCGGCAGGACCACCGCAAATTCGTCCCCGCCGTGGCGGGCTGGGATGTCGATGGATCGGCAGCAATCTCTCAGGATCTGTCCCAGCCGGGAGAGCGCCCGGTCACCGGTCAGATGAGAATACCGATCATTGACCTGTTTCAAGCCATCAAGGTCCAACAATAGAAGAGAGAAGTCGCGGCCGGTGCGCTTGGATCGGCAAATCTCCTCGTGCAGTGCCTCGAATAGGCGGCGATGATTCGCCAATCCGGTCAGCGAATCGCTCGATGCCTGATGGCGTAGCTGGTCTTCAAGCGTCCGCTGCTCGGTGACGTCAACTGCAATGATTTCACTTCCCGCAAAGTTGCCATGGTCGTCAAAGATCCCACGGCCGCTGATCCTGACTTTCAGCATTGTGCCGTTTTTCCGTTTCCACTCAGTCTCGACGGGCTCAACTTGAAATGTGCCCTCGGAGCGCTCCGTCAGCGCGGAGCCCACTCCGAGATGAGATAGAACTTCACTCAGACCATTCGCCGCCAGGAATGCCTCTTTGTTGGCGTAACCAAGCATGCTAATGAGAGCCTGATTGACATCGAGAATTTTTCCTTCGGCATTACAGCGATATATTCCATACGCGGGATTGTCCACCAGCGCTCGATACAGCGCCTGCGAATGCCGCAAGGCTTTTCGGGCCCCTTCCAACTCTTCGCGGAGCTTCTTTTCGTTCAGGGCGTGGCGGACCGTCAAGGGCAACTGGGCGAGATGGTCCCGCTCAACGCAATAGAAAGCACCATGCGCCGTTAACTCGATCAGGGGTTCACTTCCGGCGGCGGAGGTTACGAAGAGAAGCGGAATCTCCGGCACTGTCTGATGAAGGAGTTGCAGTGCCCGAGAATCCTTCCAACTTGGGCTTGGGTATCCGGCCACAACGATCTCATAGGAGTGGGAGCAGAGTTGTTCGTTACACTCATCCAAGGTCAACACGACATCAGCTTTCACAACGAATCGCGCTGCCCTCAACTCTTGCAGGCAATTGTCTACCAGGTCCGCATCGTCGTGGACGAAGAGGACCCGGATGTAGCGGAGTCTGTGAGAAGACTTGCGCTCCATCTGGGAGATTGCCAGATTAGATCCTAAATCATTCTGAGCCAGTCTTGACATGGAACCGCGCACACAGATAAACCAGGCTCTCCGTAGACATTCGCATGAGCGTTTCGGAGGTCGCCTCCTCCAAGTTCAACGTACGCCAGCAACGAAGCGAAAACTGTCCCGTTTTGAACACCTACGAGACGGACCATCCCAGCTCGAAAAGTGGGCAGTAAACGGGGAACGATAGCTCTGTTTATTAGTTGTGGCTGTTGAGGGCTTTTGCGGTCACGGTAACCTCAACGTGGGCGCCCTTTTTGAGTCTCACATCATCGCCATGTTCGTCGATTAGCGTATTTTCGATGCGGAGATCTCGATACGGACGGGCGGCCCCATCCACAGCAATCTGTGCCTTTTCCGGTTGGTTCGTACCTGGCGACGGGATGATTTTTTCGACCGTCCCAGGCATGGTCCTGCTTGGCTGCTCTGGATTTCGCGCAGTATCTAGATTCAGTTCCGCTATTCTTGCGGACCTCGCCATGCGCGGCCTTGCCATTTCCATCTTGACGCTGGCACGCGTTGCGCTGCCGGGCTTTTTCCTACATTTCTTATGCAGCATGCACGCACCGTGACATAAAAACCAAAGCCATACAGTCCCATTTTGCACAGTCGCGAAATATACGGGCGCGTCCCGTGTGAAGATCGAGGGAGAGACATTTCAATGGAGTGTGGCGGTCCGGACAGCTTCCAGGCATCCAAACTGCAAAGGCCGGATCGGGCTACCGCGTCCAGCCTTCCAAAAGGACAGGGCACCATGTTTTTCCACCAAATTGCAGCACGATCACTACGATGCTTCTCACGAGTGTTTCTCAGGTTGTGAATCGTTTTCCTAAAATCCGCTAGAGGGCTTCTCGCGCAGGTGATCGCCCGACTTCCGCACTCCTGAACTCAAGAGCTGAGATTTGAAAGTGTTTCAATGTGAACAGTAATTTGTATTCATCTTTCCTAACATGGCGGCTCTGGGGAGGCAGCGACTGTTCTGCTGACGAATCACCGGCTTCCTCGGGCTAGGGAGGATTCAGATGGACACTATATTGATCGTTCTTCTCGTTGTGTTTTTGCTCGGCGGCGGGGGCTGGGGGTATTCCCGTTGGCGCAGGAACTAGCGCGTTCTCGGTGTCAGGAGAAGAGATTCAATGGCGAATCGCTGGCGATTAAACGGGCCTGCAAACGCAACAGGCGGCTCATCGAAAGACTTCAATCGTCACGCTGTCGTTTGTATTTGCGTTTGCTCTTTTGACTCGAGGCGCGCAATCAAATCAGTGCTTCCAATGTGCGACCGGCGGTTATGCAGAATCAGTCTGAGGACCAAGTTGCGGTCAATACGTTCACCAGGAAAATCGCGTCGCAAAACGGTGAGCGATTCGTTCTGAGAGACGACGCCAGCCAGGTGCTGTTAAGGACGGGACGTCGGAGCGGCGCAGGTCCGTTGATCCTTTGCCAAACCAGAGACTTAGGACGCAAAAATGATGCGAGCGTCCCGCAGATAAAGTATTAGGGCATTCAAAGAGGAGGCGACAACATGTTTGGATACGGAATAGTCGGGACATTATTGATTATTTGCTTGGTGGTTTGGCTGGTTAGGAGGGCTTGAGGAAAGACGTCTTTCACAACTCGAACAAGAACGTTCTCGATGTCATGATCGGTGCATGCAGCATAAGAAAGGAAAGAAAGACCCTGGCAACCCGACACGTGCCAGCGCTACGAAAGAAAATGGACCGGCCGCGCTTCGCTGAATCTGCGCTGGAAGAAGAAGATGCGAGCCATCACCTCACAGAACACACGACAGACCATCTAAAGGGCGTAATTGCGCCTGTCTAAACCGCATTTTTCTCAGTTTGGTTTGCTCCAAACGCGCATGATGTTCGACCCGTTACAAACGTCCGTTGCCAGTTCGCTAGATGAAAAGGACCTTCGCAGTGCGGCTGGGGGTTACCGACTATGAATTCCGTGGAGACAGCGATCGGCCAAGGTACCAAAGAGCCGAGTCCCAAGTGGCGTGAGCGACTCAAGGCGCTGCGTAGCAACACTCCTGCGATCATTCGAATGGTCTGGAAATCGGCTCCGAGAGTCGTGGTGGCGAGCCTCTCTGCAAGATCAGTTGCCGCCCTGATCCCGCTCGCCATGCTCGCTGTAACTAAGCTAATCATCGACGCAATCTATGCGTTCCTGTCGAATCATGAGGCGCTTCCTGCACGGTTTTGGTGGTTAGTTGTGCTGGAATTTGTCCTGGCGTGCTTGGGAACAATTTTGGTTCGTGTCCTCGATTTCTGTGACAGCATGCTGGCCGATAATTTCACTGGCCACATCAGCATCCGAATTGTGAAGCATGCTTCACGTCTTGACCTGACCTCGTACGAGGACCCCCTCTTTTACGACATGATGGAACGTGCCAGAGTGCAAGGCACAGATCGTTTGATAATGATCCAATCGGCCGGGCGTCTGTTCCAGGAAGGCATAACCGCGGCGAGCCTCGCGGCTAGCATTTTTCTTTTTTCTCCATGGTTGCTTTTCACTCTCATCATTTGCGTCGTTCCGGCTTTCCTCGGCGAGACCCACTTCGCGTTTCTCGGTTACTCGTTGAATTTCCGCCAGACTACCGCTCGCCGCCAGATGGACTATTTGAGAATCTTGGGCGGGAGTAAGGAAAATGCCAAAGAGTTAAAACTTTTCGGACTGGGGCCATACCTCGTGGGTCGTTACACTGCGCTTTGGAATGAGCTCCATCGTCAGACCGTGGGACTGGCAAGACGAAAACTGCTCTTCGGATCATTTTTGACCCTTCTGGGCACGCTGGGGTACTACGGGACCTATGCATTCGTCATTTACCGGACGATTACAGGCGCCCTGACTCTTGGAACCATGACCCTCTTGGCTGGAGCCATTGCCGGAGCCAGCACGAACATCCAAGCCTTCTTTTCGACTTTTTCCGTAATCGCTGACCAAGCGATGTTCATGACAGATTTGCTGAAATTTCTCTCTATACAACCCAGGATTTTCTCGAAACTTGACGCACGGCCTGTTCCACGACCAATTCGGCGAGGCTTTGAATTCAGGAATGTTTCGTTTTCATACCCGGCGAATCCAAGGATCGTACTCGATAACGTCAGTTTTCACTTGGAACCTTCTTCACGAATCGCTCTTGTTGGAGAGAATGGCCAGGGGAAAACAACCATCGTAAAACTGCTTACGCGTTTGTACGACCCGACCGGAGGCCAGATCTTTCTGGACGGCGTAGACCTCCGGGAGTACGACCTGGAAGATCTGTGGAAGGAGATTGGTGTTATCTTCCAGGACTTCACCCGTTATGAGATGACAGTCTCCGAAAACATCGCCATCGGTCAAATCGAAGAGCGAGACAACCCATTTCGCATCCGCGCCGCCGCCCATAAGAGCCTGGCAGACACATTTATCCGAAACCTCCCGAAGGGTTATGATCAACCCCTGGGCTCCCGATTCGAAGAGGCAATCGATCTGTCGGGGGGAGAATGGCAAAAAATGGCCCTGGCCCGGGCCTATTTACGTGAAGCCCAGCTGCTAATCCTCGATGAACCGACAGCCGCGCTGGATGCGAAATCCGAGCATGAAGTGTTCGAGCGATTCGGTGAACTCACCAAGGGCAAGATGGCCCTTTTGATTTCTCACCGTTTCTCTACAGTTCGAATGGCGGACCGAATTGTCGTCCTGGAGAGTGGAACCATTGTCGAACAGGGTTCGCACGACGCACTCATCGGGACCGGCGGCCGGTACGCACAGATGTTCGAACTGCAGGCCGCTAGCTATCGCTGAAAATATTGAGGTCCCTTTGCTTCTCCCCTACATTAGTTGGGCAACACCTACGGTTCTTTCGAAGATCGAGCTACGATCCTCTTTGCGGATGGTGGGCGAAATCCTGGGGCTGAGAATCTTTCCCTCGCCGCAGCGGGAACTCCCGAGAAATGGCAGGGTCCAGAGCCTCCGGGAATTTTCTTTCACACCCCGTGACGAGCTCAACAAGATATTCTCGGCCTCCGTACTCGGTGCAAACGCATCAGGCTTTCACGACTTCGGACTTCCTTTGAAGCGGGACGCCAGAAGCCTTGGCGGGGATCCCCCGGATACTGGAGATCCGGTAGCAGATTGCACGAACGCCCTTGGACCAGCTTTAAAGAAGATATATATTACGGCGCCTCAGTACACTGCGCGATTGAGATGATCCCTTTTGGACAACACATAGCGAGACCGCCGGTGGCGGCATGGGCTGGCGCTAGGGCGGGGGCCAAGGTGGAGTCTGTCCCGTGGACGATTTGGTGCATGGTTGCAGGAATCGTGTGCGGAATGATCGGCGGACTGTGGGACATTTCGTGGCACATGTCGATTGGGCGAGACACGTTCTGGACGCCGGCGCACATCATGATTCAGATGACGGGCGTGTTGGTGGGAATCGCGTGCGCATACATGATTGTGACGGCGACGTTCGGGCACGACGCGGTGGCGCAGGGCGCTTCGGTAAGGATTTGGGGATTTCGTGGACCGCTTGGGGCGTTCATCGCGGTGTGGGGTTGCATGGCGATGCTTACGTCGGCGCCGTTCGACAATTGGTGGCACAACGCGTATGGGTTGGATGTGAAGATTGTTAGCCCGCCGCATACGTTGCTGTCGCTGGGATCGCTGGCGATCAAGATTGGGTTGATGGCCCTCATGGCGGGCTTGATGAGCCGGGCGTCCGACGGTGTGCGAGGCACGCTGGGGCTGCTAATGCTTTTTATTGGAGCGAGCTGCGTCGCGCAGATGGGCTTGATACTGACGACCAGCACGTGGCCGAATCAGATGCACACGGCGGCGTGCTACTTGGCTGTGGCTATTGCGATTCCGCCGGTGCTGATTGCGCCTGCTTGGGGTTCCCAGTGGCGATGGAGCTGCACGACGGTCGCCGGGATTTATACGGCAATTCTGCTCGCATTCGAGTGGATTCTGCCGCTGTTTCCAGCGCAGCCAAAGCTGGGGCCGGTCTATCAACACATTACGCATCTGGTTCCGCTGCGGTTTCCGTTGCTGCTGATCGTGCCCGCGATTGTGCTGGACCTTCTATGGCGCAATAAGGGCGACTGGGGAAGATGGAAGCTGGCGGCGGTTACGGGGCCGCTCTTTGTGTTGAGTTTTTTGGCGGTGCAGTGGCCGTTCGCGGATTTTCTAATGTCGCCCGCGGCGCGGAATCGGATTTTTGGGATGGCGTACTTTGCCTATTTCGATCCGGCGAACTACCTGTATAACCCATACAAATTTGCTACGGGCGAACCGCGCGCCGTTTTTTGGCGATTGATGGCGATGGCGTTGGTGTTCAGTATAGTCACGGCGAGGCTCGGGTTGGCCTGGGGCGATTGGATGCGGCGGATGCGACGGTAGGTGAAAGTGCGGGGAGCGAGCCCTTACAGGCTCACCAAGCACGGCGCTCTAGGCCGTTGGCGATTGGATTGAGGAGATTCATGCGGGGACGGGCGATTGGAGTTGTGGGAGCGGCAGTGCTGGCGGCACTTTCTGTTAGCGCTCACGTGGGAAGTTCGGACGTGTATTTTGAGGGGGACGCGGGTCCTTATCACTTGTATGTGACGGTGCGGGTGCCGCAGGTAATTCCGGGAGTTGCGGAAATTGAGGTGCGATGTGCGTCGAACGATGTGGACAAGATCGAGATTGTGCCGATGCGTTTGAGCGGGGCGGGATCGGAGTTGCCACCGACTCCGGATGTGGCGGAGAGGTCGAAGCAGGATTCGCAATTTTTTACCGGAAGTTTGTGGCTGATGGAGTCGGGCGCGTTAAAGGTGCGCGTGTCGGTGGAAGGAACTAAAGGCAAAGGGGAGCTTGCGGTGCCCGTGCCTGCATTCGCGCAGAGGACGCTTCCCATGGAGCGATCGCTGGGAGGGCTGCTGGGATTTTTGATGGTGTTTCTTGCGATTGGGCTTGTGTTCATTGCCGGAGCTGCGACGCGGGAAGGAAATTTGGAACCGGGCGAATCACCGCCGCCAGCGAGGGCGCGGAGGGCCAGGATGGTAATGGCAATCACAGCGCTGGTCGTGCTCGGAATACTTTATTTGGGGAAGGCGTGGTGGGACGCGGAGGCGTCGAATTACACGCGGGGCGTGAATTTCTTCAAACCGCCGGAAGCAGAGACGCAACTGGAAGACGGAAACCGGCTGGTGATCCGGGCGAAGGGGCAGGACCCAGAGTGGTCGAACAGAGTGGACATGGAGGACGTGATTCCCGATCACAACCATTTGATGCATCTGTTTTTGATTAGCACGCCGGGGATGGATCGCATGTGGCATCTGCATCCGCAGCGCACAGAGGGCGGAGCGTTTGTGGAGGACTTGCCAGACATGCCCGCGGGACATTACCAAGTTTTTGCGGACATCGTGGACAAGGCGGGATTTCCGTGGACACTCGTGGGGCAAGCGGATTTGCCGCAGATCAGGGGAAAGGCGCTGGCGGGAGATGACTCGACATGGAGTGGAGCGCCACTGGCGGCCGATACAAAGGACTCGACGACTGCGTCATTGGCGGACGGGGGCAGCCTGGTGTGGGAGAGACCGAGTGGCTCCATTGCCGCCAACACCGCGCTCGATTTGAAATTTAAAGTGATGGATAAGGATGGCCGGACGGCTAAAGACGTTGAGCCGTACATGGGCATGGCCGGGCATACTGAGATCGTGAGTTCCGACTTGAGCGTGTTTGCGCACATTCATCCTGCGGGTTCGGTCTCGATGGCGGCTCTTGAATTGGCTAATTCAGGCGGGGCTGCGGCGGCTGCGTCCGCTGAAGGCAGCATGTCCGGCGGAATGGCCATGCCGATGGCTGCGGGTGCAGGGGGGCCAGAGGTGAGCTTTCCTTACGGATTTCCCAAGGCTGGCGAGTACAGGATTTTTGTGCAGATCAAACGCGCGGGACAAGTCGAGACAGGCGTGTTCGACGCCCAGGTTCAGTGACCACAGAGCAGGCGACGAAGCCTCGTGGCGGATTCGCGCCGAAGTTGATCCCGTTCTGGAGATTACGGATATAGTCATTGAGACAGTCGGATCGAAAAGACCCGATGCCTTGAAAATCAGACCGGAAGAGAGATTCCTATCGCCGAGATAAACGGAACTTCCTCAACTATCCCTGATTATCAAAGTCCTCCGGTTCCAGCCGCTCCCGTTCCGCCACGTCCTCGGCATAAGGTTCCGCGAATCGTTTGGTGGGGTCTGTCACTACTGGTGCTGGTGATTGTGTTCCTGCTGATCTTTCACCACCACGAAGAAGCCAAAAAAGCAGCTGCCGCGCGCGTTCGCCCGGCAGGCATCACCATTACCACTACCACGGCTCAAAAGGGTGATATCGGTCTTTACCTGGACGCGATCGGCACAGTCACTCCGGTGTACACCGCTTCGATTACCGCCGAGGTGACCGGAATCATTGTTGGCGTGCACTATACGGAGGGTCAACGGGTTGAGAAAGGCGACCCGCTGATTAATATAGACTCGCGTCCCTACCGGGCAATGCTGTTACAAGCGCAAGGCGCGCTGGAGCGTGACCAGAATCTGCTCGCCCAGGCACAGATGGATCTTGAACGCTATCAGCAGGCGTGGGCGCGCAACTCGATTGCCAAGCAAATCCTGGATGACCAAGAAAAACTGGTGCACCAGGACGAGGGCACTGTAAAGAACGACCAAGGAACAGTCCAATACAATCAGGTTCAAGTTGATTTCTGCCATATCACCGCTCCGATCGCCGGCCGCGTGGGTTTACGGCTGGTCGATCCCGGCAACGTCGTGCAGGCGGCGGGGACGCTCACCCTCGCAGTCATTACACAGCTGGAGCCCATTACCGTAATTTTCACAATACCGGAAGACAGTCTGGACGCAGTGGAAGCTCGCCTGCGCGCGAAGGCCAAGCTCAGCGTGGATGCCTTCGATCGCACTGCCCAGACGAAAATTGCGAGCGGCCAGCTGTTGACGCTCGACAACCAGATTGACACCACGACAGGCACGGTGAAAGGGCGCGCACTTTTCGCCAACACCAATGATCTACTGTTTCCAAACCAGTTTGTGAACACGCGGCTATTGGTGAATACGTTGCAGGGCGTGACGCTGATTCCGTCATCCGCTATTCAGCAAAATGGCCAAGCATCGTTCGTGTATGTGATTCAAAAAAATTTCGCTCACATGCGCAGCGTAAAACCGGGAGTGACCAACGCCGGTATAACGCAGGTTGACGGCATCAACCCTGGAGACGTGGTCGCGAACAGCAGCTTCGATAAATTGCAGGACAACATGGCGGTCGTCGTTTCGAACCAGCCGGCTGCCGCCAGCACCACCGGGAGCAACGCTCCGTGAGTCCGTCTCGCCCGTTCATCTTGCGGCCGGTAGCTACCTCTCTGTTGATGGCCGCAATCCTCCTGGTTGGCATTGTCGGCTATACGCAACTGCCGATCTCCGCATTGCCGGAAGTTGATTATCCTACCATTCAGGTCCTCACGTTCTATCCCGGAGCAAGCCCGACGGTGGTCGCGACGACGGTGACGGCGCCGCTCGAGCGTCAATTCGGCGAGCTGCAGGGTTTGAGCCAGATGACTTCCTCAAGCTCCGGCGGCACGTCTGTGATTGTGCTGCAATTTAATCTCACGCTAAGCATTGATGTGGCCGAGGAAGAAGTGCAGTCCGCGATAAACGCGTCGCAAAGCCTGCTGCCATCCATCCTGCCCGCGCCTCCTATCTACAGTAAGACGAATCCAGCCGATGCCCCCGTACTGACGCTGGCGATCACCTCAAACTCGATGCCGCTTCCTCAGGTCGAGGATCTGGTGGACACGCGCCTTGCGCCGAAGATTTCGCAGCTTAACGGCGTCGGCCTGGTAACCATCAGCGGCGGGCAAAAACCCGCTGTTCGCATTCAAGCGAACCCCACGGCATTGTCATCCTACGGCATTGACCTGGAGGATCTGCGTACAGCGCTGACGGTCGCCAGCGTGAATGCCGCCAAAGGGAACTTCGATGGTCCCAGCCAGGATTACCAAATTGATGCCAACGATCAGCTGGTCACCAACAAGGATTACAAAAACGTTGTAGTTGCCTACCGGAATGGCGCGCCGGTGATGCTGACCGACGTAGCCGGAATTGTGAATGGCGTCGAGAACAATTCTCAGGCGGCGTGGATGAATCAGATCCCTGCGGTGATCCTGAATGTGCAACGCCAACCCGGCGCGAACACGATCAGCGTGGTCAAAAGCATCAAGCAGCTGATTCCGCAGCTGGAGAACAACCTGCCCGCAGGCATTCAAGTGACTACGCTCACCGATCTTACGACCGCTATCGAAGCATCGGTTTCCGACGTGGAGTTCGAGTTGCTGTTGACGATCGGTCTGGTGGTGCTGGTCATCTTTCTCTTCTTGCGCAGTCTCTACGCCACTATCATCCCGGCGGTGGCTGTGCCGCTGTCACTGGTTGGAACCTTAGCGGCAATGTACGTGCTAGGTTATAGCCTGGATAACTTATCGCTCATGGCGCTGACGATCTCCACCGGCTTCGTGGTGGACGATGCCATCGTCATGATCGAGAACATCTCGCGCTACATCGAAGCCGGTGATCCGCCGATGGAAGCGGCGCTCAAGGGCGCGGAACAAATCGGCTTCACCATTCTCTCGCTGACGGTCTCGCTGATCGCCGTACTCATTCCGCTTTTATTCATGGGCGATGTCGTGGGGCGTCTGTTCCGGGAGTTTGCCGTTACGCTCGCCGTCACCATCGTGCTTTCGGCGGTGGTCTCCCTAACGCTTACACCGATGATGAGCGCGCGAATCCTGCGGCACACGCCGAAAGACCAGCAAGGGCACTTCTACAAGGCTTCGGAACGAGTTTTTGAGAATATGATCGCGTTTTATGGGCGGACTCTGAAGTTGGCCCTGCGCTTCCAGCCGATTACTCTGTTGGTCGCAGTAGCTACGCTGCTGCTGACAATTTTTCTTTACATCGTCATTCCCAAGGGCTTTTTCCCGGTGCAAGACACGGGCGTAATCCAGGGCATCTCGCAGGCGCCGGCGTCCATCAGCTCGCAAGCCATGGCCGAAAAACAGCAGGAACTGGCCAAGGCGGTCATGGAAGATCCTGCCGTCGAAAGCCTTTCCTCGTTTATCGGTGCGGATGGTACGAACATAACCACCAACAGCGGGAGGATGTCCATCAATCTGAAACCGCTCGACCAGCGCAAGATCAGCGCTTCGAGTCTGATCCGCAGGCTTAAGTCGAGATTGGACAAAGTTCAGGGAATCCAGCTGTTCATGGAACCTGTGCAGGACATTACCATTGATGACCGCGTGAGCCGCACGCAATACCAGTACACGCTGGAAGACTCCGATGCCAACGAACTGAACCTCTGGACCAACCGCTTTATGGACCGGCTGAAACAGTTGCCGGAACTGGAAGACCTCGCCACCGATCAGCAACCGGGAGGCTTGGCTGTAACTCTGGTGATCGACCGTATAACCGCGGGGCGATTGGGCATCGCGCCTGCAACCATTGATAACACTTTGTATGACGCGTTTGGCCAACGGCAAATCAACACGATGTACACGCAGGTGAATCAATATCACGTCGTGCTGGAGAGCCAGCCGCAATTTCAGAAGGACCCCAACAAGCTGAACCATCTTTATATCCAGTCCAACGCGTCCACCGGCGCAAGCGGTGCGGGAGCTTCTTCTTCATTTGCGTCCTCCGGTTCGTCCGCCGCGGGGTCAAACGCGCTAACCACTTCGGCGCTCTACACTCCGTCGGCCAATACGCTTGCTCCTCCTTCGAACGCGCTTTCGCCGAGTTCCTCCTCCACGTCCAGCGGCGGAGTCGCCTCTGCAGGCGCCACCAGTTCGGCCATGAGCAACGCAGTGCCGCTGAGCGCTTTCGCGCACTTTGAGAACACCCAGGAGCCGCTGGTGATTACACATCAGGGCCAATTTCCGGCCATCACCGCGTCCTTCAATCTCGCGCCGAATGCCGCGCTTGGCACCGCCATTACCGCGATCAACAAAGTGCAAAAAGACATGCACCTGCCCCCCAGCCTGCAAGCTGGCTTTCAAGGCACCGCGGCTTCCTTCACGAATTCGCTGAGCAATGAGCCGCTGCTGATTCTCGCCGCGCTCGTCACGGTGTACATCGTGCTGGGCGTGCTGTACGAGAGCTTCGTGCACCCCATCACCATTTTGTCCACGCTGCCCTCGGCGGGCGTCGGTGCTTTTCTCGCGTTGCTTTTGTTTCACCAGGATTTAAGCGTAGTGGCGATCATCGGCATCGTCTTGCTGATCGGCATCGTGAAAAAGAACGGCATCATGATGGTGGACTTCGCGCTGGAAGCCGAGCGAAAGGGCGGAAAGAACTCGACGGATGCGATTTACGAAGCCTGCCTACTGCGCTTTCGTCCCATTATGATGACCACCATGGCCGCGCTGCTGGCTGGGCTGCCATTGGCCCTGGGAAGTGGTTTCGGTTCCGAGTTGCGCAGACCGCTAGGCATCGCCATGGTGGGCGGCCTGTTGCTGAGCCAGGCGCTCACGCTGTACACCACGCCGGTCATCTACATTTTCTTTGACAATCTGGCGCAGCGTCTTTCTCCCAAATCGGCCAAGGAAACCGGAGATGCGCAAGCGACAGGGCCCGCATGAACATCTCCGCCCCATTCATTCACCGGCCGGTGGCTACGACGCTGCTCACCGTGGCGATTGCACTTGCTGGGGCGACTGCGTTTGAGGTGCTGCCGGTATCGCCGCTGCCGGAGGTGGACTTTCCTACCATCTCCGTCAGCGCCAGTTTGCCGGGAGGCAGCGCGGAAATCATGGCCTCGTCCGTGGCCACTCCGCTCGAGCGACAATTCGGCCATATTGCCGGCGTGACGGAGATGACTTCCGCCAGCACGCTCGGCAGCACCTCGATCACCATTCAGTTCGATCTTAATCGCGACATTGATGGCGCGGCGCGTGACGTGGAATCCGCCATCAACGCGGCGCGAACTTATTTGCCCGCGAACCTGCCGTCCAATCCCACCTATCGCAAAGTCAATCCTGCCGACGCGCCAATCATGATCCTCGGTCTCACCTCCGATAAATACGGCCCGGCGAGCGTGTACGACACCGCCTCCACCGTCATCGAACAGAAACTTTCGCAAATACAGGGCGTGGGCCAGGTCAGCGTGGGAGGTGGCGCATTGCCCTCTGTGCGTGTGGATGCAAATCCCACGCAACTCGCGAGCTATGGACTTACTCTCGCGAATTTGCAATCCGTGCTCAGCCTGCAAAACTCCGACCTGGCCAAGGGCCAAATTTCAGACGGCCTTGTGACCGCCGACATCCTCGCCAACGACCAGATCTCCAAGGCGGCAGACTACAAACCGCTCATCGTTGGTTATAACCACGGCGCGGCCGTGCGCCTTTCCGACGTCGCGCAGGTGACAGACTCGGTGCAAAACATCCGCGCTGCGGGCTATTTGAACGGCAAGCGCGCGATCACCGTGATTATCTTCCGCCAGCCCGGCGCCAACATCATCGCTACCGTGGACCGCGTAACCGCGCAACTTCCTTTCATAAAGGCATCCATCCCGCTGGGCATTGACATCACTATGGTCCTTGATCGCACCACGACGATTCGCGCCTCCGTCAGTGACGTCGAAAGGACGCTGCTGATTTCCATCGCCCTGGTGATCCTCGTGGTATTTGTCTTTCTGCGCAACGCCCGCGCCACGCTGATTCCCGCCGTGGCCGTGCCGGTTTCGCTGATCGGCACCTGCGCGGTGATGTATCTCTTCGGATTTAGCATTGACAATCTTTCGCTAATGGCCCTAACCATTTCGACGGGATTCGTGGTGGATGATGCCATCGTGGTAATGGAGAATGTCGCGCGTCACCTGGAAAACGGCCTAGGGCCTTTTGCCGCGGCGTTGAAAGGCGCGGAGGAAATCGGCTTCACGGTGTTGTCCATCAGCATTTCGCTCGTTGCCGTTTTTATTCCGCTGCTGATGATGGGCGGAATCGTCGGCCGCCTGTTCCGCGAGTTCGCGATCACACTCTCGACGGCCATCGTCGTATCCATGATTATTTCGCTCGCCACCACGCCCATGATGTGCGCCTACCTATTGCGCGACGAGCGCTCCGCAAAACACGGCCGCATCTACAATGCCAGCGAGAGATTCTTCGACTGGGTTTTGTCGCTGTATCGCCACACCCTCACTTGGGTATTGGACAATCCGGCGCTCACACTCCTTGCGCTCTTCATCACCATCGCGCTCAACGTGCTCTTGATCATCAAAATTCCCAAGGGCTTTTTCCCGCAGCAGGATACCGGCGCGCTCTCCGGATCCGTGCGCGGGCCGCAAGATGCGTCCTTCCCGGCGATGAACACAGCCATTCAGCAGATCGGCGCCGTGATCAAGAACGACCCAGCCGTCGCCAACGTAATTGCCTTCACCGGCGGCAGTGGCGCCACCAATACCGGCTCCTGCTACATCGCGCTCAAGCCTCTGGCCGAGCGCAAAGTGAGCGCCGCTGAGATCATTAACCGTCTGCGCCCCAAATTAAACGCTTTGCCCATCGCTTCTGCCTACCTGCAGGCCGTGCAGGATCTGCGCATCGGCGGGCGCTCCAGCAACGCGCTGTACCAGTACACGATTCAATCGGACAACATGCCGGATCTTTCCAAGTGGGCGCCCATCCTTTTGACCGCGATGCAGAAGCTGAAAGGTCTGCAGGACGTGAGTTCAGACCAGCAAAATGGCGGCCTGGATGAGCTGATGAACTACGACCGCGTTACTGCCGCGAAGCTCGGCCTTAGCGTGCAGTCGCTGGATTCCACGTTGTACAGCGCGTTCGGCCAGTCGGAAGTCTCCATCATTTACACGCAGTTGAACCAGTACTACGTGGTGCTGGAGGTTGCGCCGCAGTATTGGCAAAGTCCGGAAGGCCTGAAAGACATCTACCTTCATTCCGCGAGCGGCGGCAATATTCCGTTGCTCGCGGTGGCCAAGGGGCAGGCCAACACCACGCCTCTGGCCGTCAACCACACCGGACTGTTTCCCTCGGTCACCGTTTCTTTTAATCTTGCGCCCAACGTATCTATGAGCGACGCCACACAAAGCATCAACCAGATGCAAAAGCGCCTCGGCGCGCCTTCCACACTGCAAGGTTTTTATGCCGGCACGCTGGAGGCCTATCAACAATCGCTCGGCACCGAGCCTCTGCTGATCTTGACGGCCCTGTTCGCCGTGTACATCGTTCTCGGAATCCTGTACGAAAGTCTCGTCCATCCGCTGACGATCATCTCCACCCTGCCTTCGGCCAGCGTGGGCGCCATGCTCGCACTGATGCTTTTCAAACAGGACCTGAACATCATCTCCATCATCGGCATCGTGTTGCTCATCGGAATCGTAAAGAAAAACGCCATCATGATGATTGACTTCGCTCTTCAGGCGCAGCGCGAGGAAGGAAAGAGCACGCACGATGCGATTTTCGAAGCGTGCATGTTGCGCTTTCGCCCGATTCTGATGACCACGATGGCCGCGTTGTTGGGCGCTCTGCCGCTGGCTCTCGGGACCGGTACCGGCTACGAGCTGCGCCGGCCTCTGGGCATCACGATTGTCGGAGGATTGATCTTGAGTCAGATGCTTACGCTCTACACCACTCCGGTCGTGTATCTGGAATTCGACCGCTTGCGGCTGCGTCTGCAGGGAAAGCAGCTCAACATGATCGAGCATGGGCCTACGCCGGCTCCAAGCGATGCAGATTAGTGGGTACCATCACAGTTCGGAAATGGGGCCTCCCATCAACAAAGTGCCGTATGCCTGATAAATCCATATGCAAAGAAAATTGATCATTCGGAATAATTCGGAATGATAAGTTCGCAGATCGCCACATTTGTTCGCCGTCTCGCGGAAGGGCGCGTCTCAGTTGATAAACGCGGTCAGCCTCTTTAGTTCGGCAGCGCGGTTTGCCGCTGGCCCGCCAATCATGTACCTGGCAGGGGTGACGTCAGAGCCAGAACTTGGCAGCGCGGCTGTCCTTGGAAGGGCGCGCCGAGATCCGATTGCTGGGCACACACGGCGCGAATTCGAGCCGCAGTCCTAAAGTCCCTGTTGTGCTCGGCTTGCAAGGCTTCCCGCACGCGGAAATATTTTATTTCCAGTGAAGTGTACTAATTCAATTGACAATAGGGAACCAGAAGCACACTGTGGTTATGGACCTGGGATTCTTCAGTTCACCTGAACACACGGAAGCTACCTGAACCACCCCTCGCCACACTAGTCAGCGAAACATCCAAGGAGATTCATGAATACAATTACGCGCAGGGATCAGTCCCGCAATTTGACGCTACAAGACGAAGTCAATCGTCTGTTCGAGGACAACTTTACTCGCGAACGCTCGGGCCATGCCGACCTGGCAACGTGGGCACCAGCCGTAGACATCTACGAAACCGAAAATGAATTGGTCGTGAAGGCCGATTTGCCGGACCTCCAAGACAAGGACATTGACGTCCGCATTACAAACAATACCTTGACCATCCGCGGAGAGCGGAAGTTCGAGAAGGACGTCAAAGAAGAAAATTGCCTCCGGATTGAACGGACATATGGTGCGTTCATGCGGAGCTTTTCTCTGCCGAACACAGTCAGTTCCGAGAACATTCGGGCGGACTACCGCAATGGGGTCTTGACCCTGCATATGGCAAAGCGTGAAGAATCCAAGCCGAAGCAGATCAAGATCAGCGTCGCGGCAAACGGCAAGTAGTTACGCAGATCGCACGCAGAGAGGCGAGTGCTGCCCCTCGCGCGAACAACCAAGGAGGTTGCGATGATTGAACGCAAGGAACTATCCAAAGAAGATATCGCGCATCGAGCTTACCAGATGTATATGCAGCGCGGTGGTGAGCCCGGGAGAGATATCGAAGATTGGTTCAGAGCCGAAAAAGAGCTCACCGGCGAATCTGTTGCCACGCCGGCAAAAGCGACGGCTGCATCAGCCGGTCGAAACTAGAGGAATGGACACGACAGACATCGAGAGAGCCTGATCGTTTGGAGAAGGGGCGGATTTTCCGCCCCTTCATTTCTCCTGCTTGCCAATCTTGAATCGAAACGTTCTCTCTCACCTTGGTGAAGGTAACCCATCTTAGGAACCCACCCTATCCTGGATCTGTCTCTTCTTCTTTCGGATTCCGTCCACTGAATTCTCTCCTCTTCGTCTTTTGAATATCGCCGGAGACCCATCCCACAGCACAACCCGTTAGCCCCGAGGCCCGAGTCGAAATGAGTAGGGCCATTTGTTTTGTGCTGTACTGCGCGATTCGGAGTTTGCTGGGAATCACGGACATAGAGAGGTTCGTGGTACCGCACATTCTCGTACCATCTCCACAAGTGTTTCATGGCCCCCAAAATGTGTGCACAACGGTACAGCTTTCGACCGTGTCTCTCGCTAATCTGAAGTCCACGCAGAATTCTGGTGATGGAGGCAACACGCATGAAAGTACTCGGAGTCATCAGCACAACGGCCGTGTTTTTGCTTCTCGGAGCGACTGTTCCAGCGTTCGCGCAGGAAGAGCACCACGAAGAAGGCGCTAAGCCAGCACAGCATGAGGAACAAGCTAAACCTGCTGCGAAGCAGGAACAAGCCAAACCTCAGAAACAGGAACAACAAGCAAAGCCTGCAAAGCAGGAGGAGGCGAAACCGGAGAAGCAGCAACAGCAAGCTAAGCCACAGAAGCAAGAGCAACAAGCGAAGAGCCAAGAAGAGAACCAGCAGAAACATACACAGCAACAAGCCAAGGGCCAGCAACAGCAAGAAACAAAACAACGGCAACAGCAGGCCAAGACTCAGCAGAACGAAGAGAAAAGTCAGCAGCACCAACAACAAGCCAATGGCCATGCGCAACAATCACAGGGCCAGTACGCACGGAATGGCCAGAAAGATAGCTACGGACACGAATATAACGAAAGTCGTTTTGGTCCTAACCATCACGCGCGCTTTGAGGAAAACGGGGGGCGCTACTACGACGGACGGCGGGAATACTCTTACGGCGGCTATTGGTTCTATGCGGGAACTTATCCGGCGTGGTTTTACCAGCAGGACGTGTACTTCATCATGGGAGCGGATGGGCTATGGTATGCAGTGGCATACGGGAACCCTTCTCTGACTTTCCAAGTCAATATCGGGTAGCCTGATCAAGAAACCGTAGACGGCATTCGGCTTCAAGGTGATTTCGATATCGAGGCGAGATAGCCGAAGCGAAACAACGGCATCGCGGAGTTCTCTGTCTTCATTGCCATCAACATCGTTACACCGTCTGCCCGGAGCTTAACGTTCTGCGGCGCAGCGATTCGGGCTCTGGGCTCTTTCGGTTTCTTTTTTTGTTGCGGTGATGGGCGTGTCAGGCGGAGATGCGGGACAGCCGACCTCCGTGGCAATCGCCAGAATGGGAGTCGCGAGAGGATGTTCTCTGCTGATTCTCGCAAGTGTTAACGTGTGTCTGTCGATTGGGGTGTTGAAATTGCGCGAGTGTGCGTGGAGGGTATCCATCGCATCGAATGCCGTGGGAATTGGATGCGCAATTCTCAGCCTCTTCGCTATCAAGGAGTATCGTGTGCATCCCCGCCGGTCCCGTCGATCGTTTTTCATTTGCTTGTAGTGTCGACGGGCGTGTGGATGCTGGCGTACCTCTTGCTCCCCCGAATCAAGCGGGCTTTTGGCGCGGCGACCGCGCAACTAGCTCAGTGTGGAGTTCCTCGTCGCAAGTTAACCGCCACCGACCGCGTCGAACCTTCAAAAGAGGGTTAGTGATGAATCACATACTCGATGAAGACGGCAGAACCGATTATGCTCGTAAATCCGAGGACGGAAACACCCGCAAAGAATAGCAAATCAGGAATCAACTCAATTCGTTCTCGCCACTGGCGAATCATTCGAGCCTCCACGGCGCATGCCTGAATATGAGGTGCCGGGGACCGACTGTCGTCAATCTATCGAAGGGGTTTTCGTTTGGGGTCGATCGGCATCCACCGGTGCCCCGGCCTACGCATACTTATAGTGCGAGCGATTTTCCATGTCTGTTCGGTTTGGCACACTTACAAGAATCGCTGTTCTGAGAGCCCAAACAGGCTCGGTGCGCGGTGGTGACTCCTTTTGAACCGTCACGCTTTCTCGTCGCATCAACCAGTGCCTGATATTCAACTGATAGAGCACCAGTCCACTTCATGAGCGCTTCGTCTTCGCGGCTACCTGGCTTTACCTTTGCTTGCTTTCCGCAGTTGCTGAAATACGGACGAAGAGACTTACCCCCTTACTGATTCTTGACCACCTCGCCGCCTTTCATTACGAAATGAACGTTCTCCAGCACATGAACGTCGGCCAGCGGATCTCCTTGTACAGCGATGATGTCCGCAAACTTTCCTGGCTCAAGCGTTCCCACGCGGTCGATCCAGCCGATCAGATCCGCGGCGTTCACCGTTGCCGCCTGGATGGATTGCAGCGGCGTCATGCCCATCGAAACCATTTTGCCGAACTCATGCGCGTTCAACCCGTGAGGGTACACGGCCGCGTCGGTGCCGAACGCGATTTTCACGCCTGACTTGAAAGCATGCGATAGGTGCTCCTGCGCGATAGGCATCACCATCTTGGCTTTTTCGATCATGTTCGGCGTCAATCCCAGGCTCTGCAGATTTTCCATCAGCCAATCTTCGAGGTACAGGGTAGGTACCAGGTACGTTCCGCGCTCCTTCATTAATTGAATGTCTTCATCGTTGATGTAGCTGCCGTGTTCGATCGAATCCACGCCCGCGAGCACGGCGTACTTGATTCCGGTGGCACCGTGCGCGTGCGCGGCCACTTTGCGGCCGAGGCCGTGCGCTGTATCCACAATCGCCTTCATCTCGTCGGGACTGTATTGCGCGAGCGCGGGATTATCGCCTTCAGAGAGCACACCGCCGGTGGCCATGAATTTGATAACGTCTGCCCCGTACTTAATGTCCTCGCGCACTTTCAAAATCACGCCATCCACGCCGTCAGCGACGCCGTCGTCCGACCAGTTGTATTGCGGTGCGAGAAAATTATTGTCGGCGTGGCCGCCGGTGATGCTTAGGGCCGGCCCCGAAGCCAGCATGCGTGGCCCCGGCACGTCACCGGCATGGATGGCATCGCGCAATGCGATGTCCGAATATCCGTTGGCACCGACGTTGCGCACGGTGGTGAACCCGGCTTCCAACGTCACGCGAGCGTTGCGCGCGCCGGTGAGCGCCTGGCGAGGATAGGATTTGCGCATGCCGGCTGGGCCGGAGTCGTACGGCGTCATGGTCAGGTGGGTGTGGCAATCAATCAGACCGGGCAGGACCGTAGCGTTCGATAGGTCAATCGTTTTGACGCCGGCCGGCAGCCGGGACGAAATTTCAGACGCCTTACCAATCTCCTTGATGCGATCGCCCTCGATCCAGATGATCTGATCGCTCAGATAATTTCCCGTCCGCACATCCAGCACTTTCCCGGCGTGAATCGCCACATCCACGGGTGGAGCGTTCTTCGCCATTTGTGCGTTGCAAATGGACGCGCCAGCCACGACCAGCAAAAGCAGAGTTGCGAGACGCCTCATCGAAAACTCCTCCTGGGATACAACTTGACCTTGCGCGCCGCCATCCATTCTTGCGTGACGGAAAAAGCTACACCTGCTTTGCACCATCGGCAACAGCGACGCATTGTATCCTGCCGCGCGACTTTGTCCTTCGTCATTTTGTTTTGAACGGCGAGAACCAGTCCGGCATCTTGTATCGCAACTTATTTTCAAATTTCTCGAATCCATCCTTGACCCTCCGCATCTCAATGTGTATGATTATGCAGTGTTATGCATAAATCTGCATATACTTACATGGGCGCACACAAACGATTCCGGCAAGGTCAGATCCTGAAACTCCTCGCGGGCGAGACGGTGGCTAGCCAAGACGATTTGCGCCGCCAGCTCATTCACTTGGGCGTGCGCGTGACGCAGGCCACCCTGTCGCGCGACTTGCGCGAGTTGCGGTTGGTGAAAACGGCGGCGGGTTACAAACCGCTTTCCGCTGCGGCAGCTGAAGAATCTTCCTCGGTCCACGGTCTCGCCCGCGCCCTGAAGGAATTTTTGCTGGATATACGTCCCGCGCAAAACATGCTGGTGCTGAAAACTCCTCCCGGCGGCGCGCAGCCGCTCGCCGCGGCGGTAGATTCCGAACACTGGAAGGAAGTTGCCGGCACGCTGGCGGGCGACGACACCGTATTGATCATCACAACGTCGCGGACAGCGCGCGCCGCCATTCAGAAACGCGTGGAGGAGATGCTCCGATGAACGGCCCTCTACGGGTCGCCGTCGTCGGGGCCACGGGCTACGCGGGATTCGAGCTGGCCCGGCTCCTGCTGCGGCACCCACAAATCGAAAGGCCGACCTTTTATCTGCGCGACGCGCACGCAAACGTGCGATGCCTGACCGAGCTCTATCCGCAGCTGCGTGGCTGGGGTGAAGCACCGTGCAAACCGCTATCCGTCGAAGCGATTGCGCACAGTGGCGCGCAAGCCGTATTCCTTTCCACGCCTCACGAAGCTTCTCTTGAGCTCGTGCCCGCGCTGCTCTCGGCGAATCCGGCGTTGCGCATTGTCGATCTGAGCGGCGCATTTCGTTTCCGCAAGCCGGAAACTTTTTCGGAGTGGTACAAGCTCGCTGCGCCCGATGCGGCAACGTTGGCGAAGGCCGTTTACGGCTTGCCGGAACTCTACGCCGACCAGTTGGCGAAGGCGCGGTTGGTAGCGAATCCCGGCTGCTATCCAACTTCCGTGATTCTGGGGCTGCGACCTCTGGTGGAAGCAGGCTGGATCAATATCGCGCGCGGAATTGTCTGCGATTGCAAATCCGGCGTGAGCGGCGCAGGCAAAGAACCGAAGCGCGAAACCCATTTCGTGGAAGTGCACGGAAACTTCCGCGCTTACGGGCTTTTCTCGCACCGCCATACTCCTGAAGTCGAGGAACACACGGGCTTGGCGCCCAAGGACTTCGTTTTCAGCACGCACTTGCTGCCCGTGGAGCGCGGCATTCTTTCTACCCTTTATACATGGCTTGACCCGGCGCGCAAGGCGGACGAAATCGAATCTCTCTACCGCGAAGTCTTTGCGGGCAAACCCATGGTGCGGATTCTTCCGGAGGGGCGTTTGCCGGAATTGCAGCACGTGACGCACACGAATTTTTGCGACATCGGATTTGCTCTCGATCCTTCGGGCGAGCGGCTGGTGGTGGTTTCCTGCCTCGACAATCTGGGCAAGGGCGCGGCAGGACAAGCAGTACAAAACTTCAACGGGATGTGGGGCTACCCCGAAACGGCAGGTTTGCTATGAGACTGGTAATCAAAATTGCAGGCGCGCTCCTGGAGCGCGAAGAAACTGTTCAGACAATCGCGCGGCAGATTGCCGAACTTGCGCGTGCGGGCCACGAATTGCTCGTGATTCATGGCGGCGGCAGGATTTTTACGGCCACACTCGAGCGCATGGGCATCGCCAGCCGGTTCGTCAACGGCCTGCGCGTTACCGATCGCGAGACGCGCGATGCCGCCGTGATGGTATTTGGCGGGCTGCTGAATAAACGCGTGGCTGGGGCGATTTCGCTCGCCGGCCAGCCTGCGGTGGGCATCAGCGCCTCCGATGCGGCCTGCTTTCTTGCGGAACCGATGCAGTTGGACGAGCGCGAGGGCGGCTTGGGATTCGTCGGCTATCTCACCGAGGTCAATCTTGATTTTCTCCGTTCCTTGTGGCGTTCCGGAGTGGTTCCCGTGGCTTCGTGCCTGGGGCTCGGTGCCGACGGCGAGCTCTACAACATCAATGCGGACCACATGGCCGCTGCGGCGGCGGAATTTATTCGCGCGGATCGCCTGATATTTCTTACCGACGTTGCCGGAGTTCTCGACGGCGAAAAAGTTCTGCGCGCCGTGCGCGGCGGCGAAATCGAGCAGCTCATTCGCCATAACAAGGTTTCCGGCGGCATGATCCTGAAACTCGAAGCCGCCAAACGCGCGCTGTCCGGCGGCGTCTCCGAAGTCCGGATCGTCGGAGGAACACAGCCTCGATCGCTGCTAACTTCGCTTAACGGCGCCCGCTGTCCCGGCACGCGCGTTCTGCCCATTGTTCATACCTCCGCGAAAGCGGCGCATGGAGTGATCTGCTAAAAATGTCCAGGAGCAAGCCCGCAACAAAAAAACAGTCGCTCTCTCCGGCGCAGATTCGCGGCACGGAAGCGCGCTACCTGATGAATACCTACCGGCGACCCCCGGTGGTGTTCACGCACGGGCGCGGCTGCCGGCTCTATGATTCCCAGGGCCGCGAATATCTGGATTTTCTCGGAGGCATCGCCGTCAACGCGCTGGGCCACGCACATCCGCGCCTGGTGCGCGTAATCCGCCGCGAAGCCGGCCGGGCCATTCACGTTTCAAATCTTTTTCACAATCCGTATCAGGCACCGCTCGCGCGCAAACTGGCCGAATGGTCCGGCCTCGACCGCGTCTTCTTTACCAACAGCGGCAGCGAAGCCATGGACGGCGCGCTGAAGCTCGCGCGCGCCTATGCACAAGCGAAGTCGCAGGTAAAAGGCGGCGCCAAGAAAACTCGCATACTGGCTCTCGAGAATTCCTTTCACGGACGCACGTTCGGCGCGCTTTCGATCACTTATCCCGCCAAGTACCGCGAACCTTTCGCGCCTCTCGTTCCCGGCGCCGAATTCGTAGGCTTGAATGACATTGCGGATCTCGAAGCCAAATTTGACGACACGGTTTGCGCGCTGGTGGTGGAAACGATTCAGGGCGAGGGCGGTATTTTCCCTATCAGCGAAGCATTCTGGCAGCGCGCCCGCGCGCTCGCCACACAGCATGATGCCGCGCTGATCGCCGACGAAATTCAATGCGGCCTCGGTCGCACGGGCCGCTATTTCGCGTATCAAAAATTCGCGGCCACGGTGAAGCCGGACATCGTGACCGTCGCAAAACCGCTCGCCGGCGGACTGCCTCTCGGCGCCATCATTGCCAACGAACCATTCGCATCAGCGTTTGTTCCGGGCATGCATGGCACTACTTTCGGCGGCGGACCGTTGATTTGCGCAACCGCGCTTGAATTTCTAGCCGTCGTCGAAGACTCCAAGCTCCTTGCGAACATCCGCGAGCGTAGCTCTGAATTACGCTCGGGGCTCGAGAAACTGGCAACCCGTTTTGATTTCATCCGCGAGGTGCGCGGCGAGGGCCTGATCCTGGGCATTGATCTGGCGATCGATGGCTCGCCGATCGTTGCGCAAGCCTTGCACAACGGGCTCGTGGTCAACTGCACGCACGAACACATTCTGCGGCTCCTTCCGCCCTTCATCATCCGCAGCAAGGACGTCGCCGAATTTCTTGCCAAGTTCGAGAAAACCCTGAAACAAACAGCGAAACTTGGCGCGGCCAAGCACACTAAAACCGAAACGCCAGCGCAGCCGATGGTTTTGGCTGCATCGAGGTGAATATGAACGCCGCCGTGGCTACACCGATTACGCGAACCAACGACCTTCTTACCGGGATGGAGTGGAATCCCGCGCAAGTGCGCGAACTCCTGCATCTCACCGCCGATGTGAAGGCGCATCCCGACCGTTACCGAGGCGCTCTCGCCGGCCGATTCCTCGCCATGATCTTCGAGAAACCATCGCTGCGCACCCGCGTCACTTTTGAAGTGGGCATCGCCAGCCTGGGCGGCTCTGCCGTATTTCTCGACTACACCGTCACGCCTCTCGGCGAGCGCGAATCCATTCCCGACGTCGCGAAGAGCCTTGAACGCTGGGTCCATGGCATTGTTGCCCGCGTCTTCAAGCAGGATTCGCTCGAGCAGCTCGCCGCGAACGCGCACATTCCCGTCATCAACGCGCTGTCCGACCTTTATCATCCATGCCAGGCATTTGGCGATTTCTTCACGCTGGAGGAACGTTTCGGCAATCTGCGCGGCCTTAAGCTCGCGTATGTCGGCGATGGCAATAATACCTGCCACTCGTTGCTCAGCGTCGGCGCGCGTGTCGGCGTTCATTTGCGGATCGCAAGCCCCGCCGGCTATGAACCCGATCCGGCGGTCGTCGCTGAAGCCAAGCGCGTCGCGCGCGAAACGCGCGGCAAAATCGAAATCCTGCGCTCGCCCGAGGAAGCCGTGACGGGCGTGCAGGCAATTTATACGGACGTGTGGACGAGCATGGGGCAGGAGGCCGAATCCGCCGTCCGCGATGCCGCCTTTGCCGGTTACCAGGTCAACGACGAACTTTTCTCGCATGCCGCGCCTGATGCGATCTTCATGCACTGCCTGCCCGCGCACCGCGGCTCGGAAGTCAGCGAAGGCGTGATGGATTCGCCGCGTTCGATCGTTTTCGAGCAAGCGGAAAATCGCCTGCATGTGCAGAAAGCCACTCTGCTGACACTACTCAATTAATGTTGCAGGAAATCAAGGAGAACGAATTGCCGAAGAAAGTTGTGCTTGCATATTCCGGAGGTCTGGACACCTCCATCATTATTCCCTGGCTTAAGGAGAATTACGGCGGCTGCGAAGTGATCGCCATGATCGGCGACCTAGGCCAGCAAGAAGATCTGGAAGCGGCGCGCAAAAAAGCTCTCGCCACCGGCGCAAGTTCCGCGTACGTCGAGGATCTCCGCGAAGAATTTATCACTGGCTACATTTGGCCCACTTTGCGCGCGGGCGCAGTTTACGAACATAAGTATCTGCTGGGCACTTCCTTCGCGCGGCCATTGCTCGCGCAACGCCAGGTGCAACTCGCCAAGAAACTCGGCGCGGACGCGGTGGCGCACGGCTGCACCGGCAAGGGCAACGACCAGGTCCGCTTCGAGCTGGCCGCCAAGGCGCTTGCGCCCGAATTGCAAATCATCGCCCCGTGGCGCGAATGGAGCATCGTCTCGCGCGAAGAGGCCATTGACTACGCGCGGGCGCACAATATTCCCGTCGAGCAGACCAGCAAAAATATTTACAGCCGCGACCGCAATATCTGGCACTTGAGTCACGAAGGCGGAGTGCTGGAAGATCCCGCGAACGCGCCCGACGAAGCCATGTGGCAGTGGGTCGTCTCGCCCGCGAAAGCCCCCGAGCGGCCCACGACCGTCGAAATCGGCTTTGCAGGCGGCACGCCCGTCTCCATCGACGGCAAAAATCTTGCGCCCGTCGCATTGCTCGACAAGTTGAACGAAATCGCGGCGGCCAACGGCGTCGGAAGAATGGACATCGTCGAAAATCGCCTGGTAGGCATCAAATCGCGCGGAGCTTACGAAACTCCCGGCGGCACTTTGCTCGTCACCGCGCACCGCGAGCTTGAATCGCTCGCACTGGACCGCGAAACCGCGCACTACCAGCAGATTCTTTCGCTGCGCTACGCCGAAATGGTTTACTACGGCATGTGGTTCACGCCACTGCGCGAAGCGCTGGACGCGTTTTTCACCAGCGCGCAGCGCCGGGTCAACGGTTTCGTCGCGCTCACGCTGTGCCGAGGCAACGTCACGGTGGCTTCACGCCGCTCGCCCTGTTCGCTCTATCGCACGAACCTCGCGAGTTTCACAATGACCGGCTACAACCCCAAGGACGCGGAGGGCTTCATCAATCTTTTCGCGCTTCCTATCACTGTGCCGCAGGAAGCCTCCGTCCCGGAACCCAAGAAAGCACCGCAGAAGGCCAACGCCTGATGACTGCTCCCCGCGAACAGAAAATGTGGGGCGGCCTTTTTGAACGCGGCCCGGACGCATCGTTCTACGAATTCGAGCGCTCCTGGAGCTTCGACCAGCGCATGCTGCCGCAGGAGTTGGCGCTTGATCGCGCGTGGGCGCGAGCGATCGTAACGGCGGGAATTCTGACGCCCGACGAGGGCCACACGATCGCCACCGCCCTCGACGAGATTGCATCACGCGCGCAAACGGATGCCGCATGGCTCGCCAACTCGAAAGCCGAAGACGTCCATCACTTCGTTGAAGCCGCGCTAATCGAAAAACTTGGCCCGCTGGGCGCGAAGCTGCACACGGGCCGCAGCCGCAACGAAATGGTGGCGACCGAATTTCGCATGTACGTGAAGGACGCCGCGCGCGATTTGCGCCGCGCGATCGCCGCGCTGGAAAGCGCGATAGCAACCCAAGCCGAAGCCAATTTGCGCGTTCCGATGCCGGGCACCACTCACATGCAACACGCCCAGCCGCTTCTTCTCGCACACTGGTTGCTCGCCCATGGCGAAGCTTTTTACCGTGATGCCGACCGCGTTGCCGCAGCTGCAAGACGCGCCGATTCGTGCCCTTTGGGCTCCGGTGCCCTCGCCGGTTGCGCTTTTCCGCTCGACCGCAACGCCCTAGCGCGCGATCTGGGGTTTTCGCAAGTCACGGCCAACAGCCTGGACGCCGTCAGCGACCGCGATTTTGCTCTCGAGTATCTTTTTGCGCTCTCGACTCTGGCGATGCACCTCTCCCGCCTCGCGGAAGACTGTGTGCTATTCGCGTCGCCCGAATTCGGCTTCGTCGAACTGCCTGACGAATTTTCCACCGGCAGCAGCTTGATGCCGCAAAAGAAAAATCCCGACGCCTGGGAATTGATTCGCGGCAAGACGGGACGAATCTACGGCTCGCTGTTGGCGATCTTCACCATCTGCAAAGGACTGCCGTCGAGTTACCAACGCGATTTGCAGGAGGACAAGGAGGCGCTCTTCAGCGCGCACGATCAGGCGGTGGCCATGACGCAAATCGCAGCCGCCACACTCGCCGCCACTCGCTTTCGCGAAGATCGCCTGCGAGCCGCGGCGCAGGACCCCGCGCTCGTCGCCACGGAAGTTGCGGATTATCTGGTGACTTTCGGCGTGCCTTTCCGCGAAGCGCATGAGATCGTGGGAAAAGTGCTGCGCACGGCCGAACAGGTAGGTAAATCCATCCGCGAAATGCCGATGGAGCGCCTGAAAGAGTTTTCGCCGGCATTCGGGCCCAGCCTGGATACGGCGCTGACGCTGGAATCCGCTCTGGCGCGGCGCGGAATCCAGGGCGGTACGGCTCCCGGCGCGGTTCGTTCCGCGCTGCAGGACTTCAAAGCGCGCATCGCGAAACTCGCGGAGAGTCCATGAGCAGGCGCCGCATGCCCCTACGCCTTACGAATTCGGTTGTTCCCCGCGGTTTCACCTACGCCGCCACGCATTGTGGCTTGAAGAAGACCAAGCTCGACCTTGCGATTCTCGTCAGCGAAACACCCGCGTCCGCCGCCGCCGTTTTCACCACCAACCGCGTGAAGGCTGCGCCGGTAATTGCCTCGCAGCTAAATTTGCGAAAATCCAAGCACCGCATACGCGGCGTAATCGTTAATTCCGGCAACGCCAATTGCTGCACGGGCTCGGAGGGCTTGGGCGCCGCTGCCGCGACGACCTTGAAAGTCGCGCGCGAAATGGGGCGCCTGCACCCCACGCAAATTCTGGTTTGTTCGACCGGCGTCATCGGTGTGCCGCTGCGGTGGCAAAAAATCGTCAATGCCGTGCCGCAGTTGGTACGCGCACGCAAGTCCTCTGCCAGCGCCTTTGAGCAATTCGCGCGGGCCATCATGACCACCGACACGCGTCCCAAATGGGCCACGGCAAGATGCCGCGTCGGCGGCAAAGAGGTGCGCATAGCAGGTTGCACCAAGGGCGCAGGAATGATTCATCCCAACATGGCCACGATGCTGGCATTTCTCGCCACGGACGCGGCTAGTTCTCCCGCGATGCTTGACCGCGCGTTGCGCTCAGTCGTCGCAACTACCTTCAACGCCATCACCGTGGACGGCGATACGTCTACCAACGACACGGTCACACTGCTGGCCAACGGTCGATCCGGCGCGCGCAAAATCACCCGCGAAAATGACGATTGGAAGAAATTCCGCGCGGCGCTGGAATCCGTGTGCCAATCGCTGGCGCTGCAAATCGTCGCCGATGGCGAAGGCGCACAGCGCGTGATTGAAGTGGAAGTCCGCGGCGCTCCCTCGGATCGCGGCGCGAAACAAATCGCGCTGACCATCGCGAATTCTCCGCTGGTAAAGACGGCCCTCGCGGGCGCCGATCCCAACTGGGGACGCATCCTCGCTGCCGCCGGCCGCGCCGGCGTGGCCTTCGATTTCGAACGCGCGGACATTATCCTCGCGGGCTTAAAAGTCTGCCGCCGCGGGCGGGAAAATCCCTTCGACGAACGCGTCGCGCACCGCAAAATGCTCGCGAAGTACGTCCCCATCGTTGTCGACCTGCGTTCCGGCCGCGGCCGCGCGCGCGTTTGGACCTGCGATTTCACCACCGAATACGTTCACATCAACGCAAGCTATCGCACATAGCCGCTGCAAACTCCAGTGAGCCGTCGCCGCAGCCGCCGTGGTTGACTGCCGCAGTCACTTGCAGCAAGATGCTCCTGAGCTGCTGGAGCGCTCGCTTCAGCCGGGTGTGGCCAACCTGCGCAAGGCCGCCTGCGCCGAGATCCTGACTCTTCAGCTTCGTGTGTTGCGCCTCGGCGCTGGCCGGGGGCATAAGGAGAACGGCCGTGAAGAAACTGTACGTGGGAAATCTGTCGTTCAAGGCTACGGAAGAGCAGATAGCGGCGCTGTTTTCGGAAATTGGCGTACAACCGGATTCGCTCACACTGTTACGGGATCGTTTTACCGGGCAACCCCGCGGCTTCGGTTTCGCTGAAATTGGCAACGATGCCGAAGCGGAAAAGGCAATCCAGGCTTTGAACGGCAAGGACTTCCTTGGCCGGGCTCTGGTGGTGAATGAAGCGCGTCCGCAACGCGAAGGCGGAGGCGGTGGTGGTGGCGGCGGACGAGGAGGCCACGGCGGTGGGCATGGTGGAGGCGGCGGCGGTGGCCGCGGCGGCCATGGCGGCGGAGGCGGTGGCGGCGGGCGGGGAGGACGCGGCGGAGGCTATGGCGGTGGGGGCGGCCGCGATCGCTAGTTCAGGTCAATAATTCCTGTGGTCCAGCGGGCGCGAATTTTTTCGCGCCCTTTTTTTGGGCTCTGTTTTTCATGCTCCTGCAAATCTACGCGGCCCCGATCTGTTGTTTCGCCAGCGGCCTTCTCATCGGGGTCTCTGCCTCCTCGATTTTCCCGCCCTTGTACTCGTAACGCATGAGCGTTGTGCCGCGCAGCGCCTGCGTCACGAGTGCCGCCACATCCAGTTTGGCTTCCGCCTCCGCCAATTCTTCCGCCGAGGCGTATAGCGCTGGCTGGCGCGGCAAAAACACCGGGCAGCAATCATGAAACGGCTCCGAGGATATGTCGTACGTCCCAATTTTCCGGCTGGTCGCAACAATTTCCTGTTTGTCGGTGCCTGCCAGCGGACGGAAAACCACCATGCGCGACGCCGCGTCCACTGCCACGAGGTTCCGCAGCGTTTGCGAGGCAACTTGTCCCAAGCTGTCGCCGGTGATCAGCGCTAGGCTGCGGTCACGTCTCGCCAGCCCTTCCGCGATCCGCAACATCATTCGCCTGTACAACAACACGCGATAGTCTTCCGGCGCATAGCGCACAATTTCTCGCTGCATCGCTTCGAACGGCACACGATAGAGCTTGGCGTGAAATTGATAAGGCACGAGCTGTCGCACGAGCCCGCCGGCAACGTGCAAAGAAGATTCTCCCGGCCGCGCCCCGCTTCCGTAGAAATGCACGAAGCCCAGATGTGCGCCGCGCTTCATCATCTGATATGCAGCCACCGCCGAATCGTATCCACCCGAAAGCAGGCACATCATCCTTCCGGCGGTGTTCGCCGGCAAGCCGCCCGCGCCGGGAATTTTTCGCGCATAGACCAGCGCCATTCTCTTGGTGATTTCCAGGTAGCAAGTCATCGCCGGATCATTCAGACGAACGCGCACATTGCGGCCCTGCGCGCGCAACCGGTCGAGCAAGTACCGCCCAATCACGGCTTCGATCTCGATGCTGGTTTGTGGAAACGATTTGTCGCTGCGTTTGGCTCGCACCGCAAAATCGGCGAACTGCAGCGGCTCCAGTTCTGCCCACGTCGCCTCGCACAGCGCTGCCATGCTCAGCTCTACCGGGCGTGCGATGGCATAAAATGCGATGCCGAGGACACGCTCCACGCGGGCCGTGGCTTCCTCAAAAGACGCGCCGTCCCCCAACCACACGACAATGCGATCCCCGGGCTGTTCGACCTGCTCGATGGGAATTCCCTGCAGCGACACGCGCAAGGCGGTGCAGAGCTTGCGCAGAAAAAATCGCCGGTTGCGGCCTTTCAGCCACAACTCGTGATAATGGACGACGATGATCGGGTTGCTCATGCAGATTTTACGCGGCACAAATGGGCCGTTAACTTCACGAAAGTATAACACCCCGTCCGGCGCCGTGCAGTGCCCGGAGCCGTTGACCCCGGCCGAGCCGCGCCCTTCCCCGCCCATAACTCAATAGATACACGAAATGTTCCCACGCGACTTTCCACTACTTCCGGGGTTATTATCGGCAGCGCTCCTGTCCCCGAGCGGCCCGGCGTGGGGGATGTAAACGCCGGAAACGGAAGGCGGCTGGCGAAACTTTTTGCTACCGAAATCGCCGCTCGCGCATCCAAGTTGTTGAACTGGGGGAGTTCGGGAGAAGGGCATGTGGAATAGACGGGATTGGGACGATTTTTTTGTCATAGTCCGGAAACGGTGGAGCGCACATCGCCCGCCGCGCCCAGTGGATCTTTCGCGCCGTAACCGCCTCGTGCCCACCGAAGGCTATAGCCTCGCCGAGTTGGATGAAGCGGGCCTGAGCATCGAGCAAGCGGAGTATCTCGGTCTGCCGGTGGACGCCGGCCGCGTTGGCTCGTACGGCCCCAACGTAACCACGCTTCGTGAATTTTTCCGCGCCAGCCGCTCGCGTTTCTAGGCCCCTTGCGCGAGCGTCTGCTTCTGTATTTTGCCCTCAAAGTATTTTCCCGCGCGTACGGTGCCGAAGCCCTGACTCCAACTTGCTCCGCATGCGTCTAAGGAAGAACTTGAAACCCCTGCGGCCAGCGCTGCGTATCATCCGGAAGCGAATTCAGCCATTTCCAGGAGATCTCTCGATGAAGAAGTTTGTGCTCGCCCTCGCCGTACTGCTCATCTGTTTCGCATCCGTATCTTTTGCTCAGGACGGTAAGCCTCTGTTGCTGCGCCAGCCCACGCTGAGCCGCACCGATATTGCTTTCATGTATGGCGACGACCTGTGGAAAGTCAGCCGCGACGGCGGCGACGCCATTCGCCTTACCGCGGGCCCAGGGATCAAACGCGGCCCGCATTTTTCGCCGGACGGCCAGTGGATCGCTTTCACCGGCGAGTATGACGGAAAACTCAACGTCTATGTGGTTTCCGCGACCGGCGGCACGCCGCGCCGCGTCACTTTTCACGAGGGGCCCGATGTCGCGGTCGGATGGACTCCCGACGGGAGAAATATTCTGTTTGCTTCGCCGCGCGACAGCTTCGCGAACAACACTCAGGCTCTTTTCACCGTTCCCGCTGAAGGAGGCTTCCCGACAAAAGTTCCTCTGCCTCTCGGCTGGGAAGGTTCCTATTCTCCCGATGGCAAATATCTCGCCTACCGTCCGACGCCGGAGCCCTTTGGAAACTGGAGCCATTACCGCGGCGGAACTTCTCCTCGCATTTGGATCGTCGATCTGGCCGATTCCAGCGTGGTAAAGCTGCCGCACGAAGATTGGAACGACCTCAATCCCATGTGGGTCGGAGACACGATCTATTTTCTTTCCGATCGCAACGGGCCATACACGCTTTTCGCTTACGACACAAAATCGAAGGCGGAGTCACAGCTTGTGGAGAACACGGGACTACCCATCAAATCGGCCGACGCAGGCCCTGGCGCGATTGTTTACGAACAATTCGGCTCGCTACATCTCTACGATCTTGCGGGCCATCACGACCAACTCGTGAAAGTTAACATTTCCGCAGACCTCGTTCAGGTTCGTCCGCATTTCGAGAAAGTGGCGAAGCAGATCAATAATTCGGCAATCTCGCCAACGGGCGTCCGCGCCGTTTTCGAAGCGCACGGCGAAATCCTCACGGTCCCCGCCGAAAAGGGCGACATTCGCGACATCACCAATTCTCCCGGCGTGGCCGACCGCGATCCGGCCTGGTCTCCCGATGGAAAATGGATCGCCTATTTTTCGGATGAGTCCGGCGAATACGCGCTTCATTTGCGCGCGCAGAATGGAATGGGCGAAGTTCGCAAAATCAATCTCGGCAACCCTCCTTCGTTCTTCTACGGGCCGACGTGGTCGCCGGATAGCAAGAAAATTGCCTACACGGACAAGCGCCTAAATCTGTGGTATGTGGACCTGGATAAAAGCGTCCCGGTAAAAATTGACACGGATTACTACGAAAGCCGGGGCCTCCATCCGGATTGGTCCGCTGACAATCGCTGGGTCGTCTACACCAAAATTCTGCCGAATCATTTCCGCGCGGTCTTTGTTTACTCGCTCGACTCGGGAAAATTAACGCAGGTCACCGACGGACGGAGCGACGCGGAGGATGCGGTTTTCGACAAGAGCGGCAAGTACATTTTCTTCACGGCCAGCACCAATATCGGCCCCACAGTCGGGGGGCTGGATATGTCCACCGATGGCAAGCAAGTGACGCGCAGCGTTTACGTCATCGTTCTACGCAAGGATTTGCCCTCGCCGCTCGCGCCGGAAAGCGACGAGGAAAAGACCGATGCCGACAAGAAAGACGCGGACAATTCGAAGGACGCTTCCAAGGATGACAGCGAGAAGGGCGCGAAGGACAAGAAGAAAGACGAAGACAAGGATAAAGAAAAAGGTAAGGACAAGGAAAAAGAGAAAGAACCGGTCAAGGTTTCGATTGATTTCGACAACATCAGCCAGCGCATCCTCGCCCTACCCTTGCCGCCGAGGAATTACGTGGCACTTTTTGCCGGAAAGGCGGGCGAACTGCTCATTCTTGAGTTTCCGCCCGCACCCGATTCCGAAGGACCGCCGAATCTAGTTCTGTCCAAATTCGACCTCGCCAAACGCAAAACCGACCAGCTCATCGCCGGAATCCAAAATGCCTCCGTTTCCTGCAACGGCGAAAAATATCTTTACCAGCAGGGTGAAAAGTGGTTCATCGCCGCCACCGCCCAGGCGGCTAAGCCCGGCGAAGGCGAACTGAAGATGGACGGTATGGAAGTCTGGACCGAGCCGCGCGCCGAGTGGAACCAGATGTACCACGAAATCTGGCGCATCGAGCGCGACTTCCTCTACGACCCGCACTATCACGGCGTCAACTTACAAGCGCTTTCGCGGGAATACGAGCCGTATCTCGCTGGGATCGCCACGCGCGATGATCTGAACTATCTCTTCGCGCAAATGCTCAGCGAAATAAATGTCGGCCACATGTTTGTCGGCGGCGGCGATATTCCGGAAGTGCAGCCGCTGCAGGTGGGTTTCCTCGGCACCGATTACACGATCGAGAACGGCCGCTATCGTTTTTCGCGCGTGTATAACGGCGAGAATTGGAATCCGCAGCTCCACGCGCCGCTGACCCAGCCTGGCGTCAACGTCGTTGCCGGAGAATACTTGCTCGCCGTCAACGGCCGCGACGTTCGTCCCGACGTCGACATTTATAGTTATTTTCAGGAAACCGCTGGAAAGCAAACTGTGCTGAAAGTCGGCTCGAATCCGGATGGCTCTGGCTCGCGTGAAGTCACCGTCGTTCCTGTACCGGACGAGAGCCCTTTGCGCAATCGCGCGTGGATGGAAGACAACCTGCGAAAAGTGGATCAGATGAGCGGCGGAAAGCTCGCTTACGTCTATCTTCCGAACACCGGCGCGGGAGGCTTCCGTAATTTCAACCGATACTATTTTGCGCAGATCAATAAGCAGGGCGCGGTGATTGACGAGCGCTTCAACACCGGAGGCCAGGCCGCCGATTACATCATCCAGTACATGCAGCGGAAAATTTGGAACTACTGGACCTCCCGCGAAGGCGCGGACTACACCACGCCGCTCAGTGGAATATACGGACCAAAGGTGATGCTAGCCAACGAATTTTCCGGTTCGGGCGGCGATGCGCTGCCGTGGTATTTCCGTCACGTCGGCTTGGGGCCGATCGTCGGCAAACGCACCTGGGGCGGACTCGTCGGCATCGGCGGCTATCCCGCCCTGATGGACAATGGTTTTGTCACCGCACCGCGCTTTGCGTTTTTCACCACCGAGGGAACTTGGGACGTTGAAAATCATGGTGTTCCGCCGGATTTCGATATCGAGCTCGAGCCGGCTGCATGGCGACAGGGGCACGATGCTCAACTTGAAAAGGCCATTGCAGTCGTGCTGCAGGAGCTCGAGAAAAATCCGCCGCAGCCCGTGAAACATCCGGCTTATCCGGATTATTCGAAATACTCGAGCGTGCATTAGGCAAATCGTGCGGGCCCTGGGACACGGCGGTTCGGAGATACACGGTCCCGCTCCCCGGCTTTCCATGGTTCATGCCGCGGTTCGACGCCAAAAAGTTCCGGTCACCAGCGCAAAAATTCCGCCGGCGATTGCGCCTCCAACCACAACCGCATCCCACGCCAGGCCCGAAGCCACCGCCAGCACCGCCGGCGCGCCAAACGGGAGCAGCAGCGCCGCCAGGGCCGCTTCGCGAACGCCGATTCCCGCTTGCGTAATGGGCACCGCCGCGGATAGCTTCGCAAGTGGCCAGGCGAAGAGCCACGCGCGAAAGGGCAAACGCAGTCCGCACGCTTCCGCCAACAGCACATTCAGAAAAATGAACATGATCTGGATGATCAGGCTCATGCTCAGCGCCTGCACCATGGCGCCGGGCTGCTGCAAAATGGACCGCCAGGCCCGCCGCAGCCGCACCAATTTACGCCGTACGCGAAGCGAAAATCGACCCGCCGGAAATAATGCCGCCGCAATCGCAGCGATGGCCACGCCGATAACACCGGCCGCCCCCACCGCCAAGAAAATCTTTCGGCTGCGCTCATCTAGTGAACCCGGCACGAGCAACGAGCCGACTGCGGCCAGCAGCGCCAGCGAAGTGAAATCGGTAATCCGATCCACTAAACTTCCCAGCAGCACACCTGCTTTGCTCCGGCTCACGCGCAACGCCATGGCCATCCGCAAAATGTCTCCGCCAATCAGCGATGGCAGAAAAAGCGAACCAAAAAGTCCCGCAAAGTAACATCGCGCGGCTTGACGATCGGCAATCCCAGCGCCTCCCAGATTCAAAACCAACTCGTACTTCAGCACCCCGATAATGTGCGCTGCCAGATATCCCGCCAGAGCGAGCATCCATAAACGGGCGGGCAGCAGCCCGAGCGCTTTCCATACCTGGCGTCCGGGAAGCAATCGGAAAAGAAAGCAAAGTACGAGTGCGCTGCCGCCATATTGCAGGATCGTCCGCAGCGCGGTGCGCTGCCAGCTTCGTGGGGGAGAACTGCTGTCGGGTTGGCCTGTCACGGTTGCGTCGTCGGCACATTATGCGGCTCAGCCTCGCGCGTCACAAGCGCCGCAAATTCGATTGCAGTCCACTCGCTAACACTTTAAGGTATTGCTTCCCGAAATTTATCGGGAAGCCGCTCGTGAAAAAGAAAATTCGCGTTGTCCAATACGGGGTCGGTCCCATCGGCGCTTCGATCGTGCGCTTGATGCGGCAAAAGAATTCGCTCGAAATCGTCGGCGCCATTGATAAGGATCCCGCAAAAGCAGGGCGCGATCTCGGCGAAGTCGTCGGTGCGCCGGACGCTCCCTGGGGCGTGCCGATTCTTTCAGATGCGCAGGCTGTGCTCGAAAAGCCGGCGGACGTGGTCGTCCATTCGACCTCGTCTTACCTGAACAGCGTGATGGATCAGTTGCTCGAGTGCGTCGCGGCGGGTTGCTGCATCGTCTCCACCTGTGAGGAACTCGCTTACCCTTTCCGCAAACATCCCGAGCTATCGAAAAAACTGGAAGCCGCGGCCATCGAAGAAGGTGTCGCGCTGGTTGGCACCGGCGTGAATCCCGGCTTTGTGATGGATAAGCTCGCCTTAACGCTCAGCGCCGTCGCGCAGCGCATTGACTGGGTGAGTGCCGTGCGCATCGTGGATGCGTCTAAGCGCCGCCTGCCCCTGCAGAAAAAAATCGGCGCTGGGATGACCCCGGATGAATTTCGCGCGCAAGTCGCTGCGGGAGTCATCAAGCACCACGGCTTGCCGGAATCAATCGCGATGGTCGCCGACGGCCTCGGCTTCACTCTCGACGATGTTTCCGAAACGATCGAACCCGTGATCGCCGAAGAATCAATTAAGACCGAGTTTCTGGAAGTCGTCGCGGGCCAGGTGGCCGGCGTGCATCAAATCGCGCGCGGCAGCGCCGCCGGCAAGGAAAAGATTTTCATGGAGCTCAAGATGTACGTGGGCGCCAGGCATCCCGCGGACACCGTCGTGCTGAAAGGCGAGCCGCATCTTACGCTTACCATTCCGGGAGGCACGCACGGCGACGTAGCCACAGCCGCGGTGGTCGTCAACGCCATCCCGGCAATTCTCGCCGCCAATGCCGGCCTGCGCACGTCGCGCGATCTGCCGCTGACATTTTTCCCGGCTACCCCCCCGCTTTAGCCTTGCTCCCTTGCGACCAAAAACGCGCGACCGCCGAATAATCGACGTCGTCTTTCGATGCATCCTTCACGGCGTTATACGTTGCGTAAGACGCAGCGGCGGCAGGCAAGTCCAAACCCTTTTGCCGCGCCAACTCCAGTGCGAGGCGCATATCCTTGTGCATCAAGCGCAGCGGAAAACTTGGCGGATATTCGTTCTTCAGCATGTTCGGCGCTTTCACGTCGAGCACTCCGGCGCGCGCCATGCTCGACTGCAGCACTTCGATCAACCGTTCGCCCGCCACGCCACCAGAGGTAGCCAGGGCCAGCGCCTCCGCAAGCGCTTCCACTTCCAACGCCAAAATCAGATTCATAGCGAGCTTTACTGTCTGGCCGGCGCCGTTCGGACCCAGCAAGAAGAATTTCTTGCCCAGCACTTCGAGCACCGCTTTGGCGCGCTCCAGCACTTCCGCCTTCCCGCCAATCATAAAGACGAGCTCGCCCTTTTTCGCACCCCAGTCGCCGCCCGTCACCGGAGCGTCCAGAAAATCCACACCTCGCTCCCCGCACGCCGTGGCTGCCCGCCGTGCAAGGTCCGGCGAAATCGTGCTGGAATCCATATAAACGCTGCCGCGGCGCAGCCCCTCCATCGCGCCATTGGCTCCCCACAGCACTTCTTCCAGCGCTGGTGGATCACTCACGATCGTGATCAGGACATCGGCGAGTTTCGCCGTCTGGCGCGGATTGTCGCCGAGCTTCGCGCCTTCGCTCACGAGTTCCTGCGCCCGTGCCGTTGTGCGATTCCAAACAACCAAGGGAAATCCAGCCTTGAGCAGGTTCTGCGCCATCGGTTTGCCCATAAGTCCTAACCCGATGAATCCAACCGTCGGTTTCATTGCTCACCTCCCGGACTAAAGAAAAATATACGCGCCCAAGCCTGCGAATGCGAATGGCAACGCGAGCGTCGGTCATTGAATAACTGGATTACCAGACAACTTGAGGGGAACGAAAAGCGCGATCAGCGGCGTTTCAAGCCAGCGCGTGGCGGAGCAGGGATCACATGGAGGGGCTCGCAGGAAGCCGCGCTCACGCGAACGATGTAGGAATACGGAATTTCCACGCGCATCGTCTTCTCACTGCCGCCAGAGGAGAATTCGTCGTGCACGACGATCGATCCACTGTTATCCGAAGCCAAGGTCCCGACGCACGACAGATAAAAATCGCCCGACCGATAGTGGGCTTCGACGCGCTTGCCTACAAGATGGCCATACCGCTCCATAGCGGACCAGTTTGAGGTCGTAAGAGATTGCGAGTCAACCGTACGCCAATTTAATAAACGAATCAGTAAACAAACATCGATTCTACCGAGCGCCTGACGCAACCGGGGCAAACTCCACGCGATGACGGAATGGATCAATTCGCTCGGCCCGCACACGTACGCGATCGCCCAGCCGAAAAGTCAGTTGCCGCCTTCCGCCGCGAGAACCGCGGTATGGTTCCGTGACGATGGAATGATCGCGATCGCGATACATGCACTTCTGGCCGGTAAATTCCTCCAGCCGGTCAATGCTCACCAGGCCTTCCACAAAAATTTCGATCAGCTCCACAAAGAAGCCGAACTTCTGCACCGAGATAATCAGCGCGTCATATTCTTCACCCAGATGGCTCTCCATGAATTGTGCTGTCTTCCAGTCCATCAACTCGCGCTCGGCCATATCCGCCCGGCGCTCGGCTTCCGAGCTCTCCGACGCAATTTCCTGCAGCTCCGCGCGGCGATAGGGTCCGAGCGCAGCCACGAATTCCTGTTTTCCTCCGCCCGTCGCCGGCCCGGGAACGCGCAGGGGCGCCACCTGCGGATTTTCCAGCGCCCATTTCAACGCGCGATGTACGATCAGGTCCGGATAGCGCCGGATCGGCGAGGTGAAATGGGTGTACTCGTTGGTCGCCAGAGCAAAATGGCCCAGCGCGTCCGCGGCGTAGCGCGCCTGCTTCAGCGAACGCAACATCAGGTACGAGAGAATCCGCTCTTCCGGCTTCCCTACGATTTTTTCCGTCAATCGCTGGTAATGCTGCGGCCGGATGTCCACTTCCTCCGCGGCTGGGAGCGTCACGGTCAGGGGTCGCACCCGTCCCCGGCCGCCGCCACGGCTGGCTCGCGCTTGCGGTTTCGCCTGCCCATGCCGCACGGTGATGCGGCGCTCCGCCAAATCGTCCACGCCCAGCGAATATCCAAATGCCTGTGCGAGTTCCTCGAACTCGAGTACTTTCTTCGGATCGGGCTTCTCGTGGACGCGATGCAGTGAGGCAATCCCGCGCTTGTCCAGATATTCGGCCACCGCTTCGTTCGCCGCCAGCATGAATTCCTCGATCAGGCGGTGCGCAATATTCCTTTCGCTGCGCACGATGCTCAACATTCGTCCTTCGGAATCGAATTCAATCACCGGTTCGGGCAAGTCAAAATCAATGGAGCCCCGCGCGTGCCGCCGCTTGTTCAGCAAGAGCGCCAGCTCTTTCATCTTCTGGAACTCAGCCGCCAGCAGCGCGTAGCGCTCGCTCATCTGCGGATCGCCCTCGAGCACTTTGTTGACGTTGGTGTACGTCATGCGTTCCGCCGAACGGATCACACCCCGGAAAAATTCGGCATGCAGCAATTTCGCCGCACCGTCCAGCTCCATCACCGCACTCATCACCAGCCGGTCCACTTGCGGATTGAGCGAGCAAATTCCGTTCGAGAGCTCCTCGGGCAGCATCGGCACTGCACGATTCGGGAAGTAAACGGACGTGCCGCGCAAACGCGCTTCGCGGTCGAGCGAGGAATTCCGTTTTACGTAGTGCGCCACGTCGGCGATGTGCACCTGCAATTCGTAATGTCCATTGGGAAGCGCCGCCACGTACGCCGCGTCATCGAAGTCTCGCGCCGTCTCACCGTCAATCGTGACGATAGGAAGGTGGCGGAAATCGTGCCGTCCTGCGATGTCCGCCTCAGAGACCTTCTGCGGCGTGGCCCCAGCCTGGTCCTGCACCTCAACTGGAAAAATGTGCGGCAAGTGATGCTTGCGAATGATGATTTCCACGTCCACGCCGATTTCGCCGGGCCGCCCGATGATTTCGACAACACGTCCGGTAGGCGCAAGACCGCCCTTCGGAAATCGGGTGATTTCGACGTTCACCACCGCGCCATCCAGCTCAGCTAGGCGCGTCCTGCTGCTGGGAGGCGCTGGAGCACCCAAGGCGGCGCCGAGTTTTTCGCGCAAGGCGGGCGTTAGCTCCGCGCCCGGTGGAATAACTACCTCATGAAGAATGCGGGTGTCGTAAGGAAGCACCACATTGCCGTGCGGGCCGTAACGGAAAAGCCCGACCATCGTCGGATGTTCGCGCTCGACAATTTGCACCACGCGCCCTTCCGCGCGGCCGTCGGCGCGTCGCCGCACGATGCGCGCAAGCACGTGGTCGCCGTGCATCGCATCCCCCAATCCGTCACGCCCGATGAATAAATCCCCGTCCACGCGCGGTATCGGCACATCCGGCACCAGAAAAGCGTATCCGTCGCGATGCGCTACGATTCGTCCCGCCACTAAATTCGGATCTCGTCCGCGCGTGAAGGCGCCACTTGGCGCAGCGGCGTGAATTGCCGGAGCGTTTGACGTTTCCTGTTGCGCCGCCGGGTTTGTTGCCGAAGCATTCGCGGCGCTCGCGCGCTTGGCTGCGGCAGCGCGCCCGGAGGCTTCGTTTTTCGCGTGCTTGGTTCCCGCCAGCCGGAAACGTCCGCCCTGAGTTTCTTCCACCTCGCCGCGCTTCTTCAATTTCTGCAGCACGCGCGGCAGGTAGCGCCGGCCGCGATGCCTCAGTTCCAGGCCGTGCGCAATCTGGCGAATGCTGGCCGGCTGGGAAAGCGTCGCAAGGTGCGCGAGCACCAGCTCCGGCGTTACCTCCGCGGACACGGATTCCTCACGCGGTTCGTGTGAATGTCGTTTGCTGGGAGTCATACGGTCTCGCACAGGCTAACGGATTTAGCCGCGATGAGCAAAACCTGCTTTGCGCCGAACCGGCCCATGCGGCCCCATCCCGCAGGTAGCACAGCCGCCAATTAGGGCTGCTCTTCGTCGTGCGTGGGCCAGTCCAGCACGGCGATTTTGCCGTCCGGTTCACGCTCGAGTGCCGGAGCGTATTCACCAAGTTCTTCACGTCTCCACCAATTCCCGCTCGTCCGTTTGCTACGCAAGTCCGTGAACCAATATTGATAAATGATCGTGCGGACTTCGCGCGGCAGCCGATTGGGAAATGGATTGTAGGCGAAGAGCTGCAGCACATCCGGATCGTTTTTCAGCAGCCGCTCTTCGGTCCAGACCACGAATCGGGACTCGCGCCACGAACCAAGCGACGCGAACCACAAATTCCACTCGAACCGGGGCTGATAAGGAGCATAAATGCCCGGCGCTTTATCAAGCGCCTGCGGCTTGTAACGAAACGGGTACGCCATCCACGTTTTCCCGTCGTTGCTTCCCTGGAACTCAATCTCGTAACGCCCATGCGTCATCACTGCAAAGAGCCCATAGCGATTCGCAACGCGAAATGGATCGAGCGCTCGAGCCGGCCACTCCGGCAGCGGCAATCCCGGCGCGAACATCCACAACAGCTCCAAAGTCGTTACATAGAAGACGAGTCCGAGGCACAGTCCTGCCAACGTTCGTCGTAGCGGAGTTAATCCGCGCCGCCACATCGCACGCGCGCTCTCCTGTTTCACCGCCTCAGCCGATACTTGCCCGGCGGCCGCGCCTTCTGTACTCTTCCCGGCGATCAGCTCGCGAATCCGATTCGGCAGAATCCATTCCAGCAACCGGTCGTCAAGCAGCAAAACGCCGAGCAACAAAACGAGGTAATTCAGAAATGTATAGTTTGCGGTCGAAATAATGGAAATTTCAAACGGCGTGACGATACAGAAGCACGCGATGCGAAACCGCCGCGGCAGAAATAGCATCCACACGATGAGCAGTTCGGTCGCCAGCGTGAAAAACGTCGCCGAAGCATGAAACCAGTGCGGCAGCTGCTGGACGTACCATCCGATCCATGTCGGCAGCGGGCCGTTTTGGTAATAGTCGTCCATCGCAGTGAAATGGCGCCACGACGGATCGCCACTGGCCAGCTTCGCCACGCCCGATTCGAAGTAGATGCGAAACCATTCCCACTGCAGTAGGAACAGGCTCGCTCGCGAAGGCGGATTGGCGCTCCCGAGCCCCGGTAGTGGCCCTGGCGGCGCGAAAAATAACGCGATAAATCCCGCCTCCAGCAACATGCCATCCGATTGGTAACCGGAAAAATCCTGTGCTGCGGCGACAAACGAGAGAAAGCACACGAAGCAAATCAGCAGCGAAAAGCGCGGCCATAGATTTACGACCAGCAGAATGGACGCGACGATCCCCACCCAGGTCAGCAGCGTCAACGCGCGATCGCTCGCGCCAAACCACAGCAGAGTCGGCGCGAACCAAAAACGCTGCGCGTGCAAGGACGCACCGATCGCTTGCAGATAGTCTTGAGCGGGAAGGATTCCGTTCGGCCCGATCAGCCCCTTGATTTGGAACAGCAGCGAATAAAATGCGGAAAAATATATGAGCCCCAACGCGCGCAGAAATATCCAGCGCGGCCACAGATGGCCGGGCCGCTTGTCGGTGATCGGCTCAGGCCCCAGCAGCCAATTCACAACTGCCTGGAATCGTTCCGCCATTGCTGCAATCTACCACTTTTCTTCTTGCGAATAATTCAGGATGCTTGGGTCTAGACGACGAGGCGGTGTGCAACGGGCAGAGTGGCCGGGGCAAGCCTAAGTGAGTAAATTTGGCAGGAGCATCAACCTAGCTTTTCATGGAATGGACAGTGGCCTTCGACCCCGGCGGACGCCTGATGAATCCGGGCACCTTGGAGAGCCCTTCGCGGCCTTCCGCGAGCCCAATCAAAAATTCCTGCGCGTTGAAATGAAAGCCATTGCGCGAATGCACTGCGCAGAGCGCCTCGTTGCCTCGGACATATCTTCCATCCGGCATCAGCACGCGCGTTTTCTCGGTGTCCGCCAGGTACGGCTCGATCACCTCCGTGAACACCTGGTCGCACAACTCCGGGCTGCGCACGTGGAACATCACTTCCACGCGCTCGTAGATATTGCGGTGCATCCAGTCGGCGCTTCCTAGGTATAGCTCGGTTTTTCCACCGTTTCCGAAAACGAAAATCCGGCTGTGCTCCAAAAATCGGCCTATCACGCTGCGCACGCGTATCCGGCTGCTGATGCCGCGCACACCCGGGCGCAGCGCGCACGCTCCCCTCACGAGCAGGTCGATCTGAACTCCAGCCTGCGAGGCGCGGTACAGCGCTTGGATCGTTTTTTCGTCCAGCAGCGCGTTCACCTTCGCGAAAATGGACGCTGGCCGTCCTGCTTTCGCATGCGCCGTTTCACGGTCGATCAAGCTCAAGCAGCTCTTTCCCAGGTTCAGCGGCGCGACGAATAGCGGCTGGTAGCTGGGCCGCTCGGAATAAGCCGTTAAATAGCTGAAGACATGATGCACGGCGTGGGTAATGTGGGCATCGGTAGTCAGCAGACTGAGGTCCGTATAGAAACGTGCCGTCGAGGGATTGTAGTTTCCTGTTCCCAGATGGGCGTACCGCCTGATCTGACCGTCTTTTTCACGTCGCGCGACCAGCGCCAGTTTGCAGTGGGTCTTTAGTCCCACCACGCCGTGAAAAACTTGCACGCCCGCTTCCTGCAAATTTCGCGCCCAGCGAATGTTGGAGGCCTCGTCAAACCGCGCCTTGAGCTCGACGACCACCGCCACCTCTTTTTTGGCGGCGGCTGCAATCAGCGCCCTCACGATGGGTGAATCCTCGCTGGTGCGGTAAAGCGTCTGCTTGATCGAAAGCACGTCCGGGTCTTTCGCAGCGCTTTCGATGAAACGCACCACCGACGAATAAGAGTCGTAGGGATGATGCAGCAGCAAATCGCGTTTTCGGATTGTCTCGAAAATGGAAGCCGCGCCTGGTTTCAGCGCCAGTTCGCGCGGAACAAACGGGCGAAACTGCAAATCCGGCCGCGGCACCTGATCGTAAAGGTATGAAATACGCGTCAGGTTCGGCGGCCCATCCACCCGAAAAATTTGCCACGGCGCCAAGCTGAAGTTCACCACCAGCCGATCGATAATTTCATGATTCGCGCTGGCCTCGATCTCCAGGCGCACGGCCGCGCCCTTGCGCCGGCGGTGCAGTTGGGCGTCCACGCTGTCCATCAAGCTGCGCGATTCTTCTTCTTCCAGATACAAATTGCTGTTGCGCGTCACTCGAAAAGCAGCGGCGGAAAGCACTTCATAACCGTGGTAGAGGCGGTCCGCAAAAGCTTGGATCACGTCCGACAGAAAAACATATTCCACAACGCCGTCTTTCGATGGCAGCAGCACCAGCCGCGGCAGTGCGCGCGGCACGGTCACGACGCCGAGATAGGTCTGTCCGCTGCGGCGTTTTCGCTTCATCAGAAACGCCAGGCACAGCGCCTTGTTCAGCACGTGCGGGAACGGGTGGGCCGGGTCCACGGTCACTGGCGTCAAAAGCGGCTCGACGTCCTTCACATAGAAATTTTCAATGTGCTCGAGGGCCCCCGGACCCAGGCCCTTCAAACTCACAACGCGAATGGATTCCGCGGCCAGCGCCGGAAGCAGTTCTTCCCGCCAGCCGTCATACTGCGATTTCACGAACGCGTGAATCTTCGTCGCGAGCGCCTCCAGGACCTCCGCCGGCGCGCGCCCATCGGGGCCGAGTTCACGATTGCCGTGCTCCACTTGCTGCAACATGCCCGCGACGCGCACTTCCACGAATTCGTCCAGATTGCTCGCCGTAATCGCCAGAAACTTCACACGCTCGAGTAACGGATTGTTTTGATCGCGCGCCTCTTCCAGCACCCGTTCGTTGAATTGCAGCCAGGAGTAGTGGCGGTTGAAGAAATATCGGGGGTCTGCTAAATGGTTCCGGGCCATACACGCCTCAAACGGGGGAACGTTACCGCACTCTTGTTACAGCCATGTTACCAAACCAGGTACCCTGATTCAGGGCTGGCTCGCGATTTAGAACACTTCAACGGGCTTGCAGGTCTTCATCTCTTCTTTTCATGCTAAGATTTTTGTAGCACATCCGCGTGCGATTCGGGGTTTCCTGGGCAGCGGGGCCTTGGGCTGTGCGAGAAGGTCCAAGCGGAGTTTTCCGTTCTCCGAGATGCCGTTTACGCGACTTGGGATTGCAATCGGGGCGGAATAACCACGCGCCCGCAACCCCAGAATTGAGAAGATTTTGACGGTCGAGTATCTCTTACTAGCTATTGCCGCCATACCGTTCATCTACTACCTGCTCAGTCTCTACAGCATCACGCGGTATTTCCGTTCCGCTGCACGGAAAAGCGGCAGAAATATTGATTTCACTCCGCCCGTAAGCTGCTTGAAGCCGGTCAAAGGCTTCGACGAGGACGCTTACGAGAACTATGCGAGCTTCTGCCGCCAGGACTATCCCGACTACGAAATTCTTTTTTGTGTGGATAAGGGCGATCCCACGGTCCCGGTTCTGGAACAATTAGCGCGCGCTTTCCCCGAACGGCGCATTCGCTTGCTCTTCGGTTCAGGCCGCAACGCGGTGAACGACAAAGTCGCCCGCCTGACGCGTTTAGTCAGCGAAGCGCAGCACGACATCTTCGTAATCACCGACAGCGATGTTCGGGTCCGGCCCGACTATCTGCGGACAATCGTTGCTCCCTTTCGCGATCCTAAGGTGGGCGCGGCTACTTGCCTGTACGCTTCGACCGAAGAAAAGAATCTTACCCAGGAACTACAGTCCATCGGAATGATTTGCGATTTTTTCCCTGGGGTGCTGGTCGCCTGGCAGCTCGACGGAGTCAAGTTCACTTTCGGTCAAACCATCGTCACAACACGCAAAGCAGTCGCGGGCTATGGTGGCTACCAAACGATCGAAGACCGACCCGCGGACGATGTTTGGGCCGGACGCTTGGTGGCGGCTCAGGGATACGAAGTGAAACTTTTGCCTTACGTCGTGCAATCCGTCGCGGATTTTCGTTCACTGTCCGAATTTCTCTATAAACGCCTGCGCTGGATGACGGTGATGCGCCTCATGCGTCCTTGGGGACATCTGGGTTTGATCTTCACCTGGGGATTGCCTTGGGCACTTGTGGCGATTGCGATTCATCCGTCCATCGCCATCGCCTGCACATATCTCGGCATTTATTTAGCGTTTCGCATGGCGATGACTTGGATGGTGGGCGTCTGGGGAATGAAGCAGTCTGGCGTGTGGAAGAAAATGCCGCTCATTCCGCTGTGGGACGCGATGGCCTTTGCAATTTGGCTCGTCAGTTTTGGCCGCAGGACGATACGGTGGCGCGGTATTGATTATTACATTCGCAAAGGGAAGCTGGTATCCACCAACGCGAATAGCACTGAAATTGTGGATGAAGCGAGGATTAATACGGCGAAATGACAATGAATCTCAATCAATTTTTCATCGCAGCATCGGACAATCATGTTTTGCATTCCGGACAACGCTCGGCCGCCGGCGCCGCCCGCAGGTCTCACGACGCATGACGCAATCGCACGGCTTACATCTCAAGACCTACGTGCTCATTCTGTTTATCATCCTGTTTGCTCCGCTGGGCAATGTTCTGCTGAGCAAAGGCATGAAAAACGTTGGGCGCATTGCCTTGGAACATCCCGAGGGCCTGGGCAATATATTCATCCAGGTTTTCGCGTCTCCCTTCGTGTGGTTGGGCATTGGGTCCTTGCTGCTGTTTTTTGTGGCCTACCTGCTGGTGCTTTCGTGGGCGGATTACAGTTTTGTGCAACCAGCTTCCGCCACCTCCTACGCGGTGGTGGCCCTTCTCGGGCATTTCGCACTAAAGGAAACCATTTCGCCTACGCGCTGGCTCGGCGTTCTAGTAATATGCTCGGGAGTTCTTGTGGTTGGCAACACGCACCCGCGCACGACGGAGCATAAGTGATCATCTGGGAAACCGCTTTTCTATTCTTGATCGTCACCGCCGGAACCTTCGGCGAGTTGTGCGTCACACGCGCGATGAAGACCATCGGCGAGGTGAAGGATTTCCGCCCGGCCGCGCTGCTGCGCGTGATGCTGCGGGCCATTCAAGTGCCGTGGATGTGGCTGGGAGTCTCGCTGATGGCCATTGCGTTCTTCGCGCTGCTCGGTGCATTGTCGCTGGAAAATGTCAGCTTCGTCGTACCTGTTACTGCGTTGAGTTACGCGGCGGGAACCTTGGGCGGCGAGATTTTCCTCGGCGAGCGCGTGTCCCGCAGGCGCTGGGTCGGTGTTCTGCTGGTCTGTGTGGGGGTCACGCTGGTTTTCGTTGGCAGGAAATGACCTTTGAAAGATTCCATAGGGACTTTCGCAGGCCACCTAATTGTTAGTTTAAGAATCTATACATAAGCGTCGTGCTTTAGGCCGTATCTGTGAGTGTTTGTCCGTGTGTGGCGGGAGTGCCGGTGCGCGTCCTGGAACATTCCGGGCATCGGTGCTCACAATTTCATTAAGCACCACGCTTACTCAGAAGATGGTGTAGCTGAACCCTCTGAGAAGCGGAGCATATCAAGTTGGTTTCACGCGACGGAAGGGGTGCGGAGTTTGTGCGGGATCGCCGGCTTTACACATAAGAATTGGAAACCTGAGCCGAACCGGATTCACAGTGCTGCGGCTACGCTGGTTCATCGAGGCCCGGACCAACAGGGCGTATACCAGTCGAATTTCTGCTCTTTGGCCGCCACTCGCCTGAAGATCATTGACCTTGATTCCGGTGACCAGCCGATCCTCTCGCCGGATCGCAACACCGCAATTGTGTTCAACGGTGAAATTTACAATCACCTGGAATTGCGGGCGGAGCTTGAAAGTCGGGGACATCGCTTTAGTTCGCAGTGCGACACGGAGACCGTCCTTCACGCATTCCTCGAATGGGACACGGAATGTTTCGCGCGACTGCGCGGTATGTTTGCCATTGCACTGTGGACTGAGTCAGCGCGCCGTTTGGTGCTCGCGCGCGACCGGATCGGCATCAAGCCGTTGTACATAGCCCGCTTCGGACGCGATCTGTTATTCGGGTCGGAATTGAAATCGATCCTGATCCATCCCGAGGTCCCGCGCGGGCTGAGTTTAGCCGGCCTCGATTGCTATCTATCCCTTAACTACGTGCCGGGTCCCTGGACACTGGTCGAAGGAATCGAAAAGCTTTCCCCAGGGCATTGGCTCGAATGGAACGACGGGAATCTTCGCTCCCCGTGTTACTGGCAGGTGCCTTTCACCGGTGGACCGCGCCACACCCTTGAATCCGCGAAAGAAGATCTTGATTTTCTGCTGCAGCAATCCATTCGCGAGCATCTTGTCTGCGACGTTCCGCTCGGCGTGTGGCTAAGCGGCGGCATTGATTCTTCGACGGTCTTGCACTATGCCACGCACGCATCCTCCTCGCGCCTTAAGACATTTTCCATTTCCTTTCAAGGCCGTAGCTTCGACGAGAGCGCATATATCCGCCAGGTCGTCGAGCGTTACGGTACCGACCATGAGGAAATGGATCTGAATCCGGAGAGCGGGCTGGAAGCCGCGATACAAGAGTTCGCCTACTATTCGGACGAACCCAGCGCCGACGCGGGAGCGCTCCCGGTTTGGTTTCTCTCTAAAATGTGCAAGCGGAAGACCACGGTGGCACTCAGTGGCGAAGGCGCGGATGAGTTATTCGGCGGTTATCTCACTTATAGAGCAAACAACCTCGCTCGCCGCTTCCGTTATTTGCCAAAGGAAGGCCGCAGATTCGCGCTTAACCAAATCGGCCGCTGGCCGGTTTCTGACGACAAAATCAGTTTGGAATACAAGCTGAAGCGCTTCTTGGCAGGCAGTCTGATGACGCCCGAGCGCGCTCACGTCCATTGGAACGGGACGTTTTCCGATGCGGAGAAGAAATCCGTGATGCAAATGCCGCTACCGGCCTCACTCGATGAAGTACTCGGAGGGTTGCGCGGAAGGCTCGCAGCTGGGAATACGCTTGCTCCTTTTCTATGGTTCGATCAAAAGTACTTTCTCCCCGATGACATTCTGACCAAAGTCGATCGCATGAGCATGGCCCACTCCGTCGAGGTCCGCCCGCCGTTTTTGGATCACCGCATCGTCGAGTTTGCCGCATCCTTGCCGGCATCATTCAAGATCCGCGGAACGCGTCAGAAATTTTTGCTTAAGGAATTGATGAAAGATAAGCTGCCGCAATCGGTCTTGCGCCGCAAAAAAATCGGATTCGATATTCCAGCGCACGAGTGGCTGCGAGGTCCGCTTCGGAATCTGCTGATCGAAACATTGAATGAAGGACTCTCGGAACACGCCGGACTTTTTGCACCTAAAGCAATTCGATCCTATTTGCGTTTTCACATGGACAGACGCGCCAATCTCGGATATCACCTTTGGGGCTTGCTGATCCTTTTTCTGTGGATGAGGGAATGGCGGATCAAATCGACTTCAGTTCCCGCGGTACAATACTCGGCCTTCGAACGAACTGGTATCCCTACCTAGTCGTTTTACTTTTTGCTGGCGCCATTTATCTGGGCTGCATCATTTCCCCTCCGTCTCTGATGGACGATGTGGATGCCGTGCAAGCTCAGATCGCCCGGAACATGCTCACTTCTGGCGACTGGGTGACCGCCCGGGTAGATGGTGTCCCCTACCTCGAAAAGGCCCCGCTGGTCTATTGGGCCATGGCGACTTCATACGGAATATTCGGAGTTCACGACTGGTCCGCTCGCCTCCCCATCGCGCTTTCGGCGATCGCGCTTTGCTTGCTCACTGCCGCTTTTGGTGTCTGGGCTTTCGGCAGACGCGCGGGATTTTATGCGGGCTTATGCTTGGCCACGTGCGTGGGACTTTTTCTCTTCACGCGGATTCTGATTCCGGACGTGATGCTCACGTGCTCCACGGCATTGTCCATGTGGGCCTTCCTGCGGGTGATGGATGATGACGAGCCGCGTCCGCGCTTGTGGGCGTTCCTTTTGGCCGCCAGTCTGGGCGTCGGACTACTTCTGAAGAGTTTGATCGCCGTCGTTTTTCCGATCGGTGCCGCCCTCGTCTATCTTCTGGTTACCCGCCAGCTTTTCTCCGGCAGAATCTGGAAACGTCTTGATCCTTGCAGCGGAGCGCTGATCGTGCTGCTGCTCGCCGCGCCCTGGTACGTGCTCGCGACGGTGCGGAACCCACCCTATTTTGCTTTCACCCTGCAAAGCGGTCCCGGCCAATATCACGGGTTTTTATGGTTCTTTTTCATCAACGAACAGTTACTCCGCTTCTTGAACAGAAGATTTCCGCATGACTACAACACGGTCCCGCGCCCGCTTTTTTGGCTGTTTCACCTGATCTGGCTGTTTCCCTGGAGTGTTTATTTTCCGGCGGTCGCGAAGCTATCGTTCAAACCGATTGATCGCGCCGGGCGCACGCGTTTGCTGGCGCTTTGCTGGGCCGGATTTGTTCTCGTATTTTTCACCTTCTCCACCACACAGGAATATTATTCGATGCCTTGCTATCCGGCATTGGCATTGCTGCTGGGTTCGGCCATGGCGGAGAATGACGCATGGGTTCTCAGGGGAACTCGCGCGCTGGGTGTGATTTCCGCCTGTGCCGCGCTGGCCGCATTGGCCATTTACTGGAATGTGCGCAACCTGGCGGCTCCGGGCGATATTTCGGGAGCCTTGTCCAATCACCCGGGCGCTTACACGCTGTCGCTCGGCCACATGCTCGATCTCACGCTGCCGTCGTTCGCCTATTTGCGCACTCCCCTCATCGTTGCCGCCATCGCTGCCCTGATCGGAGCTGTTGGAAGCTTTTGGGGGCGAGGGTTGCGTGCTTTCGTTGCCGCTGCGCTCATGATGGTGGTTTTTCTGCACGCTGCCCGTCTCGCCATGGTGGTTTTCGACCCGTACCTGTCTTCGCGGCCCCTGGCGGAGGCGCTCTTGCGGTCGCCTAACGGTTCCTTAATTACAGACCGCCACTATTACCCGTTTTCTTCCATCTTTTTCTACACCAACCGAACGGGCTTGCTTCTAAACGGTAGAACCCAGAACCTTGAATACGGTGCCAATGCGCCGGGCGCGCCTGACGTGTTCATTGACGACTCGCAATTTGCGACGCTTTGGATGAAGCCCGACAGGTACTATCTAGTTGTTGCCGAACCGCGCGCTCCGCGCCTCGCCGGGTTGGTGGGTGCGACGAACTTGCACATCGTCATGCAGAGTGGCGGAAAACTTCTGCTGACCAATCAGCCTTTGCCTGAGGGTACCCCATCCGAGGGCGCAAGCGCTGCACAGCCATAACGAAGCCGGTGGCATGCGGAATCGGATCTCAGGTGAGATCGCGGCCATAGTCTGCGGCCGCAAATGCGCGTAAAATGAAGGTCCCTGCCTGTACTCGCTGGGAATTCTCAGACTTCGAAAATGCTTGCAATGCTCGCAGGACATGGCTGACGATTGCAGATACTGGAATTCATAGGACCCGGGCGATTATCGCTGGCGGATCGGTATGTTAGCCGGCCTTGCGGGGGATGAGCTCGGAAATACCAATCAGGAAACGTGCGGAGGAACTATGAAGATTGCGGTGCTTGGGGGGGACGGATACTGCGGCTGGGCGACGGCCCTGTATCTTTCCAAGCAGGGGCACACAGTTGCGATCGTGGACAATTTTGTGCGGCGGCTTTGGGACCACGAATTGGGCGCACAGACTTTGACGCCAATCCAGCCTCTCGCGGAGCGGCTTAACGTCTGGAACCAACTGACGGGGAAGACGATTGAATCCTACGTAGGCGACGTGACCGACTACGAGTTCCTCACGTCCATGATCCAGGAGTTTGCGCCCGAGGCGGCGATCCATTTTGCGGAGCAACGGTCGGCTCCCTACTCCATGATTGACCGCCAGCATGCGGTGTTCACGCAGGTGAACAACGTGGTGGGCACGCTGAATCTGCTCTTCGCGCTGCGCGAGTACCAGCCGGAATGCCACCTGATCAAGCTGGGCACCATGGGCGAATACGGCACGCCCAACATTGACATCGAAGAAGGCTACATCACCATCGAGCACAACGGGCGCAAGGACGTGCTGCCGTTTCCGAAGCAGCCAGGTTCTTTCTACCACCTCTCGAAAGTACACGACAGCCACAACATCATGTTCACGTGCAAGGCGTGGGGATTGCGCGCGACGGACCTGAATCAGGGCGTGGTGTACGGCACCACGACCGATGAAGTGGCGATGCATGAGTCGCTGATCAATCGTTTCGACTACGATGAAGTGTTTGGCACGGTGTTGAACCGGTTCTGCGTCGAGGCCGTAGTGGGGCATCCCTTGACGGTGTACGGCAAGGGTGGGCAGCAGCGCGGATTCTTGGATATACGCGACACGGTGCGGTGTATTGAGCTGGCTTGCCTGCAGCCCGCCAAGCCGGGCGAGTGCCGCGTGTTCAACCAATTTACCGAGCGGTTTTCGGTGCTGCAGCTTGCGCAGCTGGTGCAGACGGCCGCCGCGAAGATCGGTCTAGAGGTCGCGATCAGCCACTTGCCCGATCCGCGCGTGGAGGCGGAGGAGCACTATTACAACGCGAAACACTCGAAACTGATTGATCTGGGCCTCGAGCCGCACTTGCTTTCCGACAACTTGCTGGATTCGCTGCTGAAGATCGCGGTGAAGTACCGCGACCGGATTGATACTTCGCTGATCATGCCGCACGTGAACTGGCGGCACACGCGCAACGACCGTCGCGAGCGAGGCAAGGCGGCTGGCGTCGCGGCCGGGTCGGAAGCTCGGCTGGAAAAAGTGGGCGTGGCAGTGGGCCAGGCGGGGCGTACTCCGCTGGCGGCGGCTGCGCGAAGGGCGGCGCCGAAGCGAGGTAGCGGCAAGAACGGCGGAAGGAACGGCGGCAACTGACGCGCAGTTCGTACATGCTTGCGAAGCGGCGCGAATACCTCGAAAAAAGTGACGATCAGAAGGGCTGAAAACCGCGATTTTGTTGGCTTTTTGGCGATTTCCAGTCGCGAGCTGTGACGATTAGAACTGCGCTGACGGCGAGCGGCGAGTAGTCATTCGGTGAGGGGCGAGACGCGGTTGTAACATTGTAGTCCGCGGTTAGGTTGGGAATCCTGCACGCCAGGACGGTGCGCCGCGCGAGTCGTGAAGCGCGCGCGGCCGCGCCTACGGCGCTGATGCGTGCGCGCATGCAGTGGATTCGGCAAGGTTGCGCTGAGCAGGCCTTTCCTTGGCCCCCATTCACTTTGGGGCGCGTTCACTAGGAACAGAGGTCCTCGCCTGCGGCAGGCAGGCCGCGCTCCGCTCGGACAGACAAAACCCGGTCTTCTCCTGACCCTGCGTACCATTGACCGTCGCGTTAGGCGCTCTTACCTTGTGGTTTCCTGAGACAAATTCAATTGGCAGGCTGGTTTCGTGGAGCTACGGATGCGTCGAAGCTTGGTTCGTTGCGCTTGCTATGTGGCGGCGATGATTGTTTTCGCCGGAGCCGCGTGCGAGACCGATTTCGCCCAAACTACGCCTACCTTGACCGTGGATGCGGCGGGGAATCCGCATCCGATTAATCCGGATATTTATGGCATTGCCAGCTATGGGCTGGACGCTGGATTTGCTAAGGAAATACAGGTTTCCAATGTCCGCTGGGGCGGCGACGCTACGACTCGTTACAACTGGGAAGTCGATTCCAGCAATGCGGGCTTCGATTGGTATTTCATGGGTGGCAACGGGGAAGCGACGCCGGTGCCGAGTGCTTCCGCCGACCTGATGATCAATACCTATAAAGCCGCTTCGAACGCCCACGCCCTGATGACCATTCCGATCATCCCGTACGTGAACAAGACGGCGGCGTGGAACTGCAGTTTCCCCGTGTCGGTGTACGGGCCGCAGCAATCCACGAACCCTTACGTGCACCCCAACGGCGACAGCTGCGGCAACAGCATCGCGACGAACGGCACGCAGCTTCTCGACAACAATATTTATGCGAATCACATTGATAACACGACGGCGCTGCAGCAAGGCTGGGTGCAACATCTGATCACGACGTTTGGCACAGCGGCGAACGGCGGAGTGCCTTACTACCAACTCGACAATGAGCCCGGCGGCTGGAGCAATACGCATCGCGACGTGGAACCGACGCAGCCGGATTACAACACCATTATCAATTTGGGCCAGCGGTACGCCGCGATGATCAAGCAGACCGATTCTAGTGCGAAAGTTTTTGGTCCGGTGGATTTCACGCTGGGCGGATGGATTGGCACTCCTGCGAAACAGAATAATTTGTACGCGGGGCAATATTATTTGCAGCAGATGGCCGCGTACGATGCGGCGAATCACCAGCGCATCCTCGATTATTTCGATGAACATTATTACGGAGGCGGCTCGACGGACGCCTCGGAGCTGGCGGACACGCGCTCGCTGTGGGACCCCACCTACAATTCCGGCACCTGGGTCGAACAATATTATTTCGATGGGCCGATGATGCTGCTGCCGCGTTTTGAGAGCTGGATACAGACTTATTATCCGGGGACGAAGCTTTCGATCTCCGAATACAGCTTTGCGATGGGCACGAATCCGCTGGTGGACATGCTCACCGAAACCGACGTGCTGGGAATTTACGGGCGACAGGGCCTGGATTTCGCGAATATGTGGAACGTGCCGAAAACGACCGATCCGCTGGCGTACAGCTTTCGCGTGTATCGAGATTATGACGGCGCGGGCGGACAGTTCGGCGACACGTCGGTGAATTCGACGAGTACCGATCAGGGCCAGCTTTCGGTTTATGGTGCACTGCGCTCGAGCGACGGTGCTTTGACCGTGGTGGCCATCAACAAAACGACCAGCGCGATTCAGACTTCACTGACGCTTGCGAATTTCAATTCCACGCCGAACGCGGCGGTGTACACCTATAGCAATGCAAATTTGACGCAAATCGTCGCTGGCACGCCTGTTTTAGTGTCCTCAAATTCCATCTCTTATAACTTTGCTGCGTATTCCGCGACGGTTTTTGTTTTCACTCCGGCGGCAGCGACCCTGGCGCCGACCACGACGACGGTTACAGCTTCGAGCACACAATTGACGGCGGGACAAAGCGTCACCATAATCGTGACAGTCGCCTCCACTTCCGGCGGCACGCCGACCGGCACGGTCAATTACTTCGACGGAGCCAGCGAGATCCTCACTTCCGGTATCAGCTCCGGCGGCCAATCAACGCTGACGACCTCGGGCCTGGCGGTGGGTTCGCACTCGATCACCGCGCGATATCTTGGTGATACAAATTTCGCCGGGTCTACTTCCACGCCGCTGGTAATCAATGTTTCCGCGGCGGCGAAAACCGCAACGACGACCTCGCTTTCGGCCTCCGCCACGCAGGTGACTTCGGGGCAAACCGTTACGTTCACGGCCACTGTGGCGCCGAAATCGGGGTCCGGTGTGGCTACCGGCACCCTTGCATTCAGCGACGGCACAACGCAGATCGGGACGGGCACGCTGAACGCTTCCGGCACTGCGACGCTTGCAACAGCGAGCCTCGCGGTGGGCTCTCATTCGGTGACCGCAGCATATTCCGGCGACACGAATTATTCGCCCTCGACGTCGAGTGCGGTATCGCTCGTTGTTTCCGCGCCCGCGAAGGTCGGCACGCTGACTTCGCTTTCTGCTTCTGCTACGCAATTGACCAGCGGGCAGAGCGTGACATTTACTGCCGGCGTCGCGCCGCAATCTGGCAGCGGCGTTCCCACTGGGTCGGTCAGTTTCCTTGACGGAGCATCGCAGATTGCGGCCGCGGCGCTCAGCGCCGGGTCGGCTTCGTTCAGCAGCACTGGCCTGGCGGTGGGAACTCATACCATCACAGCGGCGTATTCCGGAGACACGAACTACACGGCGTCAAATTCCGCAGCAATGACTGTGATTGTGGCCGCTGCGCCGGCGCCGGACTATTCGCTCTCCCTGAGCAGCTCGTCGCTGACGATCGCGCAGGGAGCTTCCGGGACGCTGACCATCACGGTGACACCCAAAAACGGATTCAAACAGGCGCTCGGACTGGCTTGCTCGGGCCTGCCCACGGGCGGCAACTGCAGCTTCAATCCGCGAACTGTAAATGCGAGCGCGGGCGCCGCGACAACGATGTTGACGGTGCAAGCGCCCGCAACCGCGGCGGCTGATGAGCCATTCAATATTCCATTTCCGGGAGCGCGCAATGCTTTGTACATTTTGGCGATGGCGCTCGTGGGAATGATGGGAGTGGGAGGGAAGAGACGAGCAGGCACGCGAATGGCAAGTTTCGCGCCCATCTTCTTGGCGTGCGTGGCGTTCGCAGCTTTGTTCGTGACTGCGAGTTGCGCGGGCTACAGCAAGCAGAGCGATGCGCAGCCGACGAGCTACCTGGTCGCCGTTACAGCGTCCGGCGCGAACGCGGCAACGCACTCCGAGCAATTCACGCTCAATGTAAAGCCGTGAGAATTAGAATGGTCCCGTATCCTTCCACTGACGAAGGCGGGGCGGGACCATCCTTTGGGTGTGTTCAGTGAAGGCTCAGTGGGCTAGAACTGGCGCGTTGCGGCGTCGGCCTCTTCCGCCAACTGTTGCAGTTTTTGGAAGAACTTCGGCGTCTGCCCAACGAATAACCCATCTGCTGTGAACGATGCGATGGTTGCTACGGCACCTGCAAATCTGTCGTCGCTCGGCCGAATCACCGCGCAGTGGGGCAAATCCGGGCTGATGAATTCGCAGGGAACGGGAAAGATCAGACTGGGCTGAACCAAGCTGGGCGGTTGCAGCGGGGGATTGTGGAAAAAATCGGGAAACGTTAGTCCGGAGATGGGGTCCGTGAACGGCGCCACCGGTTGTTGCACGGCATTGCCCGAGAAATCCACCCATTCCAGAAAGTGAGCGACCTCGTCGCCGCCAATGCCGAAGGCGATCTTCAACACTTCCCGACTGCTGATCTTCTGGCCAAGCGCCGCATAGAGACTCGAGCCACCCTGTTCGATGTATCCGAAGTGAAAGGCCGCCACGTTGGCGATCGCCTGGATATGATTGTTACCGGGAAAGTTAGGATTGGTAGCGCCGTTGAAATCGTTATCGTTTCGGGGAATCGCGGTAACGTTGTTGAGTTTGAGTGCTTGAGGGAAGGTGGCGCCGAAGTCTGGATTGGTGGTACTGCGGTAACGAACATACCAGCTGGTGTCCACGTTGAGATGCATAAGATTGGTGAGGCGCTTGATACCGGATGATCCCGTCGCGATGCTTCCCTGCAAAGTGCGAAACTCGTCGAGGTTGACGGCCTGGGCTCCTTTGGATTCAAGAAAGGCGTTGAGAAAGGCGGCATGGCTCAGTTCGTCGAGCGTGTTGCTGGAGATGTACTGCGAGGCGTCGCCGTCGAGGTTCGACAAGGCTATCTGATAGTTGTTCATCGGTTGGTTCGGGTCTATCTCCACCGGTGGATTGTTCCCGATGCCACCCAGTTCCGCGTACTGCTGCCACAAATCGCTTTCAATCAATTCCGCCGCCGCCAGAAAGCGAAGGATGGCAATGTCTCCATCGGTTAGGCGGTCGTCTCTGTCCTGGCCGAAAGCAGCTTTTTCGGCGCCGAATAGCCCGGCTCCGATCGTAACCGCACCTGCCGCCAACGCTCCCTTCTGCAAGAGGGACCGGCGATTTACCGTACGATGCATCCAACCTTTGGTGTCTTCCATAACGCTCCTGTCCTATCGAATTTAAAAGCACGGGCCGAGCTACGGTAAAGGTGCCGTGGCGCAGAGCTTGTCATACGGAAGTCAAATGAATGTCCTGTGCTTGTAAGAGTTTGGGTGCTATCGCGAATCGCGAGCTGCTCGACGACTCGAGGCGTTCGGTCGCATGGCACGCAAAGAGGCGATTCGGGGATTGCATCTGTTATAAGATTTTCAACTCCAATACACGCTGCCGATTGGTTGGGCTCGGCGAGGTCTGGTTCTGGTGGAACCCTGATGGTAAGCGGCGAAAAGGGCGGGACGGGCGAAACCTATTTCTTCAAAATAAACCGAAGCGTCCCACGCTCCAAACGAGAAGTCCACGAATCAAAGCTTCAGACGGATTAGCCAGGAGGCTCCGATGCAACAGTACCCCCACGCCCGAGTTCATGCTGGGGCAGTTTTGACTGTCATTCTGCTGTTCGTTTCGCCTTCCTTGACCAGAGCCCAAAACGCGCCAAGCCCGCCTGTGGCTGACTCGACGCCTGATTTGAAATCACTCGCGGAGTCGGTGCGTCTGCTCCAGGCGCAGGTGCAGACACTGAATTCTGAAGTGAGCGAGCTGCGCGCCGGACAGCGACAAGCCCTACTGGAAGCAGCGGCGCTGCGTAGCGAGCTGAACCGGACGAAGGAGCAACCGGCGGCGCGGCCGGTTGACGCACCCGCGAGCTACGCGCTCACCTCACCGGCGGCGCCACCAGCACCGGCGGACTCGCGCGTCGCGATAGGGATACAACAACAATCGGGGGTGTCCCTTGAAGAGCAGGTGGCCAAGCTGGAAGACGACCAGCGCTTAATGAACGACAAAATCGTGGAGCAAAGCCAGACAAAGGTGGAGAGCGGATCGAAGTACCGCGTGCGGCTATCAGGGATCGTGCTTTTCAACGCCAATGTCACGCGCGGCTCGGTGGACAATCTGGATTTCCCGCAAATTGCCACGCCACCGCAACAACCCGGAGTATCGGGAGCGTTCTCCGGTTCGCTCCGCCAATCGCAAATAGGGATTGAGGCGTTCGGCCCAGACATCGCCGGGGCCCGCACCAGCGCCAACGTGAAATTCGATTTTGCCGGAGGCTTTCCGAACCTGCCCAACGGCACGGCTTTCGGCGTGGTGCGATTGCGCACCGGGACGATCCGCATGGATTGGGAAAACACCTCCATCGTTGCGGGACAAGACTCGATTTTCTTTGCGCCACTTACTCCTTCGACGCTGTCATCTCTTGCGATTCCTGCTCTTTCCTACACAGGCAATTTGTGGAGCTGGACGCCGCAAGTCAGGATTGAGCATCGCGTAAGACTGTCCGACACATCGAATTTGCTATTGCAGGCGGGTATTCTGGATCAATTGACCGGGGACGTCCCGCAAGCAGATTACCGGGCCCCCACCGTGGGGGAGCAATCGGGACAGCCTGCCTACGCGGCACGAATTGCCTGGAGCCGGCGGGAGTTTGGCAGGGATATGACGGTTGGAGTTGGCGGGTACTACGGACGGCAGAATTGGGGTTTCGGCAGAAACGTGGACGGTTGGGTCGGTACCACCGATGTAACGGTTCCGCTTGGAGAACATTTTGATGTGAGCGGCGAATTCTATCGTGGGCGTGCCGCCGGAGGGTTCGGAGGGGGAATTGGCCAAAGCATCCTGCTGTCGGGACCGATCGGCGATGCGGGGACGACGATTCGCGGCCTCGATTCGATGGGAGGGTGGGTACAACTGAAGTTCAAACCGAAGGCGAATTTCGAAGTAAATTTCGCATACGGGCAGGATAATCCGTTCGCGAGCGAACTGCGCGAATTCCCAGCAAGCGCGTATTATTATGGGGGTTCGTCCCTTTCACGAAACCTCAGCCCATTCGTGAATTTCATCTACCGCGTGCGCTCGGACGTGCTGGTTTCCGTCGAGTACCGCCGGTTGCAGACGTACACCCTGGACAGCGGAGCGAATAACGCAAACCAGATTGGCACAAGCGTCGGGTACATTTTCTAGTGCGGACAACATCATGAAGGAGATGTACAAAATCCTGAGTTCGCTCGCTCTCCTAATAGGGTGCGCAAATTGCGTGCGGCTCGGGGCGCAAGAGCGGCCGGTTTCTGTAGAAGTGGTCATTACGCGAGCGGCGATAAAGAGTACCAGGACTGCGAAAGGCGCAATTCCGGACGCTTCGAATGTGGCGGTGTGGCTGGTTCCGCTCGACCATCCCGAGGTGAAGACATCCGGCGCGGTAGCTAAGGGAAAAACACCGCAGTTGGTGCAACGGAATAAGACGTTTGAGCCGCACGTTCTCATTGTGCCGGTCGGTACAGCGGTTGAATTCCCGAACAAGGACCCTTTCTTCCACAACATTTTTTCGCTGTACGACGGGCGGCGATTCGACCTCGGCCTGTACGAGTCGGGGTCCAAGCGTTCGGTGGTATTCGACCGGCCGGGCGTAAGCTTTCTTTTCTGTAATATTCACGCAGAAATGAGCGCGGTGATCATAGCAGTGGAAACGCCTTACTTTGGCCTTTCGGATCGCTCCGGGCACATAATGATCCCGAATGTCCCGGACGGACGCTACCAAGTGAATGTGTGGTACGAACGGAGTTTGCCCGAAGCTTTGAACGGATTGACGCGAAGCGTGACGATCTCGGATTCCACGCGGAGCCTGGGACCAGTCCACGTCCTGGAAAACCCCGATTTTACGCCTACGCACAAGAACAAGTACGGCTTGGACTACGTTCCGCCGCCGAATCCTGATTACGATCACCCTTGATGCCGCTGATTTTACGCGCTGTTGACAATTCTGGGACAACTCGCTGACAAACCCCGCTGTGTGCTGCTTTAGCTTGCCGCAGGGAGAATCGCGAAACTCAGCCAGCCTTCCCCCCTCCAAACGAGTCCAGCTGAGGTTTCGATTCTTTCCTCGCACGATGGCCGAAAATCCGTGTCTCGGCGCCCCCGCCGAGACACGGTTTTGGCCGCCGAGAATCAAGGAGACTAAAATGCGGAGAATCTCGCGCGCCTTAGCCGGTTCCCTGTTTGTGGCGTTGGGAGCATTGGCGCCAAGCTCCCCTGCCCTCGCACAAGATAACGATAGCATCCTCAAGAACCTGCACAAGATAACCACAATCGCGTCCACTGTTCCCAGTAACCAGGACGTGAATCCGTACGGCGTCGCAATGGTCAAGCATTCGGTCGGGAACTTGACGGAAGGGCACATTCTGGTCAGCAACTTCAACAATTTTTCCAATTTGCAAGGGACCGGTACGACCATCGTGGAGATCGCGCCCAATGGCTCGCTGAGCCTCTTCGCCCAGATCAATCCCACGGCGCTGCCGGGCCCCTGCCCTGGAGGTGTGGGTCTTACCACAGCGCTGGTTGTGCTGCGCTCCGGATGGGTAATCGTCGGCAGTTTGCCGACCACCGACGGCACGTCGGCAACCGCGCAGGCCGGATGCCTTATTGTTCTCGATAGCACAGGTGATCCCGTGGAAACATTCTTCGGCTCATTGATCAATGGTCCCTGGGATATGACCGCGTTCGACGGAGGAGACGAGGCGTCGCTTTTCGTTACCAACGTGCTCAACGGGACGCTAGCGGCAAAAGGCTCGGTGGTGAACCAAGGGACGGTTTTGCGAATCGATCTCGCGGTTTCGCAGAAATCCATGCCCTCGATCGAATCCATGACCGTGGTGGGCTCAGGCTTCGCCGAGCGCACCGATCCAGCAGCTCTGGTGATTGGGCCGACGGGAGTTGGTCTCAGCTCGAACTGCGGCGATTCGGATAACGGTGATTGCGATGGGCAACGGGGAAGCGAAGGAGCCGTGCTGTATGTGGCGGACACTTTGCACAATCGAATTGCAGTGATTTCGCATCCTATGGGGCGGGACCACTCCGCGGGTACAGGCGCGACGCTGACGACCGGAGGAAGCCTTAACGGCCCGCTGGGACTGACCGTCGCAGGGGACGGCCATATCCTTACGGTAAATGGCGGGGATGGGTTCATCACGGAAATCACGCCACGCGGCACGGAGATCGCCAAGACCTTGCTGGACAGTTCCGGCACTCCGCCAGGATCGGGCGCGCTATTCGGGCTTGTTTTCGACCCGAGCCGCGGGGTTATTTTTGTGGATGACGCCACGAATACGCTGAACTTGCTCCACTAGGACAACGCGTGGGTGTCCGAGAGCCGGCCCTGCCGCAGGAGCAACCGGGTACAAGAGCTGCTACGGCAGGGCGGCTATATAATGGAGCATCGTACTCATTCAAAGAGTCTGGCTCGGCAGGGCCAATCCGAGCCTGCCCAGGGGAATCACATGGACACGGTATTAGTGGTTGAAGACAGCCGGCCGATGCAGCGCACTCTGCAGCGCCTGTTCGAAGCGGACGGGTTGCAGGTGCAGCTTGCGGCGGATGGCGAATTGGGACTGGAAAGCTTTCGAAAGCAGACTCCCGGCGTCGTCGTGCTGGATCTGAAACTTCCCAGGCTTCCCGGCAAGGAAGTCTGCCGTGCTTTCAAAGCGCACGCGCCGGCTGTGCCGATCGTGGTGCTGAGCGCAAACAACGAAGTGGAAGATAAAGTCCTCCTGCTCGAACTCGGCGCCGACGATTACGTTACGAAGCCGTTTAGTCCCAAGGAATTGCTCGCACGAGTCCGGCGCGCGATGCGTCGCGGGCAAATTGCAGACGTTGCGAATCCCGCAAGTCCGGGGGTGGCGCACAACGTCCTGGCATTCGACGAAATCCGTATTGACTTCACGAGCATGGTGGCCACGCGCGGGTCAAAGTCCCTAACCTTTACCGCGCAGGAATTTAAACTCCTGAAGTACTTCGCCAATTCTCCCGCTCGAGTGATCTCCAGAGAAGAGTTGTTGAACGAAGTGTGGGGCTACGAAAACTATCCCACGACCAGGACCGTGGACAACCACGTCCTTCGCCTGCGGCAGAAACTGGAGCCGGACCCGGCGAACCCGCGTTACTTTCACACGATGCACGGCTCCGGGTACAAATTCATACCCGGCGATTCGATTACGGTTCCAGAGAAATAAGACCGCCTGCCTGGAGGTTCATGGCGCGCCTGCGATTACGCACCCAGCTTCTGATAGCCACACTATTGATTATCTGCGCGCTGCTGGGAGCGCTGCTGCTCATTGTCCGTCACTCCGTGCGATCGGAAATTGCGGAAGGAGTGCGGCAAAGCACGATCGCTTCACTGCACGCGTTTGAAAACGTCCAGCAAGACCGCGACCTGCAACTTTCCCGCACCGCCGCCATGCTCGCCGAAATGCCGACACTGAAGGCGATGATGGCGACTCAGCATGCCCTCACGATTCAGGATGCGTCGGAGCCGCTATGGAAACTTTCAGGCAGCCAACTTTTTGTACTGGCCGGCCCTGACGGGCGGTTTTTTGCTTTTCACGTTTCCAAACCTGGGTGGGACAGCAGCTTAGCGGAACGCGATCTGAAGCGGTCCATCGAGCAAGGGGATGATGCCGGGTGGTGGTACGGCAATGGACAGCTATATCGCGTCTTTTTGCGCACGATTCTGGCAGGCAGCGAAGCGAATCAGCGGCAACTCGGCGTGCTTGCCATCGGGTACCAGATTGATTCCACCGTCGCGCAACAATTGGCGTTGGCTTCGGGCGGCCAAATCGCGCTGGCCACCGGCGATGAAATCATAGCGTCCACGCTTTCTCCCGCCGAGGAGAAAAAGCTGCAAGGGGAGATACGGCAGAAGCCGGATGCGGTGGATGGGTCCCGCGAGATCGTGCTTGGCGATGAACCGTATGAGGTCGCCACGGTTCTGATCCACAACGGGCCGCCGGCCAGCGTGAAATGCTACGTATTGATGTCGCTGCAGCCTGCCGATGCCTTCCTCCATCGCCTGAATCGCAAAATCCTGATACTGGGCGTCTCCGCCATCGTGCTGGCGGGCTTGCTTCTTACCTTCGTGTCGCGGACCATCACCCATCCACTGGACGATTTGGTCGCAGGCGTACGAGCGCTCGCCAAGGGAGATTACGCATACTCGATACGGCCGCGCGGCAGCAGCGAAGTGGCCGAACTCGGCGACGCGTTTTCCAAAATGCGCGGCGAGTTGCTCACCTCCGAACAGCGCCGGTTTGCCATCGAGCGGATCGCCGCGTTTGGAAGAGCCGCCAGCTCCATATCCCATGATCTGCGCCACTATCTTGCGGCCGTGGTGGCCAACGCCGAATTCCTGTACGAAGCGGAAAAGCTGAAGCTCAACCGTGACGAGATCTACGGCGAGATCAAAACCGCGTCAGAGCAAATGACGGACCTGCTGGACTCGCTCCGGGAACTCTCGCGCGAGGAAGGCGCCATTTTCCCGCGCCCCGCGGAAATTGACCAGACCATTCGGCACGCGGTGGACGCGGTCCGCGCGCGCTCGGAATTGCGGACACGAACAATTTCGCTGCGCACGTCCGGCGACATGACGGGAATCTTCGATCCCAAAAAGATCGAGCGCGTTTTTTTCAATCTGGTCTTGAATGCGTGCGAGGCGTCGGCGCAACCACAAAGCGAAATTGAGATTGACGTCCGCTCGTTACCCGACGTGTTTGAAATACGCGTAACCGACCACGGGACGGGCGTGCCCGCGGCGGTACGCACTACCTTGTTTGATCCTTTCGTCAGCTTCGGCAAAGCGAATGGAACCGGCTTGGGGCTTGCCATTGTAAATAAAGTGGTTCACGACCACGGCGGGTCCGCGGCGATCGAACATACGTCTCCATTGGGCACGACATTCCTCGTCAAGTTACCGCGGACCGTGCGCGTCCTGAACGAAGCGACGCTGGCCGTGAACACCTAGCACTGCTACAAGATGGCGGTGGAGAGTTCGGTGCGATTCGCTCAGGACCGACGATACGGACGCTCGCGCTAACGAAGGCCGCCTTGGGGACGGCCTTCGCCGGCGATCATTGGCGAACAGCTTTGCGTTACTTGGCGGTGATTACGCCGAAGGTTCCAGCGAAGTTGTTGTCGGGACCAGCGGTGAAGAAAAGCTGGTTCGTGGCGCCATTTGAGCCGGTGCCGTCACCAAACTTAATTCCCCAGAGCTGGTCAATGTGGATTACGTCGCCGTTTACGTCCTTCAGAGTGCCGACGAATTGGCCGGTTACGGCGTTGAAGGCGTTGATGGTGCCGGTGTTGGTGTTGTTCGTGACGAGCAGAGTGTTGCTGAACTCTCCGAAATTCTTTGGCGCGACGGCGAAGCCCCAAGGCTGATTCAACGGCGAGCCGTGCGCGAGTTGCTTCAGAAGTGCTCCGTCTTCGGCAAAGATGTCAATGAAACCGCCGGTAGCTCCCGAAGAACTGGCGAACGCAACATAGACCAAGCCGCCGAAGTCCTGAATGCCGAAGGCAGAGAAGCCGGCGGGAAGCGTGGTGTCGGTAAACGACTTGACGAGCTTGAAGTTGGCGTCGTAAATGTCCACCTTGTTGTTTGCGTTGTCGGTGGCAAGCAGAACATTCCCGGACGTCTTGGCAGAGATCGCCAAACCGGTGTAGGACGCGCCGGGCGTAGTGACGGCGATGATAGCCGCGTCACGATTCACTGCGGGCGCCCAGCCGCTGATGGTGCCGTCAAGCGTGGCGAAGATGAACACCGCCGGCGATCCCTTGATCTTGAAGTCCTGCGAGCCGTTAAAAGCGATGCCTGTGGGCGAGCCGGGACCATCCCCGCCGGCCGTGGGAATAAACACGTCCAGGGGCACCTTCGTTCCGGTATTCGTGTAGAGCGTGGACCAGCCCGAGCCGTTATCGCTGATCCAGAAAGGACCGCCGGGCGGGTAGGTGAGTCCCCAGGCATTGACGATCAGCGGATCCGTGGTTTTCGCGGCGTTTTCCTGGTTGGAGACCAAATTGGTGACTTGATATTGTGCGCGGGCCGAGCCGGGAACGAAGAGCGTTGCCAGGGCGAGGCACGCAGTAAGAACGGTGGTGCGGACGTGCATGCGAGATTCTCCTTTGTAGCAGGCCATTCGCCGCGATGCTCACATCGTCTGAGGCGAACTGCTGACCTGCTCGGCGCAGATGTTGACGGCTGCGCAAAGGAGACTTGCAACGAAATCGTCACTTTTTTGTAAAATCTTCGCGGGTGAAGAACGCAAACTTCCGGTCGATAATTCAGGATGCGCCGCTAGGTAATAGATGGTGCCCGAGAGAGGACTCGAACCTCCACTCCCTTGCGAGAACTAGCTCCTGAAGCTAGCGCGTCTGCCAATTCCGCCACTCGGGCATTTTAGAATGAACAACTTATAGAGGCTACTATGAAACTCCCACCGCGAGACTTACGGGGCCGCCTTGCGCAAAGATGGGAGTGCGCGAGTTATCCGAAGCCTTCTCAATCGTTTACCGCGTCCATCACGTCATCGTGACTCACACGTTGTACCTTTCAAAAACTGAGCGTCATTGTGTCCCAGATTTTCATAGCGACACCTTCCGAGATGCCCGCCTTGCGCAGGTTGCGAACAGACCGACGCAGATCGTGAATAAGTAGACCCTCGATGCCAGCTTCGGTGCAAGCCTTCGAGAACGCCGCCGGCATAGTTCGCTTCGTCGGGAATACTCGGCTGTCGCGGCTCGGCAGCGCCATCAACAGTTTGACCGGTTCCGGTACAAGAGGAAGTACACAGCTCTGGCCATTCTTTGTCTCGCCACCTAGCAAGGTGACTTTTGCGCTGTCAAGGTCAGCGGCAGACCATTCGATCCGTTCTGCTTCCCCGACACGTACACTGGTAGTGTACAGAATCGCAGCATCGGCTGCAAGCGTGACGGCATCGCGTCAACAATTTTGGAACAACTCGTCGGGAAGAAATCCAGAGCGCGACTTACCTGGAGGCAACGAGAACTTTGGCACATCAGTTAGTTTTCCAGTGTCTCGGGCAAGATTGAACATCCGCCGCAGCAATCGTAGCGAATTACTGATGGCGTCGTTCGTATGCCAGCGGCGCGGCGTTTTGTGACGAACGCACTGGCCGCATCGCGGTCGATGCTGTTCACCTTGCGCCCCGCGAAGAAATCGTCGAGAGCCGTTTGCGGATACAGGTAGAGCGCGCCATCCTTGCGGCGGCGCAGGCTCTTGTGTTGCTGCTGGAATAGGGAATCGAAGCGGTCATCTTTCACTCTCGTACGTCAAACTGTGTCTGCGGCTTCGCCTTCTCGCCTCGCTCACTCGCACCCATCCACTCGCGCAGGCCGGCGGCACCATGGGTCACGACGGCATCGAATATTCCATGAGCGATGAACCGCGCAGCGGCAAACATGCAGCCGTCTTCGTCAAGGCCGCCGACCAGCCGCTTTATTTCGAGGCACTCGCCATGCAGTCCGCCGGCATGACCGGGAGAAGCTGAGATTCTCAAGACGCGGCGGAATTATTCTGGGAACTGTCATCGGGCCCTGCAAAATTGACATTGGTGCGTTCGTTTTTCTGGGCTGCGCTTGCCACGTGGTTCCGGGGTCGTCATCCCGATCGATTTCTCGAACGACCGCTTGCATGGTGAGCGTTCCGATCTGAAGAAAGTGGAAGCGATTCTCAAAGCAAAACCGAAACGCTACAGCCCTGATGAAGCGCGTCATGCCGGGTTTGGCGGCCACCCTTTTGAGCACGTTCTCCGTGCAATTCGGTCTAGTTTGCCTGGGCGCTCTTGTCGATAAACACCAAAACGCGAGAATTCTTGAGCAGCTCGACAAGTTGGTGGCCGCGCCTTTGCAGACCGGTCTGTTGCAACTGCGCATGGCCCTCGATCTTGAAACACACTCCGGCCAGGAGTCGCTGGAAGAGAAGAACCACAGGAACTGCAGATATCAGGACGCGCTGAGAAAGCTCGACGAGGCCCTGGCGCTCGCAAAAAATGAAGAAGAGAAAGCGACGATTCACTTAATGAGAGCGATCGCCTCGTCCAGGATTACGGGCGCGCATAAAGAGGCGAGACTGCACGCTGTCGCGTTTGCATCCGTTTGCGAGTCTCTCGCGGAGAAGTCGCTCCAGGGCGCGTCATCTCAGGAACTCTCTGCAGCGAGGAATGAAAGGTCGGCTGCGGCGATTCCGTTTGACGGCGGAATGGGCGGAGGCGGAGGCGCGGTCGGCTGGAGCATGGCTGCCGATAAATTGAAAAAGCGCCAGCTGGAATATACGGCCCGTACAGAGCGGCAGGACGCAGACCAGTTCAGAACACGGGCGAGGGAACTGCGAGAAGCTTCCGCATTTCTTCTTTCAGTCGTCCCGTAACGCAGACCATCGTCTGGTGAGCGCGCGGCGTTTTCTTTGGGGATGGTCGTTGCACTGGGGACGCGGCCCCGGCGTCGGTCTGGAGGCTTATCTAGGGATAGGAGAGAGCGGCGTCGCCGGTCGGCGTAAACCCTTTGTTTTTCGTCTCTTTTTCGCCCAGGTTTTCAGTTGTCAATAATCGATTGCCTTAAAGTCCCTTATAAGGTACGCTAAACGAGTTAAGGTACCGTTTAAGGGATATTAGAATGAAAGACAGAAAATCAGAACTCCCGCTGCCGGCAAAACGGGCGCTGGACAAGCTCAGCGCCGACATCCGGGATGCGCGGCGCCGCCGTCGCATTCCCATGGCGCTGATGGCGCAGCGCGCCGGCATCGGACGCATGACCCTGGTGAGGATGGAGCAAGGCGACCCGGCAGTTTCCATGGGCGCTTATGCTCGCGTCCTGTTCGTGCTCGGCCTGACCGCGCGTCTCGACGAGCTGGCCGACGTGAGCCACGACGCCACGGGCCTTGCCGTTGAAGAGGAGCACCTGCCCAAACGAATCCGCACGTCACGTAAACCGAAGTGAACAACATGAGCGATACCCAAGCACTGGTGTATGTCGATCTCGCCGGGGTTCCCGCCCTGGTCGGCCGGCTGTGGTCGCGCGCCCCGAAAGGCCGCGCGAGTGCAACATTCGAATATGACAAGACATGGCTCGAACACCCCGAACGCTTCGCGCTTGAGCCGGCGTTAACGCTCGGGCCCGGACCGCAACATACCGAAGCCGGCAAGGCGCTGTTCGGTGCGCTCGGCGATTCCGCGCCGGACCGTTGGGGCCGCGTGCTCATGCAGCGGGCCGAGCGCAAGGCCGCGCTGCGGGAAGGCCGCCCCGCGCGCGCGCGGCAGGAAATTGATTTTCTCCTCATGGTCGACGATGAAGTCAGGCAGGGCGCTCTGCGTTTCGCGCAACAGCCGGGCGGGCCCTTTCTCGCGCCCGCGGACGTCGAACGCATTCCGCCGGTGGTCAACCTGCCGCGGTTTCTCGCGGCATCCGAGCGCGTCGCCGGCGATACCGACACGGCGGAAAACTTACGCCTGCTGCTGGCGCCGGGCTCCTCGCTCGGCGGAGCGCGGCCGAAAGCGGCCGTGCGCGAACGCGACGGCCAGCTGGCGATTGCAAAATTTCCGCACAAGGACGATTACGCTGACGTCGAATTGTGGGAAGCGCTCAGTCTCAGGCTCGCCCGTAATGCGGGCATCAGCGTGCCCGACGGCCGGATCGAGAATATAAACGGCAAAAACGTTCTCGTCGTCCGGCGGTTCGACAGGGCAGGGAACACACGCATTTCTTTTCTCTCCGCGATGAGCATGCTCGGCGCGAAGGACAATGAACAGCACAGCTACCTTGAGATTGCGGATGGCATCCGCCAGCACGGCGCGCAGCCGGACGCGGATCTGAAAGAACTCTGGACGCGGATCGTCTTCACGGTTCTGATTTCAAACACGGACGATCACCTGCGCAACCACGGCTTCCTCTACGATGGACCGCGTGGCTGGCGTCTCTCGCCCGCATTCGATCTCAACCCCGTGCCAACCGATGTCCGGGACCGCGTTCTGCACACATCGATCGGCGTCGACGATCCAACGGCTTCTCTGGAAATCGCCATGGCGGAGGCGGAATATTTCGGGCTGGCGCCGGACAAAGCGAAGCATATTGCCGGCGTCGTCGGCGCGGCCGTTTCCGGCTGGCGCAAAGAGGCAGGCGCTCTCGGACTGAACAAGGCCGCCATCGATCGCATGGCGTCGGCGTTTGAACACGCCGACCAGGAGCAGGCGCTTCGATTCAATGCGGCTGTGTAAAAAGACCCGTCAGTAGACCAGAAGGTCGTTACGCCCGGTAAAGTTTGTAGGTATCGTATCTGGGACGAAACACATTCTGCACTGGAGATTCACTTGGCGTTCAAAGGCCTGTTTATTGTAATCGATCGCTATGCCTCAGCGGACATCAATTGACTAGCCTGCGCGAGCCGGGATGCGATCGCACTTCATGGCCTTTTCACCGACACGCTCGGTGGCGAGACGATGTTGCTGACAGATTCGCAAGCAACAGTAGCGGCGATACGGGACCGCTTTGAGCAACTCGCCACCGCTAGCGCTGATGATGTCGTTGTGGTCGCCTTCTCGGGCCACGGTACAAAACACCGAAAATGGTCTAATCTTTCCGCGGTAACTACATGTAAAATCAGTCAGCAGGTGTTCTTAGGCTAAATCCTGAAGCTAGCGCGTCTGGCAATTCCGCCACTCGGGCAATGGGTGCGGCAAAACAACGAGGCTGAAGTATATTGACGTGTGGCTGGAGGTTCGCCAACCAAGCGCAGGCCGAGGAGGCGGTTCGGCTCAACCGAACATGCCCGCTGCAAAACCCCTTGGCAGCGCGTGGGACGGCGGTTTGTCAACGCAGCACACCTGCGGCATGATACCTTGACCGGCTTCCGGGAAGGCACTACAGTGAGGCGCTGGGGCCGCGGAGAATAGGAGGCGAAACCATGGCAACCACCCGCGCGATGCTGGAGCGGCGGCGGTTTGCGCGCGTATTCATACGCATCCCTGTGCAGCTTTTTAGTAATTCCCCGGATGGCGAACCACTGGTTACCCTGGCCGAAGCGATCGCCGTCAGCCGCTGCGGCGCGCTGGTGCGCGCTCCCCTGGAGCCCGCGCTGGGGTCGCGCCTCGAGGTGCTGAACGGAGTGTCACAGGAGGTGCAGGAATTTCGCGTGATTCGCTTGAATCACACGAAGGATCCGGGCGTGTTCGAGTTGGGCCTCGAAATGCTCTACCCCACCCGCAACTTCTGGGGAATCCAGTTTCCGGACGACCGCCTGCCTGTTCCCGCTTGAAATCGCGGCCTGCCGCGGTGCTATAATCCCTCGAAACCCAGCTCGACATACGGGCCCGCACGGGCCACTTTTGCGTTTGGGAAGTCTTCGCGGCCGGCGGGCGGGGAGGCACCCATGGAAAGCATTGAGGGACCACTGCTAGGCGTACTTGTGGTTTGGGGAGTGGTGACCGCTGCGCTGGTCGCGCTCCTTGCCTATCGCGGCACGCTGGAAATTCACGAAGACGACCAGATATTCCTGGACAAAGCCGGCGACTCCATGGCCAGCGAGCAGCGCGAAATCGTTGCGCGCATCGAGAAACTCTCGAAGCCGATCAAGCTGCTGATGATTCTTTCGATCGTGTTGCTGGTGGCCGCGGCGGGCGTCTGGCTGTTTCAAGGCTTCAAGAATTTCTAGCTTTGCGCGCTGCGCTTGTACTGAAGCCCCGGGGCCCGAGCGGGAAATGCCGAAGAGGAACGATGCCTCAGTTCGGCTGCCGAGTGCCGCTACCTTGCGACACCGCGCGCGACCCTGAAGCCGTAATCCGCGTATTGAAATTCCGGAGGTATGCTGGAGCGCGCGGCGCAGCGCGAAACTTTGGTGTAATGGCGCCACGAGCCGCCACGGGAGCTTCGACGGGTTCCTTCCGGGGGGCCTTGCGGGTTGCGCTCCGGCGAAACTCGATAGTAGTCAGCGCCGAACCAGTCCGCGCACCATTCGTGGACGTTTGCGCCGATGTCGCCAAGACCGTAGGCGTTGCGTTCGGCTTGGCCGACCCGCTCGGGACCCGTCTTCCACCTCGTTGAGTAATTACGGAGCGTCTCCGGCGCTTCGTCGCCCCAGGGAAATTGCTTTTGTTCGAGGCCGCCGCGCGCGGCGCGTTCCCATTCGGCTTCAGTCGGAAGACGGAAGCGTGTGCTCGTGCGCGCGTCTTGTTCGGCAATGCTTGCGTTTGTAATGCCGCACATTTGATTCAGCCATTCGCAATAGGCTACGGCATCGAACCAGGAAGGCGCGACGACCGGCTGCTGCGGATCGGAAGAGTTTGCGTCATTCCAGTGGAGAGGCTGGCGGTGATTCGTGGCTTTGAGGAATTTTGCGTATTCGGCGTTGGTGACCTGACATTCGGCTAGTTCGAATGTGTCTACCCAGACATGGTGGACCGGTTGCTCGTTGTCCTGGCCCGTGGGACTGCCCATGAGAAACCAACCTTCGGGAATGGTAATCATGCGCCGTGCGATTACGTCCGCGAGGGCGGCGGAGCCGAGATGGGATGTTTCGGTCACGTCCTAACCCGGTAGAATACCGATGGCGCACTGAAGTGCGCCGCTACAAATGCACAATCAATTTTGTGATGCTGCATGTTTGGTCTGGCTCAGTAGGTTGACAAACAGGCGATAGGCGCCGGGGACGCCTGCCGGCAGCTCGCGGAAAAAGGAAAGGCCCGTATAGATGTAGAAACCTTGCCCATAGCGCGCGTACACCAGCGAGCCTTTGGTTTCCGGCTCGCCGGGGTCTTTCAGCCCCAGCACCGGCGTATATTTCGGATCGAACGTGCCCCAGAAATAGAGACCGCGCTCCTGCACCCAACCTTGAAAATCGGCCATGGTGATTTCGTTCGGTGAATTCAGCAGCGGACTATGCGGCGCGAGAAACGTTACCGGCGAATTTGCGTCGGTGACGCGCGAGGTTTGTTCCGGCATGGTGGCTTTGAACGGGGCGGGCAGCTCTGAATTCCACGCGAAGTCGCGCTGATATTGCACGAGCAGCGTGCCGCCGCGTTTTACGTAATTCAGCAGGCGCGAGTTCGCGCGCAGGAGGTCCGGGCGCAATTCGTATGCACGAATGCCGACGGTGATGGCGTCGTACTGGCTGAGGTCGCCGAAGGCCAGGGCCACATCGTCGAGCATGTCCACGCGGATGCCCAACTGGCGGAGAATTTCCGGCAGCGGATCGTTATCGGCCGCGATATAGCCGACACGCAGGCCGGCGGGCACGATCAAATTCAGGACATGGACTTTCGCGTCCGCAGGCTCGCTCCAGTTGCGCCTGGGCAGCGTAGGAATGGGCGCAAGCGATGTGGTGAATAGTTCGTCGCTGATGCGCGCTGAGGGATGCAATGTGTAAGCGCCTGCGGGAACTCCGGCGGGCGGCGTTACGACAAATTGCACAAGCTGGTCGCCCGCGCCGGAAAATTCGAGTGGACCGCTGATTTTGGGTAGCTGCACAGTCCAACCCTTGGGCGCGCCCAACGCGACCAAGACTTGCACGTTTTTTGTGCCGTGATAGCGCACACGTGCGAAAAGCTTCACGGGCATGGCCGCGCGCTTCTCCGCAACCATGATTTGTTTCGGCTCGATGGTGAGCGTCACCGCGGCCACCAGTTCGAGCGGGTAGGTAAGAATCCCGGTGGTGGATGCTTCCACGGAATTCACCGGCCGTTCGATGGTGAAGTCGTAACCAGAGACATTCACTGGCAGCGCGAGGCGCACCAGTGGCGGCGGAAACGGAAAGATTACGTCCCCGGGCCGCGAAGGCACCGCAGCGGCTGCGGGAATCGCGACGTTGAAGCGGGTTCCGTCGGATTCTTTGGAATCTGCGGGCGTGACAGTCCAGCCGGCGGGAACCACGAAGCTCGACCCATCGAGCGTCCATTTTGCGGGGACGGCCGGTTCGCCGGAAACCACGACATCCACCGAAAATTTTTCGCCAGCGACCAGTTCGTGGCGGCTGGCACGTGCTTCAAAGGGAATCGCGATGTCGTCGGCGAGGGCCAGGTCAATGCGACTTTTTACGCCGTCGACTTCCCAAAGCGCGGATTTTTCATCGTCGCCGGATTGTTTCGCCACTTGCTCACGCAACGCGGCAATTTGTTTTCCGGCAGCAGCCAACGAATTTGCCGCGGAGGTACGGTCCAGGTCGAGCGCGGATTTGGCAGCGGCAGCCAAGTTCTGATCGGCGGAGGCGAGCGCGGGAGCCAGGGTCTGCTCCAGGTTGGGGAAACGCCGCCCGAGAGACGGGAGCGGCTCGGCCAACAATTTCACGTCAAATGAACCGGCGAGGCCTTTTGCGTCTTCCTTCACCAGGTAAATGGGACGGCGAAAAAAGGCGTTGCCGAAAAACGCGGGCGTGCCCTGCGAACGATGTTGCGCGTGGCCTTCCATGCCGATTTCGACGTAGCTTTTTCCCCACAACGGCGAGACTTCATTCACCGGCAACTCCACCGCGCCGGCAGTGCTGCCATCGCGCGCGAGGCGTGTTTCCAGCGCCACTTTCCACACCTGAAGACCTTCCGCGATTTGTTCCGGATACATTTGGGGATCGGCGGCCGCGGCGACCGCCTGTGGAGTGAGGATGCCGCTGGCCTGATGATGGCCGTGGCCGGAATGGACGCCGCCCCAGCCGTTGATGACGACGTCTGGGCGATAGGTACGAATCACGCGGACCATATCTTCGAGCGCGAGGCCGTCCCAGACTTTCATGGCCTGCTCGGGAGTCTTGACGTAGCCGGTATCGAGGGCGCGCGTGAAATATTGATGCACGCCGTAATATTGTCCCGCGGCGAGAAGTTCCTCGGTGCGGATGACGCCGAGCTCGCCGTCCTGTTCCGGGCCGATGGCATTCTGGCCACCTTGTCCGCGGGTGATGGTGAGGAGGGCGACGTCGGCGTCGAGTCCGTGGGAGAGATAGGCGAGGAGGCTCGACCATTCGTCATCGGGATGCGCAGTGATGAAAAGAATGCGAGTGTTGATGCGGGATTTATTGATGGCTTCGACGGTTTCGGGAAGCGATTGCGCGCGGACCGGTTTCGCGACAGAGGTGAGAGAAAAGGCCGCCGAGATCAGGGTAATAAAACTTCGCATCATTCTTTTCGCCGTGCGTCGATTCGTAATTCGCTTTCTAGTGCTTGGTTGCGTAATCTGTCGTTTGGCGATCCAATTCAAGAGCCGGCCTCCTCGAAGGGCCACTGGCGCAGCATCCGCGCGCGTCCCAAGTACACCAGAATACCTGCGACCATGGCCGCAAGCGAGGCCAACATCGGCCTGCGTCCCGTGGAAATGAAAATTGCCACCCAGCCGGCAATTGCGAGCAGGACCGGCAGGGGATAAAGCCACATGCGGAAAGGCCAGCGGTCCGCTTTCCAGCGGCGGTGCAGCATCAGCAGTCCGACCGCCTGACCCACGAATTGGATGAGGCAACGCATGGCCAGGATGGCGCGAATCACCGAGAAAAGACTGAAAAAAAGGCAAATCACGATAGAGGTGGCGCCCAAGGCGAGCAGAGAAATATGAGGAAAACGCTTGGTGGGATGGACGCGGGCAAAGGCCGAGAAAAAATTGCCGTCGAGCGCGGCGGCATAAGGCACACGGGAGTAGCCGAGGGTGGCGGAAAAAATCGAGCCGAATGCCAGCACGAGAATCAGCGCGGTGGCGAGAGTGGCCCAATTCGTGCCGAAGGCGCGTTCGACGAACAGACTCACTACGAAAGGCGAATTCTGAGCTTCCCGCCAGGGGATGACGCTGAGGATGCTGGTCTGCATGAGAAAATAAAGGATGGCGATGCCGAAAATCGAAAGAAAAATCGCGCGGGGAATGTTTTTGCCGGGATCTTTCATTTCGCCGCCGAGATTGCACACGTTGTAGTAGCCGAGGTAGCTGTAAACCGTTTGCACGGAGGCGTGGCCGAGGCCGGCGAAGAAAATCCAGGAGAAGCTCCAGGTTCCTGGGGGAAACCTTAGCAGGTTGGCGGCGTTGAAGTGCGTGGCGCCGCCGTAGATGAGCCACAGAATTGTACCGAGGACGATCACCCACAGCACGGTGGAAATTTTGCCGATGGCGGCGATGCGGCGATACAAGAGCGCGACCGCGATGACGATCAGCAGGACTGCAATGGTGCGGTCGTAGGCGACGAAGATCCGCCCGGCGTCTTTAGCATGTGCGTTGAACCAAGCGGTGACGCCAGGAATTTTCACCGTGAGATACACCGAGTAGTCGGCAAAGCCGAGAGCGCCGGAGGAGATGCTGAGCGGCGCCTGGAAGAGGGTTTGCCAGATGTAGAGGAAGGACATCAGGCGGCCCAGGCGGTTTGCGCCGTAGGCTTCGCGTAGGAAAACGTAACTTCCGCCGGCTTGCGGCATTGCCGCGCCGAGTTCGGCCCAGACGCAGCCATCGAGCGCCGCGAGGGCGGCTCCGACGACCCACGCTAGGATGCACTGCGGGCCGCCCATCGCGCGGATGATGAACGGAATGACGATGAACGGACCGATGCCGACCATGAAGGTCATGTTCAGGGAGGTGGCTTCGATCAGGCCCAGGCCGCGTTCGAGTTTTTCGGATTCGCTCATTTGTTGCACGCGAAAAGGAAGGTCAGCATAACAAGAAAGCTGGGCGCGGCTGTCCGAAAACTGCGGAGGTCTGAGATAACATTGTGAAAGAGGGGGTCAGCGTGAGGCTTCAAAAGCGGGAACTTCAGCGGCTAGTGCCGCCCTTGATTTGAAGGTCTTTTGTCGTGGCTAAGCCACGACCCACAAAGATTATGGAGTTCTCGCACTCACTCGCGATTTGAAGCAAAACTCGCAGATGCCAACTTCCCGCTCATCGGTGATTTTCATCGGCGCGCCTCTCGGCACGGCGGTTGGCGTCGCGATTACTGCGGCGACGGTCTTGGCGCTCGTCATTGGATTTTTCCGCGCGCGACGGCCGCGCGCGTTTCCGGCATACGGCTGGCTCGGTTGGATTGCGTTGGTGTGCGCCGAAGTTCTGCTGTTCGCGCGCGTAGAGCCGGTGGCCACGTACTTTACGCCCATCGCGTGGAGTGCTTACATTCTGATCGCGGACGCGGCGGTGCTGGCGCTGACGAATCGTTCGCGGCTGAACGACGCGCCCGTGGTGGTCGCGCGGATGGCGCTGCTCTCGATACCTCTGTGGCTGATTTTCGAAGCCTACAATCTTCGGCTGCAAAATTGGACTTACGTAGGCGTGCCGTTGCCTTGGCCGGCGGCGTATCTTGGTTACGGGTGGTCTTTCGCGACGATCACGCCCGCGATTTTCGAGACGTCGGATCTGGTGCAAGCGCTGCTGCCACCTTTGCCGGGTGAGCCATGGAAAATCGCGCGCGCGACGGAAAATACGCTGATTATTTCCGGAGCGGCGTGCCTGATGATCCCGTTGGCTATTCCGCAGCAGATTGCAGCCCATCTTTTTGCGCTCGTGTGGATTGGGTTTCTGCTGTTTCTTGATCCGATCAACCGGCGGCTCGGTTTGCCGTCATTTCTGGGCGATCTTGCCGAAGGGTTCCGGCGCCGGCTTTATGGATTCGTGCTGGCGGGCTGGATCTGCGGCTGGCTATGGGAATTCTGGAATGATTGGGCGGCGGCGAAGTGGCTGTACACGTTTCCGATGTTTCAGCGCTGGAAGATTTTTGAGATGCCCGCACCGGGTTTTCTGGGCTTCCTGCCGTTTGCGCTGGAATGTTTCGTGATGTACGTTACCGCGGCCTGGGTGCTTGGCTGGGTCAAGAGAGTGAAATGATTTCGCTGAGCGAATATATGCAGTGCGCCGCAGTGCTGCCGCGCGCGGTGGCGGAACCAGACACGATCCGCGACGTTTGCCGATGCCTTCTTCGCGCACTGCTTCTGTTTGTAGTGGCTTCGCTGCCAGCGCCAGCGCGGGCCGATGACCATCTAGACTTGGCTCCCGAAGCCAAGCAAGCCATGGACACGATGCATGCCGGGGATTTCGACGGCGCGATCGTAATTCTGCACGGCCTCGAGCAAGCGCAGCCGGAAAATCCGCTGGGGTTTCTGCTGGAAGGCGAAGCGCAGTGGTGGAAAATCTACTGCGCGAACTCGCAACTGAAATACGGGATGGTGGACGCCTGGAAGCGCGGCAAGCGGCCCGAGGATGAGACTTATCTTGCGCTGACCGACAGGATTGTGCGTCTCGCGCAGGAGCAGATCGCGAAATCGGACACGGCGGAGATGCACCTTTACACCGGATTGGGATGGGCGTTGAGGGCGCGCATGGACGCTTTGCGCGGCGAGAACCGCGCGGTGGCGCATTCGGGAGTTGCCGCGCGCACGGAATTTCTGCGCGCTCTGGAACTCAATCCGCAAATGGCAGACGCCACGGGCGGACTGGGTCTGTACAACTACTACGTGGATTCGCTTCCGGGCATCGTAAAGTTCTTGCGCATCTTCATGGGCATCCCCGCTGGGAACAAAAAAGAGGGCATTCGGCAAATGCAGGCCGCGATCGAACATGGCGAGCTGATGCCGGTGGAAATGCGTTTCTACCTGGCGAAGAACATGCGGACCTACGATCAGGAATTCGAACAGGCCATCGTAGTCGCCGAGCCTTTGGTCGCACGTTACCCAAACAACCCCATCTTTCAATTATTTCTAGGCAATTTGAACGCAGAAATGGGCCGGAACGAAAAAGCCGCGGAGTATTTTCACGCGGCGATCAACCTTGCCTGCTCTGATTCCGCCTGTAGCAATTGCAATGGCTGCGCCGATTGCCCGAGTTGCGCCACACGTGCGCGTGAGCTTGCAAATTCCCTCGTGGGCGACTCACTTCACTAATGCAGGCTGGATTGATGGCTTGTTCTTGTTTGCGTTCGTCCCGATGCGGCTCATCATCAGCGCGGAAATGCAGCCAGAGGCGAACGCTGCTCCCCACGCGACGCTTGGACCCCAGCGGCCCAGAAGACTGGCGCCCAGCAACGGCCCCACTGCAAAGCCAACGTTGAACGACATCGTGTAGAGGCCCATGTATTCGCCGCGTCGCTCCGGTGGCGCGATTTCCGCGACATATGCGGAGCTGCCCGGCATCATAATCATTTCGCCGAACGTCCAGATCACTACGGCCGCAAAAACACCAGCCGTTTTCCCGAACGGCGCCATGCCGACCAGCGCATACGATCCGAATCCAACCGCGTAGAGAAACGCGCCTAGAGTTAAGGTGCGGCGGTGGCTCCAGTGGGCCATCGCAGAGTTCAGCGGAACTTCCAGCGCGACAATCAGGAGCGTGTTGACGGTGAAGATCGTACCGTAGATGGACTCTCGGAAATGCAAATTGCCTACGAGAAATAACGGCAGCGTGGACGAAAATTGAAAAAAGACGAGCTGCACCGGAATCAGCGCAGCCAGGAAATAGAGCATCCGCCGATTCTTGAAGGCTTGCAGATCCGCGGCGGGATGCAGTGCGGCGAGCGGCGCGATGCTGTCCGCTTCAATTTCGCGGCCAAGGTCCCGCGCATCGTCCCATTCCGGCTCGCGAGATTTGATTTGGCTCATGTTTCGCCAAGGAGCGAGCGCCAGCACAGCACCGGCGAGCACCGAAGTCGCGCCGTCCACGAGAAAGAGCCAGTGAAAAGAGTACAGCGCCAGGACCCCGCCGATGGCGGGCCCGACGCTCATGCCCAGATTTGCCGAGAGACGGTTGAGCGCGAATGCCGCTTTGCGCTGGCTCGGCACGACCATGGAGGAAACCATCGAGAGGCTGGCGGGGCGCACGGATTCATTGAGCACGGCAAAGCCGAACGTCATCATCAAAATTGCGGCGTAGCTTTTGGCGAGAGGAAATAGCAGCAGGAGCGCGCCGGTGAGGAACAGCGATGCCTTCATGATTGGCAAAGGGCCGATGCGATCGGCGAGGTGCCCCGCGAGCGGCATCGCCAGCAAAGCCGCTACACCGTAAACTGTGAGCGCCAGAGCGGCACGCGGCGGAGAAACGCCCAGCGTACGGGTGACGTACAGCACGAGAAAAGACAGCACCATCGTTCCCGAGCGATTCACCAGGGTGGCCGCACAGAGGATCCAAATTTCTCGAGGAAGATTTTTCAGGCTGCGCCAGGGATTCATGGGAATGCACGCCAGAGTTTTTTCTTGTAGCGAAATTGACTGGGAAGTGCCGCTTTTAACGAGCCGGCAGCGGTTTGAGCGGCGCGCTTACTAGCGCGCGGCTTCTTGTTGTTCGAAGGCGTGATAGGAAGAGCGAACCAGCGGGCCGGACTCGACGTGTTTGATTCCCATGGCTTCGCCCAGGCGCTTAAATTCGGCGAACTCGTCGGGATGAACGTAACGCTCAATGGGCAAATGCTCAGCCGTGGGCTGCATGTATTGCCCGAGAGTGAGGATGTGCGTGCCCTGCGCAGCGATGTCTTGCATGGCTGCGAGAACTTCCTCGCGCGTTTCGCCCAGGCCGAGCATCATGCCGGTTTTTGTGGGGAGCCCGCGCGCCATTTCTCCCGCGCGGCGGAGCAATTCGAGGGAGCGCTCGTACACGGCGCCCTTGCGGACCTGGCGATAGAGCCGCGGCACGGTTTCCATGTTGTGATTGAGGACGTCGGGCTGGGCGGCCATCACGGTTTCGAGGGCGTTCCAATCGCCGCGAAAATCCGGAATCAGGACTTCCACTTTGCATCCCGGGACGCGCGCGCGAATTTCCGTGATGGTGCGCGCAAAAATTGTGGCGCCGCCATCGGGCTGATCGTCGCGGTTCACCGAGGTCACCACCGCATAGCGCAAACCCATTCTCGCAACGGCTTCGGCGACACGCTCGGGTTCGTCTTCCGCGGGAGGGCCGAGCGGTTTGCCGCTGGGCACGGCGCAGAATCCGCAGGCACGAGTGCAGATGTCACCCAGAATCATGAAGGTTGCGGTGCCGTGTTCCCAGCACTCGCCCATATTCGGGCAGCGCGCGCTCTCGCAGACGGTGTGCAAATCGAGCGTACGCATGGTGCGCTTAAGCTCTTGATATTTCGGTCCGCCGAAAAATCGCACGCGCAGCCAGGATGGGCGCGGGTGCGCCATCGGAGGCGGAGTGGAATCGGGAAGAATCGTGAAGGGCGTGGCCATTTGGTTTATTTCGATGAACTATTGTACGCGGAAAAGCGGCGGTGAGACAACCGCAGCCCGGAACACGCGTTGTCCGGCCTAAAGGTATGAAGCTGCCAGCCGATACGCTAGACAGCAATCACGAGCTTTTGTAGGGATAAGGAACTGCAATTTCTCGCGTGCGGCGGGGGAAGCAAGGCACGCAAACCACGTTTGCCGGCAGCCCCAATTCCCAAGCCCAAGGTCAACCAGAACTGTTCATTTTGAACCACACGGCTACGGGCCATTGTGTTGTATGTTTGCCACACGGGAAACAATCTTCCTTCTAAGTTTGTTGTAAAACTATGATTATACAGTACAATAATTCCAACCAAGCGGCTACCAGTGTGCATCTAAATTACGGCTCTGGGGAATGCCTTACCAACTCACCATACAGCGTCCGGTCGAAGCTTGCGGCGTGGGACTCCACACTGCCGTGCATTGCTGCGTTCGTTTGCTGCCGGCGCCCGCTGACACCGGCATCGTCTTTCGCCGCGTGGACCTAGACAACTTCGAAATCGAAGCGCACGTGCGCAACGTTGCGCGCGTCAGTTATGCGACGAGTTTGATGAAGCAGGGCGTGCTGCTTTCGACCGTCGAGCACTTGCTGGCGGCGCTTTATTCCTGCGGCGTGGACAATGTGTACGTCGAAATCGACGCGCTGGAGCTGCCCATTCTGGACGGGTCATCTAAACCATTCATCGAGTTGCTAGCGAAGGCCGGCACGCGCAAGCTGCGCCGCCAGCGTCGCTATATCCGCGTGATTAAGCCATTGGAATTTTCCGATGGAGACCGGCGCATCGGGATTTATCCGGCCGACGAATTCCGCGTACACTGCTTCGTGGATTACCAACATCCGGCGGTCGGTCCGCAAGAAGTGGAGATGGCGGTGGATCGGGAATCGTTCAGCCGCGAACTGGCGCCGGCGCGGACGTTTGGTTTCATGAAGGACTTTCCGGGTATGCAGGCCATGGGCTTGATTCGCGGGGGATCGGTGGAAAATGCGATCGTTCTGGACGACGAGAGTATCCTGAACGGGCCATTGCGTTTTTCCGACGAGTTTGGCCGCCACAAGGCGCTGGACCTGATCGGCGATCTGGCGCTGGTGGGACGGCCGTTGAAGGCCCGCATCGTGGCGCACAAAGCGGGACACGCACTGCACACGCAATTGGTCACGCGGCTGCTGGCGGACCGCACTTTGTGGACCGAAACCACCGCAACGCGTGAGGCTTCAGTATCCCGCACGGATCTCTCCGACTCCATTCCCGCTGCGTCCTGACTCTTCCCGTCTCGATGTTTTTGCTCGACTTCATTTCTTCCACGCTAACTTACTCCAGCGGCGGGCTGTCTGCCGTCGCGGGGTCACCGTTATCGGAGTAGCGAATGACCCCGGTTTGATCGGTGTAGAAGCTCCATCGTCCCGCCGAATTGCGCCGAACCGGGTCGGCTGTTACCGTGAAGCCGGAAGCGCCTCCTGAGGTGCAGCCCTTTGCCGCAGCTTTCGGCGAGATGACAGGTTCGGTGGCGCCGACCGGGAACTTCGGACTGTAGGTGAACACGTATCCGAATTTTCGACCGGAGATGAGAGAGTCATCAAGCAAGCCAGCGTGGTTGCAATTCGGGTTTGCCCCAGGCTCGACTCCCATCGCCTCGAGGCTGGATGGAAACCCATTCTCGTATTTGGCAGCGTAGGTTACTGCGGCTGCGTTGATCGTCCGTAGCGAACCCACCGCGTGGCCTGTCCCGTCAGCGATACGCGTACGTAGGAGGTTCGGAATCGCGATCGCAATTATGAGAACAAGAGGAATCACAGCGATGCCTGCGTACCCCAAGATGAGGCCGGCAAGGGCGAAGCCGCTGCCGCCAAGCCGTCCCGCAGACTTACGAATCTCTGAAAGCGAAATATGGCCAAGAATAATCGCGGCAATCGAGGCCGGGAGGAGAAATGTAAAGATCCCGCAAACCATGCTGGCGATCGCCTTGCCGCTGGTTGGGACCTCGGCAGAGGGCATGGACCCTGGCCCGCTTGGGGGTGGGGTTTGAGCACCTGGCGCCGCGATCGAGCCGGCCAGCGAATTGCCACACTTGGAGCAGTATTGCGCCGAGTCGGGATTGGCCATGCGGCATTGTGGACAGAACATGCAGCAATCTGCTCTACGCGCCAATATATCCCTTTTGGTTAACAATTTTGGCAACTTTATGCGGTTGCCGTGAGCGTTTCGATTGCCAAAGCCGCGGATGGAAGAGACAATACTCTGCGAATGAATGCACGAGACACTGTGGTCTTGATCCTCGCGGCCGGCAAAGGAACGCGGATGCGTTCCGAGCTGGCGAAAGTGTTGCATCGCGCCGGCGGGCGACCGCTGCTCGAGCACGTAATCCGCGCATGTCAGCCGCTGAAAGCCTCACAACTGCTCACGGTGGTGGGCCATCAAGCGGAAGAAGTCGGCGTGGTGGCCGAAGCGCTGGGCGCGGATACCGTGCTGCAACAGCCGCAGCGGGGCACCGGCCACGCTGTGCAGGTGGCGCGGCGCAAGATGCGCAAAAGCGCGAAGCTCGGGCTGGTTGTGGCGGGCGACGCGGCGCTGCTGCGCAGCGGAACTCTGGCGGCACTGCTCGACACGCACCGGCGGGGCGAAGCAGCCGCGACTATACTGAGCGCCGAGCTCGACGATCCCTCGAATTATGGCCGCGTGGTGCGCGATGCGGAAGGCCGCGTACAAGCCGTCGTGGAAGAAAAGGCGGCCACTCCGGAACAACGTGCGATCCGCGAAGTAAATTCCAGCATTTATTGCTTCACACTGGAAAAACTGTGGCCGTGCCTGAATGCGCTACGGCCGGACAACGCGCATCGTGAGCTTTATTTGACCGACGCGATCGGCCTGCTGCGCCAGCGCAACGAACGCGTGCTGGCTTACGTGGCTGGCGATGCGAATGAAGTGCTGGGCTGCAATACGCGCGGCGAGCTCGCGAACATTGACCGCATCTTCCGCGCGCGTAAGGCCGCTGAACTGATGGACGCGGGTGCAACAATTTATCTGCCGGAGACGGTGGTGATTGATCCGGATGTCACCGCCGGTCCCGATACGGTGATTGAGCCGTGCGTGCAACTGCTGGGGAAGACACGCGTCGGCGCGCGCTGCAAAATTCAGACGGGCTGCGTCCTGCGTGATACGCGCGTGGACGACGATGCTTCGGTCGGCGCGCATACAGTGATGGAGGCGAGCCGCGTGGGCAGCAAAGCGCAGGTGGGGCCGTTTTCGCGGCTGCGTCCTGGCGCGGACATACGCGCGGGCGCGCACATCGGAAATTTTGTGGAAGTAAAAAACTCGGTGGTGCGCGAAGGAGCGAAAGCGAACCATCTGACCTACCTTGGGGACGCGTCCGTCGGCCGCATGGCGAACATCGGCGCGGGCACGATCACATGCAATTACGATGGAGTTGCGAAATACCCGACGATGATTGGCGACCGCGTTTTTATTGGGAGTGATACCGCCCTGGTTGCGCCCGTGCGCGTCGGCGCCGGTGCGTACGTGGCCGCCGGCTCGACCATCACCGAGAATGTTCCGGCCGATGCACTGGCGATCGCGCGCGGACGCCAGAGCAATAAACCGGGATGGGCCGCGGCGCGGCGGCGCGAGTTGGCACGCGCGGGAAACGACAAGAAGCGCAGCAAGTCAAAGCGGCGCGCCAAGATAGCACGCCGGTCGAAAGCGAGACCGCGCCGCACGAAACAGAAGTCTTCGAGACGATCTCGGCGCTAGGGGTGACAAGGCCGAATTTCTAGTCGCGGAGCTACTAGTTTGAATTCGAGTTGGAGTTTGAATTGTCGTCGCTGCTCGGTGGGGCGGCCTTAGCGAGGTCGGCTTCGAGCTCGTCAATCTTCTTTTGTTGGTCGTCCATTTCCTGCTGCTTAGCGGCGATCTGTTCCTGCTCGGCTTTCAGTTTGGCCGCGCCGTCCGTGTCGGTGGAGTAGTCCGGCTTGCCATAATACATCTGCGAGTCGAGGGTATAGGTTCGCTCGAGCAGGTCGAGATCAGTCTTGACGGTAGACAATTTTTCCTTGGCGTCGGCGAGTTGGGATTTCAGCGCACCCTTGTTCTCGCCGCTAGATTTCGCCGGGGCATTTGCGGCTGCAGCGCCATTCGCGGACGCCTCCATGGCCGGGACTGCGGCGGAGTTATCGGCATCGGCATTCGCGGGCGCTTCGCCAACAACACTGATTTGGCCGTCGGCCTTCGGAACCGTGTCGTTGTCCCACACCTGCGCGGGCTTTTGCGGATCTTTTTTGGCCTCGCGAGCGCGCTTGGCGGCTTCGGCCAAGGACGAGGACTGTGCGTCCTGCTGTTGCGGGGGCGGGGGTGGCGGCGTTTGCGACTGTGCCGCGGCAAAGCCCACCGGCAAAATCAGCAGAATTCCCAGGCTCCAAGGTGCGATTTTCATGATCCTTCTCCAGGTAGCAGATTCCGAATCTTCAATTCTAGCCGCGCGGCCGCGAACGTGGCAATCGGCTTTGTTTCCCGCGCCCAAAGAGGCACCCTGTACTTCGCGGCAGGACCGAAATCATGACTATGGCGCACTGTTTCCGCCGCGAGGGTTACATCTGCAATTGCCGCTTGCGCCCCGCAAGAGCGGTCAGGGCCAATACAGCCGCGAACGCCAAGTAGACGAGCGGAACGCGAGTGAAGGCCGTGCCGGGTGCGGAAGCCATGAAATCCAGCGGCACGGTCGCATGCAACGGCCCGACGTACCATAGCAAGGTATAGACAATCTCGAAGGGTTTGCTGGTTCCGCTCCATACCCCCAACGCGAGCGCCAGCGTGGGTATAAAGGCAGCGCCAACCAGCCACGCCAGAAATCCGCGCCAATTTCCGCTCAGCAACAAGCGCAGCGCAAAACCGCCGCCAGTAATCAAAGCAAGCACCGTACCGGCGCACCACACCGCCGGAAGCTGCCGCGCAATTGGGTGCGGGGTGGAAAAGAGCAGCTGACTGGTCCCGTAACGGCTTTCGCGTACGCCCATCGTTGACCACAACAGCACCGGCCAAATCCAGGCGAAGCATAAAGCCATGCCGCGCGCCTGCGGCGTAGGCAGCGCCGCGCCCAGCACGATTAACAGCGCAGCGCCTGCGTACCACCACCATTTCTGACCCTTCACGATCAGCCGTAGTTCGGCCGCGAGCATCGCGCCAAAGCGAAAATGCCGAGGCCTAGGTTGCAGCGGCGTCAGCGTGACAGCCGGCAGCGGTGCCACGCTCGCGCTTGTCTCCCGCGACAAATCGAGCGAGGGCTTGGGTGCGAGCTCGAGCGAGCGTCTTCGCGCCGGATCAAAACGGTCGAAGAGCAGCGCGGACAGCACAACTAGCAAGAACGCGAATGCAACCCAGATAATCCGAGAGAGCACCATTCCCGCAGTCCAAGCAATGCCGTTCCACACAAAAATGGATTGCATGAAATCAAATGATCCGATATCGAGAGAAAACGAAAAACTGTTATTGGCGGTATTCCCGGCTGCTTTCATGCTGCTCCAAACGATGCTGAGACCCGCCCAGTCAAAACTGCTCGTCTGGCCCTGCGCACCCGCCGAGGTCGGCCCAGCCAGCGCAACGGCCCAGAGAAAAAAGTACGCGACGTTCCCGAACCCGCCGCAAAGCCACGGAATAGTCTCGAAAACCACCGCCACGGCGGCGACCAATGCCATCGCCGGCAGGGCCAGGAGCAGGAAAGGAGCCAGCAGCGTCCCTAACTGCACGTGCGGATCTTCGCCTTGCCAGAACTGCATGAGGATCCCGGAAATCGCCAGAATCGCGACCATCACGCCCAGCACCAGGAAATTGCTGAGCCATTTTCCAGTGAGATAGAGGAGTTTGGAGATGGGCGTGGTGGCCAAAATTTCGCCCACGCCCGTGGCGCGATCGCGCTCAATAGTATTTTTCACCACGTAGAATCCCGCGAGAGAAAGAAACGTGTTAGCTACCAGAGACATCAGCGCGCCGATCCAGGCGGAATTGTAGACCCCGCGGGCGTTTCCCACTCGCAACATGATCTTCCCGATCACCGCCAGGTACCCGAAATACATCGCCAGCAGCAAGGTGATCAGGAAGCTGTAGCGGCGAACGCGCTCGAGGAAATCGGCGCGCGCCAGATGTCGCAAGACGTGCCACGGGCTTGCCTTCATCGTGGCACCGCCGTCGCGGCCGCGCGCTGCGTGGAAATGCAATTCAAATAGGCGTCTTCGAGGGATGGCGCTACCGGTTCCGCGCCGAGTCCTGGCCGCTCTGCCGCGACGATTCGGACATGCATACCATCGCCTCGCCGCACGCTACCTGAAATTTGAAATTTTTGCCGCGCCGAGGGCAATTCCGCGCTGGGAATCACCCATTCCCAAACCCGCCCTTCCACCGCCCGCAATAATTCTTCCGGCGCCGCATGCGCGACCAGCCGGCCTCCATCGAGAATGGCGATATCGGTGGCGATAGCTTCCACGTCAGAAACGATGTGGGTGGAAAGAATCACAATTCGTTCGCCGGAAAGTTCCGAAAGCAGATTGCGGAAACGGACGCGCTCCTCGGGGTCCAGTCCCGCGGTGGGTTCATCCACGATCAGCAATTGCGGATCGTTCAACAGCGCTTGCGCGATACCCACACGTTGTTTCATGCCGCCGGAAAATCCGCCGAGGGCGCGGTTGCGCACGTCGCCCAAGTTCACGATGCCCAGCAATTCGTCAATGCGCCGCCCGGCGGTTGGGGCGTCCAAACCCTTGGCCGCGGCGAGATATTCCAAAAATTCGCGCGCCTTCAAATGCGGATAAACACCAAAATCCTGCGGCAGATATCCCAAAACGCTGCGAAGCGGATCAGGCGTTTGGGCGATGTCCTCATCGTTCCAAAAGACCCGCCCGGCGGTCGGTCGCGTCACCGTCGCCAAAATGCGCATCAGTGTGGATTTTCCGGCGCCGTTCGGGCCCAGCAGTCCGACCACGCCGGGAGCGATATCCATCCGCAAATCGCGCAGGCCCCACAGCTTTCCGGCATATTGTTTGCTTACGCCATCAATTACGAGCTTCATTAGCGGGCGACTCCTAGGACCGTTACAGGGTACGCAAACAAATGCTGTGGCAGCTGGCGGCTAATTCTCACCCTACATGATGGTGACAATCGGGAATGTATCAGCAATAACGATCGAACCCTGAGAAAAGTTTCTTGCGCTTCAAAGGCAGCTTCAGAATTTTGGAGTCGAGCCGCGACTCTGTACCAGGCCTGCCGCTCAAACCTCAGAAGACACAACCTTGCGTGACTTCGCCGGCCACGTCATACTCCCCGGTTAGGACTTATCTCATGGCGGCGGTGATCTAAATCTGCGGAGCAATGATGCGATATTGCGTCGGCGCGATCTTGCTATTGTTTTCCGTGCAATTTATCGTTGTTGCTTCCGGCCGTGCCGCAGCGCATCAAACGCGCGTCCGGGCGGCCGTGGTTGCTGCGCAACAAGCCGGAGAGGCGACCGGGAGTGCACCCGCCACCACCGCGCCCACGTCTCCTGCCACGGGCGCACAGACTTCAGGAAAGAGGGTCACGGCCTATACGCTGCCTCCGGATCTGTATCGCAAAGCGCGGGATTTGGGCCGGTTTCGGTTCCGTTTCACCCTGATTGATTTTTGCTACGGCGTGTTCGTCCTGTGGGTGATTTTGAGCTGGAGGTTCGGGCCGAAATTCCGCGATTGGGCGGAAAGCGTCTCGCGGAATCGCTTTGTGCAAGCTGCGATTTTCGCCCCGATGCTGATTTTGACCATAAACATTCTCGGCTTGCCCTCGGATATCTACCAGAATTCCGTGGAAAGGAAATACGGTCTCAGCGTGCAGAGCTGGGGCTCGTGGTTTTTGGATTGGACCAAAGAGCAATTCCTCGCGGTGCTGCTGGGCATCGTCCTGGTGTCCATTTTATATGCGGTGATTCGGAGCAGTCCGCGACGCTGGTGGTTCTATTTCTGGCTGGTGTCGCTGCCGATAGCCGTGGTCCTGGTGTTTATGCAACCTCTAATCGTGGACCCCATGTTTCACAAGTTCGAACCGCTGCAGCTGAAGGATCCGGCGCTCACCGCCGCTCTGCAAAGAATGGTGCAGCGCGCGGGAGAAAATATTCCGCCGGAGCGGATGTTCTGGATGGGCGCGGGCGAAAAAACAACTGAGCTGAACGCATACGTGACTGGCATTGGCGCGTCCAAACGAATCGTGGTGTGGGACAACACCATCGCCAGGATGAGTACGCCCCAAATCGTATTCGTGGCCGGGCACGAAATGGGCCATTACGTTTTGAATCACATCTGGAAGGGATTGGCCTTCGCGGCGATATTTTTGTTTGTGCTTTTCTATCTTGGATTCCGCACGATCGGATGGTTGCTGCAGAGCTGGGGAAAGGGATGGGGCATTCGAGGCGTGGACGATCTCGCGTCGCTGCCGGCGTTGCTGCTGGTCCTTTCCGTTTATTCATTTATCGCCAGCCCGATCAGCAGCGCGGTGAGCCGGCACTTCGAGCATCAGGCCGATCAGTACGGCCTGGAAGTGACGCACGGACTCACGCCGGATTCCGCGCAGGTGGCAGCGCAATCGTTTCAAATTCTTGGTGAAGTGGATCTCTCGGATCCCGACCCTAATCCCATTGATGTGTTCATGTTCTATTCGCATCCGACGATTCCGGAGCGGATTCGCTTCGCGCTGACCTTTGATCCATGGTCGAGAGGCGAGCAGGGGGAATTTGTGAAGTAGCCGCCACTCCCCGACAGGATCCAGTCAACGAGAGGGCTCCGTTTCTGGCAGTATCGCAACAATGCGCGTGACCCTGGCAAAGCAGGAACTTCCGGGGCTTAAAGCCACGACCCACAAAACAACTAGGAACGGGCGTGGAAGGTCATGCGGATCCCGTGCTTGGCGCGCAGTGTAACTAGCGGCTCGGGGATTACCGGGTGGCCGGGGACCAGCTTGAAACGATACTTCTGCGCGATGGCCGCGAGCACCAGCGTTGATTCCAGCAACGCGAAACCTTGCCCGATACAGCGGCGCGGGCCATCGCCAAACGGGAAATAGGCGCCGGCGGGCAGGCGATTCTCGAGGCCGTTGAGCCAGCGCTCCGGGCGAAAAACCTCGGGATCATCGAAATAGCGCGGATCGCGATGCATCACCCACTGCGCCATGATCATCGTCGTATCAGCCGGGAAATCGTAACCGCCGATGGTGCAAGGGACGATGGACGTCCGCGCCACGATATAGGCGGCGGGATAGAGCCGCAGCGTTTCATGAATGACCGCGCGCAAATAGGGCAAGCGCTCGAAGTCGGCCAGTTCCGGCGCACGGCCGCCCAACACGCCGTGGAGTTCTTCATGCAGCCGCGCTTCGGCCGCGGGATTTTCGCTCAGCATGTACCAGGCCCAGGAAAGCGTGAGGGCCGTAGTTTCGTGGCCGGCCAAAAATAAGGTCATGGATTCGTCGCGCAGCTGCTGCGGCGTCATCTGCGTGCCGTCTTCGTCCATGGCGCTCATCAGCATCGCCAATAGATCGTGATGATGGTTCGAGTTGCCTGATTCCTGGCGCGCTCTGATGATTCCGTAGACGAGCGAATCGAGGAATTGCGTTTCCCGGGCGGCGCGGCGATTCGCGGGCGTGGGCCAATTTTCCGGGATCTTGATGGGCGAGCGGGCTTTGCGGAGCGAATAGCGCATGAGGAAGCCGAGCGAGTCGCCGACCTGTTCTGCTTTGGCCTGGAGCGTGGATCCAAAAAGCGTCCGCACGGCGATATCCAGCGTCATCGCCATCATTTCCTGGGTAATATCGCGCGTATCGCCGTCGCACCACTGGACCATGCGTTTGCCGGCGCACTCGATCATGGTCGCGCCGTACTCATTGACGCGGCTGCGATGAAACGCGGGCTGCGCCAAGCGCCGCTGCCGGCGCCAGAAATCGCCCTCGCTGATCAGCAAGCCTTGGCCCAGCAGGCGCTGAGTCACGTCCTTGGTGAGTTTGCTTTTATGAAATTTCGCCTGTTGAACGATGCAAACCTGCTCGATGTAATCCGGATGATTCAGGAAAATGCGGTGCTGGTTGAACACCGGCACGCAAACGATATCGCCATACTCGCGCGCCAGCCGGCGCAGGGTTTCCAGGGAATCGCGCAGAACCTGAAATGCCAGGCCGAATAGGGGCAGGCCTCTGGGCCCGGGCGGAAGCCTATTTCCGTTTGCAGACATAACCGCGTGGCGACGCCTCGGCCGACGCTGGGCAGCCGGGCGCAGGGTCTCCTAGTGAGTATTACGCTCTACCACCTTACTTTAGTTCGCAAAGGTTTGCAGCTTTGGCGCGCCCAGGCGAATCCAATTGGCAGGGGTGGATGGAGGGCGTCTTGTGGTTCAATAAGGTACGCGAAGGGCTGCAAGGAAAAGGGGATTCCGTGGAAGTCGAACAGCCAGATTGGCTTCAGCAAATTGAGGGCATCCTGGAAAGCCTGAACGAAGGGGTACTCATCTCTGATGATTGCCAGAACGTGATATTCACCAATTCCAATTTTCAAGAGATGACCGGGATACCGCGCAGCGAGCTCTTCGGGATGGACTCGTACAAGTTCTACACCGAGGAAGAAGCCGAATTTATCGAACAGCAAAAAGAACGAAGCCGCATACAGGGCCGCAATCGATTTGAATTCGTCCTGCCACGGAGCGACGGGGGGCGGTTGCCGGTGATTATCAGCGCGAAAGTGATCGAGGACCCCGATGGCCGGCAATACACGATCGTCTCGTTTACTGATATTTCCGATCTTAAGAACGCCGAATACGAGCTGCGCGATGCCAACAAAAAACTGGAAGATCGCCATAGAGAGATTCAGGAGGATCTGACCCTGGCCGCGCGGGTGCAGCAAAGTCTGGCGCCCAAATCGCTGGTCTGGGGCAACGTACAGGTGGAGACGTTTTATCATCCGGTACGCACCATCGGCGGAGATTTCGGACTGGTGAATTCGCTCGACGAGGATCATTTGAACCTGCTGGTCTGCGATGTTTCCGGGCACGGTATCGGGTCCGCGTTGGTGGCCAACCGCATTTACACCGAGATGATGACGCAATTACGCGCGGGAGCGAACCTGGGCAATATGTTTCGCGGGCTCAACCGCTTCGTCATGCAGAATATCGGAAGCTCGGTTTTCTTTTTTACGGTAGCCGCCGCGCAAATAGACCGCGCAGCGCGCCGCATGATTTTTGCCGGGGCCGGGCATCCCCCGGGAATGGTGGTGCGAGCCGGAGAAGAGCCTCGCCTGCTGGAATCACGCAGCATGGTTTTGGGCGCGCTCCCGGACGCCGTGGACGCGGAAGCCAGCCTCGACGTGGATCTGGAACAAGGCGATCGTGTGGTGCTCTACACCGACGGGATTACCGATGTTTTCAATTCCGATGGCCAGATGCTGGGTGTGGAAGGCGTCCAGAAATTCGTGCGCGAAACGTCCTTGCTGCCTTTCCACGAAATGAAGCAGGGCATTCTCGATCGCGTGGCGGAATGGCGCGTAGGACCGCCTACCGACGATGTTTCGCTCGTGCTGGTGGAAGTTCAATAAGTCCTCGGCTGGACGGAATTCTCCATCCCCCTGCGGTTTGTGAGATAACCTTCCTGTTGCAATGGCCGATATCCAACTGGCTACAGAAATCTCCACGCCACCCAATGAGATTTTTGTGTTTTTCGTGCCGCAGCGGATGGCGCTATGGTACGGGATTGAAATGGACGCGCATTTTGAAGTGCAAGGCGGAGCATCCGATTTTGCAGTCACGCAAAAAGTACGCATCACCGGAAAATTGCAGCGCTACGACATGTCGCTGACGGCGGTGATCACCGCCTACGAATGGGAGCGCTTACTCGAATGGCAGTTCCAGGACTCTTACGGCGTGCGCGGAATGCAGCGCTGGGAACTGCAGGGCCTGGCAGGAACGACGCGCGTCACGATGCGTGACAAATACGAAATGCCTGGAATGTTTGGTAAGATGTTCGATCTCGCCGTCACTCGCCGGGCTGTGCGGATGCGCGATCATTCGTGGCTGGAGCGGCTGAAACATCTGGCCGAACGGTCCAAGTAACGTCGGCCGGCTGGCGGCGACGATTCGATGTCCGGTGCCACGACAACGATGGCGCGCTGAGGTGCGCCGCCACAAATGCAAAGTCCCATCAGACTCCGACGACGCGCAGGAATTTCTTTTTGCCGACGCGCAGCGGCAGCGGATCGCCGGGATTCAGTACGATGGTGTGCTTCACGTCTTTGGCGATCTCTCCGTTTACCTCGACGGCTCCTTGCTTGATCAAACGCTCGGCTTCGCTGCGCGAACTGGCCAGACCCGCTTCGGTCAACAACAGGTGCAGGGGGCGCTGGCCCGCGTCCAGCTTCATTTCGGGCATATCCGTGGGAGCTTTTCTGTCGCGGTAAACCAGCCGAAATTCGTTGGCGGCTTCGCGCGCGGCATCTTCGCCGTGAAAACCGGCGACAATGGTGTGCGCCATTTGCATTTTGGCGTCCATGGGATGCAGCACGCCCATTTTGACTTCTTCGCGCAGACGCACCACGACCGGCGAGCCAAAATCGGTAAGCAACTCGTAGTATGACCACATCAACTCGTCTGAGATGGACATGAGTTTTCCGAACATCTGCGCGGGAGGATCGGTGATGCCGACGTAATTCCCGAGGCTCTTGGACATTTTGCGTTCGCCATCGAGTCCCACGAGGATCGGCATGGTCATAATGACTTGCGCCGGCAGGCCATACTCGCGCTGGATCTCGCGATGCACGAGAAGATTAAATTTTTGCTCGGTGGCGCCGAGCTCCACGTCTGATTTCAGGGCCACGGCGTCATAGGCCGTCAGCAGCGGGTAGAGCAGCTCGTGAACAGAAATCGGCTGATTGGAATCGAGACGCGAGCGAAAATCCTCGCGTTCGAGCATGCGCGCGAGACGGTAGCGAGCGCAGAGCTGCACGACTTCCTGGCTGGTGAGCTTGCCAAGCCACTCGTTGTTGTAACGGACTTCCGTTTTGCTCTTGTCCAGAATCTTGAAAACCTGCTGAAGATAGGTCTCCGCGTTTTTTTCGACTTGCTCGTGCTTGAGCGGCGGGCGAGTTTCCGATTGTCCGGTGGGATCGCCAATCATGGCGGAAAAATCGCCGATCAAGAAAATGGCCGTGTGGCCCATGTCCTGAAATTGTTTGAGCTTTCGCAGCACCACGGTGTGGCCGAGGTGGATGTCCGGAGCAGTGGGGTCCACGCCTAGATAGACGCGCAGAGGTTTGCCGCTCTTCGCCGATTGCTCGAGCTTGGCCTTCAATTCATCTTCGCGAATGATTTCCGCCACGCCTTTGCGCAGGTACGCGAGTTGTTCATCCACCGGCTTGAATTTCGTGGAAGCCACTATTTTGTCTCCGGAACTTTTGGGGGATCCAGCAGAACGCGGCGGCCTTCGATGCGATACCGCCCTTCCAGCACAATTTTTACCGCTTCGCTGTAAATGCGGTGCTCTTCGCGCAGGATGCGCTCGGATAGAGTTTCCGGCGTGTCGTTGTCTTCGATACGCACGCAGGCCTGCAGCACAATTGGCCCGGCGTCCAGATTTTCGTCCACGAAATGCACCGTGCAGCCGGAAAATTTTGCGCCGTGTTCCAGAGCCTGGCGCTGCGATTCGAGTCCCGGAAATGCCGGCAGCAGCGACGGATGAATATTCAGGATGCGATTCGGAAAGGCCGCCACGAAATGCGGCGAAAGCAGGCGCATATACCCCGCGAGGCAGACCAGGTCCACTTTTTTTTCGCGCAATGCCGCAACGACCAGCTTGTCGAAGGCTTCGCGCTCCAGGCCCTTCGATGGAATCACTTGCGCTGGGATGCCGCGGGCGCGCGCTTTTTCGATTCCCGGCGCGCCGTCGCGATTGCTGATCACGGTTGCGATTTCAGCGTTTGGAATACGGCCGGAGGCGATGCTATCGGCCAGCGCTTCGAAATTGGAGCCGCGACCTGAAAGCAGCACGGCAATGCGTTTCGTCATGACCGCCCGAAATTAGCACAGTTCCGCGAAGCGGCAAAACCGCCGGTCCGTGCACAAACAGGCGTGCCGCCTGCGCGGATGGCGTTGCAGTAACGACAGGATTGTGGTCTTCACAGTCTGCGGAAAAGGCAAAAAAATCACGCCTCCAGGGTTAAAGCCCCTGGCAAGTTGGCAAGCCCCTTGGCGGAGCTAAAGCTGCGACCTCCTAAAAAGCTGGCCTTTTCCGAATACTGTGAAGACCGCCGCTACAAAAGCGCTACAGTGCGAGCTTGCCGGTATAAATGATGCGAGGTTTTCCGCGGACGGCGCGTTCGATGCGGCCAATCAGGTAGAATTTCTCGCGTTTACGCTTCAGTTCGGTTTCCACGCGAGATACCTGCTTGGCTGGAACGACGAGAATCATGCCCACGCCCAGATTGAAAGTGTGCAGGAGTTCATCCCGGTCGATGTCACCAAGCTGTGCCAGATACTTAAAGATCGGCAGCACGGGCCAGGAACCGAGATCAATCACCGCCTGGACGTTGCTGGGGAGCGCTCGCGGCAGATTGCCGGTGATACCGCCGCCGGTGATGTGCGCCATGGAAGTAACCCACTGGCGCGCCAGGATATTTTTCAACAGCGGCCAGTAGGCGCGGTGTGGTTTCAACAGTTCCGCGCCGATTTTGTTGCTGACTTCCGCAACGTAGGTATTGGGGTTGAGTTTGGCGACGCCAAAAACCAATTTTCGCGCGAGAGAATAGCCGTTGGTGTGCAAGCCACTGGAGGGCAAGGCGAGCAGCGCGTCCCCGGGGCGCACGCGGCTGGGGTCGAGCCGCATTCTTTGTTCGACGGCCCCGACAACGAATCCCGCGAGGTCGTAATCGCCGGGCGGATAAAAATCGGGCATTTCCGCGGTCTCGCCGCCGATGAGCGCGCAACCGGCGTGCCGCGCGGCGCGGCTCATTCCTTCGATTACCTGCTCAACGATGCGCGCGTCTATTTTTCCCATGGCCAAGTAATCCAGAAAAAAAAGCGGCTGCGCGCCCTGGGTGAGAATGTCGTTGATGCAATGATTCAAAATATCCGCACCCACGGTGGAATGAATTCCGGTGGCGAAGGCGATTTTCAGCTTGGTTCCCACGCCGTCGGCGCTGGAAACCAGAATGGGATCGCGCCAGCGTTTGCGGTCGAGCTGAAACAGCGCTCCAAACCCTCCGATGGGGGCGAGAACCCCGTGCGTAAAGGTGCGGCGCGCCATGGCGGCGATGCGCCGCTTGGTTTCATCGGAAGCCGCGATATTTACTCCAGCGTCGGCGTAGCGCATGAATGGAATCTGCTTTCTGAAGGAGGCGAAAAAGCTTCCCGGAAGCCCTGCGTATCCTGAAATTCAGAACAGGTGGAACAAACGCTTCCAGCGAATCTCGCTTGGATGAATCACGGCGTTCAAATACGTTTCAAACCGCTCGCCGACATGCCCGGGCTCCCAAACCTCTTCCGGAGCGTCAATGGACATATAGATCAGCATTGGTGTGCCGATAATATTCTCGCGCGGTACGAAGCCCCAATAGCGGCTGTCGTAGGAATTTTCGCGATTATCGCCCATCATGAAATATTGGCCTTGCGGAACATGATAAGGCCCGCGATTTTCCTGCGGATTTGGAGGGTCGGGACGATACGGCTCGTCCAGCTTTTTCCCGTCGATGTAAACGACGCCTTGCTTGATATCAATCGTGTCGCCGGGCAAACCTATGCAACGTTTGATAAAATCGGGAAAGCCCTGCTCGGGCAACGGCGCGCGAAACACGATGATCTGCTGGCGCTTGGGCTCTCGCCACAACGGCACGTGCCACGAGGTGAACGGGATTCCGGCGTCGTAGCCGAAGCGGCTGACGATCAAATGATCGCCAATCAGCACCGTATTTTCCATGGAGCCGCTGGGAATCACGCGGGCTTGCACCAGCGTGCCTTCGATGAAAAGGAACGCGACGATTACCCAAAACCAGGAAACAACTTCGCGCCAGACTTTGTCGCTGGTGGTGGTGTGGCCGTGCAGCACTCTTTCCTGCCGCTCGCGGTCTGCGGCCACGGCTTCTTCGACGTCAGCTTTCACGATGAGCCTCCACTTCCAGTTGCACCAGCTCCGTCGGATAGCTGCCGGTGTAGCACGAGGTGCAGAATTTGTGGCCGAACTCGTCGCTGTCTTCGACGGCCAGCCGTAAACCTTCCAGCGAAACGTAACCTAACGAGTCAGCGCCCAGATATTTGCGGATTTCCTCGACCGAATAATTGGCGGCAATCAATTCCTCGCGGCGCGGCGTGTCTACGCCGTAATAACACGGCGAAATCGTGGGTGGGCAACTGATGCGCACGTGAACTTCCGTCGCGCCAGCGTCGCGAACCAGGCGCACGATTTTGCGGCTGGTGGTGCCGCGTACAATCGAATCGTCCACCAGGACCACGCGCTGGCCCTCCAGCATTCGACGGACGGGATTGAGTTTCAGCTTCACGCCAAAATCGCGTATGGCCTGGCTGGGCTCGATGAAGGTGCGGCCGATGTAATGATTGCGGATCAACGCCATGCGGAAAGGAATTCCGGAGTCGGCCGAATAGCCGACGGCTGCGGGCACGCCGGAATCGGGAACCGGCGTGACGATATCGGCTTCAACCGGATGCTCTTTCGCGAGCAGCCGGCCCAGACGCTCGCGCGTGCGGTTGACTGGCATGCCAAAAACCAGGCTATCGGGCCGCGAAAAATAGACGTGCTCGAAGACGCATTGCTGCAGCGGCTTTTCCGGCGCGAAATGGAAAGATTCGACGCCGCTGCGCGAAATGCGGACCATTTCGCCGGGTTCGACGTCGCGCACATATTCCGCGTCAATTAAATCGAACGCGCAGGTTTCGGAGGCGGCAACCCAGGAACCGTTGAGGCGACCGATGCACAATGGGCGAAAGCCGCGCGGATCGCGTATTGCGTAGATTTCATCGCGCGTGAGCAGCAGCAGCGAATACGCGCCTTCCACTTGATTCAGCGCGTCGGCGATGGCGCCAGTGAGGTTGCGCGCGCTGCTGCGGGCGATCAGGTGGACGATCACTTCAGTGTCGCTGGTGGTTTGGAAAATGGAGCCGCGATGTTCCAGTTTTTTGCGCAGCTCGATCGCATTGGTCAGGTTGCCGTTGTGGCCGAGGGCGAGTTTGCCTTTGTTGCAATCAATCGCCACGGGTTGGGCATTCATCAACGAGGTATCGCCGGCCGTGGAATAGCGGGTGTGGCCGATGGCGGCATCGCCGGGAAGGCGCGCGATTACTTCCGGCGTGAAAATTTCCTGCACCAGGCCCATCGCTTTGTGCACGTGCAGCTTGGAGCCATCGGTGGAAGCGATGCCCGCGGATTCCTGGCCGCGATGCTGCAGCGCGTAGAGGCCGAGATACGCCATCTTGGCGGCCTCCGCGTGGCCAAAGATTCCGAACACGCCACAATGATCGTGGAAATGATCGTCCCCGCTGGTATGGACCGATGAACTCATGCAGTCTCGATAGCCTTTTGCAGCGATCCGCTCCAAATGTCGTGGAACGAAGCGATAGAGCCTTGTATCACAGGCGAGCCGTTATATTGGATGCGAAAATCGCCACGCGTGACTGTACCGATATTCTGCACCGCCACATTCCATTGTGCCGCAAGCTCCTTCACGCGGGCAAGCGAAGAGGCGGAAAGCGAAACCGCGGCGCGAGCGCCGCGTTCGCCAAAAAGCGCTGATTCGGCGGGCTGAGTGTGTGTCGCGCTCGCAACGTTTACTTGCGCCGCGAGGCCGTCGGTGCCGAAACACGATTCGGCGAGCGCGACGGCGAGGCCGCCGTCGCTGATATCGTGCGCAGAGTTTATTAGTTTTTCGGCGGCGAGCTGGACCAGGCAATCAATCAGGCGCTTTTCCGCGGCGAGGTCAATTTCGGGAGGCGCGCCCGCGACGATTCCATGAGTCGTCTTGGCGTATTCGCTCGAGGAAAATTCATGTGAAGCCTCCGTTGCGGCGGCCTTTAGGCTGCCATCTTGCCCAGCCCCGTCCAGCAACAAAATCACGTCGCCTCCATTGCAAAAAGCGGAGCCGAGCGCGCATTCGGCGTCTTCGAGCAAACCGAGAACACCCAGAATCGGCGTGGGGTAAATCGGCTTGCCGAGAGTTTCGTTGTAGAAGCTGACGTTGCCGCCGGTGATCGGAGCTTCGAGCACGCGGCAGGCTTCGGCGATGCCGTCAATGGTTTCGCTGAATTGCCACATCACTTCCGACTTTTCCGGATTGCCGAAATTCAGGCAATTGGTGGCGGCGACAGGACGCGCGCCGGTGCAGGCGACGTTGCGCGCGGCTTCGGCGACGGCGTGCATGGCACCCACACGCGGAGAGAGGTAACACCAGCGGCCGTTGCCGTCGGTCGCGAGGGCCAGCGCGTGCTTGGTTTCTTTCAAGCGCAGCACGGCCGCATCGCCCGAACCGGGGCCGAAACGCGTGTTGGTCTGCACCATCGAGTCGTACTGTTCGGTGATCCAGTATTTCGAAGCAATGCTGGGCGAAGCGAGCAGGCGGCGGAAATTTTCGGTGAGGTCTGCGCCGTCTTTTGCAAACGACAAGAGCAGGGATTGCGGCGCTCGAACCGCACTGCCCGGCTTGGGCGCGCTAATGGGTCGCTCGTAACGCGGGCCTTGTTCGGCAATCGCGTGGGCGGGAATTTCGGCGGCTACCTGGCCATGGTTCAGGACGCGCAGCTTGCCGTCTTCGGTGACTTTCCCGATTTCGACCGCGTCGAGGCCCCATTTGTGGAACACGTCGAAGACTTCGCGCTCGCGTCCGCGTTCGGCGACCAGCAGCATGCGTTCCTGCGATTCGCTGAGCATGATTTCGTACGGCGTCATGCCGGTTTCGCGCTGCGGCACTCGCGCCAGATCAATTTCGATTCCAAGGCCGCCGCGCGAAGCCATCTCCGAGCTTGAGCTGGTGAGCCCCGCCGCGCCCATATCTTGAATCGCGACCACCGCGCCAGTGCGCATCGCTTCGAGGCACGCTTCCAGCAGCAACTTTTCCATGAACGGGTCGCCGACCTGCACGTTGGGACGCTTCTGCTGCGATTCCTCGCTGAACTCCGCCGACGCCAGCAGCGACGCGCCGTGAATTCCGTCGCGGCCGGTTTTCGCGCCGACGTAAATCACGGGGTTTCCTGCGCCGCGCGCTTTGGCGAAAAACAATTCCTCGCGTCGGCAAATGCCCAGTGCGAGCGCGTTCACCAGCGGATTGTTCGAGTAGCACGGCTCGAACGCGACTTCGCCGCCGACGGTGGGCACGCCAAAACAATTTCCGTAGAAGCCAATGCCGCGGATCACCCCGTCCAAAATGTGGCGGTTGCGCGCGATTTCCTCGTCGGTCGCGTTGCCCGCGCCGGGTCCCGGAGTGATTGGCCCAAAACGCAGCGAATCGAGTACAGCAATCGGCCGCGCGCCCATGGTGAAAATGTCGCGCAGGATTCCGCCGACTCCGGTGGCCGCGCCCTGAAACGGCTCGACGAAGCTGGGATGATTGTGCGATTCGATTTTGAAGACGGCGACCAGACCATCGCCGATGTCCACCACTCCGGCATTTTCGCCGGGGCCCTGGACCACGTGAGCGCCGCGCGTGGGCAGGCGTTTCAGATGCACGCGCGAGGATTTGTAGGAGCAGTGCTCGCTCCACATGACGCTGAAAATGCCGAGCTCGGTGAAATTGGGATCGCGGCCCAGGATTTTTTGCGTGCGCGCGTATTCTTCGGGAGTGAGACCGTGCTCGGCGGCGAGTTGTGGAGTTACCTTGATTTCCGTATCAATCATTTTGGGCATTTTCGGGTCGGACGAAATTCGTGCTGCTATGCAGGAACGGCCGTTTGCCGGCTGAGGCTCGCGACCACGGAACGGAAAATCACCAGGCCGTCGGCGGAGCCGAGCGGCGATTCCACGGCGCGCTCGGGATGCGGCATCAGGCCCAGAACGTTGCGCTCGCGGTTGCAGATGCCGGCGATAGCGTGGAGCGAGCCGTTAGGATTGGCTTCGCGGTCGTTTTCGGCCGCATCGGTGCCGTCGGGCTTCACATAGTGAAAAATAATCTGATTGTTGCGCTCGAGTTCGGCGAGGGCGGCCGGCTCGCAAAAATAATTTCCTTCGTTGTGCGCGATGGGAACTTTCAGTACTTGTCCCTTCTGCGCGGTGCAAGTGAAGGGCGTGTCGGTGGATTCGATGCGGATGTGCACCTGCCGGCAGAGATAGCGCAGGCCTTTATTGCGCATCATGGCGCCGGGAAGAAGTCCGGCTTCGAGCAAAATCTGAAAACCATTGCAGATGCCGAGGACCAGGCCTCCGGAACGCGCGAAGCGCTCCACGGATTTCATGACTGGAGAAAAACGAGCGATCGCGCCGGTGCGCAGGTAATCGCCGTAGGCGAAGCCGCCGGGAAGAATGACGACGTCGCAGGCGGATAGACCTTCGGATTGGTGCCAGATGAATTCGACGGGTTGGTGGACGATGGCGGCGACGGCGTGGAAGGCGTCTTCGTCGCAATTCGAGCCGGGAAACTGCACCACTCCGAATTTCATCGCGGCACTCTCCTTCATTTGGATTTTAACATACGCAGCAGGATGGCGTGGCGCCTTGGTGAGAAGCAGCATTTCTCTCGCGGGCCAGCAACACGTTTTGAAAATCGTCTGGGGTAGTTCGGGCTGTTTGGCGAGCGGCAGCAGGCGGGGAATTAAGAGCACCGAGTGCTGCCAGCTGGCGCCCGCGAAATGGCAATCGCGAAGTGGAGACCGGCAATAAGGATCCGAGATTCGAAGCGGGGCGTAGTCCCTTGGAAGCGTACTACTACTAATAGTGGATATTTTTCTTGACACACTAGACAGTTGGGCGCAAGATGCCGCACATTAACGCCGCGTTACGCGCGCTTTACGGCTTGTGGCGCGTGACGCCGCGCGGCATCGGCGTTTTTTCGCTGTAACAGCGCGCTTTCCAGAGCGAGGAGGGGCCATGCACGAATTTGCGGGCGGCACGGTGCAATGTTTGAATCCGGAATGCATGGCGCGCGGGCGCTGGCTGCGTCTTAACGACGCGCCGCAGGAGCGCTGCAGCAGTTGCGGGGCGCCGCTGCACACCGTCCGACCGCCGCTGGCGCCGCACTTCCGGGCGCGCACGCATCCGCTGAGGAACTATCGACCGATGGGGCGTGGGCGGTAGAAGACCTAGAGGATTTGAGATTCTGGCAGGGGTGCGGACCAAGAAAGGCCCGAGGCGATCCAGCTGCCTCGGGCCTTTTTTCGTTTTGAACTCTTGCCGTGTTCCCCTCAGATAGTAAAGCTTCAAGACCAAACTGAAAAATAAAACTCAGGCGTGGACTCCACGATCCGAAAGAACTTGGCCAAATGTCGGACTGCCATATCCGGCGTTGTCGATTTTAAAAAACTGCGCGTGGTTAAATGCGTTAAAAAATTCGGCACGAAATTCGACGGACTTGATTCTCCAAATGGTGTCTTCTTGGCGAGTGAAAGGTCGTAGTTGTTGATTCCCGGTCCGCGAATGGAGTTGCGCGGCAAGTCGCCATATGTAAACAGCGGAATGCCGAGCTGTCCCCAGATTGGAACAAGTGTAGTCGTGTGAGCGGACACGCGGCGCAAACCATGTTGGTAGGATTTATCCAAAAATTGCCTGTGGATAACCTCCCATGCAGCCGATGTCGGTGGGGGTCATCTGACCATTTGGGATGGTTGTCGGATCATTGAATTGCTGAACAGTTGGGGATTTGCGTGGGCGACTCGGACCCAGAACGTTTACCGCGACAGATCCAGATTGTTTCCTGCTCGCTAGCATTGCTATTTGAGTAAAACGTGATCGGGTTGCCCTTTTGAAACGAAGCGATAGCGTTGAGTTGCCATCCCTGTGCAACCTTTTTAGCAAATCCGCCGCTGTGGATGCGTCGGTCGAACGGAAACTCATAAATACCGCTGATAACGAGTCGTTGCGGGACATCGAAATCCGCCAGGGCACGATCCAAACGATAATCCTAGCGGGTCGGTATATTCCGCGGAACGTGAGCGAAAGCCGGATGTTAGGTCAATCGTCTTTGCCAGTGTATAGGCCGCCCGGAACATGAGACCGCCGAAGCGCTTGTCCAGAGTAAGTTGGAACTGATCGCTATCGGAAAGCCCGTTGCTAAAGTTGGTAGGATAGTTGCGGATCCTGTGGGCGTCCCGGTGGGATCATAAGGATCTGTCGGATTGATCCTCCTGGCAGGCGGCATACAGGCGGGCACACTCCGGATTGATCTGGCCGTAGTTCTGCAGCTGATTCAACATTAACGCTGATATTGTGTCTGCGGGGAAATTAACTTCGCCTGAGCGATATAGCCTCCGTCCCAAGCTCCCGACGTAGACTGCCTCCACCATGGTGTCCTTGGCAGCTTGCCACTGGAGGCCATAATTGAAGTTCTCTGAATATGGTGTTCGGAAGTGCGGGTAAGTGAGATATGCGAATGGCATTGGCGGACTGCGGAATTCCCTCAGCCCCTGAAAGGGTTATAAGGATTTGTTTGGCCTACGGCCGTCCAGGGGTCGGCCATGGCACCGCATCCTTGGTTGGGAATCGGCGTTCGGCAACCCTCCCCACCCACTCGGACTATATTTGCATATAGCCAAAGGGCGGTTCTCCGCCGAACTGCAGGTTCAGTGCTCCGTCCTCTATGTCGTAGAAAATACCGAAGCCACCGCGCATTACTAGTTTGGCGTTGCCGAACATATCCCATGCAAAACCGAACCGTGGGGCAAAATTCTTATAGTTCGGGTAGGCAAGTGCGCTGTTGGGGGTGCCCGGATCGCCGGGGTACAGAATATTCGGAGGCGCCGTGGGAAAAACCGAGGACTGCTGGCCGGGAAACCATCCCAGGATTTCATTGTGGATGTCATGTTGTGGGATGTAGTACTCGTAACGAAGGCCATAGTTCAACGTCAACCTGGGTAGTACCTTCCAAATGTCCTGGACGTAACCAGCAAATGAACCGGTCCGGATTCCATAAACAGCCGCCGAAGATTGGAAATAGTTATCCCAGAACCCAGCGACGAAGTCAGCATATTCGTCGCCGGTATATTGACCGACATGTGAAATCAAATCCGCCATTGTTATAGTAAAGATAGTCGAAATTGTTGCGGATCCGGGTGATGTCTCCACCGAACTTTATCTCGTGTTTGCCGCGCGTCCAGGTGAAATTATCCGACCATTCGAACGACGCACGATGCAGCGTTGTCGGGCCCTGAATGGATGGCCCGAGCGTGAAGGAAGGGCCGAAAATGGTTGGCGGAGCCGGAGCCGCGGGATCGGCTGGCGTGACATTCGTGAAGCCGAGCGCGGCGGGAGAGGTAGTGTCGGTCGGAACGCCTTGTGTCTGCGCATAGCGACTGGCACCGAAGCGAAATTCATTTATTCGTGTGCTGGAGAATGTGTGCGTCCAGGTGAATGTGCCAATCTGATTCCGCTGAGTTTCGAGTCCTCCCGAGCCGATCGGCACGTCACCGCCCGACCCGATGGGCTGCGCGCCATAATCGAAGAGATGGTGCCGCCTTCTTCTGGATAAAAAAGCGCGGGAGTCGTCGATCAGGTATACCAGCGAAATGGTATCTCGCGGCGTAACGTTATAGTCAAAGTGGGCGACTCCTTGGTCGTCGTTGATGGCCGCCAAGGGATGTACGATGATAAAGGTGTTCGGACCATCCCCCCTGTCGGGCATCGGCATGTACTTGGCGATGTAATTTGCGATAACCGGGTTGACCGGAACCTGGTTATTGGGATAGTCGGCGCCGGTAATCGGATCAATGAGATTAAAGGAATCTGCGCTGAAATCCCCGCTACGCTGCGGCACGCTGAGAACCCCGACCGGACTCGGCGTCATGCCTTCGCCCCTGCGCGTACCTTGATAGGCTACGAAAAAGAACATCTTGTCTTTTTTTACGGGACCACCCAGCGTGCCTCCGAAAACGTTTCGCCTGTATGTCTGACTTCTCCAAAGCGAGATAGTCTCTGGCATTCAGCACGTCGTTACGCAAAAACTCGAAAAGGTCTCCGTGGAAATCGTTCGTTCCCGATTTAGTAATCTGGTTGACGATGCCACCGGAAGTTCGGCCGTATTCTGCGTCGTAGTTATTCGTTATGATCTTGAATTCCTCGACCGCATCGGGATTCGGACTGACGACTATGTTGTTGCCCAGGAAATCGGTATTGTTCGCGCCGTCGAGAAGAAAGGTCAGCGACTCTGACCGCTGGCCGCTTACGGAGAACGGATTACCCGAGGTGTCATCTTGGTCCGGCGGGAACACACCAGCCTGCAGTAATCCGAGTTGAAGCGTATCCCGATCGAGCAGTGGCAAATCTCGAATGGCGCGCTCGTCTTCGACTTTGCCCAGCACGGCGCTGGTGGTATCCACTTGCGCTACGTTGCCGGTGACTTCAACGGTCTGCGCTGCTTGACCGATCTTTAAAGCTACATCGAGCCGGCCATTCTGATTGAGTTCAAGAACGATGCCCTCTTGCACGAACGTGGCGAAGCCCGACTTCTCGACGGCGACTCTGTATTGGCCGACTTGCACGAGGTCGAACAAGTAGCCGCCGTCAGTTCCGGTGGTGGTGTTCCGCGCGATGCCCGTGCCGGTGTTAATGAGGGTGACTTTAGCGCCGACTACGACGCCGCCCGATTGATCATTGACTGTGCCGCGCAGGGACGCATTGGTTTGGCCCCAGGCTGCACTGCTGAGAGCAGCGACCACGATGAGAAAAAATACAGCGAGAAGGAATCCGCGAAGAAATCTCACACCTCACCTCCATGTTTACGAGCGCATGCCCAGAACATGCAGGCCGTGAGTTTGCTGGCAACCGCGGAGAAAGATAAGCACCTAGGGCTGCGGCTCGCCCCAAAAAGACGACACCCCATTTTCGTCCCAGCTCACACAACCCCGATGGCGACTCTATAGAACCGCGCGCGGAGGAAGTCAAGAAAGAATCGCTTATGGAACGTATCAAGCCTATTGGAGTGAGTGACTTCCGGTCAAAAACTCAGACGTGGATACGGCTTGAAAAAAGGGGAGCGGCCGGTGGGGGTGCCGGCCGCTCGTGGGCATGGGGTGATGGAGGTGCAGACATTCGAGGCGCTTACGCGGCCCCGAACACATTGTAAGTGTGCCTTTGCGCCGTGGCGGCGTCGATAGACCGCTCGTACATTTGGTGCCAGTACGAAGGTACTCGAAAGGTACTTCGCGGCATTTTCGCTGGAAAATTGGGTTTAGATCATTCCAGGCCATCATGCTCAAAACGAGTCGCATGTTTTCCTGCCGGGATTGAACGGGGCTGCTGGCGGTGATAGGCTCGCGTTAGCAGGACCTTCTAAGCGCGCGTCAAGCGCGACGAACTGCCCGGCAAAGCCATGGGCGCAATCGGAACAAAACTCGATCGCAAACCGGCTGTGCAATCGCAAGCCATAGCCTCGGTGCGCCAGCTTCTGGTGGAGCTGGGAAGCGCGCGGGGCATCGAGGAATTCGCAGCGCGCGGCACACAGGCGCATCTGGAGCGTGAGTTGGGGCTAGGAAGCCTGGAGCGCGTGGAATTGATGCTGCGGCTGGGCGACGCTTGCGGCGTGCGGCTGCCGGACAGCGTGGTGGCTGAAGCGGACACGGTGCAGGACCTGATCGACGCCATCCTGCGAGAAGAAAACCGTGCAGCGGGAAACGGCGCAGGCGGATCCGCCCCCGTCGCGGTTGGCCCAGCCGCGATTTCTGCTTCGCCCGCGATTCGCCCAGACGTCGAGGAGCAAATCCGCAACGCCGAAACACTGACGGAAATCCTGCGCCTGCGCGGACGCGCCGAACCGGACCGCGTGCACATTCAGATTTACGGAGAAGACGAGCAGCTGCGCACTATTACGTTTGGGGAACTGTACCAGCGGGCGTCGGGCGTTGCCGTCGATTTGCGCGAGCGCGGACTGGAGCCTGGGCAAACTGTCGCCATCATGCTGCCGACGTGCGCGGATTTTTTCTGGACGTTTGCCGGCGTCCTGCTCGCCGGCGGAATTCCCGTGCCGATTTACCCGCCGTTCCGAGCCGACCGCATTGCGGAATATGCCACGCGACAATCGAATATTTTGCGCAACGCCGAGGCGCGATTTCTGGTGACGTGGCGACAGGCCGAGAATCTGGCGAAGCTGCTGCAGCCGCGCGTGCCGACGTTGCGCGCGGTGCTGAACATTCAGAAGCTAGGGACCGCCGCGGCACATGCTGGCGCAACGGACGCGAAGACACTGGAACGCTCCAGCAAGCAATGGCGGGCGGTGGAACATTTAGCGCATCAGGCGCGCGGCGAAGATATCGCGTTTCTGCAATACACCTCGGGCTCCACGGGCGATCCGAAAGGCGTGGTATTGACGCACGCCAATCTGCTGGCGAATATCCGCTCGATTATTTCCGGGGTGCACGTGAAAGCGAGTGATGTTTGCGTGTCGTGGCTGCCGCTCTATCACGACATGGGATTGATCGGGGCATGGTTCGTGCCGATCTTCACCGGCGTGCGCTTGGTGGTGATGTCGCCGCTCGCCTTTCTTAGCCGACCGGAGCGCTGGCTGCGCGCCATTCAACAGCATCGCGCGACGATCAGTCCGGCGCCCAATTTCGCCTACGAACTCTGCGTGCGAAAAATTGCAGACAAGGACCTGCAAGGCTTGGATCTGAGTTCGTGGCGGGCGGCCATCAATGGCGCAGAACCGGTGCGCGCGGAAACGCTGCAAAGATTCACGACGCGCTTTGCGCCGTATGGTTTCCGTCGCGACGCACTGATGCCCGTGTACGGACTTGCGGAAGGCTCGCTGGCGGTATCGGTGCCGCAGATGGGCGCGGGCTACAAGGTGGATCGCATTGAGCGCGCGCAATTCGAATCCGAAGGACGCGCAGTGCCGGTTTCCGGCGGCGAGGCGACTGCCCTGGAGTTCGTAAACGCCGGCAAACCTCTGCCCTCGGTGGAAGTGAGGATCGTGGACGCGGATGGCCGCGATGTGGGAGAGCGACGGCAAGGGCGGCTATGGTTTCGCGGCCCCGCGGCGACCAGCGGCTACTATCACAACGATGCGGCCACGCGCGAATTGTCGCGTGATGGAAACTGGCTCGATTCGGGTGATCTGGGATATTTAGCGGAGGAAGAGCTCTACATCACGGGCCGGGCCAAGGACATGATCATCAAGGCCGGCCGGAATCTTTATCCGCACGAGGTGGAGGAAATCGCCGGACGCGTGACGGGAGTGCGCACCGGGTGCGTGGTGGCGTTCGGAGCGCCGGACGAGCGAACTGGCACGGAGCGGCTGATCGTTGCAGCGGAACTCCGCGATGCGGCCAGCGCACAACGCATCGAAAGCGAAGTTGCCCGCGCCGTGACTGACGCACTGGGCATGCCGCCGGATGTAATCATGTTGCTGCCTCCGCAATCCATCCCGAAAACATCGAGCGGTAAATTACGGCGCAGCGAGACGCGGCGGCTATTTTTGGATGGAAAGCTCGGCAAGAAGCAGCAAGCTCCGTGGCTACAGATTGCGAAGCTCGCGGCTCGCGGCGCGGTGCCACGGGCGTTCCATGGGCTGCAGGGAGCCGCAAAGAGTTCGATTGAGTTCTTGTACGGCGTGTATGCGCTCACGGCCTTCTCGGTGGTACTGATTCCGCTTTGGGCCGTAGTCGGAAGCACGCGCGACCGCAAGCGCGCAGCGCGATTTGCGCGCGCAGGCGCGCGAATGATGCTGGCGGTCACGCGCGTGCCAGTGGACGTTGAAGGACGCGAAATTCTAGCGAAGCGGGCGCAGGCTGGCCCGTGGATTTTTGCCCCGAACCATTCCAGCTATTTGGATATTTTGGTGACGCTGGCATTTCTTCCGCCGGAGGTGCGGTTTGTGGCCAAGGGCGAAATTCGGGACATGCCGTTTATCAGCACGATCGCGAAGCGGAGCGGCCAGTTTACGTTCGACCGCGGGGACCCGCATGCCCGGATTCGCCAGGCCGACGAAGTGAACACGGCGCTGAAGAACGGCGAGTCGGTGGTAATTTTTCCCGAAGGCACGTTTACACAGGTCGCCGGAATCCGGCCATTTCAGCTGGGTGCATTCAAGGCAGCCGTGGACACGCAGCGGCCCATCTGCCCTGTTTCCGTGCGCGGCGCGCGGCAAATTCTGCGAGACAAGACGTTCTTGCCGCGACTGGGGCGTGTTACCATGACACTCGGCACGCCGCTTGCACCCAACCCTGCGGCGGGGAACGACTGGCACGAAATGGTTCGTTTGCGCGACGCCACGCGTGAAGCGATCGCCCGAAATTCCGGCGAAGTGCTGATTTAACTGCGAATTCCCAGTAACCCGCCCGCTGCGAATCGCATCAAACAACTTCCAGCCCGTCGTTAGCGCTTCGTCCCCAGCCCGAGGCTTCCGAGGCTTTGCAAGAAATCACAAAAGACATTCGATTTTTGAAGTCAACACAAATAACACTTAATAAGGGGGAATTTTATGCTTCGAAAGTTTGTAACTCTTTTCAGTTTGCTATTTTTGGCTTCTTTGGCAGTGGGAAAGTGCGCCAACGCGCAGGATACCGGTGATAAAGTTCAAGTTTACGGGGGATATTCCTACTTCCATCTTGATAATGCTCCCGGTACCAGCAATCTAAACGGATGGATTCTCTCAGGCCAGTACAAATTCAATTCGTGGCTCGGCGCAGCCGGGGAATTCGCCGGGGATTACGGCGGCAGCCAATCCGTACACACCTTTCTGTTTGGTCCACAGGTTTCCTTCCCGGCCCGCATCTCACCATTCGCGCATGTGTTGATCGGTGGAGCGCACTTCAATGCCCCAGGTTATGGCGACACGTCGTTCGCGGCAGAGCTCGGCGGCGGATTCGACGCGAAAATTGCCCCGGCGCTCTCGTGGCGGATTTTCGAGGGCGATTACCTGCTGACACGCTTCGGGGGAACCACCGAGAACAACGCGAAATTTTCGACTGGAATCGTTATTCGATTCTAGCGGGTGATTCGGGGCCTGCGACATTTCTACCACTCGCAGGGGCGGAGTTCGTTCCGCACCTTTTTATTGCGCGTCCAAAACAAAATTCACAGTAATGAGGGTTTCGACTTCCACCGGCTCGCCGTTCAAGCGGGTGGGCCGGTAACGCCATTCGCGCACTGCGGCGACGGCAGGCTGAACGAGAAGCGGATTGCCGCTGATCACGTCTACCTGGCGAACGCTGCCATCGGCTGCGATCACCGCGCGAAGGCGAACCGTGCCAGCCAGATGGATGGCGCGCGCGATGGCGGGATACAAGGGCTGCACTTTGTAGATTAGCGCCGCTTCCATCACGCCCTCGCTCATGCGCATCGGTGCGGGATGCGGCGGTGGGCTGGGCTTTCTGATCTCCACGGTGGGCTTTCCGTCGCCGACACCGCCGGGGATTACCGGGCCTTCTCCGGGCGGCCCATTGATCCCGCCGTCGCCGATGCCGGGAGCGTTATCAATGCTCGCGCTGGCGGCGTCAGTCGCCGCATGCACCTGGCTAGGAATGACTGCCGGCGCGCACATTACGCAAACGCGCGGCCTATTGTTGGCGTTTTCCGGTGGATGCGCGCTCGAAGAAGCCATGTGCCTTTCAACCGAGTCACCTCCTCCGTGGTAGGGCGGCGCGGGCGTGACGTTGAACCGGCCGGGCAGAACACCGGGCGTGATCAGCGGCCATACCAGCATCGCGCCGATCAACGCAGCTTCGAACACGATGGATGCGACCAGCGCTTTCTGGCGCAATTTTCGCGCGCGGCGGCGCGCTTCCGCGTCATTCTCCAGCATGCAACTCGACAAGCTTCCCAGGTCACTCACAGACACACCTCCGCTGCATCGTTTGTACACAGAGAAATTTTAGTAGCGGCGCGCTGGAGGAAGGATGCCCTGATTTCGTTCAGCCGTGATGGCTCTGCGGCTGGGCGGCGTCGCGTCGTGCAATCGAGTTCGCGCGATCTCTGAACAGATAGACACCGTGACCGCAGAGTTGTTCCCGCAGGCCCGAATTCTGTCGAAAACCAAGTCTCTGGTCCGCGCAAGGCATTGAAAGCGCGGTAAATAGAAAGTTCGCGGAATTTCGGCACCGAAAATGCATCATTTTCAACCTGCCGTGCGTCTAACTTGCCATAACCTCGATATTTGTGGCACGTTTTTCGGGGACGGAAGGTAGACATTATGAGCCGAGACTCTTTGGAAACTGTAGGCGTACGTTATACCGGCTGGGCAGCCTTGAACCGCGATCCCCTTGAAGATCGCGTGGAATTTACCTGTCCGCAGTGCGGTACGAAGGGAACGAAGGCGGCGCGGAGGCCGCGGGCAGCGTATCACTTTACGGACGGTTTCGTTCAGGACCTCGAGGGCGAAGGAACGACCTGCCGTGGCTGCAAGCACTCGCTGAAGGTCGTGCCGGTGGTGATGTTGCACGACCAGGACGAGAAACGGCGCTTTCAGGCGGTTTTTGCGCTGGAGCCGTTTTCGAGTAACTAATTTCGGGCGGCTTTGACGAAGCGCGAGTTACTTTCGGTGAGTGCCCCGAGCGACGTCTGTGCCTTCGCGGGCCGCCTGAAAACAACAACGGGGAAAAGAGCGTGGACTCTTTTCCCCGTTTGCTTTTGATCCCCACTCTACAGTCGCTCGTCCCGTGCTAGCGCACTCTGAAACTGCCGTTGGCTAGGGCCTCATGACGTTGGGGATTATCTGGTGAGGATGCGCGGGCTGCTCGCCTACGGGATCCAGGTGCAGGTGGTGAGCTTCCAGGTCGCGCCGGACATGGTCAAAAGCCTCGCCAACCGAATCCGCGAATTGCAGAAGTTTGTGCTCGCGCTCGCTGATCATGCCGGTGCGCACCATGTGGCGCCAATCGAGGACCTTATCCCAATACTTGCGGCCGTAGATCAGGATCAGGTGATGCGAGGAAAGCTTGTTGGTCTGCAGCAGCGTGAGCATTTCCCACAGCTCGTCCATGGTGCCAAAGCCGCCGGGAAAAACGATAAGCGCTTTGGCCATCTGCGCGAACCATAGCTTGCGCATGAAAAAATAGTGAAAATAGAAGTTCAAGTGCGGCGTGATGTACGGATTTGAAAACTGCTCGTGGGGCAATTGAATGCTGAGCCCCACGGATTGGCCGCCGGCTTCAGTTGCGCCGCGATTGGCGGCTTCCATGATGCCCGGGCCTCCACCGGAGCAGATGACGAAGCGGCGCGGCTGATTGCCGAGTGTCATAGCCCAGGAAGTGATGCGATGCGAAAGTTCGCGAGCCTCTTCGTAGTACCGGGACATCGCCAGCAGTGAACGGCTTGCGGCAATTTTGGTCCGCCATTCGGAGTCGCGCTTACCGCGCGCCCGGGCCTGAACCTGCTTCAAATGCGCCAGCGCGCGCTCCCGTGATTGAATGCGGGCCGAACCGAACATCACGATGGTGTCGCCTACGCTGGCCTGGCGCAAACGGCTCAGAGGATCCAAATATTCCGCCAGTATGCGCAGCGGCCGCGCCGGCAGGCTCTCCATGAATTGGGGATCTTTGTAGGCCAGTTTGGGCACAGGCAGATGCCTAGGTTTCCCTCGGGGACGCTTCATCTTTCCACCTCAGTTCTGTTTCGCTTCATTTACGCTCCTTCCATTTTAGGAGAAGACGGGTGAAATGCCAGCCGCCGTGTGCAGCGGCAGTACACTGCAAGCAACGCCGGCGCGAAGCTGCGAATCAGATACACTGATTGCACTGAACCGGGATGGGGAGTGTGAAACGCGTGTTAGCCCGCGGTTTGTTTCCGAATTTGAGCGTCACTACGCTCGCGCTGGTGATGATTGTGCTGTGCGCAGCGGCGCCAGCGCGTGGCCAGGAAACCCCTCCCGGGCCTTTGCATCCGAATCCTAACGCGAAGCCCGAGCCGCTGCCTCCCGCCGAGCAACTCAAGCATGCCATCCGCTCACGCGTGAACGAAGTGACGGCGCCGGTGACCGTCCGCGACCCAAAGGGCGAAATGGTCTTCGACCTGACGCAGGCGAACTTCCGCGTGTATGACAACGGCGCGGAGCAGAAGATTGACCACTTCGACGTCGGCGGCGATCCGCTGTCCATCGTGTTGGTTATCGAAGCGAGTTCTCACATCCAACCCATGTTTCCCTCGATCAAGCACGCTGGAATCGTGTTCACGGAAACGGTGATGGCCATGACTTCGGAAGCGGCGGTAATCAGCTACGACTCTACCGTGGACCTTCGCCAGAAATTCACCACGGATCCCGATAGCGTCCAGTATGTCGTCGAAAATTTGCCGTTGGGCGTGAGCGATGCGCATCTGTACGACGCCATGGCCAAGGGCATCGCGCTGCTTGACCAAAGGCCCGCGGTCCGGCGGCGAATCATGGTGGTGGTCGGAGAATCGCACGACACGGGCAGCGAGAGCAGATTGGGCGAAGTCCTGCGACAGGCGCAGCTGGCAAATGTGACGATCTATTCGATCGGCCTGAGCAGCGCGATGGCTGACTTGCGGGCGAAGCCGGATCATGTGAATGATTCGCCGGATCTGCTGGCGCTGGCCGTTTGGCTGGTGAAGACCGGCAAGAATGCGTTGGGAACGAACTCGCTCGCGGTGGCGAGCGAGGCTACCGGCGGATTGCATGTGGCCACGATGAAAGATCGTTCGATCGAGAAGGCGATTGATGAAATTGGCGGCGAGCTGCACGCGCAATACACAATTGGCTATCGTCCGCACGATGAAGACCCTGAGGGCTACCACGAAATCAAGGTCGTTGTGGATCGCGCGAATGTGTCGGTGCGCACGCGGCCGGGTTATTACGTCGCGCCGCCGTCGTAACGTCGCTGCTGCTATTCGGCGGCGACGCTGGGATGGGCGCCTTCGCTATCGAGAAACTGCGCGAGGCTGCCGCCAAAATCCTGCTTGGTGGGGGGCATCGGGAATTTGACACCCTTCTCTTGCATCTGCTCGTAGAATTTTTGCAGGTCTGCTACCGTAAAACCTACGTCGTAGGTTCCTGCCGGATTCTTTGCGCTTGCTGGATGCAGCGCGAAAGACGTCTCACCCGTTGCGAATTCACTCCAGCCGGGGGATTCGAACTTCACGGTGAGGCCCAAAACATCTCGATAGAATTTAACGGCGCGATCCATATCCGCGACGAACTCAATGATGTATTTCAGCTTCGGGGATGTCATCGCTTCCTCCTGCTTATTTCTTTTCTGGCTCGGGCGGCGTGACCGCTCCGCCGGCCTCTTCCTCTTCCAGAATTGCCGCGGCGGCGGCGATGCGGTCGCCTTCTTCCAGGCGCAGCAGGCGGACGCCTTGCGTCGAGCGGCCGGCTTCACGGATTTCGCCCGCGTGCACGCGGATGACTTTGCCCTGGCCGGTGATGATCATCACGTCAGAATCCTCGCGGACCTGCAACGCGGCGACGACCGGACCATTGCGATCGGTGGATTTCAGATTGATGACGCCCTTTCCGCCGCGCGAGGTGACCCGGTATTCGGCGAGCGGAGTGCGCTTGCCGTAACCCTTTTCCGCGACGGTGAGCATCAGCGAGGTGAGCGATTCGCGGATCTGATCGCTTTCGAGCTCGTCGAGATTGCGGGTTTCCTTCTTGTATTCCTTCTCGATGATTCCGAAATCGGGCTGCACCGCGTCCATGCTGACAACGAAATCGCCTTTCGCCAGGTCCATGCCATTCACGCCGCCGGCCGCACGCCCCATCGAGCGGACTTCGGTCTCGCGGAAGAGAATGGCCTGGCCGTCGTGGCTGGCGAGGAAGATCATCTGCATGCCGTCGGTGAGTTTTGCACCGATCAGTTCATCGGTGCCATCGAGATTGATGGCGATGATGCCGGACGGCCGCGGATTGGAAAATTCCGCAAGTTCGGTTTTCTTCACGGTGCCGCTCTTGGTGGCCAGGAAGACGTAGCATCCGGCTTCTTCGAGATTGCGCGCCGGGACGACGGCGGTGAGCTTTTCGTTTTCCTGGAAGCGCACAAGATTATTGATCGCTTTCCCGCGCGTGGCCGCGGCGGCTTCTGGAATTTCGTAAACCTTCAGCCAGTAAATGCGGCCTTTGGAAGTGAAGAGCAGGATGTAGCTGTGTGCCGAGGCCACGAAGAAGTGTTCGACGAAATCATCGTCGCGCGTCTTCGCGCCGATGCGCCCCTTTCCGCCGCGCGACTGGTGGCGATAGGTTTCCACCGAGGTGCGCTTGACGTATCCGGCGTGGCTGACGGTGATGGCCATTTCTTCGTCTTTGATCAGGTCTTCGAGCTTAATTTCCTCGACGCGGTCCACAATCTGCGTGCGCCGCTCATCGCCGTAAGTTTTCAGGATTTCGCGCAGCTCGGCGACGATCACGCCCTTGAGTCTCTTCTCGCTGCTAAGAATTTCGCGCAGCTCGGCGATCCGTTCGCGGATTTGCGCGAGTTCCTTGAGGATTTCGTCCACGGAAAGCTGCGTGAGGCGATGCAGTTGCAGCTCGAGAATTGCGTCTATCTGGATATAGCTGAGACCAAGGCCTGCCCCTGAGCTTGCCACCGTGATGGCGTACTTCTTAGCGTCCAGCTTCACGCCCTTGACAGTGGTTTCGCGGCCGCCCACGAGTACACGGATGGATTTGTTCTCGAAAAATTCGTGCAAATTCTCGCGCGCGTTGGCGCGGCTGGATGACCCGCGAATGATTTTGATGACCTCGTCAATGTGATCGAGCGCGATGCGGTAGCCGAGCAGAATGTGTTCGCGCTCTTCGGCTTTGCGCAGCTCGTAGGCGGTACGCCGGCGGACGACGTCCACGCGGTGCTCGATGAAGAGGCGTAGCAATTCGAGCAGGCCCAGTTCGCGCGGCTGCCCGGCGACAATCGCTAGCAAAATCATGCTGAACGATTCCTGCATCTGGGTCATCTTGAATAATTTGTTCAAGATGATTTGCGGCTCTTCGTCGCGCTTCACTTCGATGACGATGCGCATGCCGTCGCGGTCGCTTTCGTCGCGAATGTCGGCGATACCATCAATCTTTTTGTTTTGGATCAGGCCCGCGATGTTTTCGATCAGCCGCGCTTTGTTCACCTGATACGGCAGCTCGGTGATGACGATGTCCTGGCGGTCCTTGCCACGCTGTTCGATGGCCGCTTTGGCACGCACCTGGAATGAGCCGCGGCCGGTCCTGTAGGCCTGTTCGATGCCTTCGCGGCCGTAAATGTACCCGGCGGTGGGGAAATCGGGTCCGGGAACAAGCTTCATCACTTTTTTCAGGTTGGCGTCCGGTTCTTCGACGAGCAGAATCGCGGCTTCGACGACTTCTTTCAGGTTGTGCGGCGGAATGTTGGTGGCCATGCCAACGGCGATGCCGGAAGAGCCGTTGACGAGCAAATTCGGAATGCGCGTGGGCAGGACGACCGGCTCGTGTTCGCTCTCGTCGAAGTTCGGGACGAAGTCCACGGTTTCCTTCTCGATGTCCGCGAGCATTTCCTCCGCGATTTTCGAGAGGCGCGCTTCGGTGTACCGCATGGCGGCCGGCGGATCGCCGTCCACGGAGCCGAAATTGCCCTGGCCGTCCACGAGCGGGTAGCGCATGTTGAAATCCTGCGCCAGGCGCACCAGCGCGTCGTAGACAGGCGTATCGCCATGCGGATGGAACTTGCCGAGAACTTCGCCGACGATCTTGGCGCATTTGCGATAAGCCTTCGTGGAAGTGAGGCCGAGCTCGTACATGCCGAAAAGAATGCGGCGGTGCACGGGCTTGAGGCCGTCGCGCACGTCAGGCAGAGCGCGCCCGATGATTACGCTCATGGAGTAATCGAGGTACGACTTCTTCATCTCCGATTCGATATCTACCGGAGTAGTGATTGATTTATCGAGTTCTTCGGCCACTTAGAATTCTCCGTGATTGGTGATGGGCACAGCTGGCGGCCGAAAGGCCGCCGCTACAAAACCTGGGCTTAGACTTTCGTTCCTGCGCGCTCGAGCACGTAGGCCTTCACGGTTTCAAAGGCTGTGGCGTTATTCGAAAAGCGCTGCGGGCCGAAATGTGCTTCGAGTTCACGCATCAGCGCGTCGCATTGCGCGGCGGTGGCGCACTCAAACGCCACGCCCTGCTCGTTATTTGGCGCATAGGTGGGCGTAGCGCAGAAGTCTGAACAGCTCATGCCACGTAGCCCCGGCAAGATCTTCCAAACCAGTTGATAGATCATGTTTTGTGGGTCGCGAAAATCACTTTCGCCTTAAATATCCAGGTTGACGACGTCGAGCGCGTTTTCTTCTATGAATTTGCGACGCTCTTCCACGTTTTCACCCATGAGCGTCGAGAAAATTGTTTCGGCTGCTACCGCATCTTCCAGACGAACTTTCAGCAACGTGCGGGCTTCGGCGTTCATGGTGGTGTTCCACAATTGCTCGGGATTCATTTCGCCCAAGCCCTTGAAACGCGTGATGGTGAATTCTTTTTTGGCGTCTTCGAGGACGTAATTCAGCACGCCCAGCGAATCTTCCTTCACGACTTTGTCGCCGTTGTGCGCGATGGTGAAAGGCCCGCGATCGTTTTCGGCAATGGCGGCAGCCAGCGCGCGCAGTCGCTTGTATTCCGGCGTGGCCGCCAGGGCCCAATTGATGCGGCGCTCGCCTCCATTTTTCAAAAGCAGCTCGTGCAAGCTGTGCTCTTCGTCGAAAACGAATTTCGTTTCCAGCTCGAGCTTGGCTTTTTCGATGGCCTTCACCAGCTCCTGCAATTTCTTCTTGTCGGCGAAGTCGGTTTTCTTGTCGAGTTCGCTTTCGGCGAGCAATTCGACTAGCTTCGGCTCACGCAGGCGGCGCCCGAGCTTCGCGGCCACTTGATCGTATTCCTGAATATTGAGCAGGAACGTGGTGAGGTCGCCGCCTTCGAGGGATTTGCCGCTCTTGCCCTTCACGGAATGTTCTTCGCTGGCGCGCTTCATCAGCTCGCGCGCGAATTCGCGCTCGTCGCGGATGTAGCGGTCCATCTTGCCGCGCTTCACGCGGTAAAGCGGCGGCTGCGCGATGTAGATGTGGCCCTTCTCGATCAGCTCGCGCATATGCCTGAAAAAGAACGTCAACAGGAGAGTCCGAATGTGGCTGCCGTCCACGTCCGCGTCGGTCATCAGAATCACTTTGTGGTAGCGCAGCTTGTTGGCGTCGAAATCGTCCTTGCCGATGCCGGTGCCGAGCGCAGTGATGATGGCGCGGATTTCTTCATGGCCCAGCATTTTATCGTAGCGGGCTTTTTCGACGTTGAGGATTTTGCCCTTGAGCGGCAGGATGGCCTGGTAGCGGCGGTCGCGGCCGCCCTTGGCCGAGCCACCGGCCGATTCACCCTCGACCAGGAACAGCTCGCAACGCGCGGGGTCGCGTTCCTGGCAATCGGCCAGCTTGCCCGGCAATCCGCTGGAATCGAGCGCGGATTTGCGGCGAGTAAGCTCGCGAGCCTTGCGCGCGGCTTCGCGGGCGCGCGCCGCGTCAATGCACTTGCCGATGATTTTTCGGGCGATCGAAGAATGCTTGTCGAAATATTCGCCGAGCTTTTCATTGACCATCTGCTCGACGACGCCCTTGATATCGCTGTTGAGCTTGCCTTTGGTCTGGCCTTCGAACTGCGGCTGCGGCAGCTTGACGGAAACGACGGCGACGAGGCCTTCGCGGACATCGTCACCATTGATGGTCACTTCGTCCTTCTGTTCTTTCAGCATGCCGAAGGAATTAGCGTAGTAGTTGATGGTGCGCGTGAGCGAAGAGCGGAAGCCGGAAAGGTGCGTACCGCCGTCCACGGTGTTGATGGTGTTGGCGAAGGCAAAAACATTTTCCGCGTAGCTGTCGTTATATTGCAGCGCGATTTCCACTTCCACCTGATCGCGCTTGCCCTCGATGTAGATAGGCGAATCGTGCAGGACGCCCTTGCCTTTGTTCAGATGCTTCACGAATTCGGCGATACCGCCAGTGAAGCGAAATTCGGTTTTCTTGCTACTGCGCTCGTCATCGAGCGTGATTTTCAGGCCTTTATTCAGGAAGGCGAGCTCGCGCAGGCGCTGCGCGAGCGTGTCGTAGCTGTAGGTGGCCTTCCCGAAGATTTCCGGGTCGGCGTGAAAAGTAATTTTTGTTCCGGTCTTGCGCGTCTTGCCGGAGGCCTTGAGCTTCGAGGTGGGGATGCCTTTTTCGTAGGATTGTTCCCAAACGTCGCCGTCGCGCCAGATTTCCAGGTCGAGCCAATCGGAGAGTGCGTTGACGACAGACACGCCGACTCCGTGCAAGCCGCCCGAAACTTTGTAAGTATCGCTGTCGAATTTTCCACCGGCATGCAGCACGGTCATGACGACTTCAGCGGCAGGCTTTTTTTCCGTAGCGTGCATGTCCACGGGAATGCCGCGGCCGTTGTCGATTACCGTGACGCTGTCATCTTCGTGCACGGAGACGTTTATTTCATCGCAGAAGCCGGCCATGGCTTCGTCCACCGAATTGTCCACTACTTCCCAGACCAAATGATGCAGCCCCATCTCGCCGGTGGAACCGATGTACATCGCGGGGCGTTTGCGGACGGCTTCGAGTCCGCCGAGAACTTTAATGGAAGTAGCGTCGTACTTGTGCCCGACGGCTTTTCCAGCCGCAGCATCTTTTTCAGCCATGGGTCGTGCGTCTCCTCAGTGCAATGCGTGATGCGAATTTGAAACTGTTTTCAAGCTACGGGAAGGCGGTCGCGCGGATGTGCCCGACACTGGCCCGCCGCGCTGCGGCAGGCTGGCCTTGCCCATTGGTTTCGCTTACCCGCGTGTGCGGGCTCGACAATTTCGAGGGCGCTCGGGCGCTCGGGCGAAACTCGAAGGGTTGCAACTCCATCCCGTCTCGTTCCGAAAAATTCGGGGAGACACGGCGGAGCTTGTTGTTTTTCCCCTGCGGAAAGGGGATACCCGGTGCCGATTCTGGCCTCGCTCGCCCTGGCGCAGGCAGCAAATCAGAGGTCATTTTCGGGCCGGATAGAGTGCCGTTCAGGAGGATCCTTGAACATTTAAATTCTACGCCCGGCAGGAGATTTTCACAAGGCGAAACTAACGGCCACGGATGAATTTATCGCTTTTTTATTCAATGGTTTACGGACGAGTTGGGGCGCGACGCGAGGCCATTTAAGCGGCTCTAGAACGGGTGATTAAACAGGCTGCTTTTGACCGGTTTTTCAAAGGCCATTTACCACTCTGTGTCGCGGCTCCGTGCCTGACTCGCCGCTCAGATGCGCATGGGCATTACTACATAGCGGTAGCGCGAGGTCTCATCGCCAGTCGGGCGGAGCTGGCCTGCGGATTGTTCGTCTTTCAGCTCGAAGCTGATGGGGCCTTCGGCAGCGGCGCCCAGGAAATCGAGAAGATATTGGGCGTTAAAGCCGATGGCGATCGTGTCGCCTTTGAATTCCTTCTCGATGATTTCTTTGGCTTCGCCGTATTCGGGACTGGAGGAGGAAACTTCCAAGCCCTCGTTCGAGAGCATGAATTTCACTGCGTGCGAGCGCTGGTCAGCGAGCTGCGCGACGCGGCGCAGCGCTTCCTGCAGTTCGCCGCGCTCGATGACTAGCGTCTTGTTGGCGTCGCGCGGGAGCACCGCTTCGTAATTCGGGAATTGGCCGGTGAGTTTGCGCGAGGTGAGCAGGCGGCGGCCAATCTGGAAAAACAAGTGACTTTCGTCCTGGCCGAATTCGATCTCACCGTCCTCCCCTGATTTGGCTACGAGGCGCTGCACTTCGGTCATGGCTTTCTTGGGGATCAGGACGCGCGTCTCGTTGTTGAAGCCTTCGAACTTGTGGTCTTTTTCGACCATCGCGAGGCGGTGGCCGTCGGTGGCAACCATCGCGAGCGAGTTCGGCTTCAGCACCAACAATGCGCCATTCAACGTGTAACGCGATTCTTCGAGCGAGATGGCGAAGGTAGTCTTGGCGATGGCGTCCGCCAGCAGGGCCGCGGGGATTTTGATCAGCGCGTGCGGAAAAGGCGGCAGCGCGGGGAAATTATCCTTGGACATGCCGACCAGCTTGTAATTGCGGCGGTCGCTAGTGATGTGCACCCAATGGTTTTCCTGCAGCTTGAACTTGATTTCGCCTTCAGGCAGCAGGCGGAGCAGCTCGAACAATTTTTTCGCCGGAATCGTACCCGCGCCTTCTTTTTTTACTTTGGCGTCGCAGGAAGTACGGATGCTCAGTTCCAGATCCGTGGCCGTAATCGTGAGGCGGCTGCCCTTGGCCTCGACCAGGAGGTTCGAGAGGATGGGAATGGTGGTCTTGCGCTCGACGACGCCTTGCGTCAGTTCCAGTTCGTCGAGCAGGTCCGATCGTTTTACGCTGAATTCCATCTTGGGCAGTCCTTGTGTTTGCTGCGCTGATTTTGGCTGCGGTTACTGTACTGCTTTTCTTTATCTATATAAATATATAAGAAAACCGCCGTCGCCGCCGCATCTGTGGATTCTGCGGAAAACGCACGAAGTCGCATGGTGTGCATCCGTTGCAGCATTTCGCGTGCGGTGCAAACTTGCGCGATGCAGTTGATAAGATTGCCGAACTACGAAACGTGAAGCATATTTAGAAAACATCCACAAAGCGTTCACACTTTGTTCACAGGTAATGCGCAGGGCTCCGGAGGGCTAGTTGCCTCGATGTCTAGCCGAAAGAGTCGAGTAGCCTGTTGATCGTTTTGTTCAAATCTTTGTCGGTGTGGCGCAGCGTTTCGATCTTGTTGATCGAGTGCAGCACGGTGGTGTGATGCTTGCCGCCGAATTGCCGTCCAATTTCGGGAAGCGAGGCCGAAGTGAGCTGCTTCACGATGAACATGGCAACCTGGCGCGGGTAGGCGATCACTTTGGAGTTGCTGCGCATCTTCAAATCCTGCGCGCGCAAGCCAAAGACCTCGCCCACCCGTTTCTGAATCTGCTCGATGGTTACCTTTTTCTCCTGCGTCTCGATAATGTTCTTCAGAACCTGCTGGGCGGTGGCGAGATTCAGAACCGCGCCAGTGAGAGAGGCGTAGGCCATCAGGCGGATGAGCGCCCCTTCCAGCTCGCGGATGTTGGATTTGATGGCGCGCGCGATGTATTCCGCCACGTCGTCGGGCACCTGGACGCGTTCGCTTTCCGCTTTCTTCTGCAAGATCGCGATTTTCGTCTCGAGGTCGGGCGGTTGAATATCGGCGATCAAACCCCATTCGAAGCGGGAGCGCAGCCGCTCTTCAATTGAGGAAATCTCCTTGGGCGGGCAGTCGGAAGAAATCACGATCTGCTTCTGCTGGTCGTACAGGGCGTTGAAGGTGTGGAAGAATTCTTCCTGGGTGCGCTCGCGGGTGGCGATGAATTGGATGTCGTCTACCATCAGGACGTCCATGTTGCGGAAGCGATCGCGGAAGGCCGCCATGCGTTCGAAGCGAATCGAGGAGATGACCTCGTTCGTAAACTTCTCCGCGCTGATGTAGGTAAGGCGCATGGCCGGATTGCGCCGTTTGAGCGAATGGCCGATGGCCTGCATCAAGTGGGTCTTGCCGAGTCCCACACCGCCGTAAAGGAAAAGCGGGTTGTAGGATTTGGACGGTTGTTCGGCAACTGCGACGGCTGCCGCGTGGGCGAACTGATTGGAAGCGCCGACGATGAAAGAATCAAACGTGTAACGAGGGTTCAGCTGGTGCGCCACCGCGTCAAAATCCAGCTTGGCCTGCGGTGAGACGGGCGCAGCTGGATTTGCAGCGGCGACGGGCTCCCCATCGGCGCAAACAAAATTAAATTGCAGCTGGGGTTTGCCGACTTCCGTGAGCACCGCTTGCAGTAACTGGCCGTAGGTCTCCGTGAGGCGCTTGCAGAAGAGCCGGCTGGGCACACGGACCGTGAGGCGATCATCCTCGAGGCGCTCGAAACGTGTGGGACGAAACCAGGTAGCGAAACTATGAGGATTGACGCGGCGCTCCGTGTGTTGAAGAATCTTGTCCCAAAGGTTCATCGACCGAGTCAGCCCTTATCGCAATTTCCACTGATGTGGAAATGCTGTGGAAACCCCGCCGATCCCGGCGGGTCTATGTTTGTCTGGCGCTTCAGGTACGAAGTTGTGGCAACGCGCCCCCGCGTCGCAATACCTACTGAGTCGTCGCGTCTTACGCGCAGCAGAGACGCGAGGCGGGATTCTGCCTAAACGCAACGCAGGTAGCAAGTAAAAACTGAAGGTGTACCATCCACGCACTCCACAAATAATTCACAGGTTTTCCACAACCAAAAATTCCGAATATTTCTCTTGCATTACAAACTTTTTCGCGCTGTCCGCCGCGGGAATCATTCTAGACCATACGCGCGAAGCTCAACAAAAAGATCTAGACGTCCAACTGCGCAGCAAAGCGCGGGAACGCCGATGGCTACTGTGGAGTGGGGTTTTGCTGCGGTCCAGGCGCGGGAACAATCGTTCCGCGCACCGAAGACCGTGAAGCGTTGCGGTCGAAACGGGTAAATTCGTATATGCCTCGCGAATCGGACGCGACGATCAGGCGATCCGGTTCGACGATCATCGCGCTCACGCGGAGAGGCGCGCCTTCAGGAGTGGCGATGAAATATTCGCCGAGATAACTGCCGTTCTTATCGAAATGCACGAGCACCCGTCCGACGGCAGCCCAGATGTCTTGCGAAGAGGGGTCCACGGCCACGGCCGTGATGACGGGTTTGTCCAACGACGACCGAACGCTGTGGTCCAGATTCACTTTTACGGTCCCCGTCATGTTGTATAAGCCTTCACCATAGCGGCCATGAGGACCGCCAAAATGGTTTTCGCCGGATCGTCCCGCAAAATCGTCGCGGTGTGGAGCGACTGCTGTGCCCGGCGTAGATCCTGGCGCCGCCGTGGAAACGCTCGGCGCGAACAGGTCCTGAAATCCCTGGGGAGAATTACGAGAGGCAAAGCCGCCGCCAAACCCTCCCACTTGTCCAAAACCCCCGAACCCAAAAAGTCCCGGTCCGAAACCCGCCCCACCAAAGCCGCCGCCTCCGCCACCGAGGCCATGGCCGCCCGTCCCGCGGCCCGTTCCTGGCGCGGAAGGCGGCGCGGAGTTGGTCTCGTCGGCGTCATCGGAATCGCTGGAATCAAGCGCATCGCTGGGAGATGAGTCCAGGGAATTGAACTGCAGGAGGGAGCCGTTGAGCGAGTTTTTCGCCGACGTGTCGTCGCTCGATGAATCTGAACCCTGTGAGCTGCTGGAGCTCTGGCGCGGTCTTCTGTTACCAACGTGAAGCTGCAGCGAATTCTGTTGGAAAGATCCTTGCGCAGACACCATTCCGCCGCCGGCCGCGCCGCCGGGACCTCCTCCGCCGACGCCCGCCGCCGTTGCCGTGGAAAGAATGTTATCGGTGGCGGACTGCGCGGTTTGTGGCCCGTTGCCTAAGCGCGCGCCCAAGCCGGGCGATAGTCCGCCGCCGAAAAATATGTCGCCGCGATTTCCGACAGCGACCCAGGTGTTGTAGGAGTCCGTGAAGCTCGTCTCACTGTAATTCAATCCGAACTGAACACGATCGTCTGGTGCCGGCGCGGGTGAGGGATCGTAGAGGTTCGCGTCAAAGGCAGCTTCGCTGGTGACGTAGCCATACCGGTCATACCTTCGCACGGTGGGGTCGGGCATCGCAGTGAACGCGAAATAGATGTCGCCAGCGCTATCGCCGGAAATCTTCCCCACGTTTTGCAACTGCTTGGAATCCGGGTCCACGCCTGCCTCGGCGGGATCGCCGAAGCTGCGAATTACGGCGCCCTCGTCGCTGCGAACTTCGACCAGGCGCTTGGAGCGCAGCGTGGAAACCGCGAATTGATCGTTGGGCAGCGCCACCACACCGGTGGGAGCGAAGACCGGGATTCTTGCCTGCTGAACTCCCGCGGCCGAGAAAATCTCGACGGCATTGGCGGCACGGTCGGCGACGAGCACCCGGCCGTCCGCAGCGATGTCAAAGTCAACGGCATACTGAATTTTCGCGCTGTCGGAAGCGGCGTGAGGAATCTGTCCGAGACGCGTCCCATCTCGGCTCAATATCCAGATCACATTCGGGGGCGTCGCCAAGACGTAGTAATGGCCCGCGGTGTCGCGCTTCATCGCCACGACACCCCCACTGAATTCCGGAAACACACGCGCGCGGGACGGCACCGCGCTTTCAAATCCTTGAGCGCTAACAGGAGCTGGAACGGAAAGAACGGCGAGAGCGAGAATTAGGCACGAAGTTGTCCACGACCTGATTCCAAAACAGCGAAACATGCGACACTCCCACACCCGAGATGACCGGCCTGTGCATACCCGTATTGACGTAAAAGGGGTTCAAAAGTTCCAGAAACTTGCGATGAGGTTCGAAACGCAACGATTGTTGCAAGCTCGGCTGGCTCTCTTCGGGCCTACGAGACCTTGGGCGTGCGTCACGCGGACTTCTGCCGATAGGGACCGAGCAGAACGTCGAGATCGCGCAAAATCCAGGCGTCCGCCTTGCCTTCGCGATAGATCGCCCAGCCCAGCAGCGACCCGCCGATCATGGCGTGTACAGAAGTTGCGAGCTTAGCGGTGGGGCACTTCCGGAGCTCACCAGCGCGCACAGCTTCGTCGAGCAGCGCGCGGATCTGTTTATGAAACTGGCGCGCGTGCGCGAGCGCCAGACGATGGAAGTCCCGGTCGGCCAAATCCATTTCGAGAAATGCGAGGTGGTTGGCGAGCGCCTCGGGCGTTTTGGCCATTTGGGCCATGCAGCGGGCGACGGCTTCGATGGACTGAAGGGGCGAGCGAGACATCGCGCGAATACGTGCGAACTGTTCGGGCACGCCGGACGCGCCCTGGCTGGCCACGGCAAGGAGCAAGCCGCGTTTCGATCCGAAGCGCTGCAGGAGCGTGGCAGGGGCCAAACCGGTCTCGCGGGCGACGTCGGCGAGCGTTAGCCGGACGGGGCCGATGCGCTCAATCACGCGGACGACGCCGGCCAGGAGTTCGGAATCCGGTTTTCCGCGGGGCCGGGGAGACATGACCAGGACTATAAACAAATGGGCATTCACAAACAAGGCTTGACAATAAATGAACGACCATTTATAAATTACCGTAACCCGCCCGCTATGAAGGAGGTGCCATGCGCCAGCCGACTCCCCGCAAGATTTCCGGCGAAAACTTTCGGTTGCAAGGCAAGGTAGCGCTCGTCGCCGGCGCCACGCGCGGAGCCGGCCGTGGAATTGCGATCGCGCTGGGGGAAGCCGGGGCGACCGTTTACTGCAGCGGTCGAAGCTCGCGCTTGCGCCGAAGATCGCAACCCACAAAAAAGGGCGTCCCAAACGCCTACGCAGGGCGCCCGGAAACAATCGAAGAGACCGCGGAAATGGTGACGGCCCGTGGCGGCAAAGGAATCGCGGCGGTGGTGGACCATCTGGAAGCGAAACAAGTGGAAGCGCTCATCGCGCGGATTCGCAAAGAACAGGGAAAGCTGCACATCCTCGTAAACGACATTTCCGAGGGCGCCCTGCATGAATTCGGCAAGACATTCTGGCAGGTGGATATCGAGCGTGGGCTGGCGATGCTGCGCAATGGCATCCACACGCACATCATTGCCAATCGTTACGCCGCGCCGCTGATGATCGAAACGGCGAAACGTGAGGGAGTCACCGGACTGATCGTAGAAATTGGCGACGGCGATTCGTACACCTATCGCGGCAACCTCTTCTACGACTTGGTGAAGACGACCGTGATACGCCTGGCCTTTGCGGTGGGTTGGGAGCTGCGGCGAAAAAACGTGGCCGCAGTGGCGGTCACGCCGGGATTTCTCCGTTCGGAGATGATGCTGGATCACTTTGGCGTAGCGGAAGCGAACTGGAGGGATGCGGGGAAGAAAGATCCAAACTTTCTGGCGTCAGAAACGCCGCTTTACGTCGGTCGGGCTATTGCCGCACTGGCTGCGGACGAAAATCTGATGAAAAAATCGTGCCGGGCGTTCAGCTCCTGGGGGCTTTCCGACGAATATGAGTTCAGCGATGCGGACGGGAGCAGGCCGCACTGGGGCCGCCACGCTCGGGAGAAATACGGAGACTGCCTGAAACCGTGCGATGAGAAATTTTACGAATATTGGTTTGATGGAGTGATTGAAAAGCTTTTCCCAAACTGGCCGTAGATTTCGCGCGCCTAATCGAGGCGAAAGTTGACGCGTTCGATCGCGGTGGCCCGCCCGGTGGTTTCGTCCACTTCAATCTGAACGGTGTTCATCTGTACGTCGCCCTCGGCGACCGAAAATTTCGCGGGCATCGAATCGAGGAAGCGCTGCACGATGGGTTTCTTCTCCATGCCGATCACGGAGTCGTGCGGCCCGGTCATGCCGACGTCAGTGATGTAAGCTGTGCCGCTAGGCAGAACACGATTGTCCGCCGTCGCGACGTGCGTGTGAGTGCCGAGCACGGCGGAAACTTTGCCATCGAGAAACCAGCCCATCGCCTGCTTCTCGGACGTGGCCTCGGCGTGCATGTCCACGATGATGACTTTAACTTCAGAAGGAATCGCGGCGAGTTCGCGCTCCGCGGTACGAAAGGGATCTTCGAGTGGAGTCATGAACGTGCGGCCCTGCAGGTTCAACACGGCATAGCGCGCCCCATTGCGCGCCTGGCCGAGGTAATGTCCTTTGCCCGGCGAGCCGTTGGGGAAATTCGCGGGACGAATCAGACGCGGCTCGTGCGGAAAGAAATCAAGAATTTCCTTGCGATCCCAGATGTGATTGCCGCCGGTGATCACTTCGATGCCCGAAGCGAAAAGTTCTTCGGCGAGCCTGGGCGTGATACCGAAACCGGAAGCGGAATTTTCGCCGTTGGCGATGCAAAGATCCACTGCGCGCTGCGTCAAGATGTCGGCGAGGCGATCATGCACAATTTTGCGGCCCGGCGAACCGACGATATCGCCGATAAACAGGATCTTCACTTGTGTTTTGAACCTTTCGGCAGCGAGAAATACGAATTTACGGAGCGGTCCACTTCGCCGTGCGTTGCTAGGTCCTGAACCCCACGAATAGGTGGGTGCCCTGCGCCTGCTTTCAGGCTATCCACCAGCCGAAGCCAATGGACGTGCACAAGGGCAGGACGACGCGGACTCCCTGGGATCCAGTGTTGGTTCAAAAGACCATCGCGACGTCACCTGCGTCGCAGGCCGGTTCCGCAATCAATTGTAGCAGGAATCCGCGGCTGGGGTCGCCGGGCTGGGGAGGCGAGCGCCCGCACGGCGCAAGCAGAAGGGCGAGAAAGACATTAAAACAAAAATTTGATGCCCAACTGCACGAGCCGTGGCGGATCGGCGTTGACTATCTGGCCGAAGGTCGACCCGACGTCGCCGATGTTGCCGTCGACGGCCTGCGGGCCAAAAAACTGGGCGTGGTTGAAGACGTTAAAGCCTTCCAAACGAAACTGCAACGATTTGGATTCGGTGAGCGCCAGGTTTTTGAGCAGGGCCATATCGTAGTTGTTCATGCCGGGGCCATAAAAATAGCGCCGCTTGGCGTTTCCGGGGGTGCCCAAAGTATTTTGACTGAAGAGCGCGGTATTGAAATACGGCCTTCCGTTGCGGGGATTGCTATTGAGATGCAGAGGCCCCGGCACCACGTCGGGCTCGTCAATGCCGAAATTGTTGACGCCGTTGGGCTCGGCTCCCAACAGCGAATTATCGCCGTAATTGACCAGCGTCACGGGAAACCCGCTGCTGAAGTGAGTAATTCCGGCGAGTTCCCAGCCCTTGGTCCAGCGATTCTCGGCGCGAAATAAACGCTCTAGGGGGATTTGATAGTTGTAACTCATCACGAAATTGTGCTTCACGTCGAAAGCGGAGATGGCCTTGCTGAGCGCCGGATCGATCGGATTCACTTCCTCGCCGAGGCTCGACGATTGATCGAGCGATTTGCTGAAGGTGTAGCCGGCCAGAACATTGAGGCGCTTGCTGGCGCGGTGCAGTGTGAGTTGCAGAGCATTGTAATTCGAATTGCCGATCGTGGCCTGGTTGGTATTGCTGCCGAAATCAAAGCTGAAAGGTTCGCGCGTTCCGTAGACTGTCTGACCCGCCGCCGTCGTATAGATATTCCCTTCACCAAAAGGACCGCAGGGAGTTTGTCCCGGGGCGAGGTTCGCGGGATTGCTCAGCGGCAAGCACAGCGCCGGATTCCCGGGATTATTTTCGATGAGCACCGGCAGCCGGTGCGCTTGCGTGCCAATGTAGTTGGCGCTGAAAACGGTTTTGGTTCCCAGCGCGCGCTGGATGGAGAACATGTATTCCTCGGTGTAAGGAATGCGATTGGTGGTGGGGTATGCGGGGATGCCGGTGATAGGTTCAAACTGCGACCAGTCCACGCTGGAATCCGGATGCTTGCGCGTGGCGCCTAACGCCGCGAGTGGGGCTGGAAACTTCTGCCCAACATCTACGCCGCTGGCTGCGCTGACAAAGGGCGTCGCGAACAGCGGCGGATCGGGGCTGCTGTAGGTGGTTCCATATGGCGCGTTGGCGCTGAGTACGCCGACGGTGAGCGCTTCAATCGCTGTGTAAAACGTTCCGAAGCTGGCGCGGATGCTGGTCTGACCCGGGCCACCCACAATTTTGCGCAGCCAACCATTTCCGCCGAGAGCCGGCGAATAAGCCAGGCCGATGCGCGGAGAGAAATCCAAATTCCCTGGTGGGGCGAGGGTACGTGGGACTCCGGGATCCGTCGGAAACAAAATCCCGACAGGCGCGTTCGGGAAAACCTCGGATTGTTTGCCAGCTTCGAAGACCGAAATTTGATTGTATTTCTCGTACCACGGCTCGATGCGGTCCCAGCGCAGTCCGTAATTCAGCGTGAGACTCGGCGTGATGCGCCAGCTATCCTGGCCGTAAAGCCCGACGTACTTATTGCGGCCGTAAAAGGGCCGCAGCTGGCTCTGATTGTACTGACTCGGAATGCCCAGGAGAAAATCCGCGAAATCCACGCCGGTTTCGCTGCCGAAGAACAAAAACGCGCCGTTGAATTGGGCCATTGGGAAAGTATTAATTTGATCGTAGTGGAACTCGCCGCCCACTTTTAAGGTGTGATTTCCAATGACCTTGGAAAAATTGTTCAAAAACTGGTAGGTGTTGTTGGTCTGCTGCAGCTGATTGGTATTCGTTCCAATCGAGAAACTGTTGAAGCTGACGCTTTCGACGCCTTCCGTCTTGGGTGCCAACGGAACAATGCCGGGCGTACCCTCCCCCACCACGAATCCCTGCGAAGCCAAGCTGACGCCGACGCCTCCTTGTTGCTGTCCCAGGTCCGTCGCATCGCGCAGATAACTGAAGTGAAATTCGTTGACCGCGCTGGAACCGAAAGTCTTGGTGTCTCCGAGTTCGAGCAATTGCGCGCGCCCCACGTTCCGAGCGTTGAATCCGGGAATATTGGCGCCGCCTTGCGCGATCGGGTAAGGATTGTTCTGCGAAAAATCGTCGAGGAAATAGTAGGCGGAGAGCATACCCCAGCGCGTATTGCCGTCAATGCGGATCGCGCCCTTATCGTCGCGGAGGAGTTGATTGAACACCGCAGTGGAAAAAGTACCGTTGGAATTGTTGGGATCAGGAATGTATTGCAGCAGGTTCTTGGCGGGACCCGACCAAACCTTCTGCGGAATCGTGGCATTAGGGAAAACGCATTGCGTAGAGCTGCTGCATCCGGACGTATAGTAGGGCTCGCCGGCGAAAACCGCGTAGCCAAGCCCGCTTTCCAGTTGGCTTGCCCAATACGGGCCGCTGACAGTTGTGGGGACGGTGTCACCGTTAGCGTCGGTCGTTACAAACGGATTCACAGGACCCGAAAAATCGCCCGAGCGTTCCGGCAAAGAGGGAACCGCAATCTGGCCGGTATCAACGCCCTGCGTCAGGCGCGTGCCTTGATAGTCCACGAAGAAAAACAATTTGTTCCGGCGAAGGGGACCGCCGAAGGTTCCGCCAAACTGATTCTGATCGTATCTTCCGCGTGTGGCCGAAAAATAATTGCGCGCGTCGAGATTCCTATTCCGTAGGAACTCAAACGCGTCGCCGTGGAAATCGTTGGCGCCGGTCTTGGTCACCACATTGATCTGGCCGCCGCTGAACTCGCCGTACTCGGCGTCAAAGTTGGCAGTGAGAATGCGGAACTCGGCAATGGAATCCAGGTTCGGGACGATCGCCGTGCCCATATTGACGTCTTCTTCCGCGTCGCTGCCATTCACGATAAAACTATTGGCAAACTCTCGCTGGCCATTGATGGCGATGGTTCCGGGATTCAGATTGCCGGACGGAAACAGCGCGGCGGCGCCGACATCCTGCACCGTTTGCGAGGTGATGGATGTGGCCGGAGCAACGCCGGGCTGAAGGGCCAGAAGATCCGTAAAACTGCGCCCATTCAAGGGCACCACGGTCATCTGCGCGGAGGTGATCACTTCGCCGAGCTGCGTGCTCGCGGTTTCCACGTGCGCGACGGCGTCGTCTACGGTGACGGTCTCATTTTTGCCGCCGACCTGCAAAACGGCGTCAATCAACAGGGCCGAATCGGAATCCACCACAATGCCCTGGAGTTGATATGGTTTGAATCCGTTAACCGCGACTTCGAGGTTATAGCGGCCAACCGGCACGTCCAGGAAGGAGTAAACTCCGTGCTCGTCGGTGGCGACTGTCTGACGCACACCTGTTGCGGAATTAATCAGCGAGACTGCCGCTTTGGCAACAACCGCCCCGCTCGGGTCTTTGACCGCGCCGGAGATGCGTCCGCCGATACCAGCCGAAGCGCCGACGGCCAGCAGAAAGAAACAAGCGGAAAGGCCAAGAATGTGAAGGAGAAAACGGAAGCGGGCGCGAAGCACGGGACTCCTCTAGTTGAAAATCAGTATCAACTGGCGACCGAGTCTATTCTAGTTGAAAATCATTGTCAACTAGCGTTGCGTAAGCTTCCCCGACAGCGGCTTGCGACCAATGCTGTTCTTCTCGGGCGGGAAAAAAAAGGAGGCCGGAAGGCCGACGTTTGTGCCGGCCTTCCAGCGTCGTTGGGTTAGAAGTGGAAGCCGATTTCCCCTGTTACCGTTCGCGGCGTGACGTAATGCGTGCCGCTAAAGGTGGACAGGAAGTTGTAGAGGACGTAGTTGTTGGCGAGGTTGATTACTTCCACGCGCGCGCTGAACTTGTAGCGGTCCGCGTGGAAGTGGTAGATGTCATCATCACCCACCGCCAAATCGAACAGATTGCGCGCCTGGATACGGGGCGGATTGTGGTCGTCGTTCTCCTTGTTGGGCGCCGGAACCGAAATGAGGGTGGAACTGAACTGCGCAGCCGGGCAGACACCCCCCGGTATCGGGATACCGGCTGGATTGGTCGCGCTCGGTGGCGTGGCGTGCACGCCGTTGCAGGTAAACCCGGCCTCAAACTCCTGATCGGCGCTCAAGGGTACGCTGCCTACGTTGGAGGCTACCAGCGACACTAAGCCAGTGGCGGGGTCGGTGCCGATACTGCCCGGGCAGGTGTTGGTCGCTTCGATCCCGAAGCAGGGCGTCGCGCCGGCCACCAGCCCGCTGTCATAGCGCCAGTTGAAGCCGACCCAAGGCAGCTTCTTCCAGGGCTGATATTGCAGGTGGGTGGTTTCATTGAAATGTTCATCGTGGTCGATCCGAAAAACGCCCGTCGGCGCCGTGGGGTTTGCTCCGGCTCCGGCGACCTGCGGGGTGAAGAACCGGGCGGCCACGCTGGACATCACAATGAAAGCCGTCAAGCCGTGGAAATCCGGCACCGATCCGCGAATTGCGAAACCAGGGATCTTGGACCGAGACCACTCGATCGGGAAAGTAATCGGAGTGTTACCGAGAACGCTGAAATCGTAAGCGTTATGCGTGTACTTCCAGATATATTCACCGTCGAGAACGAAGTATCTCCCAAACGCTTGTTGCAGCCCGGCATGAAATTCATTGCGAAACCCGGGTGCGATCGGATTTGTGGAATTTCCCGAGCATCCGAGCAAAGGGTTCAGGACGCCGTTGCTGCATCCAATGCTAGAAAGCACAAGATTTTCGTTGAAAGGAGTTTCGAGAGTTCGGGCATAGGAGACTCGAAGAACGGTGTTGCTAGGTTTGATGTTGTACGCGACGCCAAGCCGAGGCTCTGCCTGGTTCGCGGTGACCAGACCGTTGTACAAGTCGCCACGAATGCCCAAGTTGAACGACCAGTTTTTCCAGTTAATGGTGTCCTGGACGTACAGCGCCAGTTCCTTCACATCCGTGTGCAGAGGAAACATTGTAGAGGTCTGGAATAGACTTCCCCCGCGCGTGAGGTCAAATGGAAGCAAACCCGGGTTGAACAACGGATATAGGGCTGTGCTTAAAAACCCGTTGGCCGGGTTGCCTGGGGCGTTGGGATTCGACGCCACGTTGGGTTGAAGACCGGCTCCCGCGCACTGACTTGGAGCTGTGAAACCCTGCACGGGCGCGAATGGGTAGAAGCCATCGGTTGTCGGATTCGTATTTGGACCGAGGCACGGCGCGTTGAGCGTTGGATCGACAATCCCGATTTGATCCTTCTCTGTGAGAAAAGTCTGCTCATAAACAATCCCGGCCTTCACATTGTTAATGCCGTGCACGTACGAGATTTCCGAATGGACGCCCGCATTCGTCAGCGTGCGATCCTGGGTGACGGATTCCCTCTGCAGGCTGAAGGGCCCAAGGTCTGCGAAGGGATTGCCGCTGGGGTAGTAGTTGTATGTGTCGCGGCGAACAAAAGCGCCAAGTGTCAGGACGGTATTAGAATTGATAAGGTGCGTCCAGCTCGGCGCGATGTTGAATGTTCCGATCTTCGAGCGCTGATCCTGCGCACCGACGGGCTGGCCACACTCTGCGAGAGTGCAACCCGAGCTCACCGGAGGAGCGAGGCCACCATTGTCAACGACGACGCCGAACCACGGTGAAGCGAATTGCGCGTCGAACGAATTGGGCGTCTGAAACCAGGATCGCGTGTACAAGACGTTGAAGTGAATCGAGTCGGCGGTTGAAATCTGATAGTCCACACGATCGAATATGTTTTCCTCGTTGCCTTTATCGTGACTCACACTGAATTCCGGAGGGTCCAGGAATCTGCCGGTATTGAGGCCGCTGGCGGAAATGAAATTGCCCCATTTCTGGCCGCCGTAGGCGAGGTCGAAGCCGGCATTCGATGAGCCGAAAGTGCCGTAGGAACCGTAGATGCTGCCATGCGGGGTGGTAACCCCCAGACCTGAGCGCGTAGTGGCCTGGATCACGACGCTGGTCTTGTCGCCGAACTCAGCAGGCGGCGCCCCGGAAATAACTTCCAGTGACTGGACCGCATCGACGGGAAGCTGGTTCGAAAAGACTTTGCTCTGCTGATCGGTGATGGGCTGCCCGTCAACGGAAAATGAATTCTCGGCGTGATCGCCAAGCCCATGGAACAGGCCATTCGAGTCCGCCGCTATGCCCGGAGTCGAGAGCGTGACGAGCGAACTCAGCGACGACGATTGACTCTCGAGAGGCAGCTTGTCGATCAGGGTGCGGTCCACGTCGGTGTGAAAAGTGGAATCGTTTTCAAGCAAGTCGCCCCCACTTTCTACCGTTACCGTGCTGGAACTGCCGGCGATGGTCAAACTGATTTTTACCGAGAGAGGCACCGAGGATCGGACGTCAATGTCCTGGGCATAGGGGCCAAAACCCGTTGCCGTAACGGAAAGGTGATAGGGATTGAACGGCACGTTCGGGAAGCCGAAGGCGCCGGTACTGTCGGTGGTGGCGGAGCGTTCGTACTGGCTGACGGGGTTGTGTATGGTAACCGTCGCACCCGCAACCACTGCTCCCGACGGGTCCGTCACAGTTCCAGCGACATTCGCTGAATTTCCCGTCTGCGCCCAACCGGTCGGCACGGCCACAGACGCTGCAAACAGTAAGAATAGAATCCCAAGAGATGCTCTCGCGAATCTCATCAATCATTCTCCCATTATGAATTGCGGCACCGGGCGCCTTTTTGCGCCGGCAGCTCGGATGAATGTGGAAAAATGGCATCCGCCGCGGTACCCGCGGTCAGTGCATGGAAAATAATTATTGGAAGAAATTCAGATTACGCAGGAGGAGCGCGCGGAATGCTATGACCGCAAACGGGATCGAGAGTTACTTTCGGGCTTTCGGCGACCGCAAATCTGGCGACCGCGACGGGCGTCCCCACTCCTATCTGCGCGGTGGGTTGCGGGACTGCGGCGTGCCCGATGTGGCAGACCTGGCAATGCTGTTCGTCGGAGGAGTGCTCATGCCAGTGCCCAGCCGCTTGCATGGCAAACAGGCCCACGCAAAGCATGAGGGTTACGGCCAGCAGTCGAATGGCTATTCGCTTGGGCATTGCGAAACCTTGGCACCCCCGTCGAACATGATACCTCTGATGCACCTCCGGCCGTAAAAGTTAGCAGATTTATTTGCTTCGAGTGAGCCGTGTAGCCGGCCGGTTGCTCGAGAACCAAGGCCTGTTCCCTATATACTATACTGGTGTATAGTATAGTCATGGCCCACACCACAAAAGACAAAGAAAAGCTTCTGACCCGCGTGCGACGCATTCGCGGCCAGGTGGACGCGATCGAGCGTGCTCTCGATTCCGATCAGGAATGCGGCGGGGTGCTGCAACTTATGGCTGCTTGCCGCGGGGCGCTCAACGGCTTGATGGCCGAGGTGATGGAAGGGCACGTCCGCTTTCATGTTCTGGCCCCCGAAAACAGCAAAGACTCTCCGCAGGCGCAAGCCGCTGAGGAACTGATCGACATCGTGCGTGCCTATCTGAAGTGAGACGACTGCGCGAACAGCCGAACTTACTTAGACGTGAGGACAAAGTCATGGACCAGACGAATGTGAAGGAAGCAGAAGCGCTGACGACGGCCGAGTCACATCAAGTGGACGCTTCAGCAGACCACGGCGGCCACGAAGAAGAGAACGATCACGAGCATCCCCTGAACCGCGAGATAGCCCGCGTCTTGTTCACCGCAGCAGCAGCGGGCGCCATCTGGTTTCTCGGCGGCGCTCGGAATCCTTACATCACCGCCATCGGAGTGATCTGCACCATCGTCGGAGGCTTTCCGATATTCCACGAAGCCTACGAGAACATCACGCAGCGGCGCATGACGATGGAGCTCTCGATGACCGTCGCCATCGTGGCGGCGCTTGCCATTCGCGAAGTCTTCACCGCTCTCATCATCACGCTCTTCGTGCTGGTGGCGGAGATCCTCGAGGGCCTCACGGTGGGCCGCGGCCGCCGGGCGATTCAGCACTTAGTGGATCTTCTGCCGAGCACGGCAACCGTGCGCCGCAGCGGAACCTGGATTGACGTGGATATCCAGCAGGTTTCAATCAACGAAGAAGTTCTCGTCCGGCCGGGCGCTCGTGTTCCCGTCGACGGGAAAGTTGCCGGAGGGCACTCCTTCGTTGATCAGGCGCCGATCACGGGCGAATCCATGCCAGTGGAAAAGCACGCTGGCGCCTTCGTCTATGCCGGTACGATCAATCAATCCGGAGCGCTTGAAGTGCGCGTCGAGCGCCTGGGACGCGACACCACCTTTGGCAAGATCATCGAGGCCGTCGAGACGGCAGAGAAGTCGCGCGCGCCGATTCAAGGAATCGCCGACAAGCTGGCGGGTTACCTTGTTTATTTTGCGCTGGCCGCGGCCGTGCTGACTTTCCTCGTTACCCACGACATCCGTTCGACGATTTCCGTAATCATCGTGGCCGGGGCATGCGGCATCGCGGCGGGAACGCCTCTTGCGATCCTGGGCTCCATCGGCCGGGCGGCGCAGGAAGGCGCGATCATCAAGGGCGGGCTTTATCTCGAAAAACTCGCGGAAGTTGACACAATTCTCTCTGGATAAGACCGGCACTCTCACCTATGGAACTCCCGAACTTCTGGACGTAAGCCCGGCTCGCGAGATTTCCGCCGCGGTTTTGCTGAAAACCGCCGCGATTGCCGAATCGCGTTCCGAACATCCCATTGCGAAAGCGATCTTGCGGAAAGCGGCGCAATTGGGGATTCCGTACGACGATCCGAGCCAATTTGAATACACGCCCGGCAAGGGAATTCTAGCAAGCAGTGAGGGCGATGAAATCATTGTCGGGAACCGGCAATTCCTGCTCGAACGGCGCGTGGAATGCGATCACGCGACTAGCACTGCGGCCGGATCCGAGATATTTGTCGCGCGCGGCGGCCGTTTCTTAGGGACGCTCCAGGTAGCGGACACGCTTCGTCCCGAGGCAAAAAATGCGATTCGATCGTTGAAGGCGATGGGTCTGAAGACCATCTTGCTGACGGGCGATGCCAAGACGGTTGCGGAGGACGTAGGCAAAAAATTGGGTGTGGATGAAATTGCCTCCGATCTTCTACCGGAAGACAAGCTGCAGTACGTGGAACAGCTCGTCGCCAAAGGCCACAAGGTGGTGATGGTTGGCGATGGAGTGAACGACGCGCCCGCCTTGATGCAAGCGTCGGTGGGCGTGGCCATGGGCTCCGGAACCGACGTCGCGCGCGAAAGCGCCGACGTGGTACTGATTGGCAGCGATTTATCGAAGCTGGTGGAAACCCTTCAGACCGCACGGCGCTGCCGCAGCACCATTATGCAGAACTTCATCGGAACGCTCGTGGTGGACAGCATCGGCGTCGGGCTCGCGGCGTTCGGGTTTCTGAATCCGCTGCTGGCCGCGTTCATTCACGTTTCCTCTGAAATGGCCTTCATATTGAATTCCGCTAGGCTGCTGCCGCCCGTTTCATCGGCCAATCAATTCGTCCGCGGAATTCTTTCCCAATCACCTTCGCCAACAACCTAGGCGGAAGCGCCTCCGTAGTTCATGGCAAGTTTCTCGTTCCGACGGCTTCGCGCAACTGCTCGACTGCGGTGAGCCTTACACCTGCAAGACGTCGCCTTCGCGCGCTACCCATTCGTATAGCACCGGGTTGACGAAGAATCCCAGAACCAACCGCGAGATGAGCCCGGCGACGATCACGATGGCGAAGGGCTTTTGCGTGTCCGAGCCAATGCCGGTGGAAAGCGCCGCGGGTAACAAGCCGAGGCAGGCGACGAGAGCGGTCATCATAATGGGCCGCAAGCGCAGCAAAGACGCTTCGCGAGTGGCCGTGCGGATATCCTTATTTTCCAAGCGCAGCTTGTTGATGTAAGAGACGAGAATTACCGCGGTTTCCACGGACACACCCATCAGGGCGAGCAGACCGAGCACGGAAGAGACGCTGAAAGGCGTGTGGGTGAGTTTCAAAGCGATCAGCGCGCCGACGGGTTCCGTCATCACCACGCCCAGCGCGATGGTAACCGGGAATTTAAAATTGCCATAGAGCGCGAAGAGAATCATAAAAATCAGCAGCACGGCCATGGGGCCGATGATCAACATCTGCTGCTTGGCTTCCACGAACTCGCTGTACTCGCCGCCCCAGCTCAAGCGGTAGCCGGCAGGCAGCGATCGTTCGACGTCGGCGATGGCCTTCTGGCCGTCGTGCACGGCGCCCGCAAGATCGCGTCCTTCGATGCTGTACTGCACTCCGATGTAGCGCGAATTATTTTCGCGGTAGATGAAGGACGCACCGTTACCTTCGCTGATGTTCGAAAGCTCGCTGAGAGGGATCTGCTGGCCCGTAGGCGTGCCGACGAGCAAGTTGGCGATCTGTTGTGCGTTCTCGCGGAACTCCGGCTTCATGCGCACGACCAGGTCGAACAATTTTTCGCCCTGGATCACCTGCGTGGCGGCCTGTCCGCCGACCGCCGCCTGCACCACGGCTTCGACGTCCGCCACGTTCACGCCGTACCGCGCGATCTTGTCGCGATCCACTGCGACGAGAAGGCTCGGCTGTCCCAACTCGCGTACGACCGTGAGTTCCGTGAAGCCTGGCACCCTCTCCAGCCGCCTCTTTATGTCGAGAGCCTTCTGTTGCAAGACGTTCAGGTCCGGCCCGTAGATTTTCACCGCAAGAGCGCTCTTCAGGCCCGTGAGCGCTTCATCCACGGCGTCTTCGGCCGGCTGCGTATAGTTGAAAATAATTCCCGGATACGCGTCCAACTGGTGCTGAATGTCTGCGATGAGTTCTGGCTTCGTATGAAACTTGCCAGCCTTCCACGTGGCATCCTTATACGGCTTCAGACCCACGTAGAATTCGCAATTAAAAAAGCCAGTGGGATCAGTGCCGTCATCCGGACGACCCAACTCCGAACCGACTTCGGTAACCTGAGGATACTTGCTGAGGATGTCGCGGATTTGCGGCGCGATCTTGCTGGCTTCCTCATAGGAGATGGTGTAAGGCATCGTGGCGCGCACCCAGAGCGCCCCTTCGTCCAGGTGTGGCATGAATTCGCCGCCGATAAAAGGAATCAGCAGCAAGGCCGCGCCAAAAATCAGGGTGGCCACGAGCATGGTGGGCTTGGGGTGGTCGAGGCACCAGGTGAGGTTTCCGGCGTAGCGCGTCCGGACCCACTCGAAGGGCTTGTTCACGCGCTCGCGAACACCTTTCCTGAACCAGTACGAGCACATGACCGGGACAAAGGTAAGGGTCAGAATCAGCGCCCCGATCAGCGCGATGGACATGGTGTCCGCCATGGGGTGAAACAATTTTCCCGAGGGCCCGCTGAGCGCGTAGATGGGGATGTAACCAGCGATGATGACCGCCACGGAGTAAAAAATGGGACGATCCACGTCTCTGGCCGCGGCGAGGATCACTCCGTGTAAGTCGTACTGTTGCCCTTCGCGAAGCCCGAGCTCGCGGTAGATGTTTTCGACCATCACCAGCGTGCCGTCAATGATGATCCCGAAGTCGATGGCGCCGATGGAAAGCAGATTGGCAGCGACGCCGCGTTCGTGCAGAAAAATAAACGAAAAGAGCAGGGCCAGCGGAATCGTGAGCGCTACGATCACGGCGGCGCGCACGCTGACGAGAAAGAAAATCAGCACGATCAGGACCAGGGTCATGCCCAGGAGCATATTTTCTTCCACGGTGTCTATGGTTAACGCCACCAGGTCGCTGCGATCGTAGAAGGGCCGGACTTTGACGTCGGGCGGCAGGATGTGCTCGTTTAGCTCCTTGGTTTTTGCCTCCACACCCTTCAAGACATTCTGTGTCTGGTCGCCCCGCAGCATCATGATGACGCCTTCCACAGCGTCATTGTTCTTGTTGAATCCGAATTCGCCGAGCCGCGGAGCGTGGCCGATCACCACCTCCGACACGTCGCGCACATGCACCGGCACACCATTCTGCGAGCCGATGATGACGCTGCCGATGTCCTGCACATCCTTGATCAGGCCGAGGCCGCGTACGTAATAAAATTGCCCGCCCTGCGAATAGAAGCCACCGCCGGTGTTCGCATTGTTCACGGAAAGCTGCTGAATTACCTGCGGCACGGTGATGTGATAACCATAAAGCCGCGCGGGATCGAGAAGCACTTGATACTGCATCACGGTGCCGCCAAAGCCGGAATCGTCGGCGACGCCGCGGACCTGCTTGTATGCGCGCTCGATCACCCAATCTTCAAAAGTTTTCAATTCCTGGGGTGTGCGGTCAGGGCTTTCCAGAACGTACCGGTACACCAGGCCCGAGGGGCTGGCAAGCGGCGCGAGTGTGGGAGCCACTCCGGTTGGGTAGGTGACTTCGCTCAGGCGCTGAAACACGATCTGCCGAGCGAAATAGTCATCGGTGTCTTCGTCGAACGTCAGAATCACATCGGACAGGCCGTACAGCGAAATCGAACGCTGGATGGCCATCTTCGGCACGCCATTCATTTCCACTTCGGTCGGAAGCGTCACGAGGCGCTCGACTTCCTCGGCGGCGTGCCCGGGCCATTGGGTAATCACCTCCACCATCGGGGGCGAGAGGTCCGGGTAAGCATCCACAGGCATGCGTTGGAACGCAATGGATCCGGCGATGATGAGAAACACCGCCAGCATCAGGATCAGGAATCGCTGCCGGAGTGCAAATTGGACGATGTTATGAATCATTTAGAAAGAGGCGCGTCAGTGTTGAAACGAATTGGCGAACTGCAAGAACAGACTGCCATCGCCGACGACTTTATCGCCCGGAGAGAGGCCTTTCAAAATTTGCGTTTTCCCGCCTTGACTCGGTCCGATATCCACGGATCGGCGGGAAAATTGATTCGAGCCGGTGGCCACGTAAACGAACGGCTGGTTCTCATCGTTGCGCAGCACCGAAGCATCGGGCACGGCAATCGCGTTCTGTTCCACCCCCGCGTTCACGGTGGCGGTGACGTACATATTGTTCTTCAGCTTTCCGCCGGGATTATCAACGATGATGCGAGCCTGCAGCGTCCGGGTATTGGGGTCGAGCGCGGGCGAAATGAATGAAATTTTTCCTTGAAATTTATCCGGGTACGAATCGGTTTGCACCGTCACTTCGTCGCCGACTTTTACGTGCGCAAGGTCGCTCTGATAAACGTTCGCAAGAACCCATACGGTGCTCATGTTCGAAATGATGAACGCCTGCGTGCTGCCGGCCTGCAGCAACTGCCCCGGCGCCACGTCGCGCTCTACAATTTCGCCGCCGATCGGCGCCAGCAGCGGAATTTCTGCGGACGAGGGCGCTTTCTCCAAATCCTCGGGCTTCGGTATTCCCAGAATTTTCAGGCCCAAAATAGAGGCGTTCAAATCCGCTTGCGCCTGGATGTGATCGGATTCCGCCTGCAGCAGATCGCGCTCAGCGATCGCATTGTGTGCGTAGAGGTCTTGCGCGCGGAGGTAATTTTTATCGGCGACGCGAAGGGTGTCTCTGGCCTTCAGATACGTTGCGAACAGCAACGAGTAATCGGGGCTGCTGACGTCCAGCAACGGCTGGCCCTGTTTTACGCGCTCGCCCGGAACGACCAGGATTCTGCTGACTGGTCCGCCGACTTGGGTGATGACTGGCGTGGTGTTGAAGGCATTGTATGCGACCGCTCCGGTAAGGCGCAGGACACGCGCCAGTTTACTGGGTTCGACGGTCACTACCTGCACGTGGGACATCTGCTCCTGCGGAATGGTGAAAAGTGCGGGCTCGGCGCTTTTTGATTCCTTGGCGCTGTAAGACGTCATCTGACTGGCACGCTCGCCGGAATTGCAGCCCGTTGTGCAGAGCGCGACTGCGACTAGATAGACAGTCGGACGCGTTCGTCGCGCAAGAAAATTGGCGATGCTGCGAGCACTCATGGCAGGCTCCTGGTTCCGACGGCTTCGCGCAGCTGTTCAACGGCGGTGAGATATGACGCGAGGGACTGCCGGTACGCCAACTGGGTGGCGCGATAACTGCGCTCGGCATCCAGGAAATCGAGCAGGCTGGCCGCGCCGCGTTTGTAGGAATATTCGGTGATGTCGCGCGATTGCTGGGCCGCATTCAAATAGCCGCCGACGTAAAGCGAAACCACCTGATCGTTGTCGCGAACGCCTTCGTACGACGTCAGCACATCGCTCAGGACTTGATCGCTCGCGGCCAGCTCTAGTTCCTGCGCCTGGTTGATCGCATAATTCGTGCGCGCGATTTCGCCCTGATTGCGGTTGAATATCGGAATTTGGAAGTTGGCGAAGAAGGAGCCCGTATTGACCGAGTTGACGTGGTCGTAAAGGAATTCGCCGGTTACATCCACTTTGCCATTCGCTTTCGCCAATTCGTACTGGCTTTTGGCTGCCGTAACGCCCTGTTGCGCGGCGCGAAAGTCCGGCCGGTCCTGCAATGCGAGCTGCTGCAAATCTTCGAGCTTCAGCGTCACCGGCTTGTATTCGAAATCGCCGGTCACGTCGAAGTCTTCGGGAACGCTTTGGTACCCCAGAAATTGCCGGAGGCCAACCAGAGCCTGAGTTTTGGCAAGCTGCGCTTGCGCGACGTCGCTTTGAAATTGCAGCAACTGCAACTTGATCTTCAGATAGTCCACTTCGCTGATGTCGCCCGCTTTGTAACGAGCTTCGCTGATGTCCACCGTATTCTGAAAACTCTTCATGTCCTGCAACGCGAGATCGAGAGTGGATTCCGCGAGCTGCACCGAAAAGAATTGCGAGGCCACGTTGAAGGTGAGCGTTCGCTCGTTATCGGCGACGGTTGATTTCGTCTGCGCGGTAAGGTCCTGAGCTGCTCGCAACCGGTGCTGGCGTTTCTTTCCGCGTTCGAAAAGATAAGAGAGACCAAGGTCAAATTGCGCCGTCTCATCGATGTAGTCGGCGGTGATTTCATTCGGTTGGAAGATGGGTATGAATTGCGCGTCCACGGTGAGTACCGGGTTCGGCCGCAGGTTCGCGGTGATCTCCTCCGCCTCACTCTGCTGGATGGTAGTGCGCGCGGCCTTGAGGATGTGATTGTTCTGCAGCGCCATTTGAATCGCTTGATCGAGCGAGATGCGCACCGCGCCGTGAGCCTGGCCCGACGGCACATTCTGCGGCGATGTCTGCGCCGAGCCAGCTCGCGCGGGTTGCGGCTGGGGCGGCGAATCTTGCGCACCTGCGCGAGGCGCCACAAACGTCACGAACGCCAGAATCGCCAACCGCACGGTTTTTGCAAGCATGGTCCTCAACCTCCAATTCAATTTCGCGAGAACTTCAGAGCGAATTCCACGCCGTTCCTCGGAACGACACCCCTGGGGTTATCAGCAGAGCCCTAAAAAATGAATGAAGAACCGGTCAACGTTACTGCGGTCTGCGGAGAATGAGTGATGAGCAGGTGGGTGGCGCGCGTGTGGGAACACGCGGTGCGATCAGGCCGGGTGTGAATCCGGGTTCCTCGGACTCCGCATATGTATCTACCTGACCCAGGGACGGAAGGCAGTAGCTGACGAGCGAGTGCTCGACAGGTTGATGACTGAGATGACAGATCGGGCAGTTTGCGTCGAACGATCCAGCATGGTTGTGCCAGACACTCCCCAGAGTCATCATAAGCACGAGGACCGCGAGAATCGCAATTGCAACGAGTAGAAAACGGATTGGCTTTTTGTCAGGCACTCTGAGCAGGCAGGTTCGAGCTCCGGGTCAGCATGATATAGGAGATGTCGCCGGGCACCAATGGGTTGTGCAGTGGGGAAGCTCCTGCGGGTCCGGCGCTACTTACGTTTGCTCTGGCGGCGGGTCGAACTCGTCCTCTCACGACTAATTCGTTTGCTCGAGCGCCTTTTCCACCATGGAGACGCATTTTTCCACGCGCTTGCGCAACGGGCCTTCGATTTCCTGCTGGCGCTTGCGCATTGTGAACGTTTCATCCGCGATGTTGAGCGCCGCAAGCACGGCCACTTTCAGCGAATCCACGATGTGCGTCGCATCGGCAATCGAGCGCATCTTGCCGTCAACGTAGGTCGCCAGCTCCTTCAAGTATTCTTCATTGTCGTCCGCGTTGACGTTGTAAACCTGATCGTAAATCTCGATTTTCACGTTCCTCTCCCCCGCTGAGCCACCGCCATTGTCGGCTTTTGTGCGCTCGCGTGCAACGGGCTTGTGGGCGACGCAAGAATCTTTGTAGGCCGCAGCTTTAGCTACGGCATAAGCGTCGCAAAGATCCGTGCGGCTTCAGCCACGGAAGTACGGGTCTTGAGATTCTCACGAAAACTCCTTGGCCCCCGCGTTGCGCATAGGTTCTACTGCACGGTGCTAGCTCACGCGGAGGGTGGCGCCGAGTTTTTCTTGCAGGGCGGCGACAATGCGCGCGGAGAAATCGTTGAGTTGCGCGTCTGTGAAGGTGGCTTCGACGCTTTGAAACTTCACGCGGATCATTAGCGAAAACTTGCCGGCGAGAATCGGTCCGCCGCGGAAAAGATCGGCAGCTTCAATCGATTCGAGTTCGCGGATATTGAGCGCACCGATCGTTTGCTGGACCTGCGCGAAAGTCACGCCGTCCGCCAGCACGAGCGAAAAATCGCGTTCGACGGCGGGGAAGCGTGGCAGCGGCTTGAAACGGCGCGCGGCGTCTGCCGCTTCGATGCCCGTCAGCAGCGGCTCCAGCTTGAGTTCGGCGACGAACACGTCCTGCCGCAACTTGAGTTGGTCCGCGATGCGACGAGCGAGCTGACCGCTTACACCCAGCGATTGGCGAACGGTCCGGTCAGTCCCGTTGTCACTCCGTAGCGATAACTGGGCCGCGCGCGCGGCCGTCAGCCATTGCGGCCCGCCGGATTGCCAATCAAAACTACCAGCCAGCGCGCCGGTGCTATCGAGATCGCCTTTCAAGTCCGCAAAGCCATATTCGCGCGCCGCCTCGTGGATTGTTTTCTCGTGCGCAAGCCCGGTCGCGCCGACGGTCAGCACCGCTGTCTCGACCGCCTCGCCATCCCGCAGCTCATACGTCTTGCCGATTTCGAATAGCCGCAGATTGCGCTGGCCGTGGTTCAGGTTCCACTCGATCGCACGCACCATGCTCACGACGCCCGTCGAACGCATCACCGAAGCATCTTCGGCGAGCGGGTTGCCGATCACAGCCGGCACGAGATTTTCGGGCCTGAAAAGCTCGTTGCGCTGCGTATCTACGATCGGAATTTCTACGATTTCCTGGTAGCCGAGCGCGACGATTCGCTCACGCAGCTGGTCTTGCGCTTCGGCGTGAGGCAAACGGTGCGCCGGAAGTTTCGCAGGCGGCAATCGCGGCGGAAATTTCTCGTAGCCATAATGCCGCGCGACTTCCTCAATCAAATCAATTCCGCGGGTCACATCGCGCCGCCAGGAAACTTGACGACATTCCCATATCGCGGTGAGAGAGCCTTCGCTGCCGCGATTGACGTCTACGCGCACGGGGTGAAACCCCAGCGCGCTCAGAATTGCCTCGATGTCGCGGTCGGGAACATCCGCGCCCATAACCCGCAGGAGTTCCTTGCGCGAGAGTTCGATTTTCTTTTCCGGCTCGCGACGCGGATAAATATCCACCACGCCCACGAGAATTTCGCCGCCGCCGATTTGCTGGATCAATTCCGCGGAGCGACGCGAGGCCAGCTCGGCCATTTCCGGGTCGGCGCCACGCTCGAAGCGATAAGAAGCTTCCGAGCGCAAACCCAGAAGCTTCGACGTGCGCCGGACCGTGATGGGATCGAACCAGGCGCACTCAAGCAAAATACTTCGCGTGCTGAAACTAATTTCCGTGTCCGCGCCGCCCATCACGCCGCCGATTCCAATCGCTCGCGCAGCGTCGGCAATTGCGCACATGTCTTTGGTCAGCGTGCGCTCCGCGCCGTCAAGCGTGCGGATTTTCTCGCCCGGCTTGGCGCGGCGCGCTACGATTCGTCTTTCGTTGAGCTTATCGAAATCGTACGCGTGCAGCGGGTGGCCCAGCTCGAACATCACGTAATTCGTCACATCCACCACATTGTTGATGGATTTCTCACCGATCGCTTCCAGGCCCTGCCGCAGCCAGTCCGGCGAAGGTTGCACTTTCACGCCACGCAACACGCGGGCGGTGAATCGTCCGCAAAGTTCCGGTGAGTCGATTTCGACGCGAGTTGCGTCGGCGGCCTTTTCAGCTGATTCTTTCAGCTTCGGATGCAGCGATTTGAGCGGCAGCCGATAGATCGCCGCCACCTCGCGCGCGATGCCGAGGTGACCCAGGCAATCCGGACGATTCGCGGTGACTTCCGCGTCCAGCACGGGGCCGGCCGCGGTTTCTTCGATCGAATCCACGGCGATGCCCGCGAGCGAAAGCCGCGCGCGCAGATCGGCCGGCGACGCAGTCAGGTCCACGAATTGTTTCAGCCAGTTGTAGACGACTTTCATTTTTTGCCGAACGCAGTCGTTCAAAGAACGGGCACAGCGTGCCGTGCCCTGACGGATCTCACGGAAATTGTTTCAGGAACCGGACGTCGTTCTGGAACAGCAGCGGCACTTCCGTGACGCCGTACTTCATCATCGCCAGCCGATCCACGCCCATGCCGAAGGCAAAACCCGAAAGTTTTTCCGGATCGTATTTCACGAAGCCGTAGACCGCGGGATCCACCATCCCGGCGCCGAACAGCTCGATCCAGCCCGACTGTTTGCAGACTCGGCAGCCAAAGCCGCCACAGACGTGGCAGGTCGCGTCCACTTCCGCGGAAGGCTCCGTGAACGGGAAATAGCTCGGCCGCAAGCGTGTTTTCGTTTTTGGGCCGAGAAATTCGCGCGCGAAATAATCCACGGTGCCCTTGAAATCGCAAAACGTGATGTCCGAATCCACCGCGAGGCCCTCGATCTGGTGGAACATGTAGCCGTGCGTCGCGTCCGGATTATCGCGGCGATAGACTTTACCCGGCACGACGATGCGCACCGGCGGCGGTTGCTTTTCCATGGTGCGAATTTGCATCGGAGAAGTGTGCGTGCGAAGCAGATGCGGTGTGCGCGCGCCTTCGATGTAGAACGTGTCCATGTTGTCGCGCGCCGGATGGTACTCGGGAATATTCAGCGCTTCGAAATTGTAATAAGGCGTTTCGATCTCAGGGCCTTCCACGACGCTGAAGCCAATGGCGGCAAAAATGCGCAGAAGTTCTTCGTAGGTTTGGCGGATCAGGTGGCGCGTGCCGATGGCGCGTTCGACGCCGGGAAGTGAAAGATCAATTTTTTCGCGGGTGATGGCTGCTTCTTCTGCCCTTCGCTCGATGACTTTTTGCCGCTCGGCCAGGACCGATTCGACGTGAGTCTTGAGCTGGTTCAATTCCTGACCCACCACGCGCTTCAGTTCCGGTGTCGCGGGTTTCAGCCAACTGTCCGTAATTTGCGAGAGGACGCCCGACTTGCGACCGGTCCACTGGACCACGAAGATCCGCCAGCTCTGCGAGTCAGATGCGTGCACAGCCGCTTGGTCGTCGAATCGTCGGCGGACTTCTGCGAACAGTTTGGATACGTCTTCAGGCGCGGAGAGACCAAGCTGAGCCAGCGTCCGTGTTGTGGGATCGTTCGTCGTCATGGTGAGTGCTGTTCAGCAAGTAGGGGCGAGTCTTAGACCCGCTCCTACAAACCTACACGCTGCAGCCGTTCCGCTGACGTGCCGCTGAATTATCCTTCTTGCTGGTGCCGCGCGTGCTGTTGCTTCGCCGCGTGCTCTTGCGCTGGTGACGGCTTCGGCATGTGCTGCTTCACCGAGCCGACCAGCGCGGTAAATCCTTCGGCATCGTGCACGGCCATGTCCGCCAGGATCTTGCGGTCGAGATCAATGCCGCCGGCCTTCAGCGCGTGAATCAATTGGCTGTACGTCGTGCCGTTGTTGCGGGCGGCCGCGCCGATGCGCTGAATCCACAGCGTACGGTAATCGCGTTTGCGCACGCGGCGGTCGCGATAGGTGTAGCGCAGCGAGCGGTTCACCGCTTCTTTTGCCGAACGGAACAGCTTTCCCTTGGTAAGGAAAAATCCCTTGGTGTGTTTCAGCAGCTTTTTGCGGCGGGCGCGGCGTTTGGTTCCACGTTTCACTCGAGGCATAGTTCTTTTCTCCTGTTGCGCAACAACGGCAAATCACTACCGGGCACGGCATGCCGTGCTCCTGCGTCGCAATCGGCTTCCCTAGCGCTTGCAAATCAAGTGAGGAGACAAACGCGGCCCAACCGTTCGCAAAAACGCGCGAGTAGCAGGACGGGTTTGTCTCGTAGGACCGCATTTGCTTCACCCAAGCACGCCATTTCTGGCGGCGGGCGGAACATCCGGCCGGCAGGCACCCGTTACGCTCTGCCCGGCACGGAAAAAACCTATTTACGGCAAGCCGTACGGCAACGCCAGACGCACGTTCTTCACGTCGGCGGGACTGACCTGGACCTTATTGAGAAGCCGGCGCATGCGGCGAGGCTTCTTCGTGCCGAGCAAGTGCCGCTTGCCCGACCGCCAGCGCATTACTTTGCCGGTGGAGGTGATCTTGAAGCGCTTGGCGGCGCCGCGGTGCGTCTTCGCTTTCATTTTCTTGTTCTTCTTCACAATTTCCTCTTCAAACTCGATGGCTCCGCCAATTCCGGCGGCGCATTTTTCCTACGCCTGACCTTCCGCGCTCTTCTGCGCCGATGGTGCCGAACCAGCGCCCTTCTTTGGCGCCAGCAGTGCGAGCAGGATGTTTGCTTCCATCCTCGGCCCGAATTCCACTTGCGCGTGATCCACGATGTCCTTCATCAAGCGATCCATCTTCTTTCGGCCTACGTCCTGGTGCGCCATTTCGCGGCCGCGATGAAAAATCATGGCCTTTACTTTGTAGCCTTCGCCGAGGAATCGGATGATCTGATTCTTGCGCACCTGATAATCGTGCTCGGCGGTTGAAGGACGGAATTTGACTTCCTTGATGTGCGAACTCTTCTGGTTTTTCTTCGCTTCGTGAGCTTTCTTGCTTTGTTCGTAGAGAAATTTTCCGTAATCCACCAGCTTGCAGACCGGCGGGACCGCGTTCGGGGAAATTTCCACTACATCCAAACCCGCTTCACGCGCCTGTTTCATCGCGTCGAAAAGTGTCATAACGCCAAGCTGGTTCCCGGCATCATCAATCACGCGAACTTCACGAGCACGAATTCTTTCATTGACCCGAAGGCCAGGAGCTCCACCACGTTCTGCGATAAACCCACCTCCCGGGCCTTAAAACACGCCTTGGCAGCCCGCTGGCCGCACCTCCCACAACCAAAACGTCCGCGGGGAGGGACGGGCCAAAAAGTATAGCATGGGTTCGCCGCTCGACGGCAATAAGGGATTCGCAGGTTTTTGAGCAGGCGAAGGGCTCGGGTTTGCGCCCGAGGAGGCCTAGACAATCGCCCGGGAAGCGATTTCCTGGAGCAGGTCCCCGCTGAATTGATCCAGCGGGCGCGGGCCCAGGTCGCCCTTCGAGCGGTGACGCACCGACACAGTGCCAGCTTCCGCCTCCTTGCCGCCGATAACGAGCATGTAAGGAATCTTCTGGAGCTGCGCGTCGCGGATCTTGGCCTGCAGTTTCTCGTTGCGATCGTCGAGTTCCACGCGCGCCCCGGCATCGAGCAGTTTCTGGTGGACCTGCTTCGCGTACTCGTTTTGCCGTTCGGTGATGGGCAGCACAATCGCCTGGACGGGTGCCAGCCACGCCGGGAATGCGCCGGCGTACAGCTCAATGAGGTAAGAAACCATTCGTTCCATCGTGCTGATGACGCCGCGATGAATCATCACCGGTCGATGCTCTTGGCCGTCGGCGCCTACGTAGCCGAGTTCGAATTGATTCGGCAGATGGAAATCGATCTGAATCGTGGAGTAGGTTTCCTGGTGGCCCATCACGTCCGCCAGTTGGATATCGAGCTTTGGCCCGTAGAAGGCAGCCTCGCCTGGAGCTTCGGTGTAGGGAAGACCGAGCGAATCCATGGCTTCGTGCAGCACGCGTTCGGCGAGATCCCACATTTCGTCATTGGCCACGTACTTCCCGGTATTCGCCTTGTCGCGCAGAGATAGTCGGTAACTGTATTGCGTAATGCCGAGGTCGCGATAGGCTTCCTCAACGAGCCGCATGACCCTGGCAAATTCTTCCTTGATCTGTTCCGGGGTGCAAAAGATGTGCGCGTCATTGAGCGTCATGCAGCGGACGCGACTAAGACCGCTCAGCACGCCCGATCGCTCGTAACGGTACATCGTGCCAAGTTCGGCAATTCGCACCGGCAGTTCACGATAGCTGTGCTTTTTGGACTCGTAGACGAGAATGTGATGCGGACAATTCATCGGCCGCAGCACCAGTTGCTCGGTTTCGAGGTCCATCGGCGGAAACATGTTTTCGTGATAGTGAGCCCAATGCCCCGACCGAACGTAGAGGTCAACCTTCGCCAGATCAGGGGTGTAGACGTGTTGATAGCCGGCGCGGCGTTCCTTTTCTAGAATGTAGTCCTCTAGAACGCGGCGAATCGTGGCGCCTTTCGGCAACCACAGCGGCAGGCCAGAGCCGACCTGGTCGCTGACGGTGAAAAGCCCGAGTTCTTTTCCGATGCGGCGATGGTCGCGGCGCTTGGCTTCCTCGAGCTTGTGCAGATATTCGTCGAGTTCTTTTTGATCAATGAAGCAAGCGCCATAAATCCGCTGCATCTGCGGATTGCCTTCCTTGCCTTTCCAGTAGGCGCCGGAGACATTCATCAATTTGAAGGCCTGGATGCGCCCGGTGGAGGGAATGTGCGGCCCGCGGCAAAAATCGATGAATTTTCCGGTGGTGTAGAAGGACACCATTGGCTCGATCGCTTTTTCTTCGACCAGCTCGCATTTGAATTCCTGATTGCTCTTGCGATAGAGCTCGAGCGCATCGGCCTTGGGAAGCAGCTTGCGTTCGTTCGGAACGTCCTTCGCAGCCAGCTCGTGCATCTTGGCTTCGATCTTTTCCAGATCGTCCTGAGTGAAGGGTTCTTCGCGCACGAACTCGTAGAAGAAGCCATTTTCGATCGGTGGGCCGATGCCCAGCTTCACGTTGGGATAGAGTTCAAGCACCGCGGCGGCAAGCAGATGCGCCGCCGAGTGGCGGAACACCTGCACCGCGTCGGGATCTTTCGCGGTGAGTATGGAAATTTTCGCGTCTTGCTCGAGCGGTCGTGCAAGGTCCACCAGCTCGCCGTTCGCGCGAGCCACGAGCGCTTCCTTCGCCAGTCGCGGCGATATCTGTCGCGCAATCTGCGCGGCCGTGGTCCCGCGCGGAACTTCACGGGTGGCGCCATCCGGCAAAGTAATCTGAATGGTCTCAGCAGTCATGCAGTGTCGTCGTCCTTTTTTGGAAACAACTAGCTTACTGGCGTGGGTAAGGCCGGTCAAGGCAAGACGCCCACAGCCGCAGGTCTCTGGAGGTTTATCGCTAGGCAGATTCGTGGGTGCCGATTCAGAGAATGATCACGCCAGGTAGATCGCGGAAGTCGGCGTCACCGGTTACGCGCTGTGCGCTCACGGACTCGGCGGTGGCATAGATTATCGCGTCAGCCATGTCCAGCTTCTGATGGATGCTGATTTTTCGTTGCGGCGATTGCGAGATTCGCATCAAGGTCTACGACCCGCGCGCGGAACGCATGAGATAAGAATCGTTGCACGACGGCAATGCCCGAGCTGAATTGTAGTTTCTCGACCACCTCCTACATCACGATCGTTGGTACGACCAGCAAGTCCTCGCGCTCGAGATAATTCCCGAACGCCCCGGCTTGAGGTCCCTCTCGAAGATAGACAACCCAACCCGACGAGTCCACCAGTGTAAGCTGAGAAGCGATCGTTTCTGTCACGGTCGGTCGGCTCCAGAGCCTATGCCCTTGGCTATGCCGCGAAGTTCACCGAATGGACCTCAACGGACCCAAATGGAGCGCGCCGCCGTGCAAGAAGGCTATTAATTCCTCGCCGGGTTGAAGCTTCATTTCTTCCCGGATGGCCTTAGGTGTACTACACTTTGTTGATCGCTAGGCGATGCGCAAAAACGCGCCTCACAGCCTGCCAGCCGAAGGAACTGGATTGCGTCGCTGCGCAACTGGGCGCTAGTTTTTCGCGCCGTCGAGGCCAGAATGTTGCAGAATGTGTGTCACGAGGGCTTGGGGGTTTGCCGATCCCAGCCCCTTGCGGTCGTGCTACAACCCAGCCTATGCGTTGAAACCCTACGAGCAACCCGCAGGGATTCAGCTTGACGGTCACGGCAGTTATGGAAAGCTCAAATCCCTTCCCGCATGCGGCCGTGCTGCCGTTTGTACTCGAGGTGCTCCGAGGTAGGTGACACTCGCGCTGGGAGACGAGAATGACCGAAACCGCAACTCAATGGGTGGGCCAAGTCATTGATGGCAAATACACGCTTGGCCAGTTCGTGGGCGCAACGGAACACAGCGCTGTGTTCGTGACCGAGTCCGGTCAGCCGGAGGCTGGCAAGGCCGTGATCAAATTGGTTCCGGCGGATACGCTGGAAGCGTCCGGCCAACTCGCCCGGTGGCGGCAAGCGGCAAAACTGTCGCATGCTCACCTGATCCGCATTCTGGACATGGGGCGCTGCGAGCTGGATGGGACGCCTGTACTTTACCTCGTGATGGAATGCGCCGACGAAAACCTGGCTGCGGTGATTGCCAAGAGGCCGATCGCGCCGGAGGAAGCGCGCGACATAGTGGGGCCGTTGGTGGACGCGCTCGGATACATTCAGGGTAAAGGTTTCGTGCACGGCCACATCAAGCCCGCGAACATCATGGCGCTGGACGAGCAGCTAAAAATCTCCAGCGACGGGCTGTGCCGGATCGGGGATTCGAAAGGCAGTTTGGGCAAGCCCAGCCCCTACGATTCGCCAGAAGCCGCGGGAGGAAGAATTTCGCCGGCCGGAGATGTGTGGTCTCTGGGCATGACGTTGTGCGAAGCACTGACGCAGCGTTTGCCCGTGTGGGAAAGAACCAACCAGGGCGATCCTGCCCCGCCCTCCACGATGCCCGCCGAATTTCTGGAGATAGCCCGCCACTGCTTGCGTCGTGATCCTCAACTGCGGTGGGGCGTAGCGGACATCGCGGCGCGCATGCCGGGGCGTGCAGCTGCGCCTGCGAAACCCACGCAGACCGACGAGAAACCGCAAATTACCATCGCAGTGTCGCAGTACGTTGTTCCGGCAGTAGGAATCGGCTTGGCAGTGCTGGTTGTGCTGACCGGCGGGGTGCTGCTGTACAAGCACCACTCGCAGGTGCAGCAACCTGCGGTGGTCGCGGTTGAACAGCCGACGGCTCAGGCAACACCGCAACCTCCGCCGGCAAAACCGGAACCCGAGCACGCCGTGGCGCCGCCGGTGCGGAAGCCCCTGCAATCGGCCAGCGACAAGACGCGGGCTCCGAGCATTGCGACTCGATCGGCTCCCCCGCCCCCATCAGATCAAAATGAGGTGGCCACAACCGCTGCGGGATTTGTTCGCGGCAGCGTCCTTCATCAAGTGCTGCCCGACGCGCCGCAGCAGGCCCGCGACACGATTCAAGGCAAGGTGCGCGTCCGCGTAAAAGTTCACGTGGATGAATCAGGCAATGTGACGGAAGCAGCTTTCGATTCTCCGGGACCGAGCAAATATTTTGCCGATCGGGTGTTCGAGGCCGCGCAACTTTGGAAATTTCGGCCGGCACAAGTGAATCGCAAAAACGTCTCGAGCGACTGGATCCTGCGATTCGAAATTGATCCCACCACGATCAATGTTTATCCGACGGAAGTCGCACCCACCGCAGGGCACTAGAACGGATTTAGCGGTGTAACGACCCGTCGCACTATTTCTTGCGAGCAGACTCCAGCATCTCCCATGCCGCGTCCGGCAAATCGAGGAAGTCGTTGAATTCGCCGGCGCCGCGCAGCCATAACCCGCCGTCAATTACCACGCATTCGCCATTGACGTAATCAGCCTGCTCGCTGAGCAGGTAGACGGCGAGGTTGGCGAGCTCTTCGTGGCGGCCGAAGCGGCCCATGGGATGGTGTTGCTTGGCGCGCTCCTGCAGTTCTTGCGAAGGCAACAAACGCGACCACGCGCCCTCGGTGGGAAATGGCCCTGGCGCGATCGCGTTCAGCCGGATATGATGACGCGCCCATTCGACGGCAAGCGAGCGCGTCATCGCCAGCACGCCGGCTTTGGCGCAGGCCGACGGAACCACAAATCCGGAGCCGGAATTCGAGGCTGCGTAAGTTGTCACAATGTTCAGAACGTGGCCGGGCTGCTGCGCCGCGATCCATCTCTTTCCCAGTGCGAGCGTGCAGAAGAATGTGCCCTGCAGCACGATTCCGACGACCGCGTTGAAAGCGTTTGGCGAAAGCTTCTCGGTGCGCGCGATGAAATTCCCCGCGGCGTTGTTTAGAAGGGTGTCCACGCGGCCAAATTCCTTTTCAGCCGCCGCCACCGCTTGTTCCACTGCGCCGAAATCGCGTATATCCGCCGAAACGTAAGCTGCTCGCGCTCCTTTTGAGCGAATCGCTTCTGCGGTTTCCTTCAGCGGCTCTTCCCGCCGCGCGACCAGAAAAATATTTGCGCCCAATTCGGCGAAGCGCAGCGCCATCGAACGTCCGAGTCCCGTGCCACCGCCCGTAATGAAAATAGTGCGGCCCTCGAGCAAATCGGTTTGATACATAAGATCCCTCCCCGGATTGCCCGGTATTCATCTCCCATCGGCGCTCTGGCCGCAAGCGCGATTTTGGCCCGCCTGAAAGCGGTAGCCACGCGCAGGCCGATATGCTATTCAATCCTCTGCCTTTTTTCGTATCAAAGAATAAAAAGGATCCGCAATGAAAGGTTTTCTAATTGGGTTGATTCTTGGCCTACTGATTGTGCCGACCGCAATCTTTTTCTATGTGGAGAACGGTCAAGCGCCGGCGGCTGCCACCGACGCTCCCATGCCCTTCGAAAAATTCATCGCCAGGGGCGCGCTCCACGCGCGAATTAAAAAAGAAGCGCCGGAACGCGACCTTGCTACGTTCACCACAAGCGACCTTGTCGCCGCGGCCGACGTGTACCGGAACAATTGCGCGTTCTGCCACGGCCTGCCGCTCCAGGCGCCTTCTGCCGCGTCGCAAGGCATGTTCCCGCACGCGCCGCAGCTTTTCACGGAAAAAGAAACCGTCACCGATGATCCGCTTGGCGTCACTTATTGGAAAGTCAAGAACGGCATCCGCCTTACCGGCATGCCGAGCTTTCAGAAAGCGCTCACCGACCAGCAAATGTGGCAGGTGAGCGCACTGATGGCGCGCGCCGATAAGCTTCCGACCGACGTGCTGAGGATGCTGCTGCCAGCGCCCACAGCGCTGGGTTCCCCTGCGCCAACGGTTGCCACCCCCGCTCCCGCTGCGCAACAACCGCCGAACCCCGCGCCGCCGAAATAGCGCGGCGCATTTTCTATTTTGCAGCCGGCAAAAATTCCTTCGGCACGGGATTATCCGGGGTCTCTTCCTCCCAGAAAATCGTGACGATCCACCATCGCGTGCCGTCGTTAAACAGTTGAAAGCTGTTGATTCCCCGCGCGAACGGCTGAGGATCGCTGGCATCATGCCGCGATTCGTAGGTGCTGAAAATCTGCATGATGTTTCCGTAGCGTTCCGCTTTACGTGCGATTTCCCGCTCGAAGAAACCATTCTTCTGAAAATAGGCGTCCGCCAGCGTTACATACTGGTCGGGCGTGACCACGCGCACGTCATACCCGCCTCCGGTTTTCTTCGCACCCGTGGCTGCGAGACGCGCGTCCGGAATAAAGAGCGATCGAAAACGATCCCAGTCGCGCTTCTGCGCCGCCGGCCCTGAAATCACGTCGTAGGTGGCTGCGAGAATTGCATCAGGGCTCGCCACATCCGCGGGTTTCGCCGCGGGCGCCGCTGCTGGAGCGGCCTGAGCTGCCGGTTGCTGTTCCTTGCTCTGCGTTTTGGAGGCGTCTTGTCCACGCATTGACGAGACCGCCACGCAAAAAACAAGCGCAGGCAGGACCATGAGTTTGCAAAATGACATGAAAATCCTCCGTGCGGCGCGCCCGATCGAGATCGGCGCTCCAGGCCGCCGCCGCGCAGCTTAATCTTGTCGAAACAAACATTCCACAACTAAATGGGAGTGAAAGGCTCGACGCGAATCCCCGAAGATTAGAAATCAACGTGGAAGCGGACGCCCGGAACCAGTACGGGACCGCGAACTTTGTTGTATCCCGGATTGTTGATGTGCTGCAGATCGAAGGACGCGAAGAAGCCGCGCCACAAGTGAGCGGTGTAAAATGCCTCGACGATTTTTTCCGGGCCGTAAGTGAGGCCGCCGTCTCCCAGCAGGAATCCAAGGCCGCCGAGCGCAAGATACCGACTGTGGGCCGCCGAGATTCCGTTCACAACGAACACGGCGCCCGCTCGGTCGTTGCGCCGTCGCCACCAATCGCCTTTGGCAAAGGCGCCAAGCTCGAGCGTGCGATCCACTTCCGTGTATGCAAAAGACTCGTTGCGGCCATCGCTCCATCCCAGGCGTCCGAATGCAGCCAGGTGCGCCGTAAGCTCCTGCTCCCAATTGAGCCCGAAGCCGTACTTGTGACGGCCTTGTCGCCGCGTGGCGATGATATTGGGGGGAGCGACTGGATCGTTTAGATACTCGCGATTCGCTTCCTCGTAACTCCCCATGTTGGCATGGTTCAGATAACTCAAAAATCGCACGACGCCCGGACGATGCAGGAACAATGCACCTCGCGCTTCGAACTCCAAATTTTCCGCGCGTGCTCGCGCGATGTCCGCATCCAAATTGATTCCATTGGCTACCTTCGGCATCAACGTTTCGGCGAACCGCACCGTCCACCAGTGATCGTCGTACTCGAGTATCAGGCCATCGGTGTAGCCGCGCGTGTTCGCGGAGTAGTCGTAGGCCCCAAGATTGTCTACCGTCCAGTTCAGAAACTGGAGGTGGCTATCGCTGCCGTAAGAATTTAGATCGAAGAAATCAACCACGTCGAATTTTCCGAGGCGGAATTCGATCCGTCGCGCGGGTAGTGACGTGGCAAGGTGAAGCTGATCGCGATCCGCTTCGACGCGATCCTGGCTCAATGGGATTATCTGCCGCAACATGAGCCGCGCAAGATATGGCGCCCTTGAAAGAGCAACACCCGACACTGTGCGCACAGAATCCAGGTTGGTGTAGCCCGCCAGGCCCAGCGCTGTCCCGATGCCACCGCCCGTGGCATACTCCACGTCGGCGAACACCTCCGTCGTGTGCGTCAGTTCGTAGCCTGTATATAGCGTAAGAATATGTGTGGTGGCGCTCTGAGCCCATGGCGTCAGGCTGTTTGGTCCGCTATAAAGCGCCGGGAACGCCGGATGCCACTGGAATACGATGTTCGCTTGCCCGGAGATCCAATAGCGGCTCGTTTGCGAATGCGGAAAAACCGTTAGCACATCGCTGAGGTCGGATTCGCTCACGTCGGATGGTGCAGCATCGCTGGTTTGTTGCGCAAAGGGATTAGCGTCACTTGCGCCCGCGCGCAATTGCGCCGTGAGATCGTAGGAGGGCGCGACCTGTGCAGATGCGCGCTGTGCCAAGGTCAAAGACACCAATAGCGCACACAAAATTGCAAACCCAGTTTGGAGGAAGAGCCGAGGCATCAATCCGGGGAAGGCCAGCGCGCAGCGCCGACTTCCCCCATGAGCACAAGTAAAACATATAAGGACTCCCGGCGTTCATTAACGAATGGTTACAACCGCGAAGAGTCCGACGCTGCCAACGATTGCGCCCCAACCGCTCTAACGTCACACCGTCGTGCACGACGCCGTGCATTTCGCCGGCTTATGCGGCACATCTCGGCGGAGTTCAAGCTTCCCATCCACCCATACCCGAGCGAGACCGGAGGATCGGCCGCGTGGCGAGGTTCTCCCTTTCAAGCTGCGAGCAGTTATCGTTAGAAGGGCAAAGCCTTGTTCGCGGAACGCGCCGTTCCTTTCGCACAGTTTCGTAAGGAAGCTGTAAAGAAGTCGCCAAGAATCGCGTCGGCACGGGCCGGCGTCCGTTCCGTCCACTGGACAATCCACCGGGCCGCAGGCATCCTGATTGCCCGCTGGGGCCATCTTTAGTAGTCTCTAGGATTGCGCCGACGTCTCGGGCAGCGACATACAAGCACAGGGGTGAAGGACTTTGCGGGAACAATCTCGGCTGGCGTTTGGGTGTTTGATAGTCGCAATGCTGGTGATGTCTGCGTGCCAGGAGGTCATTAACTATCCCTCTCCCACGATTACGTCGCTCTCCCCTACCAGCGTTACGGCCGGCAGTCCGCAATCCTATTTGAAGGTTAATGGCAAGGATCTGATCCAGCAGACGCAAGTGGGATATTCGCTGTCGGCTAATTCAACTCCGATCCCGCTCGCAACGTTCCAATATGTGGGCACCAATCAGATCATTGTCACGCTTCCCGCCACCCTCCTCCAGAATCCCAACACTCTCTATATCAGCGTCACCACTCCGCAGCCCGGCGGTGGAACCTTCCCTCCGTCTGGTCAGGCGGCCCCGTCTTTCACGATATTTACGATTTCCCCGGCCACCAGCGGCGTGCCGCAAGTCACTTCCATCAATCCGACCAACGTTCTGGTCGGCACCTCACAAGGCTTGAATCTGCATCTCACCGGCAAAAACTTCGTTTCGCAATCAGAGGTCTTCGTGAACGGGGCTAACCGCACGTCTATATACGCCAGCTCAAGCTCGCTTACCTTGGAGCTCAATCCGACCGACGTGGTCAGCCCCGGAACATTGCAGATCACGGTGGTGAATCCAGCGCCCGGCGGGGGCAGTTCCACGCCATTTCCGTTGAACGTCAACACTCCGGTTCCGACAATCTCTGCGGTTGCGCCAGCCAACACGCAAGCTGGCGGGACCACCACAGTGACCCTTTCCGTCACCGGCACCGGTTTTCTGAATCAGTATTCCAATATTACGGTGAATGGCGTGCCATTTGTCACCACGGTCGCGGGCAGCACCAGCGCTTCGGTCAGTCTCACCCCGAACTATCTCTTACAGGGCGGTGTTGATCAGATTACCGTCGTGAACGCCGGGCCCGGCGGCGGCACGTCGAACATTCTTACGTTCGCGGTCAATCCCACGCATTTGTTGGGGCTGCCTGTGCTGGTGGACTTGGCGGCGGACGGTTCCCAGGCAAGCAACGGGCTCTGCGGAGGGGCGACATCCTGCGCGAATGGCTCGCTCGGTCTGACAGCTTCGACCGTCGGACCGTCCACGAGCAACACCGGACAGTTCGTGGCCTTCGCTTCGGCGTCTCACAATCTTGTGCTTACCGATTTGAATCCGGCCGCGGATGTCTACGTGCGCAACACTTGTCTTGGAGAGGCGACTTGCTCTCCGGTCACGGCGTTGGTCAGCTCGGATCCCAACGGGAACGCGGCCAACGCGGTCAGCTCCGAACCGACCGTTAGCTCCGACGGAACTCGCGCCGCGTTCACCTCTCTTGCGACGAACCTCGTCACTAGCGCGCCTGTTCCCCCAGGCACTACCCAAGTCTATTGGCGGCCCGTTTGCATGCCGACCCCAACCACTCCGTGCACCATTAATCCGAACTCGAATTACGATACGCAACTTGTTTCCGTCTCGCCGGACGCTCAGACCGCGGGCAACGGCCCTAGCTATAACCCGGTGATAAGCCCCGACGGCCAATACGTCGCGTTCGTTTCGCTGGCGACCAACCTGGTGACCAGCATTACCGCCGACGGTATCACTCCGCAGGTCTACATTCGCGACACTTGCAATATCACCACAACTCAGACGACCACCACTTCCGGCACATGCGTCCCGACGACTTATCTGGTCTCGACGCCGGATGGCGTGACATTCGGAAATCGACCGAGCTCGCACCCCTCCATATCCGAGGATGGGCTCTTTGTTTCCTTCACGTCCACGGCGACGAATCTGGGCTCAACAGCGCCCAATGGCAACGGCAATTCTGAAATTTTCGAACGCAGCACATGTGTAACGACCATCAGCAGTACGGACAACACCTGCACGCCGGTTACGACCTTGATCTCGACGAACGACGGTACGACGCCCGCGGACGGCGCAAGCGACCAATCGTCCGTCTCGTCCTGCGGGAGTGAAACGGTAACGACGGGCACAACTGCCTGCTCCGGCGGCACCGTGTACAACGGACGGTTTATCGCCTTCGCGTCCACGGCGATCAACCTCATTCCTGGTATAGGTCCCACGCAGCAAATCTACGTGCGTGACACTTGCCTTGGCGTCACGACCACGACCGTGAACTGCGCTCCTTCAACCGTGCTCGCATCGACGCCCGACGGCGTCACCCCCGCAAACGCTTTGAGCGAGCATCCCAGCATCAGCTTGTCCGGCCAATTCATCGCCTTCTCGTCGCTTGCTTCCAATCTTGGACGCACCAGCAATGGCGTGGAAAACATCTTCGTGCGCAATAGCTGCCTGGGCATTACGATTTCCTGCACGACGGGCTTGGCGCTGTCCAGCCTTTCGGCTGGCACCAATGCTTCTCCCACCAGCGGTGCTAGTCTGGTTCCTTCAATTAGCGGCGATGGTCACACGGTCAGCTTCCTGTCGTTTGCCTCGCTCTCCGCTGCCGATACCAACACGCTCGACGACATTTATTTGGGCAGCACAACTTACTAGTTCGCCAGCGCACATTTTCCGCCCCCGTCCCATGTTTGCGTGTAGGCAAAAAGCTGCGCGCACCTGGCGATGTGAGTTTATTTTTCGAGAAGCGCTGAAGTCTTACGAAGCAATGCAGCGCGGGCCGTCGACAGAGTGAACGTCAAGGATTCCTTCGGCACGCTGGTCACGAACGGGCCGACGACCCATCCCAGCCCGGTCGGAATATCACGCGTGAGTGAAATGGCTTGGCATTCGATATACGTGCCGCCGTCCTTTTCTTCAAAACGCCAGTAGGTATTCATCCGCCAGAGAAATCCTCGATCGTGTCCTTCCGGCTGCAGTTTTTCATTGGGTTGCCCGGCATTGTCTACTTCCTGGACGCGCGTCGTGCGCGAACGGCTCCAGGCATGGGTGCGATCAACGACGTGGTAGTGAACCTGCTGATCGGTGTCAATCACGGTGGTGATGATTTTCTTTTTGTAGAACCGCAGCAAGACCAGATAATCATCGCCTTCGTGCCGCAAAATTTTGGAACGCACAATGTCCGGCTTGAAGTAATCCACCTTGTGGTCGTAGTCCTGCATGAACGAGAGCGTTTGCACCAGCGTCGCGCCCGGCACAAACGCGGTCCCGATCCAGTGGTGAATGATCCCGCCGGGCGCGGGAATGGTCTTCCCGTTATCGAGCGTGTCGAGGCGCTCAATTACGATTTGCGCGTTGTGTAATTGCGCCTCGGCGGCTGCGCGGCGCGCCTCCGGTAGGCGCTCGACCCATAAATAAGGCCCGCTCTGCGCCAACTTGGAATTCATCTGCGCTTCGGTCAACTCAATATAGCGATCGTAAGCTTGCGCGGCTTGCGGTTGCAGGTCCCCCGCATTCACAGGGCCGGGCAATACGAACAGAACTGCTAAAAAAACCGCGGTTAGGCTTCGCGGCCGGCTGACTGCTTTTGCCATCACCTGTCTGCGATCTCCGACGTTCATTCGGTGCAAACGCGCTCCTTCGATGCCCCATCACATCAGAAGCACCCACGCGGCCATCAGTTGCAGGAGTCTTCATCGAAATTCATTCCGAGTTTTCTGAACCGTCGGCCACCGACTGTGGCCGAACTTTTCCCTATGCGTTTCCCTAGTGACACGAAACTTGCCGAAGGGCGTGGGATGGAGTTTTCGCCCTGTTTGCTAAGGGAATTGTGAAGAAGGGGCGGCAGCAGGGCTTTGGACGGGTTGGATAGCGTGCCCCGGCTCCTTTTTTTGTGGAACCGTCGTCCCCGCAATCGCAGCTTCCAACCCGCACCACAATTGTGGCGATATCGGAATTCAGAACCAATGGCGCTCGGGGCTCAAAGATTTCGGTACGCGAGTATTAGTACTCGACCACCAAAGCGTCTGTAAGTGTTTATTTAACTTATGTTTACACTGAAAACCAGCGACGCTCGCCGATTCCGCAACCTCCATCACAAAATCGCTTTCAGTGTTCCGTCGGAGGTTTCGAACTCGATGCGCAGCAGCCAATCGAAATGGAATTTCTCGGTCGCCAGCCATTTTTCGAGTTCTTGGCGGTTCGCCGCGTCGAATTCGGCCAGCATTTTTCCTTCCTGCATATTTACCAGAACGCGAAGCGCGGTGACGGATTTCGCGGCTAAGATTCGATTGGCAAGCTCCTCGGCGCCCTGGCGCGTGAGGCATGCGAGCGTATGTTGCGAGAGGTAGCGAGGCATCCGGGCTCCTGTTCCGATAGAATAGGCGACCATTAACAACAACGCATCCAATATAACGTGAGCGGAGAGAAAGCACATGCCTGAGGCGCGCAAGGCCCATCCCTACTATGTGTATGAGGCGATTCGCGATCAGCCCGCCTTGATCGAAAGCGTGCTGGCGCAGCGCGTCGGAATCGATCGCATGGCGGATGCCGTGGCGCAAAAGGAGCGGATCACTTTTGTGGGCATCGGAACTTCGCTGCATGCAGCGCGACTGGCGGAAAGCTGGATGCGCGAGTTCACCGGCGGCGTTTTTTGGGCCCGCGCCGAGCAATCATTCGAACTGGTGCATCATCCGCTGGCCTTTGGGCGTGATGACGCCGTGATTGTGATTACCCATACCGGCGCCACTACCGCTTCGCTCGAAGCGTTGCGCATGGCAAAAGCGGCGGGGGCATTCACCGTCGCAATTACCGGGCAAGTTAGCAACGACGAAATTCGCGGCGCGGATTTTCATATCGAAACATGCGAGCAGGAAGTCGCGTTTGCTTACACTAAGAGCTACACCAGTGCGCTGACGGTCTTGGCGCTGATGGTGGCGCGCATCGCCAGGCAGAAATACTTGCTGGCAACATCATCCCTGGCAGAAGCCCTCGATCGCGTGCCGGATTTGGTCCGCCAAGCGCTGGCACTCGAGCCCCAGTTGCGCGAATGGGCCAAGCGCGTAGCCCCACTTTCCCGCATTGCGATCTTCGGTTCCGGCGCGGCCTGGGCTACCGCGAGTGAAGCGGCATTGAAAATCAAGGAAGCCTGCTACATAGCGGCGGAAGGATTCGAAACCGAGGAAATTCTGCACGGTCCGTTTTCGGAAACCGATTCGCGGAGCTCGCTCGTGGGCTTATTTACCGGCGGTACCGCCGATGAGCGCGGCCGGCAGATTTTGCGTGCGGCGGGCGAACTGAAAATGCCGCGCTTGGCGATTGCTGTGCTTTCCGCAAACCATGGCCTCTCGGCCGAACATATTCTTGTGGTCCCCGAAGCGCCCGAATGGCTTGCGGCGTTCGTCCATTTGATCCCTCTGCAACTTCTGACGTATTTCCTGGCGCTCGAGCGCGGCGTCAGCCCCGATACCGGCCGCATGGAGCAGTCTGCGCACTTGGCTGCGAGCAAACACTACAAATACTGACTTCCGCCCCGCAACCCTCGGCGAGCTAGCCGCCCATTCCGCAAAAGCTTCGCCTGTCCGTGCGAACAGGAGTTCCTTTTCGACTACATCCGTGCTGTCCGCCTGCCAAGGCGTGCACGTGCCAGACGTAAAATTGGATGAAATGCAATTCAGGAGCATCCCATGAAACACTTCACCCTGGTTCTGATCTCGGTCGCACTGTTGGGGCTGAGCACCGCCGCGCACGATGACGGAGGAATGGGAACTCTCGCTGGTACGGTGATCGGACGCAACGGCAAGCCGATAGCAGGCGCGCGGGTGACATCGCAAAATGCCGGCGGCGATCATCCGGAAGTGACGACCACGAACCAACAGGGCCGGTTTTTCTTCCCCGACCTACTGCATGGCTACTACGACGCGCGCGCGTACCACGACGGCGAATGGAGCGAGTGGAAACACAATATCGAAGTGACTACGGGCAAGCAGACCGAACTCACACTTCGCTTGGTTGCAAAGCCAAAGCCCGCGCAGTAGCGCGACACGCGGTCTGAGAATGCGTCTGCCATGTTCTCCTGTCCGCGCGAACAGGAGTTCCTTTTCGAGAACATTTTGCTCGATCGCTGCGTGACGCCCTCGCAGCGGCACGTAAGATTGGCTCAGAAGTATCCCGGGGTGCAGAATGAAACGAACTGTCCTGGCTCTTTTGATAGCGGCGACGCTGGCTTTTGCTGCCGCAGCGAATGCTCAATTCGCGCGCGGATTGGGAACCATCGAAGGAACGGTGGTCGACGCGCACGGCAAGCTCGTGCCGGATGCCAGTGTGACGATTCAGACGTCTGATGGCCTGAAGCCTCACGCAACGCACACCGACGCCAACGGTCATTTCGAATTCGCGCGCTTCGATGCCGGTCAGTACGATTTACGCGCCTATTCCGACGGCCAATTTTCCGATTGGAGCAAGCGCATCGTCATTCGCCCGAAGAAAACCACGGAAATCACCCTGCGCATGCCCCCGAAAAGCGACGTCAAAGTGCAAGTAACAGGCAAGTAGCCGCCGAAGCTCTCGGTAACGATTCGACAAAGAGATCTCTGCGTTCCCCTCTCACGCAGTCGAAACCTCATTCATGGCGCAGCACCACCAGCGGGTCCACACGCATCGCCCGCCGCGCCGGGATGTAGCACGCCAGGACCGCCGCTGCAGTCAGGACGACCGAGACCGCAATGAACGTTAGCGGATCGCTCGCGCCAACTCCGTAAAGCAGCTGTGAGAAACCGGACAGCAAGCGAGTGAGAAGCAGCGCGGCGCTCGCCCCGATCGCCAGGCCGGCGAGCGCCAGGCGAAGTCCCTGTCCGATCACCAAGCGAAATATGATCCTGTTCTCTGCGCCGAGCGCCATGCGGATTGCGATCTCGTGGGCCCGCTGCGCAACAAAGTACGAAATCACGCCGTAGATCCCGATCGACGCGAGCAGTAGCGCCAGACCGGCGAACGCTCCCAAAAGAACCATGGGAAATCGTTGCGACGACATGGACTCCGAAGCAATCTGCTGCATCGTTTGAACGTCATAAACAGTCTGGTCGCTGCCGGCACCGTAAACTGCCGCCTTGATCGCAGGCATAATGGTTGCCACCTGGAGCGAAGTACGCACGATTATTCTCATACCGGGATACCCTAAAGGCCACAGCGCGTCCCGCGCTTGATAAAGCGGGTAGTAACTTTGCGCTCGGGTGCCCGTGCCGGTTTCCCCCAATCCCCAATGCCGCACGTGGCCCACCACGCCGACAATCTGGCAGGGTCCCCAAGGAGAGGCGGCCCATCCAAAAGTGATGGTCTGGCCCAGAGGATTTTTCCCCGGGAAATACTGCTGAGCGAAGACGCTATCAATCACGGCGACGCAAGGGGATTTGGTGGTGTCTTCGCGGCTGAAAAAGCGGCCCCGCAGCAGCGGGATGCCCATGGTGCGGAGATAATCCGGACCGGTGTCGAACACCAGCATTCGCGGCGCGTTCTGAACGACCGCCGGCTTATCAGTGCCAATCCAGAAAGGCGTGTCGTTATCGTCGTCCCGGAGGGGGACCAGCATCGAAAAGTCCGCGGCCTGGACGCCCGGCACGATCCGAATGCGGTCGAGCAACTGCAGGAAGGCAATTCGCAGGGTCGACCCTGACTTGGCAGCCGCAGGCGATAGCCCCACTTTGAAAACGATCACATGCTGCACATCGAACCCGGGATTGATCTGCCACAAGCGGCGGATCGTGCGAAAGAGCAAACCGGCGCTCACCAGTAGTACCAGCGTCAGAGCCACCTGGACAGTCACCAACGCGCTTTGAGTGCGATGGTGTGCGCCGGTGGAACCGCGAGCGCCTTCGTTGAGTGAGGCGCGCAAATCGGTTCTCGAACTTTTCAGAGCCGGCGCGAGGCCAAACAAAATCCCCACCACGATCGAAATGCCAAAGGCGAAGGCCAGCACGGAAGCGTTCACAGTGATGTTATCGGTGCGCGGCAGGCTTTGCGGCACCGCAGCCAGCGCCAAATTGACACCCCATTTTGCGAGCAACAATCCCAACAGGCCGCCAGCAAGCGAGAGCAGCACGCTTTCGGTGACCAATTGGCGCACGATGCGCGCGCGGCCCGCTCCGAGTGCTGAGCGGATGGCGAACTCGCGGCTGCGCGCCGCCGAGCGTGCCAGCAAAAGGCTGGCGACGTTCGCGCAGGCAATCAGCAAGACCAGGCCCACCGCGCTCAACAGCAACAGCAGAGTTCTGCGTACGTCCCCGACAATTTGCTGCTTCAATGGCAGCACCGCGGCTCCAAGGCCTCCATCTGCATCGGGGTACAGCTGATCCAGATGTTCCTGGATCGCGCTCATCTCCGCCTGCGCTTGCGCGCTGCTCACGCCGGGCTTCAAACGAGCGATCGAGAGCATGTCATCGTGGCCTCCGCGAGCGTTTAGGATCAGCGCATCACCCTGCCCGAGCGGCGTATAAATATCGTCATGCTGAGATAGGAGGCCACGCCCCGTCGGCGCGACTCCAACGATGGTGTAACCAATGCCATTCAGGGTTACCGAGCGCCCCAGCGCCTGCGCGCTGCCGCCGAACCGTTCTCTCCAGAAGCGCTTGCCGATGATCGCGACGGGCGCTCCGCCAGGCCGATCTTCCTCGGGAGTGAATTCCCGGCCGAGGCTCAGGTTTACGCCCAAGGTGCTGAAGTATCCTGCGGAAATTCTGTTGCCGTCCAGGTGTTCGGGCGTCCCCGGACTCGAAAGATTGAACCCCTCATGCAGCGTGACCGCAGCCATTTGCTGGAACGAACGAGCGGTGCGTTGCCAATCGAGGAAGTTAGGATAGGAAATCGCATCCTCCGGAAAGCGCTGATTACTCTCGAGCACCATGACCAGGCGATCCGGATCTCGATACGGCAGCGGAGCCAGAACGACGCCTTGCACCACGCTGAAGATGGCGCTGTTGGCACCAATGCCCAGCGCCAGCGTGAGAATGGCCACGGTGGTGAAGCCCGGAGCCTTGCGCAGCATGCGCAGGCCGTAGCGGATGTCAGTCCATAGAGTCTGCAGCCAGAAGCCGCGGCGCTGCTCGCGACAATCTTCCTTCAGGCCTTCGGCCGCGCCCAATTGCAGCACGGCTTGGCGGCGCGCTTCTTCCGGAGCCAGCCCCGCCGCGACGTTTTCTGCAGTCTGTCGTTCGATGTGGAAGCGCAGTTGGTCGTCGAGTTCCTGCTCCCATTTCTTGCGCGAGAACCAGTGTCGCCTCGATGTCATCATTTCAAATAGCGTTCCAGTGATTTTCCCGACACGCCGCTACGTGCGCTGCAGGATCAGCGCGACGGCAGTGGCCATGCGCTCCCAATCCGCCATTTCCTTCTCGAGTTGCTGGCGGCCCGCTTTCGTCAGCGCATAAAACCGGGCGCGGCGATTATTTTCCGAGGCGCCCCACTCCGCGCGGATCCATTTCTTGCGCTCAAGACGGTAAAGCGCGGGATAGAGCGAACCTTGCTGAATTTGCAGGATGTCGCGGGAGACTTGCTGGATGCGCTGGGCGATTCCCCAGCCGTGCATGGGCTCGAGCGCCAGGGTTTTCAGGATGAGCAGGTCGAGCGTGCCTTGCAAGATCTCCGCGGGTGCGCTCATACGTTCTCCCCTAGAGGGACTGCAAGACTTTACCGCGCCTCTTGTAGATTGTCAACAGGAACGCGCGGCAGGCTCCTCGGATTCGGGTCTTGCGGCCTGTGCATCCCTGCCTTCATTATGTTGGCCATGCCCACCGACCGGAGCGCGTCTCTGTGGGACGCGGAGGACCAAAATCAGCGATTGAACGAGCTCGCCGCTGGCACGAACGAAGCGGCGAAAGAGATTCCCTTGCGCCGGGACGTTCGTTCGCTCGGCATGCTGCTGGGCAAAGTGCTCGTGGAACAGGTTGGCGAGGGGCTTTTAGCAATTGTGGAGCAGCTTCGCCGCCTTTTGATCCAGCAGCGCGAACGGCTTCCGGCGGGCAGGAAACAATTCAGTTCTGAAAACGCGCTGATGGCGGAAGCGCGCGAAATCATTGCGCGACTGGAAGTGGAAGACGCGTATCGCGTGACCAAGGCATTTGCCATTTATTTCGAGCTGACCAACCTGGCGGAGACCAATCATCGCAAGCGGCGCCGCCGCGCGGGCAAGGTGCACACCGAACAGCCGCCGCTCGCCGGATCGTTTCGTGGCACGCTCCTGCGCATGCGCGCCGCGGGGATTTCCGCTGGCGACGCGCTGGCCGCGCTGCGCAGGCTGCAAATTACGCCGGTCTTCACCGCCCACCCCACCGAAGTGGCCCGCCGAACGGTCCTCCTGAAACGGAGGCGCATTGCACAGTACCTGGAAAACCTCGACCGGCTGCCCCTGCCCGCAGCCGATGCAGCCGAATACGAATCATTGATCCTCGCGGAAATCACTTCTCTGTGGCAGACCGACGAAGTGCGCCTGAAAAAACCGGGCGTGATCGACGAAGTGCGCATGGGCTTGGATTTTTATCCGCTGACGCTTTTCGATACATTGCCGCGCCTGTACGCCGAGCTGCAAGAGTCTTTCCGCGAAGTCTATGGCCGCGCGCTTGCTCACGCAGAATTTCCCGAGTTGCTGCATTTCGGTTCGTGGATCGGTGGGGATCGTGACGGCAATCCCCTGATCACGCCGCAATCCACGGCGGAAGCACTGGAGCTTGCGCGCAATACGATCCTTGAGCACTACATTCTGGAAGTTGAGCGGGTGATTGACGAATTGAGTTCTTCGCAGCACCAAATCGGGTGTTCCGCGGAATTGAGATCTGCGCTGGCTGGATATGAGGCGAAGTTCGGCGACGAACCCTCGCGCGGGAAATGGATCTCCGAACCAGAACTGAGCCGGCACTTTCTGGATTTCGTGCGAATCCGATTGCGCCACACCCGCGACGATCCGCGCAGTCCTTATGCGTATGCGGCGGCGAATGAATTGGAACGCGATCTTTTGCTGCTGCGCGCCAGTCTGGTGGAAAACCGCGGGCGCCGTTTGGGGGAGTTGCTCGTGGATCCGCTGCTGCGCAAAGTCCGCACTTTTGGTTTTCACCTGCACACACTCGATATCCGCCAGCACGCAGCCGTGCACTCCAAAGTCTTGGCCGAGTTGGCGACCGCCGCGCTGCCGGTGTCATCGCAAGGCGCACACAACCGGCACGCTCTCGAGGAGGGCCTTTCGACACAAGCCGCTGAACTGCTGGATACCTTTCGCACGATCGCACGATTGAAGAAAACTCAGGCCCCGGAAGCGATCCGCGCCTACGTCATCAGCGCAACCGAATCCGACAGTGACGTCTTCGCGGTGCTGCGACTCGCAAGCATCTGCGGCGTCCAAGTGGCGGCGACCGCGCTGGATCCCGGGCTGATGCCCGTCCCGTTATTCGAATCCATCGCGTCGCTACGCGCGGCCGGAGAAACCATGCGCCGCGTCTGGACCGCGCCGGAATATAAAAGTTTGCTCGATTCCTGGGATCACCGCCAGGAAGTGATGCTCGGCTATTCGGACTCAAACAAAGATGGCGGCATGCTGACCAGCACGTGGGAACTGCACAAAACGCATCGCGCCTTGCATGAGGTGGCGCGCGAATGTGGCGTGAAGCTGCGGCTCTTCCATGGCCGCGGCGGAACCGTGGGCCGCGGCGGCGGTCCCACGCACCGCGCCATCCTGGCGCAGCCGGCCGGTGATTTCTCCGGCGAGATTCGCATCACCGAACAAGGCGAAGTGCTGAACTGGAAATATTCTGATCCGGTGCTCGCCGAATGGAACCTGGAATTGATGATTGCTGCGTCCCTGGAAGCATTGACGCGACCCGCAGGCCCGGCGCTGGGCCGTGATCGCCAGTGGGACTGCAGCATGGAAGAAATGTCCCAGGATGCCTACGCTTTCTACCGTCGTCACATCGTCGAAAACGCGGAGGTGCTCGAGTATTTCGAGCAGGCCACGCCGGTGAACGAATTAGAGAACGCGCGCATAGGTTCACGCCCCGCGCGCCGGTCGGAAAGCCGCAGGCTGCAGGACCTGCGCGCGATTCCGTGGGTGTTTGGCTGGATGCAAAGCCGCCACGCGCTGCCGGCGTGGTTCGGAGTTGGCTACGCGCTCGAGCGTTTTGCGGCGAAGGGACCGGAACAAGAAAAACAACTGAAAGAAATGATGCGCTCTTTCGTTCTATTTTCCGATCTGGTGCGCAACGTGGAGATCGCCATGGCCAAGGCGGATCTGACGATCGCGCAGCTCTATGCAAGCATTCTCGTGAGCGACGCCGGCCTGCGCGAAAGGATATTCGTCATGCTCGCCGAAGAATTTGAGCGCACCAGGCGGATGCTCCTGCAAATCACCGGCCAGAAGGATCTGCTGGAAGGAAACTCGGTGCTGTCGCAGTCCATCCGGCTGCGAAATCCATATGTGGACCCCATGAGTTTGATCCAAGTGGAACTGTTGCGGCGCAAGCGCGCCGGCAGCAATACTGAAGCGTCAAATTACGCGCTTGGCGCCACCATCAACGGTATTGCCGCCGGGCTGCACAACACCGGCTAGCTTCGCCTGATCACCGCCCAACAATGAGAGCACAACTCGCGCGCGAACCGATTGCCATCTGGCTGGATCAGGTGTACTCTCCCCAGGTGAGCTTCGGCGTTCAGAGCTGCGTGTGTTGCTGTTGTTCTTGTTGCGCGCAAGTGTCTTCTGGCGCGGGGAGGCTAGGCATCTAGAAACTGAAATCTAGCCCGAGATTTTCCGACCCACCGCCAGAAGTTAGCTGGCAGGTGGGTTTTTTATTTATCGGCAGCTTTTGCAGCGCATCCAATTTTCGAGGAGGAATGAGAAATGAGCGATTACAAGCATCCGGAAGTTCTGGTTTCCACGCAGTGGGCGGCCGATCACCGGAACGACCCGAAGGTCCGCCTGGTAGAAGTGGACGTGGACAGCACGGCCTACGATCAGGGCCACATCCCTGGCGCGGTGGGCTGGAACTGGCAATCGCAGCTGCAGGACAACGTTCGCCGCGATTTGATTGACAAGCCCACTCTCGAGAAGTTGCTCGGTCAATCCGGCATCTCGAACGACACCACAATTCTGCTCTACGGTGACAACAACAATTGGTTCGCGGCCTACGCTCTCTGGCAATTGAAGTATTACGGCCACAAAGACGTACGGCTCATTAACGGCGGCCGCAAGAAGTGGGTCGAAGAAAAGCGTCCGCTGACCACCGACGCAACGACGGTTCCGGCGGCAACCTATCAGGCCACCGGGCCGGACGAATCCATCCGCGCGCGCAAGGAATCTATTTTCGCGTTCATCGAAAAGAAGAAACCCGCGCAACTGGTGGACGTGCGCTCGGTCGATGAATTCACCGGGAAGATTATCGCACCGCCAGGAATGAGTGAGACCGCGCAGCGCGCCGGGCACATTCCAGGCGCGGCCAATATCCCGTGGGCGCAGGCCGCCAATGAGGACGGTACATTCAAATCCGCGGATGCCCTGAGGGAGCTGTACGCTAAGAAGGGAATTAACGGCGCCGACGAAGTAATCGCCTATTGCCGCATCGGCGAACGCAGCTCGCACACCTGGTTCGTGCTGAAGTATCTGCTCGGCTTTGACAATGTGAAGAACTACGACGGTTCGTGGACCGAGTGGGGCAACCTGGTGGGCGTGCCGATCGAAAAAGAAGCGGCCGCCGCCGCGCGCTAAAGGCTAGCTGCAGAACGTAACGTCTGTGCGGTAAGGGCGGGTTCTGGACCCGCCCTCGTCAGCTAGGGAATTTGATTGTCCGGGACGCCGTTGTGCCGCGCCTCGTCCTGCAAAGCGCTAATCTGGGCGGCGATGTCGTCACGTTGTTTTTGCAACCGCGCGAGCTGATCGCGCCAATCGTCAAGCTTTGTTCCACTGTAGTGCCGTGTCTCATTCACGGTGGCCCCATTCAACCCCGCCTGCAACTGCGAAATCTGCTCGTCCAAGGGCGGAAGCTTCGCCTGCAAATTCGCGATCTGCGTCTGATATTGCTTCGGGCTTTTGGGACTGGGTTTGGCTGCGACAGGTTTGCCGCTCGCGGGCTTGTTGGCGCTTCCTGAAAAGGTCGAAATCGCCGAATTCGTGTGGACGGAGCTCATGTCTTCATCTGTCCAGACCTTTTTCGCCGGTGTCGAAGGCGCAGTGGCTGGCAGCGTTCCCGTTCGAGCGCCCGCAGCGGTCGATTGCGTCCCGGCGTTGCTGGTGGCATTCGCAGGCTGTGCCGAGCCGCTCTGCGCACGCGCTGCACCGGCCAGGAAGCTGCCTTCCATCAAGGCCCAGGCTGCCACAAGCAAAAGCGTTTGCCGATTCATGAAACCTCCTCGGGAACAGGCGTGTTGGCACGATGCAATACTGCAGGTCTAACAGGGAGCCCCGGCCTCAATAGGACTATTGTGCGCCCAATCCTATTGGGTGGAACCCGGCGTGCACCGAAGAGTTACGGGTCCCCGTAAGTGGGCTTACCTTTGGCCAGTTCATTCTGGACTAGCGCCAGCGCCTGTTTCGGTGAGCCGTCGCGGTGGTACTCGCTGATTTCGACGTACTGGTGTTCCTCGAACGGGAACAGAAATTTCCGTGCCGTGAAGTCGTACTGATAGCGTATCGGCAGCCAAATTCCCGCGGCTACTTCGGCCTGCTCCAGCGAAAACACTCCACCGCGATAGAGCTTCCCGAGAATTCCCCCGCCGAAGGACATGTCCCGGATTACCCGCGCTTCGCCGCGGGCTAATTGATCAGTGGCGTGATCCACCCAGATTTTCGCCGAAACGCGCGTCAGCACGTCCTGCACGAGCGAGCGCGGATGAAAATCGGGATTGGGGTCCACTTGAAATACGTCGCAGAGACGTCCGTTTCTGGTCTCTTGCCCAATCCATTTCGTCAGAAAGGCACTGCTCGTCGCGTCCACCAGTTCCACGCGGTCGTGTTTCCTTTTCTGCCACTTTTCCGATGCCGTTTTTGTTCTCGGATCGTCAGGTTTGAGCATGACCTCCAGCAGGTCTCGCCATGCCATCAGTTGTCTGTGATAATCCGCCGGGTCCACTGCCTTGCCGTCATCTTTCAGCAGCAATTTCATGGTCCCCGTGCCGGTGGGAACGACGCGATACGTCTTGTCATCGAGCACTCGAGGTGCGTCGCCGCCCGTTCGGTCCACATGGCGTTCGACCCGCTCGTATTGCTCGAGCGCTTCGTCATTGCGGTGCTGGTTATCAATCAACTTGTGGGCTCGCAGTTGGATTTCCGCATCCGACGGAGCTTGCGCAGCCGCACTGGCCGGCCGATACTGGACGAAATGAACCGGCTCAGAATTGAGCGTCGCAGGGCCAGCCGGAATGCCACGGTGCTGGCCAGAACGCGCAACGCGGCCTGAGGCCACTGCGATCCCCGCCAGCGCCAGACAGGCGGCTACCCCCAAAACCGTAAGCCCTTTAAGCATCCCGAGGTCCTTGGTCGGACTTTCGACTTACTTATGATGCCGTTGCGTTGCCGCCTCAATTCTACCCGAATCCCCGAGCAAATCGTCTGGCCTGGGGTACAGGCGGCTGCGCGCCCTTAACCTGAAATTATCGATTTTCTGAACTTTTCTGCGTTGCCATCCGTCTTATGATAGTAGGACTCATGAAGCCCGCCCAGATCAGATCCGAAGCGCGGCAGACCCTCGCCGCCCTGCGCGAGACCGTATGGATTGCTCTGGACACCCTCCGGGCGCACAAGCTGCGGACGTTTTTGACCCTGCTCGGGGTAATACTGGCGGTTACCACGCTGGTCGCCGTCATTTCCGTACTGAATGGCCTCAACGTCTACGTAGCCGATAAAGTCGCCAACCTCGGCGCGAATGCCTTCGTCATAGACCGCATCGGAATCGTGACCAACTTTCAGGATTGGAACAAAGCACGCAAGCGTCCGACCCTCGGTATGGATGATCTGGAAGCCCTCCGCGCGGGAATGAAACTGGCTGATTCCATCGCCGGCGAGCAGGACACCGTTGCCGATGTCCGTTATGGCAATGACCTGAGCCAGGACGTCACCATCATCGGCGCTACTCCAACGTTTGCCCCGATTCGGGACATTGACGTCTCAAACGGCAGACTTCTGACAGATGTGGACGAAGCTCACCGCTCCGGCGTGTGCGTGATTGGCGCGGACGTCGCCAATAAGCTATTTCCGGGTGTCGACCCGGTGGGTAAGGAAATTCACGCGGGGCAAGGGCAGTACTTGATCGTTGGGGTAGCCACGCCCAAGGGCAACGTCCTGGGCCAGTCGCAGGACAATTTCGTCATGATCCCGCTCGGCACATATCGCAATGAGTTTCTCGCGCCGCAGGACTCGGTCTCCTTTTTCGTGCAAGCGCGCGGGCCAGAGTGGATGGACGCTGCGGAGGACGAAGCCCGCGTGCTTTTGCGCGCGCGCCGCCACGTGCCGTATGCGGCCGAAGACAATTTCGCAATTATTGCGCCGACCTCGATCATGGGCCTGTGGAATCGCATCACCGGCAGTGCCTTTGGAATCGCCATCTGGATCACGTCCGTGTTTTTGGTGGTCGGCGGAGTCGTAATCATGAACATCATGCTCGCGAGCGTTACGGAACGCACGCGCGAAATCGGCCTGCGCAAGTCGCTGGGCGCCCGCAGACGCCACATCATCCTGCAATTCATGGTGGAGTCCTCGGTACTGGCGGCCTTGGGCGGATTTCTCGGCGTAGCCGCAGCGGTCGGCATCAGCCAGCTGGTCCGCGTCGCCACGCCCATCCCCATTTCCACTCCGATTTTTGCGATTGCCACGGCCCTGGTTCTCTCCACGGCCGTGGGCTTGTTTTTTGGTATTTATCCCGCGATGCGCGCTGCCAGGCTTGATCCCATTGAAGCGCTCCGGGCGGAAAACTAGGACCACTTCTATGCAAAGCGATTTTCGAGAAAATCTCCAACTCGCGCTCGATACGGTCCGGGCGCATAAACTACGCAGCTTCCTTGCCATCCTGGGCGTGATGATCGGAGTCGCGCTGATCATCCTGGTCGTGGGCCTGGTCCAGGGATTTCGCCAGACCATTCAGGATGAAATCGTTTCGGAAGGTATAGACACCGCCTTCGTTTCGCGCTTCGATCAAGGGCCGCAGGGTGGCCACCGCCCCAAGGACGAGAAGCTGCGCAAGCCGCTCACTCTGGAAGATGCGATGGCCATTCGCCAGCTGAGTCCGGCAATCAAGGAAATCGCGGTGTCGGCCTTCCAGTGGCAGCTCTCACATGTCGCGCGTTATCAGGGCAACATAGTCGACGGCACGGATTTTCGCGGAACTTTCCCCGCGTATCTCACGGTTTATTCCAACGCCACGATGAAGGCCGGGCGCTTTTTCACGGAAGCAGAGAACGAACACCGCGACAATGTCGTCGTGATCGGCGAAAATGTCGCCAAGGCATTCTTTCCCAGCATTGATGACGCGCTCGGAAAAGAAATTCTCTTGGACGGCTCGACGTATACGGTTGTCGGCGTGTTCGAGAAGCCGCCCAATGGCTTCGGCACCAATGATGAAGACCGCCGCACCGTGATTCCTTACTACACGTTCATGAAGTTGTATCCCGGGAGCTACGAAATCGGCTATCGCTTTTTGGCCTACTCCGGAAAGCTCGACGCGGCCGTGGATCAGGTTCGCGAGGTCTTGCGCCGCCGCCGCGACGTTGCCTACGACAAACCGGACAATTTCTCCATCCAGACGCAGGTGGAAGTAGTGCAGCAATTTAACGACATCATTGGCGGCGTCGTGCTCGCCGTCGTCGTGCTCAGCTCGATTGGCCTGTTGATTGGAGGGATGGGCGTGATGAATATCATGCTCGTCTCCGTCACCGAGCGCACGCGCGAGATCGGCGTGCGCAAAGCCATCGGGGCGCGCAGCAAGGACATTACCTGGCAATTCCTGTTCGAAGCCATGACTCTTACCGGGACGGGCGGCATCATCGGCATTCTCGTGGGGAGCGGCATCGTCATGCTGATTCCGCTGGTGAGTTCGCTAAAGGCCATCGTTCCGGCGTGGGCCGTCATCATGGGCTTCACCGTTTCCGTTAGCATCGGCCTTATCTTCGGTGTCTGGCCCGCCACCAAAGCCGCGCGATTGAGCCCGGTCGAGGCGCTCCGCTACGAGTAACCTGATTTGCGTTTATGGTTTTTGCTGATTGGATTCGATCTGGAGTGGGCTATGGGGGTCCATTTGCGGTACTCCATTGGGACCCATCACGTAGGGATAGCCGGCAGGGTCTTTGAGGTCGCCTTCGACCAGCCCGGCATCGCGCATTTTCTCCATGGATGTCGGAAAGCGGCCGAATTTTTTCCAGTATTCCTCCGAGACTCCATTCAGCTTCTGCAGCACCATTTCTGCATCCAGCGCCTGCACGTGCCGCAGCACCCTCTTGCGCACCGATTCGTCCTTGGTTGAGTTGTACAATTCGGCCCAGATCAACCGCGAAGTCTCCAAAGACTCGCCGTTCTCCGCTACGCGAGCGGCCATTATTTTCATCCATATCGGCGCGGAGGTGTTCCTGCTGCCATCCAGATACGCCTCGGAAGCTTTTTGGTAATCCTTCAAGCGTGCGTAATACAAGAATCCAAGATCGTTGTATAGAGTCCATTGGTCGGGGTTGTTGGCGATGCCTTTCTGCACCAATTCCACGGCAAGATCCGGACGTCCGGCGCCTCCGGGCGGATGCTCGGACAGAAAAACGGCGCCAAACCTGTAGGCGACCACTAGTTTTGGATCCAGCGTCGTCGCAATATCCAGCAACGGCTCGAGCGACCCGAATGTGCCGTTCCGTTCTTGCAGCCGTGTGCCGTAATACTGCACTGCGCGCGTCCAATAAATATCGGCGAGCAGCGGGCTGTAACCAAGGCTCAGTTCTTTCAGCAGCGGGCCTGAGCGCAGCAGCAACTCATCCTTTTCTTGTGTCAGCGAGCCACTCAAAGCATCCATGCGCGCCTGCAGCGCCGCAAGGGCCACGAAAAGCGCTGGGACGGCGACCACCGCGAGCGCCACCGATCGAACGTGGCTCGTGATATTCAGCCGGAAAGTGCTCATTTTAGATTGCGTCCGGAAAACACCGCGGAAGCGGCGATCAGAATCAGGATTACGTAGAGCGCGGCATACAGCGTGTTGTGCCAAATCAGCGAAAACGGAATCCCCTCGCCATGCGCCGCCGCCGCAATCACGTTGAAATTATGAAAATTGGGCAGAAGGTAGTACACGAACCGAGCGGCCGCAGCCATTGCCGGGTTTTGCGTGAATTCGCTGACGCCCTTGATGTCCGGCGCGAAAACTCCCGCGACGTAAATTCCGAGCGTGTACAGCGTCGAGAGCATGGGGCTGGAAAAGCAAGAGAAGAACAGGGCCAGCGCGGTTATCAACGCCAGCTCCAGCAGAATGAAATACACTGCCACCAGAATCGTGGCATCCGAGCGCGCGAAACCACGGCTCACGCAAAACAGGGCGCCCGCCAGCCCCAAAGTCATCAGCGCAGTATTCACCAGCAGCGTCAGCAGCAGGCCTGCAAATTTGCCTACGAGGAATTCCCAGCGGCGGATGGGCTTCGCCAGCAGGCTGTACAACGTGCGCTTTTCCATCTCCTTGTACACCAGGCCGACGCCGATAAAAATCGCCATGATAATTCCGAAGATGGAAATCGCCGCGAGCCCCAGATTGATGATCACCAGCCGTTCCACGCCGATCGAAATCTGGCCGACGAGAATCGCTGCGCCGATCATCATCAGCGCGAAGAAAATCAAGTTGTAAAGCACGCGGTCCCGTACCGCCTCGCGAAACGTATTGACGGCTACCACGGCGGGCATCGCGCTCATACGAGGCTCACCTCGGTAGAGCGTTGCCGCTGCGTTGAGTTTTCGTTTTCGCGCCGCACCAGTTTGAAGAAATAATCTTCGAGGGAAGGCCGCAGCGGAGTCACTGAAAGAATCCGCGCTTCGCAGCTCCTCAACTCTTCAAGCGCGGAGTAAAGCTCTGCTTCGGCCACTTCGATGCGGTAGCGATTTCCGGTGTGCGTGGCGCGCTCCGCCAAGCTTGCCGGCGGCGCGCCGCCCGCGTGCACCTCGAAGAGAATTTCCATTCCCAGCACTTCCATCGAAACCATCTCTTCCGGCGCGCCAACTCCCTGCAACTTCCCGCCAACCAGCACTCCTACGCGATCGCACAACATTTCCGCGTCGGAAAGAATATGCGTCGAAAAGAAAACCGTCCGGCCCTGGCGCTTTAGATCCAGGATGATGTCGCGCACCTTGCGTCTTCCTATGGGATCGAGGCCAGACATCGGCTCATCCAGAAACACAACTTGCGGGTCATGCAAAATCGCTTGCGCGATCCCCACGCGCTGCAGCATTCCTTTCGAGAACTTCCGCAGCTGCACCTCGCCGGCAGCCGTAAGTCCCACCAGCTCCAGGAATCGCGTTACACGCTCGCGACGCTCCGCCGCACCGTACCCGAAAAATCGCGCGAAGTAATCCAATAGCTCGCGGGCGGTCAGGTAATCGTAAAAATAAGGCTGCTCCGGCATGTAGCCGATTTCGCGGTGCATGCGCACGTCGCTGATTGACCGCCCCCGTATGCGCGCTGTGCCGGAGGTCGGGAAAATCAGTCCCATCAAGAGCTTCATGGTGGTGGTCTTTCCCGCGCCATTCGGCCCCAGGAATCCGAACGCTTCTCCCTCTTCGACCCGTAGCGTCAGATGATCCAGTGAGCGGCGCATGCGCTTGCGCCAGAATCCGACCGGGTAGTCCTTGGTCAGTCCTTGTATCTCGATTGCTAGCATGGTCATGGCCTTTTGATTATCATTTTTTTTCGAGTCAGCCGTTCATGTCAATCCCGGGAGTGTTGCCTGTTCTGAAACAGGTTACTGGAGACAGGACAACGGACCGCATGGCGCCTCCAGCGATTAGACGTCTTAATTCGCAACACGTCCGCATCGCGAACGAAAAATGAGAACGGAAAGGACCAGCGGCGCGGAATGAATGTGATGCCGCAAAAAGGAAAAATCGTCCTGGGTCATCCGGCGCGCCCACCACTACAAATAGATACTTTCGACACCGCTGCCCAGACATTTTGTAGTCCCCGTATGAATTTTCCTTGACAACTTTTCCACAACCTTCGATACTGCGCTTCCAGACTCGGGGGAAGCGCCAGCCGGTCTCAGCGTCGTTTGCTGTGCCGGTCGGCGTGAAGGTCGGACCGGGTTCTACCGAAAACTCAGAGGGGTACCACCCCACTTCGCACCGCGCCACCAGTTTATTTGCGCGGCTTAGCTGGGCTTTTCTCTTTTTTCGGAACGGATGGCAATCTCAACCGGATATTGCCGTCCCAAAATCCGGCTAATTTCGAAATGCTCCGTGTACTTCGGTACACACAACCTCACCACGGGACAGCGGTTGGGAGTAAAATAGCAGTTGGCACTCCCGCACGGCTCCCCGGCTCACATTTCGACGGCACGACTGCCGGCGCGGAGGCAGAGATGGCGGAAACCAGGACAGCTTTGAACGGTATGACGGAAACAAATCAAGTTACGCGTCGCACGACCGGGCTGGAATTCCAGCGCCGCTTCACCGACGGGAAAGGCTCTCCCTTCGACAAAGTCGAATGGGAAAAGCGCACAGCTCTCATCGGAAACGATAAGGGCCAGGTAATTTTTCGCCAGGAAAACGTGGAAGTTCCCAAGACCTGGTCCATGACGGCCACTAACATCGTCGCTTCCAAATATTTTCACGGCAAGCCCAATACTCCTGAGCGCGAAACTTCCGTGCGCCAGCTGATCGGACGTGTCGTTGATACGATCGTCCGCTGGGGCGACGAAGGCGGCTATTTCGCCTCCACCGAATCCAAGAACATCTTCCACGATGAACTCTCTCACCTGCTCGTCGAGCAGAAAGTAGCCTTCAACTCGCCCGTCTGGTTCAACGTCGGCGTCCAGGCCAAGCCGCAGTGCTCGGCCTGCTTCATCAACTCCGTCCAGGACAACATGGACTCGATTATGAACCTGGCCAAGACCGAGGGCATGCTCTTCAAGTGGGGCTCGGGCACCGGCACGAACTTCTCTTCACTGCGCGGCAGCAAGGAATCGCTTTCGGGCGGCGGCATCGCTTCCGGTCCCGTCAGCTTCATGAAGGGCTTTGACGCGTTCGCCGGCGTGATCAAGAGCGGCGGCAAGACGCGCCGCGCCGCCAAGATGGTGATCCTCAACGCGGATCATCCGGACATTTTGGAATTCATCGAATCCAAGATGAAGGAAGAGCGCAAAGCCCACGTCCTGATCGAACAGGGGTACGATTCCTCAATTGACGGCGATGCTTACGCTTCCGTCTTTTTCCAAAACGCCAACCATTCCGTCCGCGTCACCGACGATTTCATGCGCGCCGTCGAGGAAGACCGCGACTGGTGGACCCGCAACATCAATGACGGCAAGCCCTGCGAGAAATTCCGCGCGCGCGACTTGCTTCACGAAATGGCGGACTCCGCATGGCACTGCGGCGATCCTGGCATGCAGTACGACACCACCATCAATCGCTGGCACACCTGCAAGGCCACCGACCGCATCTATGCCTCGAATCCGTGCTCGGAGTACATGTTCCTGGATGATACGGCTTGCAACCTGGCTTCGCTCAACCTGCTGAAATTCCTCGGCGCCAACGGCCAGTTCGATACCGAGGCTTTCACCGACGCCGTGGACGTCACCATCACCGCGCAGGAAATCCTAGTGGATAACGCCAGCTACCCGACGGAAAGAATCGCGCGCAATTCGCACGATTACCGTCCGCTCGGCATCGGCTACGCCAACCTCGGCGCGCTGCTCATGTTTCTTGCCCTTCCCTACGACTCCGACGGCGGCCGAGATTTCTGCGGCGCCATCACCGCGCTGATGACCGGCGAATCCTACGCTCAATCTGCGCGCATCGCCGAGCGCATGGGGCCCTTCGGTGGGTACCTGCGCAATCGCGAAGCCATGATTGACGTGATGCGTATGCATCGCGATTCGCTGCGGCCGATCAAAGAAGAGCACGTACAACCGACGCTCCTCCGCGCCGCCAAGAAGTCCTGGGACGATGCACTCGAGCTTGGCGAAAAGTTCGGCTACAAGAATTCGCAAGTTTCTGTGCTCGCTCCCACCGGCACCATCGGCTTCATGATGGATTGCGACACCACCGGCATCGAACCCGATCTCGCTCTGGTGAAACAAAAGAGGCTGGTTGGCGGCGGCGTCATCAAGATCGTCAACAACACCGTGCCGCAAGCCTTGATGAAGCTCGGCTATTCGCCCGAGCAGGTCTCCGAAATCGTGGACTACATTGATGCCAACGCCAAGATCGAAGGCGCGCCGCACCTGAAAGACCAGGACCTTCCCGTATTCGATTGCTCGCTTGCTCCCATGGGTGGCGGCCGCTCGATTTCCTGGCGCGGACATCTCCGCATGATGGCGGCGGCTCAGCCGTTCCTTTCCGGCGCGATCAGCAAGACCATCAACATGCCGGAAGAGTCCACCGTCGAAGACATCATGCAGGCCTATATCGAGTCCTGGAAATATGGCCTGAAAGCCGTGGCCATCTACCGCGACAATTCCAAACGCTCGCAGCCGCTATCGGCCGCGGGCAAGAAAACGGACGAAAAAGCTGCAGCACCGGCGAGCGCTCCTGAAGTCGCCGCTCCGGCGAAGGCCGAAGCAATCTCTCCCGCGCAGCAGGAGCTTTTCGACCGCACCAAGCGCCGCAAGCTGCCCAACGAGCGGGATTCCATCACCCATAAATTTTCGATCGGCGGACACGAGGGTTACCTCACCGTCGGCAAATACGAAGACGGCGCGCCCGGCGAAATCTTCATCAAGATGGCGAAAGAAGGCTCCACGCTTTCCGGCATCATGGACGCTTTCGCGCTCTCCGTCTCGATCGCGCTGCAATATGGCGTTCCGCTTCGCGCGCTGGTGGATAAATTCGTCAATTCGCGCTTTGAGCCTTCGGGCTACACCGGCAATCCGAACATCCGCTACGCGAAATCGGTGGTGGATTACATCGGCCGCTGGCTCGGAGGAAAGTTCATTTCACCAGATTATCTGGACGGCGAAGCCACGGTGACCACGGAGCAAGTCGCTCTCGCGTCGCCCGCAGAAAGCGCGACGAAGCCGTCTCCCAACGCTCCCGTGATCGCCGCAAAGTACGCGGAACCGGAAATGTCCACGCGCCAGCGCGCCACCATCGACGACGCGCCGTCCTGCTCCGAGTGCGGCATGCTGATGACGCCGAACGGCAGCTGCTACAAATGCTCCAACTGCGGCGGCACCTCAGGCTGCAGCTAAAAGCGGCAACAAACTCAAACAAGTAACCGTAGGGGCGGGTCTCAGACCCGCCCTTTTTTTCGGTGCGGCGTTCCGGATGTCGTTCTCGTTCAACCGCCTCTTTCTAGATTTCATCGTCGCCGGGCATGACCTAGCCTTGGCCTTGCTGGTTCGAGGTCGCTGCTGACCGTCGCAACGACCGCACCGCGGCATACCCAATCAGCATCACCGCGGCCAGCATCACCACCCACAGAAACATGTCGTGCGTCTCGGTCCAGGCGCGAGGATCCGCCCAATCCGCATTCACTTCTTCCGGGCCGGCCTGCCCCGTCACCTCCGCGGCCATCTGCTTCGCGTCCACGCGCCGGCCCAGGTCATACTGCGCGGACTCCGCACGTTCCTGCCCGTAAATCAGGGAATAACTTCGCCCAGGCTGTTGCTCGAAAATAATGTGCTGCGGTGTGATGTAAAGTTGCGGCGCGGCGCCTGCTAGAGGGGCGTCATTCCCGTTCACGATTTCCACACGCAGATACCGCGTTTGCAGCGCGGCATATGGAAAGGCGACCGACCGTTTCTCCAGTTCCGCGTCTCCGCGGCGGTAGCGATAAATCTCCGTGGTGCTGAACGTCTCCCAATCCTTGCCGTCGGCACTGCTGGAAACATTCACCGACCGAATGAATTCCGCCGGCGACACCACCTCAAACCGCACTTCAGTCGCCAGCGCGCCGGCCGCTCCCACATCCGCGGTCCAAACACTGCGACCCGCCGGCTGATTTGCATCCGGCCACAAAACAATTTTCATCGGAACGCGTTCCGCGAGTTCCGCGACCTCGTGCAATACATTCGCGCCGCTTACCAGGAACTTCTTCTCGCCGTCCAGAATCCGCACGCGCAAATACTGCGCGTTATTTTCCGAATAGTGCACTGTTTGCGTGCCTTGGTGATTGTCTTTGCGGAAGCGGAAAATCGGCGCGCGCTCCTGCACCATTCTCCAGACATGCCCATCGTCGCTTGCTTCCACCTGGACCCACTCGATAAAGTCAGACGCGCTTGTGTCGATGCGCAAGGCATTGTGAAACGGCGCAGGCGCGCCCAAATCCACCACGAGTTGCGTGAATTGTTCTGCCGTAAAGCTGTTTTCCCGCAAAGTGGACGGCAGCGATGCCGTGTTCGATGTTCCCTGCTGCCGGAAACTCACGTACGGGACCTCCGCGCCCTGATCGTCAATCAGGCGGATGTCTGCCAGCCACGGCTTGGCGCGGGAATACATTTCCAACGGCGCCACAACGCTTACGAGCCGCGGCGCGTCTGTCGGCGGAAGCTCGATCGCACGCGCATAGCGCCAATGCTTCCACGCCGAAGGCAGCGGGGCAGCCGCCAGCATCGCCCATGCCGCGAAAAGCGCGGCAGAAAGACTCCAAAGTCGCGCCGAACCTCGCTGCATTCTGACGCTCACGTTTTGCCGTCAGCCTTTCGCGCGATCAATTGCCGCTGGTAATAAAACGAAATGAGCAACAGCGCCAACCCCAGAAGCGCGAATGAAACGATGCGGTAGAATTTCTCGAGGAACGACAGGTCGAAGAGAAATACCTTCACGATCACCACGCCCAGCAGCACCAGCGCCTGCCAGCGCAACGCTTCTGACTTCTTCCACAGCCCCGCCGCCAGCAATGCCAGCGCATAGACCAGCCACAGCATCGAAAGGGCGAGTTGCTGCGCGTGTCCGCGGTCAATTCCCAGCGACGGCATGCGGCCAAACACGTCCCAGAATTCGAGCGACAGCGCCACGAGCGCCAGCACGTTCGCGCCAATGGCCGCCACGCGGTAAGCTGTTTTTTCCGTTTCGCCGAGCTCCGGCGACGCTGCGCCTGCGAAATAACAAGCTGCGAGAATGCACGCCACGGCAATCGCCAACGTCGCGAACCGGGGGTTAAACAAAAAATCGCCGCCCGGAATCTGAATCGCCGCTAAGCGTCCGGCCACCACACCAAACATCACGAACCCCGCCCAGCGCATCGGGGCGAAACGCACGCGCAGCCCGCTCCATATGAGCACTACGCCTTCTATCGCCCAGGCGATCGTGATCCAGCGCCCGTCGAGGCGGATGGGAATCGCGAGGGTCAGGAACGTCAGCGCCAGCCCTGCATACAAAATCCGCGCGACGCGTAATTCGCCGCCTCGTTTTTCCGGCAGCAAGCGCTCCGCGCCCAAATGTGCCCCCGCGAGTAGCAACACCGCCGCAGTTAACGCCCAACGGTTCTGCGGCCAGAGCATTTCCCGCAGCGCGACCAGGTAGGCCAGCGAATTGATCAGCACGATCGCAGATTCGAGGCCGGACAGGTCGCCTTCGCGCCAGCTGCGCACCACCGGCAGCGCCGCGAACAAAACAAAAAATACCGTCGCGAAAACGATCGTCGTCGTCAGTTCGTCATTGCGATAAAAATCGCTGTACCATCCCCAGAAATAAATCAGCGTGGCTGCAAACTGCGCCGGCGGCAGCGATTTCCAATTGCGCACCCAGGCGATGCCCAGCACGCCGGCAGCGAGTATCGTGAGGTAGGTGAACAGCGCGACTTCGTGGTTTTCGCCCGTGCTGACCAGCATCGGCGTAAGCAACCCGCCGATTAGCGCGAGAAACGCAATTCGCTCGGAGTTGCGGCCGACGGCGACGATCATGGTCGCCGCGGTGACCACGATCATCAGCGCGAACGCCGTGGACTGCGAGAAGATCGCGTAGTAGTGCCAACCCGCCCACAGCGAGAGATAGAGCACCGCCGCTCCCAGCCCCGCGATCCCTTCCGAAAAATACTTATATCCGCGGTCGAGCAGCCAGTGGCTCCCGGGATAAAGCGCGCTGCCCATCAGCAGTCCAATTCCCACTCGCCCGCGAGGCCCCACCCAATTGTTGTCGAACGCATATTTCAAAAAGAACGTCACCGCAAACAGCAGCGCCAGGATCCCCACGTAATTCAGCCAGCGCCCCGCAATCACAGCTTCGAAGTTTCCTTCGTCGCGCGCACTCGGCATGCTCGCCGCTGAGGCAGGCATGGATAGCGTTGGCAGGTGCTCTCGAATGGGCGCTGGTTTTTGCGTTGGCCATGTGGGCGGCGCGGCCGGCTCAGCGCCGGTAGACCATACGTCCATCTGCGACAGCACTCGGGGGCTCGCTTGCGGCGGAATTTCCTGGGTAATCGCGGGTGTGGGGGCCGCCGGCGCGTCCGGCCGCGCGACGGCGGCTGAACCGCCGAGCGCCCCAAGGGCCTTTTCGATCTGCGTCAGCTGGCGCTCCAGCGCATAAATCCGGGCGATGACCTGCGGTGTTTCCGTAAGCACTTGTTTTCTTAGCTCGCCGGCGCGCACGTAGGCCGCGATCGCGAGCACAGGTATACCGATCAGAAAGAATGCGCCGAGCAGAACGAAGAATGCCGCGCTGGATTCCATGTTTGAGAGGGTATGCGAGAACCGAGAGTATTACAGCATAGCGAACTAGCCCGGGCAACGCGATAGCCCAGCCATTCCACCAATCCGTCAACGATCAACGGATCCGCGCGTCCGCAGAAAAAAAAGAGGGGCCCCGTCGGGCCCCTCTATATGCTCTACCCCTAGTTCCGGCTTCGGCGCGGCGAAACCGGCCCACCCCGGGATAAGAGACAGCCGGTAGGTGGGTTGCACGCCAAGTGCCAGTACGAGCGACGTCCCGTTAAAGCGTCGACGCGATGTGCCAACAGGGGTTAGCTCGCACAGGGTTTCTGGAGCCTATGTTTTTCGGGGATCAACCTCCAGTTTCTGAAAGGTAGGTGGCGATTTTCTATGTTCTTTGGAAGATTCCGACGGCTCAAGCCTGCTCGCGAGGCCGCAACCGTCTCCAAACAAGCCATGCGGGAAGCATCAGAACGGCCAGCCAGAACAGGATTGACGGTCCGTAGGCCAGCAGGAAGACCAGCACGGACACCGCGCCGTCCTCTAGGTTTCCGAACCCTTCGACGAGCGCGTTCCAGATCTTGGTTCCCTTGGCGGTCGTGCTCAGCCGCTCGCGATATACTTCGCTCAGCTCGACCTGCACTGTCGCATAGCTCACCCGATGGACCAGAACCGCGTTCTGCCCCTGCATGCCCTCAATTTCTCCGCGGATGCGCGCCAATTCGCGTTCGGCATCGAGCACCTCTGACAGCTTCCCGGTGCGCGTGCCGAGCAGTTCGATCAGCCGCTGTTCGGTCGCCCGCGCGTTCTTCAGCCGCGCCTGCAAATCCACGTATGGCGCGCTCACTTCCTCGTTTTCGCGCGATTCCTCCTCCAGGTGGCCAAGCTTTCGCAAATCCGCGAGGAAGCCGTCGAGCTGCTTCGCCGGAATCCGCAGCGTTACGGAAAGCTCTCGCCCACTTCCGGTCTGCGCCTTGGCGTCCAACTTTTCGACGTAGCCGCCATGCGCCGTGGCCAGCCCATCGATCGCCGCGCTCGCTTCGTCGTAATTCGCAGCTACGATGCTCAGCGACGCCGTCTGTGCGATCATCGGTCCCACAGTTTCGGGGGCGTGAAGTTCATCGTCAACAGCCCGTCCGTCAACGGAAACTGAGGTCGTCGCGTGATCGCCGAGGCTGCCGCCGAACACCGGCAACTTGCTCTTTGCGGCCGTTTGAGCCGCGGGGGCCGGGCTAATCACCGCTGAGTCCACATCCGTTTGCTCTAACCGCTCCAGCCCGTCCACATTTCGCCCATGGATGGCGACGGTGCGCTGTCGCAAGGCACTGGGTATCGCAATCACCAAAATCGCAACCATTGCCACGGCTCCCGCAATGGCCCACGCGCGCGGACGCGCAAATAAACGCCGCCAGTTCCAAGATATGCGATACCGGGCGTGATCCGTGGTAGCGGAGCTCGGAGAATTAGGAAAATCCAGCGCCGTGAATACCGTGTCGCTGATGCCCGCAGAGGGAGGCTCCACTTCGAGATTCAGCATTCGCTCGGAGACCGCGCGAAATCCCTTCGCCACTTCTCGGCACTCGCCGCAGCCCACCAGATGCGCCGCCAGCGCCGCCGCTCGCTGCGGCTCCAATTCGCCGTCGAGATACGCCATGATCTGCTCGGCATCAAACGCGTGTTGTAAGGAACGGTCCATAATTACCACCTCGGCCTCAATCCTTCACCGGGATCAATTGCTCTTTCAGCGCCATACGCGCGCGAAACAATCGCGAACGCACCGTATTCACCGGCACGCGCAGCAGCGCGCCGATTTCCTCATAGCTTAATTGTTCGTACTCCCGCAGCATCAAGATCTCGCGCTCGTCTTTTCCCAAATGTTCAAGCGCCTGGCGTACCCAAATCCCGGCGTCGCGGCCCTCCGCTGCGCCACCTTCCATGGTTCGCTCATCTAAGTTCTCGTTCTCCGCCACTTCGCGCCCAGCCTTGCGCCGCTCCGCGGCAACAAGACGAATCGCGATGCCGTATAAATAGCTACGAAAACTCGCGCGCGGCTCGTACCTTTTCACGTTTTGTAAAAGCGCCAGAAAACATTCCTGCGCCAACTCTTCCGCGCGCCCGGGATCCTCGAGGCGCCGCCGAAAAAACCCGTACACTGGTTCGCGGTAGCGCTCAAATAGCTCGACGAACGCTTCCCGCGACCCCTGTTGGAATTCAAGAACGAGCTGCTCGTCGCTGTTCATGCTCGGCTGGGCACCCAATGCCCGTCTTTGGTCCTCGCCGCAAAGTCACGGCCCGCCCCTTACCCTTAGAATGTCGCGAGGGCCCAAAAAGTTCCCGAATGCGGAGATGAATCGCAAGTAAGACACCTGCAGCCTGCCAGCGCCGACTGGTGTTGTGCCGATTCCTAAGCGTTTTGGCTCTAGGATTAGTACCTGGGTTCTGCGGTTTCTTGCAGATGTATGGGCGACACGATTTACCGGCTCTATGCCCCGATCGCCGCGCGCAGTGCGCCCGCTAGCGCATTGGTCCACCGGCGGACGTCGTCTTCGTCGTCGGCTTCCACCATCACGCGCGCGAGCGGCTCGGTGCCCGAATAGCGCACTACCACGCGTCCGGAATTGCCCAGCGCCTTCTCGGCCTCAGCCAATTCGCGCGAAACTTCCGGCAGGGAATCCAGCGGCGGTTTCGCTCTTACGCGCACATTCACAATCTTCTGCGGGAAAATCCTCAAATCAGCGACAAGCGTATCCAACGGCCCGCTCAGCGACACGATCGAAGCAATCTTCACCGCCGTCAACATTCCGTCGCCCGTCGTCGCGTCATCCAAAAACAAAATATGCCCTGACTGCTCGCCACCCAAGTTCGCCCCGATGCGTCGCATCTCTTCGAGCACGTAACGGTCACCCACGGCCGTCCGCGCCAGCTTCAGTCCGGATTTTTCCAGCGCGCGCTGCAATCCCAGGTTCGCCATGGTGGTTCCCACGATCACGTCGCCTTTCAGTTTCCCCGCGGATCTCAGATAACGCCCCGCGATCAGCAACACTCCATCGCCATCCACGAGCCTGCCCGAAGCGCTCGAGAAAATCGCGCGGTCCGCGTCGCCATCAAACGCCACGCCCAACGCCGCGCCGGCCTCCACCACCCGCCTTTGCATCGCTTCAGGATGCAATGAGCCGCAACCGGCATTGATATTTCGTCCGTCCGGTTTGTCGTTCATCGCCGTCACTTCCGCGCCTAGCGAACGAAACAATCGCGGAGCAAGCTTGCTGGCCGCGCCGTTCGCGCAGTCCAAAACGATTTTCATCCCCGCAAATTTCGCCCTGGGCAGCGCGCTCTCGCGCAATCCGTCAAGATAGTCGTCGTCAATTTGTTCGTTGTCGTGAAGCCGGATCCCGGTGGGAGGGTCGAGAGTCTCACGAGGCGCGAGAATCGTTTCCTCCAGGACTGCTTCGACGGCATCCGGAAATTTCATGCCCGTCGCGGAGATCAATTTCACCCCGTTGTCATGATAGGGATTGTGGGACGCGGAAATCACCACCCCCGCGGCAAAGCCTTCGCAGTTCACCAGCCACGCCACCCCCGGCGTGGTCAGCACGCCGGCGGAAACCGGCTCGGCCCCTGCCGCGGCCAGTCCCCGCGCGATGCGTTCGGCGATGTGCGGCCCAGACTCGCGCGTGTCACGGCCGATCAGGACTCGCGGGCGAGTTCCCTGTGAAGGGTCGGGCGACGCCCCGTTCGAATTAAGATAGTTCCCGAGCGCGAGGCCTACGCGGTCCAATGTCGCGTCGTCGAGCGGGAATTCGCCCGGCACGCCGCGAATGCCGTCGGTTCCGAAGAGTTGTTTAGGCATGGTTCAGAATTTCGCGCCGAAAAAATCGCGCACGCGATTCTATCATCCCCGCGCGATTCAGCCGCTCCCGCCGTTTGCAGGCAATTCCGTTCGCTCGCGCCTGGCCCCTCGGGCCAGTGCACGCGCGGGCACAGCGTTATTCGCGAAGCTTCGGCTGTGTTATCGTACCGCCATGCCCCTCGAGGATACCAAGGTCGTTTCCGCCAGCAGCGCCAGCGGAAAAATCATCGCGGCGGGAATCGTTGTCGCGTTCTGTTACTGGGCCTCTTCGGTGCTGGTGACGTTGCTGGTTGCCGTCCTGCTCGCCTATTTCCTGGATCCCGTCGTCAATTGGATGGAGGAATGGCACATTCCCCGCGCGCTCGGTTCTCTTCTTGTGGTGCTGCTTACGATTGCCGCCATGCTGGTCGTGGCCTGGAGCTTGGTTGAGCGCGTGGACCAATTCGGCCGGGACTGGCCCACGTATCGCAAGCCTCTCCACGCCGTCGCGAACTATGTGGGGCAAAGAATGGAATCCTTCGAAGCGCATGTTTCCGAAATCGAGCCGGGCACTCCGGATGGGGCGCACCTTGTCGCGGTCGCGGAATCACACCCGGTGCGCCAGGCTTTGCTCGCCAAACTGAGCTCACTCTATGAGGTCATGCTCGCCGCGACCTTTGTTCCTTTCCTTCTTTTTTTTATGCTCGCCGCGAAGCGGCAGGTGTGGCACGCCACCATGCAGCTATTTCCCGCGACGCAACGCACGGAAGTGAAAGAGACTCTTTCGGATGTGACGCAAGTGTTGCGCAGTTACGTGGTTGGCACCGCGCTCGTCGGGTTGATTCTGGTCCTCGCGAGTTGGCTGTTTTTCTGGTTCATGGGACTCGATTTTCCGTTCCTTCTCGCTCTGGTTTCGGGCCTCGCCAATTTGATCCCCTATCTGGGCGTGGTGCTCTCCTGGCTGCCTCCGCTCGTGATCGGTTTGAAAAAATTCAACACGCCCGGTCCGTTCATCGGCATGTTTGCCATGCTTACATTCCTTCATTTCGTTGCGAATAACCTGTTGGTTCCCGCGCTGGTTGGCTGGCGCGTCCGCTTGAACGCCTTGGCCTTGACCGTCTCCTTGCTCTTCTTCGGATTCCTCTGGGGCGGGATCGGCCTGCTGCTGGCGATCCCCATCACCGCGGTCATCAAAGTGATCTGCGACCACAACGAACAACTGCAACCCGTAGGCCGCTGGCTGAGCGCGTAGTCAACGGATCCGTTTCAAGCAGCACACTGCTGGATTTTTCGCACGGCGCTCTTCAGCGCGTGCGCGTCGCGCGCCTCCTGAAACATCCGGATTGCCGCGATTCCCGCTGCGCCCGCGCGAACGCATTCTGGGGCGTTGCTCTCATCCACTCCGCCAATCGCAATCACCGGGATGCGCACGCTCCCGCAAATGCGAGCCAAACTCGCTAGACCTTGCGGCTCACCTAGCGCTCGCTTCGACGGCGTATCGAACACTGGTCCAAAAAAAATGTAGTTCGCGCCCGCGCCTTCTGCTTCACGCGCCTCTTCAAGACGGTGGCAGGAGACGCCGACTAAAAAGTCCGCCGGAGCATTCCCGCTCCTCGACCAGCTCGCCACGTCCCGGGCATTCGCCGATTCACGGCCAAGATGAACACCCGCCGCCCCCGCCGCCAGCGCCACGTCCAATCGGTCGTTTACCATGACGCGCGGAGTCGCGCCCGCATCCGCCGCGCTCCCTCGCGCCTTTCCCGCCTGCACCGCGGCTCGCACCAATTCAACGAGTTCGCGCGCGGGCATGTCCTTCTCGCGGATGTGCACGCAGTCCGCTCCCGCATCCAGTGCCATTTGAATGCTGGCCAGTAGACCCACCCCAGCGCGGGCGGCGCCGAGCGATTTGCGGTCGGTTACGTAGCAAACGATGGGTGCCTTAGGTGCGCGTAACAACGGTGGACGTCCGGCGGCGAAATGCTTCGAGCGCGAAGAGCACGTTCATCAAGCCCAAGCCTGAAACCGCGCCGCGCAGGTAGGGATTCTTCATGATCAATCCCAGCGCGGGATATTGATACAGGAAATAGTTTATGTCCCACATGTCGGACCACGGCACCAGGATCAGCATCAGTCCCAGCTCCAGCCAGAGCAGCAGCAGCACCACACGCAGAAGTCGAGTCATAATCGAAGGTAAGATTATGGGAGATTATCGTGGGGCTGGCAACAACAGCCGCGCATTTGTATTCGTACGAAGATGCCGTCCGCAGACCAGGAATGCCGACGCTGCGCGGAACTTTCTGGAGTGCCTGCCGGCCCCAGGCCGGCGCGCCGCCGGCTTTGCCAAAATTTCGACCGTCGCGGCTGGCCGCGCCAAGCAATCCCGGTGAAAAGAGTGCGGGAGTCTTCACGTATCAGCGCGTCCTGGAACCGAAGTTTTCAATCGCGAGGAGAAATCGCGGTTAGTGCTTCTGCAGCGTGGCAATGCGGTCGGCCACATCGCGGTAGTCTATGTTCGCCGCGTAAACTTGCCGGAAACTATCGAGCGCAGCGTCGGATTCGCCGGCGGACTCGAGTGCCATCGCCAGGTCGTAGCGCAGCGCTAGAATGGATTCTTCTTCGAGGCCAGGCACCTGCAGCGCGCGCTGATACCACAGTGAAGCTACCTTGGGCTCGCCCTTATCCATGAACGACAGCCCCAGCATTGTGGAACAATTCATCTCATACGGGAATGGTTTGCCCTTCTGCACGGCCTTGGCGACCTTCTGGAACTCCCCGATCGCTTCATCCAGCAATCCCATTTCGCGGTAAGCGATCCCTAGATTGTAGTGCGTCTCCAGGTCTTCGTCTTCTTCGCCCATTTCGCCGAGCTCGGTGCGGAATTCCTGGAACACTTCCGCTAGCTCGTTCAGGGTTTCCGCCGAAGCCGCGCCCGTGCCATTCGCTGTTCCGTTCGACGCTCCCGCATGTGCTGCAGGAGCAATCGGCTCCATCGGCGGGAGATTCGTTTGCGCGAATACTTCCTGTAAAAGCGCGTGCGTTTCGTCGGGACTTGCCGAGACGGCTGGTTCCGCGGCCTTCTGGGCGGCCGGCGCCTCTAGATCGTCGAGTTCCGCAACAAGTTCGCTTATGAAATCGTCCGTAGTGGCGGGCTCCGCACTATCCCGCTTGGAAACCGGCTCGGGCGTAAGTTCCAATTCGATTTCGTGACTGCTGGGCGCAGCCGTCTCTGCCGCCATCTCCGGCGCAGGCTCGTTGAGAAAGTCCAGCAAAGACTCGGGCTGCGCCTCGGCCTGAACCGATGGAACTGGCTCGGCGATCTCTTGTTCGGCTGGTTCTTCCACAATTTCAATCGTCGGTTGCGGGTCGGATTCAGACGGCGTTGCCGTCGTTGTCGCTTCCGCCGTCAAATCTGCTTGCGCGACATTCGCATCGATCTCGAAATGCGGCACCTTCGTGTCGTAGTCTGAATCCGCGTGCGTGTGCGCGACGGTTTCCTCAGCCGGCGCGGATATCGGTGCAGCTTCAATTTCCTGGGATTCGCTGGACACCGGTTCCGGCGTCACCACCGGATCTAGTTCGCTTTGAGCAACAGCGGATACTTCGTTCGCGCCAGCAGGCGCCTCTCCCACTTCAGCCGAGATCGCTTCCCATTCGTCCGACAGGTCCAATTCCTCGCCGGCTGTTGCGGGCACAGCTGGCACCGGTTCCGCCGCGTGTCCAGCTTCCGCGGCGGCGGCCACTGGAACCGCTGGCGCCGGTGGTTCCTCGATTGGAATCGGCGCGACTGCACCTTCGTCCGCAGGCTCGGCCTCCAGTTCGGTGAGAGGAATTTCGAATTCGATCGGCGCGGAAGCCGTCGCGGGAGGATCGGCGGCCTGTGGCGGAGTAGGCCTAATCTCAAATGGCGGCAACTCCGCGGGTGCTGTCACGGATGCCTGAGCCGGCAGCGCGACCGCTTCGGACGCAGTCGTTGAGCCCACCGCGGCCGCAGGAACTTCGGTGGCAGTGGGCGGTGCCGTTATCGCCGGAGCCGCTGGCATATCCGCGGCCGTCAGTCCAGCGACCTTCGAGAATCGCTGCCGCAGCTCTGAAAACCGGTCCGCGTTAACGTGATCGTTGCGCTCGCGGTGAATCTGTTCAAGCTGCGCCGCCAATTCCGCGGTCCGCCGGTCGTTGCCCGCGCCCAAGTGCAGGTCCAGCAATCTTTCGAGCGTTGGAGTATGCCGCGGCGCGCGCTGCAGCACGTTTTCCAGCAAATGCGTAGCCTTCTGCGTCAGGCCATAGCTGGAAAACAGGTCGACGTCCGTCAGTGCCTGCGCAACGTATCGCTGCGTTTCTTCGTCAATCGCTTCTTCCAGAATTGCCGGCTGCGTCGGCGGGACCAACTTGCGATCGGGCTCTTCTTCCAGCAAGCTCGCGGCCGGCGCCGGCTCGCTCGCGGCGCTCACGTGTATGCTTTCGGTGGATGCCGCCGTGACCGATGATCCGCCGGCCTTTGCGCGCAGCTGATTCAGCCTTTCCACCATGCGCTCATCGTTCTTGTTGCGCTCCACCAGCTCCACCAGCAATTCTTCTGCGCGCGGGAAATTTTCCTGCGCGGCATAAGCGTCCGAAAGCTGGCCCAAAGCCGCATTCAGCCGGAAGGGATCGCTCGTGGTCCTGCAGAAATCAACGAGCGTCTCAAGCGGCTCGGTGCGACCGGGAAGCCGTTCGCAGGCGCTGGAAAGTGCTTTCAGGTAATTATCCTGCGCGCCCGCTTCAATCATTGGCGCGCGCAATTCCGCGAGCAAAGGCAGCGCTTGATCCGCCTGCCCGCTTTCGATCATCGTCTCGGTCACTTTATGGAGCAGCGTGCAATGCTCGTGGCCTCGCGCGAGTTGCCTGCGCGCCCGTGCCGCTGCATGATCGGCATGTCCGGCGCGAAGCTCGTAGTCCACGAGCAGGTGGGTGACATCCCCGCCAGATTCCGCCTCCGGATGCTTGCCCAAAATCGCGACAGCTTGATCAAGTTTGTTCGCGGCATGCAGGATCTTGGCTTTCAGCAGGATCGCGGACGCATTACCGGGGTCCACTTCCAGCGCGCGCTCTACTAATTTTCCAGCTTCATCCGCCTCGCCGCGTTCAAAGAGCCGCAGGGCGTAGGTCTGATACGTCAGCGCCGCTTCTTTCTTCTGCCCCATTACGCCGTACAGCTCTGCTAGGCGCATCTGCACACGCTGGTTCTCCGGTTCCACTTCCAGCAAGCGGTGCAGCACCTCCACTGCTTTTTGCGAGTGATTTACCTTCAGGTGCGCTTCGGCGATCTGCAGGAAGAGCGGCCGCGCCTCGCTCAGCACTCCTTGCTGCACGTACAAATCCGCCAAACGCTCGAGCGGTGCCAGTTCATTCGGCGCCAGCTTGGCGATCTTTTTGTATATGGCGATCGCTTTGCTGTTGAAGCCGTCATTCAGATAGACCTGCGCCAGCCGTTCGAAGTATTCGATGGCTTGCGTCATGTCTCCCTGGCGAGCGAACAAATCGCCGACGGTCATCAAAGTGGCTTGGTCTTTCGGGTCCGCGCGAAGAATTAGCTGGTATTCGCCAATGGCCTGGGCGACCTTGCCCTGGTTGAGGAATTTCAGCGCGTTTTCCAGCGCTTTGCTTTTGTTGAAGGCCATGGACGCTTTCGATCTGCCCGCCCCACTTACCCGGGCAGCGCTTCTTAGCCGTACAGACGGCTTAGCCATGAAGGTTAGCACGCGCTAAAAACAAGGAGCAACGCGCCACAAGGGGGTAGGTGCCAAAGGCGATAACAGTGCCTTTCCCGCGAGGGCGCGATCCTTAGAACCGGTCTGGGTCAGGCACCCACGCCCGTGTCGCGACCCTGGCACTCGTCCTGCCCTGATTTCCCCAAGAAGCTCTGCCTGCTTTACTGGTGCTCCGACGCCTGGCCAGCCATGCTCCTTTATTTGGGCCCTGGAACTACAGCGTTCGATGTATTGCTCGGTCCACGAGAAGCACCTAGGCTGTCCACATCGTTGCCTTCCGAAGACTTACACTTGCCTTAACGTGCTGAAAGCGCGACGAACGTTGATCAGGAGAAAAGGATGGGCGCGATCAAACCTGCCAGCTTGGATCCCACGCCGCTTGGAGATGGTGCACGGGCGCTGGGGTCCGTGGCGCACTCGGCGAACCAGCACCAAGCTCATGTCGTTCAGTTCTATTCAGAAGACTCCTACCTGCTTGACGAACTGGCCCCATTCATCAGCTCTTCTCTGGAAGCACAACAGGCTGCCCTGGTCATAGCCACAAAAGCGCACCGGGATGGTCTTGCTCAACGACTGAGCGCGCGAGGCCTGGACACCACAAAGGCTGTCGCGGAAGGCCGCTATATCGTCCTGGATGCCGCCGATACGCTCTCCAAATTCATGATCGAAGGTTATCCCAACGCGGCGCGGTTCGCTGAACGGATGGGCGGATATATCCATAAAGCGAAGCAGGCCGTGGGTTCCGAACAGCCCGCGATTGCCGCGTTCGGAGAAATGGTCGCGCTGCTCTGGGATGAGGGCAAGGCCGACGCCGCGATTCGCCTCGAGCAACTTTGGAACGACTTGGCGAAGACTCATGCTTTCTCCCTTCGCTGTGCATATTCCCTGCAAGGTTTCTCCCGCGGAGAACACCGCGAGTCCTTCCTGAAGATCTGCGACGGCCACAGCGATGTAATTCCCGCCGAGGGTTATACCGGCTTACATACGAAAGCGGACCGACATCGCAAGATCGCGCAGCTGCAACAGAAGGAACAAGCTCTCACGGCTTTGCAGCAGATTAAAGAAGAACTGGACAGGGAAATCGCCGAGCGCATAGCCGTGGAACATAAGTTGCGCGAGTCCGAGAAGGCCTTGCGCGAACTTTCCGGCCATCTTCTCCGCATGCAGGACGAGGAGCGGCGCCGCCTGGGCCGGGAATTGCACGACAGCTTCGGCCAATATCTCGCGGCTTTGAAGATGGGTCTCGATTTGCTCGACCTGAGTCTTCCCTCGACCGGGGCAGCTAAGAAGCACGTGTCGGATTGTGTGCGCCTGGTTGACCAATCGCTAACCGAAGTACGCACCATTTCCTATCTTTTGTATCCGCCGATGCTCGAGGAAATGGGTCTGAAGACCGCCGTCCCGTGGTACCTGGAAGGCTTCACGAAACGCAGCGGCATTCAGACCTCGCTCGACATCGCGCATACCTGCGACCGCATGCCTCGCGACGTGGAACTCGCCATCTTTCGCATCCTTCAAGAGAGCTTGACCAATGTTCACCGGCATTCCGGTGGCCAGCGAGCGGACGTTCGTATTAGCTGCCAGGACGGAAACGTGAGCCTAGAAGTTAAAGACAATGGAAAGGGAATTCCCGCGGACCTTTGGGAGCCTGCCAAGAATTCCCTGGGCACATTGGGTGTCGGCCTGCGCGGAATGAACGAACGCGTCAATCAGCTCGCCGGCACTCTCGAACTTCTTTCTACGCCCGAAGGCACGACCGTGGTCGCCACCCTCCCTCTATAACACTTTCAGCGCGACGCGGAGTGTCGTACCCACATACTATTATTCGGTGTACATCATCAGCAGCACACCTAGCACTATCAGCAGCGTCGGCCACATTTTCCGGAAGACTTGCTGCCAGCTCGTGTGTACTTCCGACAAGCCCTTCGTCAGCGCGATCCCTCCGCTGGTGGCCGCAAACGCGCGATGCTGATTTTGAATGTGCTCCATCGTCTCCATGTGGTGCGCACCGTGCATCCCCGCTGTGTGGTGGTGAAAAAGCAGCAGCACTGCACCGAACGTGCCAACCACTGGGAACGCCCACTTGCTCCACGCGCTCTCGAGCCGCCCGCGAGCTCGCTGTAGTTCGATGGTTCCCAGCGCGAGCAATATCACCGCGAACGTCTTGTGCTCCAGATCTTCGGGATTATGGGTAATTGCATACCAAAAGCTTTGGCTGCCAAACGGCCATATTTCAGTATCACTGAAAACCATCAGGAAAATGCCCGCAGCCAAAAAACACCAGGACCACACGTAACGCGCTGCGGGCCAATGTTTTGCCAACTGGTCTTGCGTCAACAAGAACACTCCGGCCAACCCTACAAGCAACCCGGCCAGATGATGATTGAATTCGCTTTCCTTCTTATCGCTGGCTCTCCTCGCCAGCACCTCGGGGCTTTCCTCCGCATTGCTGTGTTGCATATCCATCCCGGGCATGTCCTGCATGTTGTCTTGTTGTGCCAGTACGGATGGATTCCAAACCACGAACATAGTCACGGCAATCGCGACGATGAACGCGAACCTGATTTTCTGCTCCAGCCCGTCTCCATACCAACGCATTAAATTCTCCGTTCGAATAAGCGATAAGTAAAAGTATGGATTGCTTGCAATTCGGGCATGCTCCGAGGAAACATGGCCCGCACACCAATTCTGCGGACGAATCTAGGCCCGCTTATCCGGTACGCGCTGGACTAGCGACATGCGCGGGCTCGGGCTTGTGAATGTATAGGAGCGTTTGGTCCACGCGGCCGGCTGGCGCCGCCGAGGGCAACGTGATCGGGTACTTCACTTCGCGGTGATGATCCGCAAACTGCTGTTTCGCGTTGTATACGCTGGAAAATTTCCACAGCATCTTCACGAAGTTGGTTTGGCCTTTGGCTAAGAATCCCGCTGCCATCACGAAGGTATCTTTCAGCGCCGCAAATCCCAAGTGCTTCTGATTCAATACCTGCTGCGTCTTCACCAACTCCTCGTAAAACTGCGCGAGCGGCAGCTTGGTCGGCAGAACCGCGTGCTGCACATCAAACAGTCGGTAATCGCGGGTGGTGAAATTGCGCGATTCGGTCACCCATGTTTCCGTGCCTGGATAAGGCGTGTTCACCGTTACGTGCACAATCTCGGGCACTGAGAGTGCCCATTCCCGCACCGCCTGGAAGTGCCGTTCGTCCCAGTTCGGGTCCGCGATGATATTTACAGCTGCGTGAATGTGCAGCTCTCTCGCGCATTCGAGCGCCTCGATGTTCTTCTTGATGGTGATGCGTTTTCGATGCGCTTTCAGTCCTTCGTCATCAATCGCTTCAATTCCCAGGAACATGTACTTCAACCCCATCCGCTTCCAGGTGCGGAACACTTCCTTGTTGCGCAGCAGTACGTCTCCGCGCGTCTCCAGGTAATACTGCTTTTTGATGTTGCGGCGTGCAATTTCCTCCGCGAGCGCGTTGCCGTGCTCCGGATGAATGAACGCGACATCATCCACGATGAAAACGCCAGGCTCCTGGATCCGCGCCAATGTTTCCGCTGCCACCTCCGGCCCTAGCTGCCGGTAATTCCGTCCGTAAAATGTCCACGCGCTGCAAAACGAACAATCCCAAGGACAACCTCGCGTGAACTCGATCGAAGCGCAAGGATCCAGCACACCGATAAAGTATTTGCGGCGCTTGGCGAGCAAGTCCTGTGCGGGATGCAAAGCGTTCAAGTCGTGAACTAATCGCGGTGCGGAGCCGTCGCCATAAATGCTCGTTACGCCAGGCAGTGTGTGAAGCTTCTCTGGATCATGCGCAGCGGCCAGCACCTGAGGTGTGATTTCTTCGCCCTCGCCCCGGACGACGCACGTGATGGCGCCGTCGGCGTGCGCGAGAACCTGCTTGGCGGTAAACGAAGCGCTGTGACCCCCTGCAAAGACGAAACAATCCGGTTTCAATCGCTTCGTCTCTTTGGCAAGGTCCACCACTTCTGGAATATTGGCCAGATAGTTCAGCGAGAAACCCACCGCTTCCGGTTTCCAGTCACGAATGATGCGATAGTAGTCGCGCTGCTGGAACACCTGAAGATCGAGCAACCGCACTTGGTGTCCGGCTTTGCGTGCTGATTCCGCCACCAACTCAAGCCCGAGCGGCTCCAGGCGCAGATATATCTTTGAATACATCAGCGGGCTGGGGTGCACGAACAGAACTCTCATTTTCACTCCCGCGGTGGGCTGGGAACCGCACGCAGGCCGAGGCTTCGACCGGGCCATCAGCCACCCCGGGGAAACCTTCGGAAAGCGTACCACGATCTCAGCCGTTCACCTATCCAGGGGTTGGATGCGACGCATTTCGACTTAGGAGCAGGATTGTTAACCTTGCGTGCGTTTAGTCGCTCAGGTAGTCGGTCGGTAGGCCGAGCGGCAACGGGTCTTGAGTGGCGCCGGAAGCCCAGCAGCCAGATTCGCGAACAGGAGCGTACGAAAAGCGGTGGAGAGGGGTAGGCCCGTGGCGCCGCAGCGCTTCCAGGTGCTCCGGCGTCCCGTATCCCTTGTGCTGCGCCAGTCCATACTGCGGGTACAGCTGATCGAACTCCTGCATTCGCCGGTCGCGCTCTGTCTTTGCCAGAATCGAAGCCGCCGCGATCGAAACCGAACGGGCGTCGCCGTGGATCAGCGCCTTCTGTTCGATAGGAAGATCAATTTCGATCGCATCCAGCAGCAGATAATCCGGCAAGGGATTGAGTTGCGACACCGCAGCCATCATCGCTTGGCGGCTCGCTTGATAAATATTCCACGCATCAATGCGGCTGGCATCAATTTCGGCGATGGCCCACGCCAGCGCGTGGTCGCGTATGCGCGGAGCTAATTCGCTGCGACGATCAGGAGTGAGTTTCTTGGAGTCGTCCAGGCCGACGATGCGGCGCCGCGGATTCAGAATGACGGCGGCAGCGACCACTGGACCAAACAGCGAGCCCCGTCCCGCTTCATCAAGTCCAGCGACGCGCAGCCACCCGCACTGCCGCGCTTCGCGCTCGTACCGCGAGCAGCAAAGTCTTCCCATCGGCCCGGGATTTTAGCACAGGGATCGTCGGGCGGCACAAGCTTCCACCTGCATTCTTTGCACACCCTCAAAAACCCCGTCGCGATTTCTCGGGACGGGCTGATTTCAAAAACAATTTTTCGCGGAGGTTACTTTGCGGCTGCTGCGGCGGTGGCTTCCGTTGGAGTCTCGGCTTTCTCAGCGCGCTTAATTCTCGCGGCCTTGCCCTTGCGCTGGCGCAGATAGTTCAGCTTCGCGCGCCGGACCCGCCCCGCCTGCACGATTTCGATCGAGCTGATCATCGGCGAATGCACCGGGAAAATACGCTCGACGCCAATGCCGAAACTCACGCGGCGCACGGTGAAGGATTCACCCAGCAACTCCCCTCGGCGGCTCATGACCACGCCCTCGAATGGCTGGATGCGCTCTTTGTCGCCCTCGCCTTCCTTCAAGCGCACGTTGATCCGCACCGTATCTCCAGGACGGAAATTCGGTAAATCCTTACGAATTTGGGACTGCTGCGCCTTATGAACTATCGGATTCATGGCATTATTTCCCGGCAGACCCGCTCAGGTGGGGCCAGCACACAACGCACAATCACCGATTCTACCGTATTTCACAACGGTTTGGCCACAGCAAATTGCGCCGAATGGCCATAATCACGGCCGTTCACGCGTCGACGCGCGATCGAGGAATCGCACCGCTTTTCGCGAGCAGATCGGGACGATTGCGCAGAGTCTTTTCCAGCGCGCGTTTCTGTCGCCATTTGCGGATCTCCTCGTGATTCCCGCCGAGCAGGACTTTCGGAATGTCCCATCCGCGGAACGACGGGGGATGCGTGTAATGCGGGTAATCCAGAATGCCGTGATTCCTGGCTAATGGTTCATTCACAGTGCCGGAGCACTCGCTGGACTGCGCGGATGCTGCGTGAGGTGCTCGCGGCGTCTCGGAAGGCATCTCGCTAAAGGATTCGTTCAACGCGGAATCTTGGTTCCCGAGCGCGCCAGGAATCAGCCGCGTCACTGCATCCAGAATCATTGCTGCGCCGAGTTCGCCGCCGGACAGCACGAAGTCACCGATGGAGATCTCATCGGTCGCGAGATGCTCTGCCACGCGTTCGTCCACGCCTTCGTAACGCCCGCAGATCAGGACGATGCGTCCGAGCCCGGCAAACCTACGCGCTGCTTGCTGCCGAAACATCTTGCCTGCTGCGGAAAGCAGCACGATCGCAGTGTCTTCCGGCAGCGCGTTCTGCGTCGCGGCATCGCCTCGCGCGCCGACCAGCGATTCGACCGCCTCGAACAGCGGCTCGGGCTTCATCACCATGCCTTCGCCGCCGCCGAAAGGCCGGTCGTCCACGGTGCGGTGACGGTCGTGCGTGAAAGCGCGCAAATCGTGCACGTTCGTTTCAATGAGTTTGGCTTCGCGCGCGCGCCGCACAATGCCGTAATCCAGCGGGCCGGTGAAGAACTCGGGAAATATGGTGATGATGTCGAAGCGCATCGCCGCTAATCCTACCGCAAACGTGCGGATGGCGCTCAGTGGGGAACTACTTGGCGTTCAAGTCGAGGAGGCCTTCGGGAAGCACCACGTCAATCCGGCGCGCGACGGTATCCACGTTCACACAGATTTCCTGCGCCAGTGGAATCAGTATTTCGCCGTGCGCGGAATCCACAACGAGGAGTGGCGTTCCGGCGACATCTTCGCCGTTGATTTCCACGTCGCGCACACGTCCGATTTCCGCGCCGCCCCTCTCGCGCACTTCGCAGCCAACCAGATCGTCAATGTAGTAGCTCCCTGCGGGGAGCTCCACGCGATCAGCGAGCGAAACCTGCACCTCGAGACCCACAAGCTTCTTGGCGTCGTCAACTGAATCGCAGGCGGCGAAATGGAATATCGCCTGGCCACCGCGGCTGTGCGAGAGCCAGCATTTGCACACCCCAATCCGGCGTGGCGCGCTTCTGCCATCCCACAATTCCACGGAAGCTAAACGTGTGAGCCGTTCAGGAAAGTCGGTGAGGATTTCAGCAGCCACTTCGCCGCGCACACCGTGCGGGCGCACAACTCGCGCCACAGTCACGCGCTGCGCTTTCGGCGAATGTTGGTCGGTCAATGCTGCGCGGTCGCTACTCGAGTATTTCCAGCGTAAAACGCTTCTTCAGCTTCATTCCCGCGGCGCCCAAGAGCGTGCGAATGGACTTGGCTGTGCGGCCCTGGCGGCCAATCACTTTCCCCAAGTCATCGGGCGCCACGCGCAATTCCAGCACGGTTACTTGTTCGCCTTCCACCGCTCTTACCTGCACTTGATCGGGATGGTCCACCAGAGCTTTCGCGATATCTTCGACGAGTACCTTCATGAGACCCCCTCAGCATGAAAAAGAGCCCAGCGTTAGTAATTCGCTAGAGCTTCAACCCGAGTTCCATTAATTAGTTGCCGGGGCTGGGCTGGGGAGTGTGACGCGTCAGGCAGATTTACGGTTACGCAAAAAGCTGCGGACTGTGTCGCTGGGCTGAGCGCCCTTGCCGATCCAGTAATCCACGCGGTCTTGCTTGAGTTCAATCACCGCGGGCTTCTTGAGCGGGTCGTAAGTGCCCACGATCTCGACGAAGCGGCCGTTCCGCGGGCGCGTCTTTTCAGTGACGATCACGCGGTAAAACGGGCGCTTCTTCTTGCCAATCCTGGACAGCCGAATCGTTAACAAAGCCTCATTCCTCCTGATTCGAATCCTCGCACTTGAGCCAACGATTATAGCGGACCGCGCCGCTTTCGCCAAAGCATTTGGTGGCGCCCGCTCCGTTTAGACGGCGCGTTCCGACGCTACGAGCCGCCTTTGAGGCCGGCGAATTTGCCTAGGCCGCGCATTTTCGTTTTTGCGAAGCTGCCGTATTGCTTCATCATTTTGCGCATGTCCGCGTATTGCTTCAGCACCTGATTCACTTCCTGCACGGAGGTGCCACTGCCAGCCGCGATGCGCTTGCGGCGCTTGCCGTCAATCAGGTTTGAGTTAGCGCGTTCCTTCGCGGTCATCGAATTGATGATGGCTTCGACGGAGCCGAGGCGCTTTTCGTCGATTTCGGCGTTTTTCGGAAGGTTAGCGAACGGGCCTACTTTTGGCAGCATGCCCATCAACTGCTCGAGCGAGCCCATCTTGCGGATCTGTTTGAGCTGATCGCGGAAATCTTCGAGGGTGAAATCGTCCTCGCGCAGCTTGCGTTCAAGCTCGCGAGCTTGCTTCGCGTCCACTGTTTTTTCGACGCGTTCGATCAGACCGAGCACGTCGCCCATGCCGAGAATCCGCGAAACGACGCGGTCCGGCAGGAAGGGCTCAAGGGCGTCGTACTTTTCGCCGACGCCGACGAACTTCACAGGCGCGCCGGTGACTTTGCGAATCGAAAGAGCAGCGCCACCGCGCGCGTCGCCATCCATTTTGGTGAGCACAACACCGGTAATACCCAAACGCTTGTGAAATTCGCCCGCCGAGCGCACTGCGTCCTGCCCGATCATGGCGTCGGCGACGAACAGCAGCTCCGAAGGATTCAGTTCGCGCTTCAGCTCGGAAAGTTCTTTCATCAATTCGTCGTCAATGTGTAGGCGGCCGGCGGTGTCCACGAGTACCACGTCGCAAGCGGACATTTTCGCTTCGCGCAGCGCGCCGCGGACAATTTCCAGCGGCTTGTCGGTGCCAGTGCCGGGCCAAATGGGGGTATGAGTCGCCTTGGCAACCTGCGCGAGTTGTTCGCGCGCGGCGGGTCGGTAGACGTCGGTGGAAACTACGAGAGGACGGTGGCCGTGTTCGGCCAGCCACTTGCCCATTTTTCCGGTGGAGGTGGTTTTACCGGAACCTTGCAACCCGACGATCAGCCAGACGGAAGGCGGTTTCGAGCCGTATTGCGGTTTCGCTTCGCGGCCGAGGAGTTCGCCCAGTTCATCGCGGACGATCTTTACGACCTGCTGGTCCGGCGACAGTTGCAGGAGGACTTCGGAGCCGAGCGCTTTGACGCGCACATGAGCGATGAATTCATCGGCTACGCCTAGGTTGACGTCGCCATCGAGCAGGGCTTCGCGGATTTCGGCGAGGCCGGCGTCCAAGTGCTCCTCAGAGAGCTTGCCCTGGCCGCGGAGGTTTTTGAAGGCGCGTTGCAGTTTGTCGGTTAGGGTTTCGAACATTTTAGTGAGTGGTGTCTCGCGATCCGTGTTCCGCGACCCGCGAAAAAACTGAGGGTACGGCTCGCTTCGCTCGCTTGGCTCCATTTTCATTGTAGGTGACGTGTGCGGAGCGGTCAACGCGGGAGGCATTGTGATGTGAGAATGCGTAGAAACTAGGCAAACGCTTCGCAGGTAGTGCCGGGCGTGTTTGCGTGAATGAAAGCGCCGAGCTGATTTGTGTCGGTAATTGCAGGCGCTGAAAGTCGAAACAGAAAGTGCCGAAAAGTTGGCGATTGATTCGGCAGGTGAATTGTGACGAGTGGCACGGATGTAACAATGTTACATCGACTTGGATTGGCCGGAGTGCGAGTAGTCAGTCTTGCATTGGAGGCTACAGCCACTGTCAGCCACTTCGGTTGTTCGTCCAGTCACCCGTGTGACCGTCCCCATACGGCATCCTCAATAGGGCTAAAAATTAGCCCGATGCACCTTATCAGATTCCCCCGCAAGTTTACTATAAGTATAACTACCTACGGCGTGACTTACAGAAAAACAAGCGTGGTAGGGCAGTGTGTCGAGACTTTCGGCCAGGTCCGGCATCGAATAAATGGAACGATTCAGCTATCTGCGTGGGGGGAGGCGGTATGAGCACGGTTCTGGTTACGGGCGGGTCTGGGTTTATTGGCAGCCATTGCATCCTGCAATTGTTGGCGGCGGGCCACCAAGTGCGGACTACGGTGCGAAGCCTGAAGCGCGAGGCAGACGTGCGGACGATGCTGCGAGTAGATGGGGCCGAGCCGGGGGAGCGTTTGTCGTTTATAGCGGCTGATCTCGAGAAGGACGAAGGCTGGCCTCAGGCCGTGGCCGGATGCGACTACGTGCTGCACGTGGCGTCGCCCTTGCCGCCGAGTGTGCCTAAGAACGAGGACGAACTGATCGTACCGGCGCGCGAAGGCACGCTGCGAGTTTTGCGCGCTTCTCGAGACGCCGGCGTGAAACGCGTGGTATTGACATCCTCGTTTGCGGCGATTGGCTATGGACAGAAGGAGCGGAAGGCACCGTTCACCGAAGGGGACTGGACGGATCCCGATGGCAACGACGTGCTGCCCTACACGAAGTCGAAGACCTTGGCGGAACGTGCGGCATGGGATTTTATGGCGAAGGAAGGCCGCGCGCTGGAGCTTGCGGTCGTGAATCCGGTGGGTGTGTTCGGGCCGGTCCTGGGGCCGGATTATTCGGCGTCCATCCTGCTGGTGCAGCGCCTGATGGACGGAGCGATGCCTGGCGCCCACGACTTTATTTCGGGGTGGTAGATGTGCGGGACGTCGCCGATTTGCACCTGCGCGCGATGACGCATCCGGCAGCAAAGGGTGAGCGATTTCTGGCGGTTGCGGGCGATTTCATGACCATGCTCGATATCTCCAGGATCTTGCAGACGCGGATGGGCGTATGGGCGAAAAGGGTGCCGACCCGGCAAGTGCCGAATTGGTTGGTGCGCCTGGCGGCGATGCGCGATCCGGCGGTGAAGTTGATTCTGCCCGAGCTGGGAAAGAGGAAGAACGCCACGAACGAAAAGGCGCGGCGGGTTTTGGGGTGGACGCCGCGTTCGAACGAGGAAGCGATTGTGGCGACGGCGGAGAGTTTGGTGCGGCTGGGGCTTTTGAAGGATAGTCCGAAGAAGGCGGCCTAAACAGGGGCATGGTGGCCCCACTTGCTTCAGGGAGCGGGCGGGTTCCGCCGGGTAAATGGTGACGAAATCCGTGCTGAAACAAAACCGTGGTGAGTCGTAGGTTCGCGAATGAGCGCTGAAGCTACAAAACTTGGAGTCATCATTACCGGTGCCACCGGCATGGTCGGCGAAGGGGTAGTGTTTGAATGCCTGAAGCATCCGGCAGTCGAGCGGGTGCTGGTGGTAAACCGCAGGCCCTGTGGCGCGCAGCATCCGAAGCTGAAGGAATGCATTGTGCCGGATTTTCTCGAGCTGGACCGATTTACGAGCGAGTTGAGCGGCTACGATGCTTGCTTTTACTGCGCCGGAGTAAGCTCCTTGGGAATGAGTGAATCCGAGTACAGTCATATTACCTACGACACCACCATGCATTTCGCACAGAAGCTGGCCACCCTAAACCCACAGATGGTTTTTGAGTTTGTCTCCGGCGCCTACACCGACAGCTCGGAAAAGGGGAGAATCATGTGGGCTCGCGTGAAGGGAAAAACCGAGAATGCCCTTAGGCGATTGCCTTTTAGAAAGGTTTACAACTTCCGTCCCGCATATATGAAGTCGACATCTGGGCAGAAAAATATCAAAGCGTATTACAAGCCGATCGGTTGGCTGTATCCGTTACTGTTGGTTCTGTTTCCAAACCAAGTCAGCACCATGCGCGAAGTGGGGCTGGCCATGATTAACAGCGTGCTGAAGGGTTACCCAAAAACGATACTGGAAGTGCGGGATATCAAGGAACTGGCCAGGGCCTAGACGGATCGTAGCTTGCGCGCGACCCGCGATTCGAGGAGCAGGATGTTGTGGCCTTCGGGGTCGTGGAGAACGGCCCAGGCGGGGCGTTGGCCGGCTTTTGGTTCGTGGTGGAGAATGCGCTTGCGTCCGAGAGACTTGATGGTGGCGGCGAGGTTCGGGACCTCGAAGAACAGCACGGCTTTATCGGCTGAGGGATAATTTTCCGAGCCCTTGCGTTCGAGGCAGATGAAGGCATTGCCTGCGGCGAATTGCGCGTGATGGCCGGGACTTTCGTCGGCGAGGGTGAGTCCGAGAGTGCTGCGGTAGAATTCTTTCGCGCGGGCTAGGTGTTTGAAGTACAACTCGACTCCTACGATTTTTGGTTTCGCGGACTTGCGCATGATCGGCCTCCGAACAGCATTCTACGCCACGGTATTGCGAAACTGTGAACAGCCGTCAGTTGAGAAAGGCGGCGGCAAGCCACCGCACTCCCAGACTGATCGCGACGTTCATGCGTGCCTGGCGCGAGAATCGTTCTGGGTCTGCGCCGATTTTTAGGGCACCTGGCGGAAGAGGCGGTGCGGCGATTCCTTGACCGTGGTGCGCTGGTCGTCTAAACTAGCCGTTTCGATTGGGCGCGCGATTTCTGGTGGTATGGCGGGACGCGCGGTGCGGGCTCCGCCGATCAGCGCAAGAGCTGCTCCGCGCGAGAAGGCGGTGACAAGCCACCGCACCCCATATGGGCTTTCGCGGGTCGACCAGATTTCTTGACAGGACCGAGAGGGGTTGGCCCGAACAGAGGTCCCTCGCTATGCTCGGGATGACAACATGAGAAATACGGAGAAATAACGTTGCCGAAACGGACTTTTCAGCCGCATGTGCGGCGCCGACATAAGAAGCACGGATTTCGCAAACGCATGAAAACTCAGGGTGGACGGAAAGTCCTTGCAGGACGCCGCAAGAAGGGACGCCACAGCCTCACGCGCGTCTGACCCGCCACGGCTTGATTTTCCCCGCGAAGCTCGATTGGTGCGCCGCAGCGAGTACGATGCGGTGTATCGCGAGGGGCGGCGGCGAACGAGCCGCGAGTTCACGGTATTTCTACGTCCCAATGGCCTCGAAAACAGCCGGTTCGGCTGGAGCATCAAAAAGGCGCTGGGTAACGCGGTCCGGCGCAACCGCATCCGGCGACGCCTCCGCGCAATATTGAGATTGCACCGACAGGAGATCGCCCCAGGATGGGATGTTGTGATTCATCCACGCAGTTCAGCTGCGACGGCGGAATTTTCGGCGCTGACGCAGGAATTGCTGAAGGCGATGCCGCAGCGCGAGGAAGCAGCTCGGTCGCGCTGAGAGCGGGTGACGCTGGAAACTCCCTCGGCGCGCAAAACGTAATAGTTATTGACGACTATCGGAAGATGACTTCTCCCACTACAGCAAAGCGATCGGCGGGAACTTGGCTGTTGCTGCTACTGGTGCGTTTCTACCAGACTTTCTTTTCGCCATTTTTGGGCGGAGCTTGCAAGTTTTATCCTTCGTGCTCGCGTTACGCGCAGGAGGCGATTGCGGTACATGGAGCGCGGCGAGGTGCGTGGCTGGCCATGAAGCGGTTGGGGCGTTGCAGACCATTTACGAAAGGCGGATTTGATCCTGTGCCGGACGTGATGCCATGGCAGAAGTCCGCGGCCGAGTTAGGCGGTTCAGAGAGCGATCGCACAAGAGGAGCTTCAGCGGCTAAAGCCGCAAGTAGCAGCGAAGCTTATGTTGTGGTTAAAGCCACGACCCCCAAACCCACGACGCACAAAGCTACGACCGACGAACTCGCGACCGAAAAAGGCACGGCCCACAGGGCCGCAAGGGCTTACCGGATGCCCGACTACAGCGATGCAGAATGGCTGCGGAGTGCAGGCAAGGAGCGGGCGCAGTGAAGGAAATGTCCGACCAGGTCCGCGGCATTTTGTTTGTGATTGCGTCGCTATTGATTCTTTTCGCGTGGGGACATTTCTACAAGCCTCCCGTTCCGCCACCGCAGTCAAATCCAACGCAAAATTCCGCGCCGTTGAACTCGCAAGGGACGCAGCAGGCCGGCGCACAGACTGGTACGGGCGGGAATGCCGCGGGTGGCGCAAATTCGGGCGCGAAGGCGGCAGCGCCTGCGAATCCTTCGGTGGTGGAAGCGAGCGAAGAAAAAACCGTAGTGGTGCAGAGCCCGCTCTATCGCGTGGAACTTTCCAATCGCGGCGGCGTGGTGAAGACCTGGGAACTGAAAAAATATTTTGACGATCAAAAGCCGCCGCACCCGTTGGATCTGGTGAACGACAGCGTGGCGAAGGAGCTGGGCTGGCCGTTTTCGCTGGTGTTGGCGGATTCGCAGCTGGAAGCGAAGGCAAATTCGGCGCTGTATCAGATAAAAGTGTTTGGTGCGGTCGTGACTGAAAAGACCGGAGCCGGGTTAAACAGCGCGGCGATTGCCAAGGCTGTAAACACCGCTCTCGGCAATGGCTCGGGATCGCTCGAAGCGCCCATTTCGATTGTTTTTCATTGGAGTGACGGACATCTGGACGTCACCAAGACGCTCAGATTCAAGTCGGATTACGAGACGACGGTGGATGTTTCGGTGTTGCTCGACGGGAAGCCGGAGCCTGCGGCCGTGGCATGGCGCGGGGGATTCGGCGACAAGGCGGTGTACAACGCGGCGCAGCTGGTCACCGTTTATTACAAGACGGGCGGCAAGTTGAATCTGCTGCAATACAAGAAGCTGGGCATTTCCGGAAACCAGAGCCAGCCCGCGGTGCAATATGGGCCGCTGGAGTTTGCCGGCATCGAGGACCAATTTTTTACGGCAGCGTTTTTGCCCGATGGAGCGGATCTCTCGTTGTGGCACTGGATGCAGAACCACGCGGTGACCGCGGCGGACGGCAAGCAGAGCAGCGAGCCGGAAGCGGAGATGGCGGCGGGAACTACCTCACCCGCGCCGTTGCACATGCGCCTTTACGTGGGCCCGAAGGAGCTGCGGCAGCTCGAAGAGATCCGGCCGCCGCTGGCGGAGCTGGTGAATTTTGGATGGACTGGAATCATCGCCAAGCCGCTTTTGTGGATTTTGCAGACCCTGCACACGAAGGTGCCCAACTGGGGCTGGTGCATCGTGCTGATGACGCTGGTCATCAACCTGGCGATGTTTCCGCTGAAGATGAAGAGCTGGCGCTCGATGCAGAAAATGCAGAAAGTGGCGCCGGAAATCCGGCAGATTCAGGATCGCTACAAGAAATATTCGATGAGCGACCCGCGCAAGAAAAAAATGAACGAAGAAGTGATGGCGATTTACAGCCGCGAAGGCATCAACCCGATGGGCAGCTGCCTGCCGATGGTGTTCCAGATGCCCATCTGGTGGGCGCTGTGGCGCGTGCTGAACGGCGCGATCGAATTGCGGCACGCGCCGTGGATCGGCTGGATTCACGATCTTTCAGCGATGGATCCGTATTACATTTTGCCGATCGGCATGACCATCATGATGTACCTGATGACGAAAATGACGCCGCAGACGACTGTGGATCCGGCGCAGCAGAAAATGTTGGCGCTGATGCCGCTGATGATGGGATTTATTTTCTTCCGGCTCTCGAGCGGGCTGAATTTGTACATGTTCACGAGCAACCTGGTGGGAATCGGGCAGCAATATTATCTGAATAAAAGCGAGCCGCTCCCCGCGAAAGGGAAGTTCAAGAAGAAAGAGAAAGTGATTGATGCCTGACGACCGGACAGGGGCGGGGAAGAGGCCGTTCGCGAAGGAGCACACGCGCAGCGAGGCGCGGCTGGATCGCGAGCAGGCGATGGCGGAACTGAAGCGCTATCTCGACGTGGCGGTGCGCGAGATGGGTTTGGCGATGGAGTACGAGATATCTATGCCGGCGACGGCCGATGGCGGTCCGGACGAAAAGGATATCGTGGTGGCGTTTCGCGGCGCCGATCAGGATTTGCTGCTCGAGCATAACGCGGAGTTGCTGTTAGCGCTCGAGCATATCGGGCATCGCTGGCTGCGGCTTGACCCGCGATTACACGATCGCGTGCGATTCGATTGCGGGGAATATCGGTCGTTGCGACTGGAGGAACTGAAATTGTCGGCGCGAGTGGCGGCGCAACGCGTGCGCGAAACAGGCCAGGCGTTTCGCTTTAATCCGATGTCGCCGCGCGAGCGACGATTGATTCACGTGGAACTGAATGGCGCGCCAGGGGTGCGCACCGTCAGCGAGGGCGTGGGAGACCGGCGGCAGTTGGTGGTGTATCCGGTGAACAAGAAGTAAGGTCTGATTGGTGCGGGCTGGCTGCGCTGGTAATTCCTGCCTGAAGGCTTAACTCCTATACTTCGATTGTGTAACCTTCCTTGCCTACGTTGACGCATTGTGTGGCGCCCAGGCGGTCGCTCATTCCTGCAGTTTCGTGGATGTGCCCGCAAAAAAGGTAGAGAGGTTTTTCGTGCTCGACCCAGGCGCGTAGCGTCGGGCTTCCGGCGTGCTGGCCCCCGGCGAATTCATCGAGTTTGGTGTCGCGCGGAGGGAAATGGACGACCAGATAGAGTTGTTGCATTCCCACGAAGTGCGAGAGAGCTTCGGCGATTTGCGGCTCGGTGTACTCGCCGGGCGTTTTAAATGGAGTGACGTTGCTGTAGCCCAGGCCGGCCCAGTTGGTGCCGCCAAGAATCTTCGCCTGACGATGAAAATCCACGAAGCCAAATTTTGTACAGAAAGCTTTGGTTTGTTCGTGCGTCTCGTGATTGCCGGGCAGCACCAGCAGGCGTTCGCCGAGCGGCTTCAGGATTTCGCCGCAGCGTTCGAGACCTTTGGCGAAATTGGAAAGGTCGCCGGCGGCGATGTAGATATCGGCGGGCTGCGCGACGACGCGTTCCAGCGCGCGCATGTCACCGTGAATATCACTGAAAATCAGAATTTTCATCGAGCATTTCCCGCGTGAGCCGGAACGATTTTAATCATGCGCCGCACGTCCATGCCATCCGCCTGCCAGCCCTCTTCGATGGGGTCGCCGGCGTCATCGAATACTATACGATAAGAAAAGGGGCCTGGCCCCTGGCGCTTGCGGGTGATGAAACGATTTTCGTTAAAATCCACGTAGTGCAAGCCATTTTGGCTATACGTGCGGATCACCGGAAAGCGCGCGAAATTCCAGTAGAGCTGGACTTCGGGACGCTGCAGGGCGCGCGCAACATAGATATTAGGCGGCGAATCGGCGATAAACGAGAAGAGCGGCGGCGAGGAATCGCGCAGATCGAAGCGCGCCTGGTAGACGCCGTCAATCGAACGAATCACGCCTCCCCAATCGAGCAGTGAGGGCGGAAGCGGAAGAGCAGCGATGCGGTCGATCGGCACATTGTTGGCGGCGGCGAAATTCTTTACGCGAAGCAGCGCCTGATGGTGCGCAACGCTGCACGCGAAAAGATAGGCGAGCATCACCAAAGCGCCTGCCTGGCAAAATTGCGCGGCGGTGACGCGGAATCCCGCGCCACGAATTGCGGGCAGAAAGAAAAGCGCCGCGACGATTATGCTGCAGAAAAGTGCAATCCAAAGATGGAAGGGGAACCCGACGCCGGCGGCAATTTTCCAGACGACAAAAGCGGCGATGGTGAAGAGCGTCCACATGGTGATGGCGCGCGGGCGCGCTTTGGCGCGATCGGAATAAATCCAGGCGATGACTTGCGGCAACAGCGCAATGGACGTGAAACAAAAATCAATGATGAAGAGCAGGTCCCAGGCGACGCGCTCCTGCGAAATTGGATCCCAGATGCGCGTGCCGAAGGACGTCATGGCGTCTAGGATTATGTGGCTGGCTATGGCGATGGCGTAAATTACGAAAAGAATTCCCCACGATGGGCATTCGATATCGCTTAGGCCTTCGTATCTCTTCTTTAGTGCACCAAAACCGGCGCGGGTGAGCCAGGCAAGAACTGCCGCAAAAAACGGCAGCGCGACGAATGAATGGGTGATTCCGCGGTGATAGCGAACGATCGCGAGCGGATCGCGGGAGACGATTTCCTCGACGACGTCAATGTCGGGAAACATGGCCCCGGCGGCCGCCGCGAAAGTTGCAACGCGCCCGTTACGTTCCGAGAAATAGCCCTTGCCGATGAGTGCGCCGACGATGCCGTGGGTTAGGGTGTCCATGCAATATTTGAAAAAGAGAAAGTGTACACGATTCCGCGCGCTTTACGTGATTTCGAGGAGCGGCGAATGCTTGGCGAGAACTTCTCCGATGATGCGGGCGGGGATATTACGGCGCGTGAGTGCGGCGAGAGCTGCCTTAGCGAATTCCGGGGCGATGGCCACGAGCAGGCCGCCAGAAGTTTGCGGGTCGAACAGGAGCGCGCGAAATTCGTCGGGGACATTTGGCCCGAAAGCAACGCAGCCTTCGACGAACTCCCGATTGTTCTTCATGCCGCCGGAAAAGAAACCAGCGCGTGCTGCTTCGACTGCGCCCGGAAGATATTCGATGCGCAGGTGATCGATTTTCAGTGAGACGCCGCTGCCAATGGCCATTTCGCGGGCGTGGCCGAGAAGCGCAAAGCCGGTCACATCGGTGACGGCGTGAATCGGCTGTGCTTCCAGCGCCGCGGAATTTTCGATTTCATGCAGCGCTTCGGCGGCGTCACGATTCAGGCGCGTCATGGATGCGGTCGCGGCTGAGACCCACGATTCTTCGGCGCGGCCCTGCTTCAGCGCCGTGGAGATCACGCCCGTGCCGATGGGCTTGGTGAAAATCACCGCATCGCCCGGGAGCGCGCCGACATTCTTCCAGATTTTTTGCGGATGAATTGTGCCAGTTACCGCGTAGCCAAATTTCAGTTCATCGTCGCGAATGGAGTGGCCGCCGACAACGGTGCAATTTGCTTCCGTCATTTTGGCCAGACCGCCGCGCAGAATTTGTTCCAGGATTTCTGGCGGGCTGGCGGCCGGAAAGGCGACGATGGTCAGCGCAGAAAGCGGGCGGCCGCCCATCGCGTAGACGTCGCTGAGCGCATTCGTTGCGGCTACCTGGCCGAAAAGCTCCGGGTCATCCACGATCGGCGTGAAAAAATCCACGGTTTGGACGATTGCGAGATCGTCTGTGAGGCGATAGACAGCGGCATCATCGCTGGTTTCGAAACCAACGATGAGATTGGGATCAGTTTGCCGCGGAAGGCGCTTGAGGACCGCGTCGAGCACGCGGGGGCTCAATTTCGCGGCGCAGCCTGCTGCTTTCGCTGTGGTGGTTAGCCGAACTTGGTCTGCCAATGACATTTCTCCGTGAAGCCGATTCGATGATTGTAACGCATCGGGAGTCGCAGGGGCTGCCATGTGGCGGCTCTTCGGAGATGCCAGCGAGCAAAGCTATGCGTGGGCTGCGGCGGAGCGAATGGGGATCGTGATTGGCTTGGCGGCTTCGCTGGTGGAGAGCATGTGGCAGCGTCCGTCGAAAATTGCGCCGGGCTCCATCACCAGGCACGGCGTGTGGATTTCGCCGGTTACGATGGCCTTGGTCTGAAGTTCGACCTTGCCGGAGGCCTTGATGATGCCGTCGAAATGACCGCTGATGATGACGTAGTTGCCGTCAATCTGGCCTTCCACTTTGGAGTTCTCGCCTAAGATGAGAGTTTCGTGGGAAACCAGATTACCCTTCATCGCGGAATCAATGCGAAAGGTACCCGTGGACTCGAGGCGGCCTTCGAGCTTTACGCCCTGCTCGAGAAAGCCGGTCCATTCCCCTGAATCATGTCGCTTGCGGTCAAACCAACCCAGGCCCATTGACCATCCCCCCGCGCGGTCAAATAGATTACCACTATTTTCGCATGAGCTGGTCGTAGAGACGGGACAAATCACTATCGTCGTAGTATTCAAAGGCTAACTGGCCGGGCCGACCGGCGTGGCGCGGATGAAGCACGACACGGGTTCCATATTCTCGCTGGAGCTCTTCCAGAGCAGCTTTGGTGTTGGGGTCCGGGGAAAAAGTCGGAGCGCCGACATTGGGTTTTGTTCCACGCGAGGCGAGGCGCTCAACTTGGCGGACCGTCATCCCCCCGCGAGCTACCCGGCGCGCCAGCGTGAGTCGCGCTTGGGAATCGGCGACGGCGAGCAGCGCGCGGGCGTGGCCGGCAGTGAGGCGCCCTTCTTCGAGGAGGCTCTGGATCGGATCTTCCAGCTTAAGCAGGCGGATGGCGTTGGCGATGGTGGCGCGATCTTTACCTGTGCGTTCGGCGACTTGCTCCTGGGTGAGACCGAATTCGGCCATCAGGCGCTCGAAGGCGTGCGCCTGCTCGATGGGGTTTAGATCTTCGCGCTGGAGATTCTCGACGAGCGTCATCTCGAGCGCCATCTCTTCGGGAACGTTGCGGACGACTACGGGCACCCGTGCGAGACCGGCTCTTTGCGCGGCACGCCAGCGACGTTCTCCGGCGATCAACTGGTAGCGATTCGTTTTGCGACGAACGACCAGAGGCTGCACGATTCCACTCGAACGTATCGAGCGGGCGAGTTCCTCGAGCGCTTCCTCGCGAAAGCGGGTGCGCGGCTGGTACGGACTGGGATCGATTAGGTCGATGTCCGCCTGTAGTAAGCCTTCACTGAGAGCTGGCGCTGCCGCCGCCGTCATTGTCGTTGCTCCCGCCAGCGGGCGAACCGGCGGTGCCGTCTGCGCTTGTTCCGGAGGAGGAACCTGCTCCGGCGCTGGCGGCTGCAGCGGCTGAGTTGCTGTCGGCTCCGGCTCCCGAATTAGCGCGCTCAATCCCCTGCCCAACGCGTTTCTGGGCATTTGCGATAACCTCCTTGGCGAGTTGGATGTAGCTTTCTGCTCCTTTACTATGTATGTCGTAGAACATCACGGGCATTCCGTGACTCGGGGCTTCTGCCAAGCGGACGTTCCTCGGGATTACTGTCTCAAAGACCTGCGATCCGAAGAAACTGCGCAGGTCGGCGGCAACCTGCTTGGATAGCGTGGTGCGGTCATCGTACATGGTGAGGAGGATCCCCTCGATGGCTAGCGATGGGTTTACGGTGCGCCGGAGGCGCATGAGCGTATCCAAGAGCTCAGAGACACCCTCGAGGGCGAAATACTCGCATTGTATCGGGACTAGGACTGAGTCACTAGCCGCCAGGGCGTTAATGGTGAGGAGGTCGAGCGACGGTGGGCAGTCAATGAGAACGTAGTGATATTTCGCCAGGATTGGGGCAATAACCGATTTCAGCTTGTATTCGCGGTCGTCCATTGAAACAAGCTCTACGGAGGCGCCTACTAGATTCTTGTCCGAGGGAATGAGGTCGAGGCCCTCAACCTGGGCGTCAAACGTCACGCGCTCGATCGGCTCATCGAGGATGATTGACTGATAGAGCGTGCGGCGAGACGGATCCTTTGGGAAACCAAGGGCGCTCGTGGTGTTGCCTTGTGGGTCGCAATCAATAATGAGAGTGCGCTGTTCGGAAGCTGCAAGAGAGGCACCGAGATTGACTGCTGTCGTTGTTTTTCCTACACCACCTTTTTGGTTTGTAATTGCGATGACGCGAGCCACCAATAATCCCCCGTGCGACCGAGCAATGTACCAGATAATTTCTGCAACATACAAGACGTTTCACGTGGAACAATATTGATGAGGATGAGTAATACTTGTGTTCAGGAAGACGTGTGCCGCGATGTTCCACGTGGAACGAATCAGGCGAGTGTGCCGTTCTTAGAGCCGACGAGAATCACTCTTCTGTTAGAATTTGGAATTCTGATTGGCCCTCGCCATTTCCATTGCGTTGCCTCTGAAATCCGTATGGAATCTTCATTACCAAGCCATAGAACGAGGCAGCCGCCGGGCTTCAGGCGGACATTGGTCCAGGCGAGAAAATGGTCCGCGACCGCAACCGCACGTGCGGTGACAAAATCCAAGGCTGGCTTCGATGATTCCATGTCCTCCATACGGCCTGGGTAGATCTCGACGTTCGAAAGCGCAAGCTCCCGCACTACTTCGGCGAGGAAAGCGGTTTTTTTATGATTTGACTCGATCAGCGTCAAGTGCATGCCTTGACTCGCCATACGGATAGGTATGGCTGGGAACCCGACACCTGAGCCAACGTCGGCGAGCCGACCGTGCCGTATGGGGACGGCTGAAACTGCAAGCAGGCTTTCACCGAAATGAAAACGAAGGATTTCGAGCGGATCCGTCACGGTTGTCAATGACATGCGGCGATTCCAACGCAAGAGAAGGTCGACATATGCGCGAATCTGGTCGCAGATTGGCGCGGTCACTTCCGATGTGTAGGGCTTCAGAGTACGCGCGATCTCTGTGTCTGAAATCAGCTTCATATGATTACTATGTAAATAGTATATCCTCAAAGTACCTGTAATCTGCTGGATTCATTGTGTTTGAACCTATTCACGGCAGGCCATTCCTAATCGAAGCTTGCCAGGAGCTAGCATCCCTGCGGTAATGTCAGCAACGAAATGTGCGGCAATCGGAGCAAGCAAACTGCCCGTCCAAGCGCGTGTGCCCGCAAAGATCAAGCCAACCACGAATGTCGAGAGCAGGCCGCGGCGGCCCTGATACAGGTGTGCCACAGCAAAATAAATTGCAGATCCCAGGATGCCGGCGATGATCGAACCGCTGGACCAGTCCTGGAAAACACGTTGTACGAAGCCGCGATAGATCAGTTCCTCGCAAATTGCAACGGTCACCACCAATGCGAAAAACGCAAGGCGCTCGACGTCATCTTGCGGAAACAATTTAAGGGCGAGTTGCGGAAGCAGGCCGAGGCTTTCTGCGGGGCGCGAAGCCAGGCGCCGAAGACTGACAAGTTGATTGAGCAGGACGAGCGCCGCAAGAACGATCGTGACTGTGAACGTGAGAGCGGGATTGCCGACCGCGAAGCCGAGCTCCGGGGCCCGGATCCCGTGGGCTGCCGCACGCCACAAAATCGCGGCCGCGGCGATCCATTGAAAAGCGAGAGTGGACGCGTACAGCGAGAGACGATCCAACTTCGTTGTGCTTGGTGCACGCATGAGTTGCTGGACGCGGCGGCGCCCAAGCAACGGCACGATAATTCCAAGAACCAGGAGAATAAGAGCAAAGTCCCAATGCATCGCGCTAAATGAAAACACTAATGACGAGAGAGAAGCAAGTTGAACGCAGCCGATTGCATCGCGAGAGGTTGACACCGCCGGAGGCAGGGCCGTATCGTTCTTGTTTCCGCAAATGGCGATGAAAATTCTAATTATCGGCGGTGGCGGACGCGAACATGCGCTGACGTGGAAGCTGCGTCAGAGCTCGAGTGTGAATAGTATTTGGTGTGCGCCCGGAAATGGCGGCATTGCGAACGAAGCAGAATGTGTGCGGGTGGACGCGGGTAACGTGAGCGCCGCGGCGGATTTGGCAGCGCGGCTCGGCGCGGAGCTAACCATTGTAGGTCCGGAATTGCCGCTCGTTAACGGCATCGTGGATGAATTCACGCGGCGTGGCCTCGCGATCTTGGGTCCGAGCCAAGCAGCGGCCGAGTTGGAAGGCAGCAAAATCTTCGCGAAACAATTCATGGAGCGGCACGGAATTCCAACGGCGGCGGTCCTTGGAGTTTTCGAATCGGCGGCGGGAGCTTACGCGGCGCTCGATTCGATCACACGGCCACTGGTGATCAAAGCGGACGGACTGTGTGCCGGAAAGGGCGTGCTGGTTGCGTCGAACGCGCAGGCGGCGGCGAGCTTTATCGAGCGAGTGATGGAAAAGAAAGAATTCGGCGAAGCGGGCCATCGCGTGTTGCTCGAAGAAGGGCTCGCGGGAGAGGAACTTTCCTACATCGTGCTGACCGACGGGATGAATTTTATTTCGCTGGCGCCCACACGCGATCACAAGCGCGCGTTTGATAACGATGAGGGACCGAACACGGGCGGAATGGGAACGTATTCGAGCGACGACATGCTGAGCGCGGAGCTCGAACGGGAGATTCTCGCGGCGATCGTTCGCCCGACGCTTGCGGGGTTACGAAAAGAAAAAATAGACTACCGAGGGTTCCTATTTTTTGGACTGATGCTTACCGACACCGGGCCAAAAGTTCTGGAATACAATTGCAGGCTGGGCGATCCGGAAACGCAATCCATTTTGCTGCGCGCGGATTTTGATTTTGCGCGGGCGTGTAGGGAGGCGGCGAGGGGCGAGTTGGACGTTTCGCAGGCGAAGTGGCTTCCGGGTGCGAGTGTGTGTGTGGTGATGGCGGCCGAGGGGTACCCGTCGAAACCCGTTCTGGGTGCCAAAATCGAGGGGCTCGAGGAAGCCGACACAGTGCCCGGTGCGCTGGTGTTCCACGCGGGAACGAAAGTGGAGCATGGCTACTACTACACAAGTGGCGGGCGGGTCCTCGGCGTGGGAGCCAGGGGAGTTTCGTTATCTGCAGCGAGTGAAGTCGCCTACGACGCAGCTAGCAGAATCAAGATTCCAGGCTCTCATTACCGGCGGGACATCGGAATGCCCAGAAGTAAGGGCAAAGCCGTGGCGGAGGCGTTGAATGGGTGAGGTGTTACATCTTTTCAGGTGCCTGGTTCACCGGTTTCCCATGGAGGAAATTGCGGAAGCGGATGTGGTGGTTAACAAGGGATTCAAAGGCTGCATCCATGGGCGGTCTGGGAGCAAGCGACAAGTCTCGTTGATTGACCGGGAGACTTTGCACAAGTTGGGAGTGGCGCCCGGACTGCTGAAGGAAAATATCACCGTCCAGGGAATGGATTTTCAGGCTCTCAGTACGGGACAAGTCTTGCGCGTTGGCGAGGGGTGCGTTTTGGAGATTACTGGTCCTTGTCATCCGTGTGCGCGGATGGACGAGATTCGCAGGGGGCTGCAAGAGGAATTGCGCGGGCAGCGCGGCTGGCTGTGCCAAGTGAATGCGACCGGGAGGATTCGTCGAGGAGACCGGATTGAGGTACTGGCGATGACCGAACAGACAGCGGTTTCAGCGAACCAATTCAAATAGGAGATTGCCGAGTGGCTTCAAAAGACAAACGGACGGACGTGCGCGTGGGAATTTTGATGGGTTCCGACACCGATTTGCCGGTGATGAGCGAAGCGGGAAAGGTGCTCGAGAAGTTTGGGATCGGCTATGAGATGGAAGTGGTGTCCGCGCACCGCACACCGGCGCGCGCGCACGAATACGCGACGACGGCGCTCGACCGTGGATTGAAGGTACTTATTGCAGCGGCGGGCGCGGCGGCACATCTGGCGGGCGTGATCGCCGCTAACACTACGCTGCCCGTGATCGGTGTGCCGATGGGCACCAGTTCGCTGAATGGCTTGGACGCGCTGCTTGCCACCGTGCAAATGCCGGGCGGGATACCCGTTGCTACGATGGCGATCGATAAGGCTGGCGCGGTGAATGCCGCGATTTTTGCGGCCGAGATATTGGCGCTATCCGATCCCGCGATTGCGCGCAAGCTCCTGGAACATAAAGACGACTTGGCGAAATCGGTGGCAGAGAAAAATGCACGCTTACAGGCGGTGCTCGCCGATAAAAGGAAATAATTGACTCCGCAGGTGCCCGTCAGGCCAGGCCTCCCTGAAGCCAGATCGCCGTTCGAATTTACTCGGGGGAAGGAGGCTTCAAGAGCGAGGGTGCTTCTTCATCATGGCGCTCTTGATCCTTTTGCTGCGCTGTTATAGGCCGCTTCGGTTCCGCTGGCGGCCGAAGAATCCAATCAAATCCGGTGTCCGCTGCGATCGCCGCCATGGTTTCACGGGCGGTGGGCGGGGACAAGACCGCGAGCGCGGCACGCAGGAATTGCGTGGCGTCCACGGAGAGCAACTTGTTGCTTTCACCCGCGAGGAAGCGATTCGCGACCTCGCGCATTTTCGGGTCGGAAGCGCAGATCTTTTCGAGGCGCGGGTCTTTCTGGCGCAGTAAATCGAGCAGTGTCGGAAGCGTCTTGTCCGGCGGATATTGCAATTCCATGAGGCTGTGCGGCTGGCCTTTCTCAGGCGGCCACATTTGTACATAAGTCGGGTGCGAAATGTGCGTATTGTAATAATCGAGACGCTGCATTTCCTGTTGAATGAAGAATGTGAGCTGCCAGACTTCCGGGCCGTATCCTTCGACGTAGTCCGCGAGGATCAGTTGCGCGACAGGTTCGTCGGGCGGCCAGTCGAGCTTCGCGTGGAGATTATTATAGGCAACGATATTCAACCGTTCGAATACGCCTTGCCCGATCGATTCGATATCGCTCGCTTCCACATTCGGTCCCAGCTGATTCAAGTGCGGTCCAGGGGCTGCATTGACAAAATGAGTGCGCAGGCGCGGCAATTCCCTGTCCAGACGCGCAAGCTCGAGCTGCGATGAAGGTGAAAACCAGTCCACCGCACCGAGCAGGATGCCGGCGCTTCTGCCGCTCAGTTGCACGGGGATTGGGGGATGGGTCTGCGGCTCGATGGGATTTTCGACCGTGCCAATCAGGATTGCATCTTTGACGACGGCGATGATGACGCGTCCTGTGGCGAGATTTACGACGACTTCTTCGCCCGGAGTTTCGGAGGTTTCCTGCGCGGCAAGACGCGGCGCCAGGGCCACAAAGGCAATAAAGAAGGCGAAGAATGCCGCAGCATCTAAGAAACTGCTCCGGCAAGTTCGCGCGGTGTAAAACAGTGGCATGAATCGACGGTATCACAAAATCATGCCAGGGGAGCGAACGTGGAATTCGGCGAAACCGGACGCGTCAGTGTTACTGAGGCCTTGATTCTAGTAAAATTCAGGGGGTACGGAAATACCCGTTGGGAAATCGAGCCATGCGAATTCTGAGCGCATTTAAAGGAGGGGGTCTGAGATCCCCGCAGAGCGTCAAGCACAAGGGCAAGCGAGTGTCCCAGATTATCGAGTCGCACCAGCGGTTCGTGCGCGGCGACGAGACTGGCGCGCGCGCGGATCTTGCAGGCGCGGATTTGTCGCGCGTAAATTTCGAGGGCATGAATCTGGACCTGATCAATGTTCAGGGAGCGAACCTGGAAGGCGCGAAGCTTTACAACGTGCGGCTTTCGTCGGCGAATTTGAGCAAGGCCAAACTGCGGCACGCGGATCTGCGCAAGGCGGATTTAACGGAAGCCAACCTGAGCGGCGCCGATCTGACGGAAGCGCAAGTGGGAGGCGCGGAATTATTCCGCGCCGACTTACGGCAGGCAATCCTGCGGCGCGCGAATTTTGGTGCGGCAAATTTCCGGAGCGCGGAGATTCGCGGCGCAGATTTTACGGGCGCGGACCTGCAGACAACGATCCTGCGCGAGACGAACCTGGAGGGGGTGGATCTTGCGGGCCTCGATTTGAGTACTACCCTATTGCCGCCCGGCTACCCAGCGGCGGGCGGCGCCAAAAAGTAGCGGTGGCTTAGCGTTGCTGCACACGGGGCAGGGCTCGCACGAAATCCGCTTCGTTTCCAATGGCCGCTGTATTCTGTCCCCGCGTAACACTTAAAGATTTGACACAGAGGACACCGAGGAAAGCAGAGGGCCCGGAGACACTGCGATGACCGGGTTGCTCCGCCGCGTCGCGAGATCGTTTGCCGCGGCGCTCTCGGCATTGAGATAGAGCGATAGGCGATGGCGAATCTACCTTTTATTTTTGTGGAAGATTATAAGATGCCCGGCGGCTGGATCGGCGCCGAGCAGCATGAAGCGCGTGCGCGGGCCTACTGCGAGATGGCCGAGCGCGGGCAAATTCTTTTTTTCCGTGAACTTCCCTTCGACTTGCCGCCGGAAGATCAGAAATTTCTGCGCGAGCAGGAATGGACCGAGCTGCGAATGCACAAGAACGTCTCGTACCGGCCGAGCGAAGATATTTTGCGCGGTGTAGCGGGCGACACGGCCACGGTCGCGCGGCTACATTCGATCATGCGCAACTACAGCGCGCGCGTGATCGAGTTCATCGGCAGATTTCTTTCGCCTTACAACAGGAAATGGACGCTGGATTTCGCGAGTTTCCGCCCGCTGGAGGAAGAAAATCGCGACTTGCCGCTGCACAAACGCAACGATCTGCTGCACGTGGATGCTTTTCCGAGCCGGCCGACGCGTGGCGGACGCATTCTGCGGGTCTTCACGAATTTGAATCCGGCGCGGCCGCGGGTGTGGAATACCACGGAGAGTTTCGACGCGCTGGCGCGGCAATTCGCGAAGGTCGCGGGCTTGCAGGAAATCGCGGAAGACGATTCTTTTTTGGGGCTGGGGCGAAGGGTGCAGAATCTGGGCGCGAAACTGGGATTCGGCGCGGCGGGGCGGACGCCATACGACATGTTCATGCTGCGCTTTCACGATTTTCTGAAGGAAAACGCGGCGTTTCAGGAGAATTGCCCGAAGACGCGGCTGGAATTTCCGCCGCTGGCGACGTGGATTGTGTTTACTGACGGCGTGGCGCACGCGGCGATGTCCGGACAGTATGCAATCGAGCAGACGTTTTTGATTCCACCTCGCGCGTTGGTGGCGCCGGAAGCGGCGCCGTTTCGCATCCTCGAGGAGATTGCCGGTCGGCCGCTGGTGTCGTGAACCAATCGGGCCGCCCACGAAGGTTCACTTTTACGTCTCATCTCGCGGTCCTCGCATTATGTTCGTGCTTCGCTCGAGCGATGAACGAAATCGTTTAGGGAAGTTATTTCTCGATCTGGCGCATCAACGCGTATTAACGCGGAGATTGCAATTTCCTTTCGCGAGGACCTTACATAGATCTGAACGATCCCCGTAATTACGGGGTCATTTTGCCCTTGGCTAGGTAATCCTGCGAAGGGACGCCAAAGGCGTCGGCCACGCGATTGAAAAACGCGAAGAGCGCAGTAATGTAAACCGCCTCCGCGATTTGATCTTCTTTCCATCCGGCATCGCGCAATTTCTGAACGTCCGCGCGGGTAGAGCGCGCCGCGTCCTTCGTGATCAATTCCACGAAAACCATCAGAGCGCGCTCGGCGGGCGTCAGGCTGGCTTCAGCGAGCTTGCCTTCAAGAATTGCCGCAACGCATTGATCGCTGGCTCCCTGAACACGCAGGAAGTAGGCGTGGCTGTCCATTCAATAGGGGCACCGATTCAAAAAGGAAACGTAGCTGGCGATCATTTCCTTGTGGCGGCGGGTGAGATGGCCTTCCGAGAAGTGAATCTTGTTTGAGAATTCTACGACTTGACGAAGAAAATCGGGGCGCGCGCCGAAACATTTGATGATTCCTGGGACTTGACGGCGTCCCGAGCTGTCGCGCCAGAAATCGTAAGCGGCGGCGAGGTCGCCGGTGGCGTCGGCGTCTTCGGTGATGTGGATTTTGGTGCGGCGCTTTTCTGAAGCGGGATCGGAATTCGTTGCTGGCTTTTTCTGTTTGTCATCCATCGCGGTGCTAGCCTCCGTGGCGATTTGTGAAGACGGGTGAAAAACCGCGCGGCTATCGGCCGACCTCACCCAGGGCCCTTAAGCCGGCGGCAGAAGCCGCACTCAAGCCGTTGCGCTAACGCCGCAGCTAAACCGACAGCCTACACAGATATTTAGTCTTCCGACAGACGCTTAATCCGGACGTTTTCCAATCCAACTGCAAACGGGCCAGCCGGCCGCGACGACCGCGCAGCCGAGAGCTGCTTCGCGCGGGCTGCGCGCCGCCAGGAGCGCCAGCATCACGACGACGAGAACCAGAAACGCTACGGGCGTGGCGGGATAGCCCGGGGTGAGAATCGTTGACGCGGAATGCGCGGGCCGGCGGCGAATCACGAACAGGCCCGCGACGGTGAGTCCCAGAAAAAGTACAGCGGCAAAAAAGAAGTAGGCGATGATTTGTTGGAACGAGCCGAGCGCAACCAGAATGGTGGCGACGATTCCCTGCACGGCCACGGCACGCGCCGGAGTGCCAAAGCGCGGATGGATTTGCGCGACCGATTTGAGGAAGAGCCCGTCGGCGGCCATGGCGTAATACACGCGCGGAGCGGACATCATGAAGGCGGCGAGGCTGCCACCGACGCAGACGACCACGATGGCGGCGAAGACAATTCCGCCGGCGTGGCCGAAGAGCACTTCGCCGGCTTGCGCGACGAAAGTCGCGCTGGAGCCCACCTTTTCGATGGGCACGAGATAAATGAAGATCGCGCTGATGACCACGTAAACGATGGTCACGGCGATGACGCCGAAAGCGAGGGCGCGAGGCAAATTGCGGCCCGGGTCGCGGACTTCGCCGGAGATTTTGGTGGCGTCCCACCAGCCGCTGAAGCAGAAGAAGGCGCCGACGGTGGCGGCGCCGAGCGCGGGAACGAGCGGCAGCGCGCCGGGGCGGTGCGCCACGAAGGGCAGGAAATTCGTCCGGGAACCGAGGCGAAATGCGAGCGCCCAGACAGTGAGAGTGATGAGCACGGCAAATTTCAGCCAAGTGATCCAGCGAAGGAAGCCGGCGCTGATCCGCGTGCTGAGAATATTCAGGACGCAGACAATCCAAATGGCGGCGATCGCAGCGAATTTTGTGGCCAGCGGCGACCAGTGGAAAATGTATGCCGCGTAGGCGGCGAGGCCCGTGGCGAATGCGGCGGTGAGTCCGGGATCGAGGACGAGCAGGCTCATCCAGCCGTAGAGAAACGCGAGGCGCCGGCCGAAACTTTCGCGCAGGTACACGTACGCGCCGCCGGCGCTGGGAAAGCGTCCGGCGAGTTCGCCGAAGCAGAGTGCGCCGCTGAGCGACATGGCTCCGACGGCGAGCCAGACCACGAGAAGCCAGAATGGCGAGCCGAGAGACTTGGCCATGTCGGCCGGAGTGAGAAATATTCCGACGGCAATGGCTTCGCCGGCGACGATTGCGGCAGCGGAACCGAGGCCGAGTTGGCGGCGGAGGCCTTCGTTGGGGATTGGAGAGATTTGTGAGCCAGATGGGACGACTTGGGCCAGTGGCGATTCTCCCATTTTGGACGTTTGCGTTTACGCCGAGTGCTGGGTGGTTAGGCGAGGATTATCTTACACGCGGAACGCGGATATGCCGAGGGAATGGAGGAACGGATTTTCCTAGCGCGGCTACGGGAAGGCGATCGATTTGCGTGTCGCATCGATGGCGCAGTGAAGTGGGCCGCTACAGAGTCAACGGGCACGAGCGGGCGGGACCGGGGCGCTACAGGTGCGAGGGGCTCTATTTGCCGGCGGCGAATTCGGCGGGGTCTTCGCCGTAGGCGCCTGCTCCACGGGGAGACATGGCGCGGCGGCGCGTCTCAATGCCGAGGCGCTTGATTTTCTGGTTCAGCGTCGAGAGCGGCACCTGGAAACGCTCAGACGCTTCGGTCTGATTCCAGTTCGTGCGCTCGAGCATGTCCACGATGATGCGGCGTTCGACCTCTTCGAGGATTTCGAAAAGCGATGGTGCGGCACCCGAGCCGCCGACTTGGCCGGGAAGCGGCGGTAAAAACTCCGCAAGCTGCAGACGGACGCCACGAACAATTTCGCGAGTGCGCACCGATTCAGGCAGCAGGTCCGCATCCATGGATTCGTGCGTGGAGAGGACCACGGCGCGTTCGACCACGTTCTCCAGTTCGCGAACGTTTCCGGGCCAATCGTAATCCATCAAGAGCTTCATGGCCGCGTGGGTGAAGAGGCGCGGCGGCTTGCTATTATCACGGCAGAATAGTTCGAGGAAGCGGCCGATCAGCAGCGGGATATCTTCCTTGCGCTCGCGCAGCGGAGGCAGGTGCAGCGAGATCACGTTCAAGCGATGAAACAGGTCCTCGCGGAAACGGCCTTCGCGCACGAGCTTGGTGAGATCCTCGTTGGAGGCGGCCAGGATGCGCACGTCCACCTTGATGGTGTCTGTGCCGCCGAGGCGCATGAATTCGCGCTCCTGGATGACCCGCAGAAGCTTGGCTTGCGTTTCCGGGCTGACCGTGGAAATTTCGTCGAAGAAAATCGTGCCCTGGTCGGCGACCTCGAAAAGGCCCTTTTTTGAGGCGACCGCGCTGGTGAAAGCACCTTTCACGTGGCCGAAGAGTTGCGATTCGAGCAGATCCACGGGGATGGAGCCGGTGTTGACAGGAATGAAGGCTTTATCGGCGCGCGTGGAGGCCGAGTGAATGGCCTTGGCGATGACTTCTTTTCCGGTGCCACTTTCACCGGAGATGAGTACGGTCGAGCGCGACGGCGCAACTTGAGTGACCAGGTCGAAGACTGCCTGCATCTTGTCGCTCTTGCCGATGATGTTGGGAAAGTTATAGCGCTGCTTGAGTGCGCGTTTGAGCTGCACGTTTTCGTCGCGCAGGCGGCGGCCTTCGATCGCGAGCGAGATTTGCGCAATGAGCTCGTCATTCGACCAGGGTTTGGTGATGTAGTCCTGCGCGCCGCCTTTGAACGCCGCGCGGGCCATATCGATCGAACCGAAGGCGGTGATGAGGATGATGGACAGCTGCGGATCGCGGCGGCGAATTTCGCGGAGCAGCTCGAGGCCGTTGCGATCGGGCAGGCTGACGTCCAGCAGCATCAGATCAAACGGATGATCTTCGAGTTTTTGCAGGCCGGCTTCGCCGGTTTCCGCAAGCGTAACTTCAAAGCTTTCGGAGGTTAGGAGCGCTTCCAGCCCTTCCCTGATTTCGACTTCGTCATCAACAACAAGAATGGATCCTCTAGGCATGAACTGGTTTCCTGGCTACGGGAAATTCCAAGCGGAACGACGTCCCCTTTCCTGGAGTTGAGCGCACGTCGACCTTGCCGGCGTGCTCTTTTATGATGCCGTAGCTCACCGAAAGACCCAGCCCGGTGCCGCGTCCGCTGGCCTTGGTGGTAAAGAATGGATCGAAAATGCGATGGAGATGCTCGGGCGAAATGCCCGAGCCGGTGTCCGTGACTTCTATTTCGACCGAACCATTGTGCGCGGCGGTGCGGACTTCAAGCATGCCGCCCTGGGGCATGGCGTCGCGCGCATTCATAAACAGATTCAGGAAGACTTGTTGCAGGCGCGTGATCGAGCCCAGCACGGGCGGCAATTGCTCGCGGTAATTCTTGACCACGTTGACCTGCGCGGTCTTGAAAGGATGCTGCACCAGCGTGAGGGTTTCCTCGAGGACATGGTTGATGTCCACTTCGACGAACTCCGCGGCCCCGGTGCGTGAAAAATTCAGCAGGTTGTTGACGATTTCGCTGGCACGGAAAGTTTGCTTCACGATGCGCTCGATGGTTTTCTGGCGCGGATCGTCCGAGGGAATCTGCTTGGCGAGCATCTGGATGTAATTCGAAATCACGGCGAGCGGCGTATTCACTTCGTGGGCCACGCCGGCGGCGAGCAATCCGAGAGACGTGAGCTTCTCGGTCTGCACCATCTGCTCTTCAAGGCGCACGCGCTGCGTGATGTCGTCGAGTAGGATCAGGCGGCCGAGGCGCGCGCCACTTTTGCCAACCAGCGGCGCGATGGACGCATTCACCACCAGGTGGTGGCCGGCGCGAGTGTTCAAATGGAACTTGTAAATACCGGAGACATGGTCACTGGCTGCACGCGAGGTGATCTCCGCGACCAAATCCTGCGGGAGAACGTCCGGAAGTTTATGATGCAGCGCTTCGGAACGGGAAATGGCGAGCAAGTCCTCGAGCTGTGGGTTCCAGGATTCAATGCGGTCTTCGAGGTCTACCGTCAAAACGCCAATTTTCAAGGACTCGACGATATTTTCGCTGAAGTCCTTAAGGCGCTCGATCTGCATGGCTTTCTGCTCGAGCGAGTTATAGAGGCGCGCGTTTTCGATGGCGATCGCCACGTAGCCGGCGATGGTGAAAAGAAGTTCGAGGTCGTCGCTGGAAAGGTAGTCGCCGTCCACGGTCTTGCCAAGCCCGAGAATGGCGACGGTCCGTTCGCGGAAGCGGCAAGGAATAAAATAATTCAGGTCGAGCTCTTCCAGGGTGCGGCGAACGGGCTCCGATTCCTCGGTGGCGGCGCGCGCCGATTCAAAGAACAGACAGCCACGCCCGAAAGCGGGACGGGAGGGGTCCAGGAACGACAAATCCAGCGGACCTTCGGGGCGCAATCCCATAGAACGGGAGAGCACAAACCGGCCAGGCGTCGCAGGATCTTCGAGAAACACCGCCAGACGGTCCACGAGCAAAGTCTGCGAGACGCGATCCAGCACAGAACCAACCAAAGGCTCGAGGCGGACTTCGTTGGTGAGAGCGCGGCCAAATTCGATGAGCGTGCGGCGATAATCAAGGCGATCGCGATAGAAGAAACGATCCAGGCGGGTCTGCACCCATTCGCGCAGCGGCTCGATCAGAAAAGCAGCCACGACGATGGCGACGATACCGCCAACGGGACCCGTCGAGAGTCCCGGGCGGTGGAAGAGCTCGCCAATCAAGGCGATCACGGCGAAATAGATTCCCACGACGGCGGCGGTCGCGAAGGTGTAAGAGAGGCCGCGCTTGAAGATGATGTCCACGTCCATCAGGCGATAGCGGATGATGGCGTACCCAAAGCACAGCGGGATCAGCGCGAGCGAATACACCGACAATTTCATCCAGGGCGGAGGCACCAAGCCGAAGACGTACGGCACGATGTAAAACAGCGCGAAAGGAAGGCTGCCGGCGAAGGCCCCAGCGGTGACCCATTTCAATTGCTGGCGCAGCACGCCGCTGGGCGCGCGGCGAAAGCTGAACAGGAAAGTAAACGCAGCAATGACGAAGTAAATTCCGAGGTTGGCTTGTTCAACTTTGTCGAGCCAGTAGCGCGTCCCGATGGCTGGCAGGAAATCCAGCGTGCCCATGGAAATGAAAAAATGCAAAACGAAAAGGGCGAGGGGGAAACAGTACACGGCCACAAGCTTGGGCCAGAGCCTGCCGCGACGCTCCGGAAAGACCAGGGCGAAGTGCACGAGCAGGGCCGGCTGCACGAGCAGCGCGACCACGTTGCTCCAGTAAATAATCCAGTCGAAGGAATTCAGTTTGCCGCTGTAATGAAAACTGTATAAAACGAAGGAGACCAGACAGAAGATATAAAAATGAATCGCGCGCGGTGCGTTCCAGCGGCGGACAAAAATGAACAAGCCGATGAACAGGTACAGGAGCGCGGTGATGCGCAAATAATTTTCGATGGAGGAGGGATTTTCCTGCGGCGCCGTGACCAAGGGCGTTTCGAACGTGCGGCCGTCGCGGCGTAATTCGTAGCGGATTTCGGCCCAGGGACCCACATGGAAGAGCACACGGGTGACGTCGGTAGCGCGATGAATGGTGATGCCGCGAACGGATTCAACGATGTCGCCTTGCCGAATGCCGGCTCTGGCGCCAGGCGAGTCGGCAACCACGTGCCAGGCGGTGACGCCTTGGGCAGAATCCATCCAGGTGACGCCGTCGTCAGGAAGAATGAAGCTGGAGCGTTGCTGGAAGTTCAGAACGGCAAATACGACGGCTGCCAATGTGAGGAGCGCCAAAATCACCGCTCCGAGCCGCATTCGCAAGCTGTCGTTCATCTAAGTACACCAATATCCTTCGGGCTATTTATGTTAGCACGTCAGGTTCCAGCGAATCACAGATTCCAATTTATGTAAGGCCATTATTTTCTTACCATTGCGGCGGTACACCGGTGCCGAAACAGAGCGCATCCCATTTGTGGAAGATGGCGTACCGATTACCGTAGGGAATGAAATAGCTAAAACTGGAAGCTGAGACCACCCCGGAAGAACCGGTACGTCGGCATCAAAACGACTTGGCCGTCGCTGGTAGACAGTGTGACGTACCCTTGGGCAAGAAGGTTACCGCAGTCGGCTAAAATCTCGGCGTGGCCGGGGATGAATCCGGGGAGTTTTTGACGAATTTGTACGCTCAAGTAGGGATCGAGGTGATAAACGGATTCGCCGTAAGAATCCTGTTGAGAGACCGCTGATCCGCTGATCCATTTATAGCCTGAAACGATTTTGGTACCGGTGTGCGGGATCTTTGCCGTGAACCGGGCCGCGGCGCTGACGCGATATTGCGTTGCGAGTTCATTTCGCAGGGCGGCCTCGACGGGACTCTCATTCGGCGCCAGCACTCCGCCGTAGGCGTAGATCATGGTCATTTCGAGATTGCCGGAGATTTTCTGTTGGTAGACCAGGCGCGCGCCGATCGAAGTTAATTCGCCGGCGTCGTAAGCAAAAACGTCGGAAAAATAATCGGGCAGATAATCGGGTCCTGAAACATTGCCGCGTCCGAAAACCGCGGTGTGATTGGACCGGTCATGGAACACGGATGCGGTAATGCTGGATTTCTTGCTTAGGTCGTGTTCGACCGCAAGCTCCTCGTGCAGGTTATCTTCGAGGACAGGACGCCCACCGTGGAGCAGCAGCGTCGGGAAAGCGTCCAGCTGATTCAGAGTCGACTGCAAGTCTCCGGGGGCGCCCGCCGAATCCTGCCAGGTGTTCGTGGTCACCAGCATGGAAGCCTGCCACGTGGGACTAAAGCGCAGAGCCACTTCGCCGCGAGGCCGCATACTGGTCGTGGTCCCTTGCAGGCCAGCAGCGATGAAATCGGCGCCGTAGCGGACGCTGAGGTGGTCGCCCACCTGGAAGGAAGAATCGTGAGACGCACGCAAGCCGCGGAAGCTGGGGCCATCCGCACCCAGCCGCGATTCGCGCAGCAGCAGAGTTGTCACCGGACCCGCGCCTGAATCGCCAGATGGCAGCCACTGCGTGACGAAGCCACCCGCTTGGGAAGTGCCGGAATAGCTAAACTGGCCGGCCATCAACAGACTGCCGAGCTCTCCGATGTCGTACTCGTAGGCGAACGCGGTTCCCGGTGAGTCCGCAACATTGGAAATCGAGCCCGGGTGGTCCGAGCCGGAAGAAAATTCCACGCGAGTGCGGTCTTCATTCTGCGCATTGTCGAAGCGGTTGGCACGCACGCCCAGCACGACATCGCCGTCCTGCCAACGCAGGACCGGGCGCGTGGCCGCGGACGCTCGCAGCACCCAGCTCCATTCGTCAGAAGAAATTTGCTGATCAGGCTGCCGACGCAGTTTTTCGAAGGAAGTGAAGACGGAGCCGAGAACGATTTCGAGCAAGGTGGTGTGCTGATTGCTCACTTGAATATCCTGCTCCATGACCGGTAGGAAGCCCGCCAGGGTGACCTTCACGGAATAAAGTCCGGCCGGCAGCGTAACGGTCGAAAAGCGTCCGCGATCGTTGGTGAGGAGCTGAAACGAAAGGGTATTGACGAGCTGGTCCGCGGTAATTACCACAGTGGCGCCCATCTGGGGAGTACCGGCGGAATCGACAACCAACCCCGTGATCTTGCCGGAATTCGGCGCGGCGGCAAGCGGCGCCGGAATCGCACACAAGACGAGGCAAAGTAGAATGCCGAGGCCTATGGCGCGAATCATCGGGCAATTCACGGAGCGTTACCTCCCCTGCGGTTGCGGTGCTGCGCCGGCGGCCCGAACGGTGAATTCGGTCACCGGGGTGATGGTTTTCTTGGCTAGGTTGTCAGTCACGGCCACTTCCAGTTTGTACTTCCCGGGAGACAGCGAGCCAAGCGTGATCACGTTTTCAAGCGTGAGTTCTTCGCCGTGCTGGGGCAGCTTGTCGTCGCCCAAGTCAAACTTGAGCACGGGATCGGTTTCCTTGTCCTTCATTACGCGGTATTGGACGGAGGCGTCGGGCCTGTGAGTCTTGTCGTCAACCTTGAGGTTGTAGACTTGCAGGAAAACACCCATGCGATCGTTGGGGCTGAAGGTCGCGTCTATGCGCGGGCGGACTTTCATGTCGCCCAGCACGAACTGACCTAGGCCGATGTCCTTCGAGGAAACGCGCAGAATTTCGTCGGCGAGAATCAGGGTGCTGGAGGAGAGGCTGTCGTCTTCAAAGCGCGGGACGGCCAGGCGCGTATTGACCACGCCAACATTGCCGTTGTTCGTGTCTTTCAGCACGATATCCAGGCGGTAGAGGCCCGGAGTGAGCGGAATGGCTTTCTGATAAATCGAGGCGGTTCCGAGCGACTGTTGCAGCAACGCGGCCGGAACATCGCGGCGAACGTTGTCCTCAAACGTATTCACAATGCGTCCGCTAAGGCTGGTGACCCTGCCAAAGAGGTTTACAGACGCGGAGTCCACGCCATTTTTTTCCTGGAAACTGAGCTGACGCGTGGGAATTTGGACGGTGATCGGCACCAGGACGGTATCAGAGGTGATTCGCAGAAAATCGGTGCGGTATTGAAACTTTACTTGGTCGCGCACCAGGCGAGAAGTGGAATAGGCCTCAAGATCCTTGAATTTAACGGGCGGGGCTTGCTGGATTTTTGCGTACAGATCAAGCCGCGTGAACTCCTCCATGCTTTCCGGTTGCATGCCGATCGGCTGGGCCATGTGGGTGCCGTCAGTATTGTTAAAACGAGCCGTCTTGCTGGACAGGCCCATCTGTTCCATCTCGGTGAGCCCGGCACCCGGAACATAGAGCAAGGCGTCCTTCTCGCTGGGGTCCATCGTGAGCTTATATTCGCCGCTCATGGAAGGATCCACGAATTCCAGCTCTACGTTTTCACCGATGCCTTCAAGGTAGCGATAGCGCCAGTCCTCGAATGGATACGTGGAGGTCTCGCCGCCGCCTTCGTCCGCCGGACGGTCGTAACTTCCGCCTGATGGGTGCGACTGAATTTCATCCGGAGGGCCCCACATGATGTAAATCCTGCCACGATCGGTCTTCCAGCCGGGGATGCCGGAAGAATAGTGCTCGTTGCTATAGGCAATGCGGCGGTAATGCTCTTCCTTAAATGAGTTTTCGGCGGAATCCGGGTCGGGATTGCGGCGTTGCCAGAACGCTTCAATGAATTGCTCTCGCTCTTCGTTGGTCTGCAGGTGCAGGAAGGCGCTGCGCTCTTCCGGGGAAATGATGTAAACGACGTCCTCGTTCAACCATTTCTTGTATTGGGAATCGAGTTCGTTGAAAAGGTCTTTGTCGCGCTTCGAGCGCTGTTTGGCCGCTTGCTTGGCGGTCTTCTTGTCGGTTTGATCGGGCTGCTGAGTTTGCTGGGACTCGCCCTGTGCGAAAGCGCCAGGTACGCACACTAACCCGCCGGCTAGAACGGCGAAAAGAAACACCTTCACCCCAAAACGCATAATTTACGCCTTTTCCCCGAGGCCCAAAATATTAACCTGTCCCCTGGTACAGGTCAACGAAACTTTCCCCGGGCTGTCCCTTGGTCCATTGGAATCCGCGGCCGACCAAGGGGTTGCCTTCGACTTTGCAATAACAGCGTTTACTCGTAGGGTGTTTCAGGTGCAGCTTTGCGCGGCCAGGCAAACGCTATTCTGTTAACCCTGGAAATGGTCTAGAATAGGGACTGGTGTCTTGCTTTGCGGTCCGGCGCAGCCTGGGTCCGCAAGTTGAGCAGCGCGCTAGGAAGCTCCGATAGCAAGGGACAAAGACCTCCGAATTTCCATAGTGGCGCCTGCCCTTCTGTCCGCACGTGCGTCTAATCGAGAAACATTTTGTGTCATTGGCACGTATTCACTAGCGATGCTCCGGTACCATCGTCGCCCCGCGAGGCGTAGGTCTAAGGGTTAAAGCAATGAAAACATGGCAAAAAGTCGGAATCGGTGCGGGCGTCGTGCTCGTGCTGGGGGGCATATCCTGGTTCAGCGTCTACCAGGTGAACAAGGGCGTCGTCACGGTGCAAACGGGCCGTGTCGTAAAAGAAGACCTCACATCAATTGTGACCGCATCCGGAGAGATCCGGCCAAAGAATTACACCAACGTTGAGGGCGAAGGGATTGGCAAGATTACGACCATCGTGGTGAAAGAGGGGGATCACGTAAAAAAGGGCGACGTCCTGCTGAAGCTCGAGAATATCCAGCCAGGCGCCGACGTAGCGGCTCAGGAGGCAAGCATCGATTCGACCGAAGCCGGAATGCGCGCCGCCGCAGCCAATTACGATTCGGCTGTAGCCACCCTGGCGCAGCGCCAAGCGGATCTGGAAAAGGCAAGATTCGACTGGCAGCGCAGCCAACAACTCTACAAGGAGCAGCTGATCGCCAAGTCCGAGTACGACGCGACGAAAGCCACTTACGACGGCGCAGTGGCGGCGTTGAATGCCAGCAGGGCACAGGTGGAGCAGACGCGCGCCGCACGCGAGCAATCGCGTTATAACCTGGAGCAAGCGACTGCCGTGTTGAAGCATACGAAGGACGTGCTGCGTAAAACCACATACGTAGCGCCCATTGACGGAATCGTGAGTTACATTGCGGTGCGGGTGGGAGAAAACGTGGTGCCCGGAATCCAGAACGCGGAAGGCAGCATGTTGATGACGATTTCGGACATGAGCGTCGTCGCCGCAGAAGTGAAAGTGGACGAGACAGACATCACCAACGTGCGAGAGGCAGATACGGCCGACGTGACCATTGATGCGCTTCCCGGAAAGGTGTTCAAGGGACGCGTCACTCAGGTGGGCGATGAGGCGATATTGCGTTCTTCGGGCCTCGCGGCGACCACCCAAACCACCGCAAATACCCAGGAAGCGCGCGATTTCAAGGTGGTCGTAACGATTGATAATCCGCCGGACTCGCTGCGGCCGGGACTTTCGGCCAGCGCGAAAATTCAGACGGCGCAGAAGAAGGGCGTGTTGACGATCCCGATTCAGGCGCTGGCCGTGCGTACAAAGGCGGATATTGAAGAGGCGGAGAAAGCGCGCGGAGGTAGCGTCACTCTGGCGGCGTCCAAACCTCCGGCAGCGACCGGTGATTCGCAACAAAAGATTGATGTGCAAGGTGTCTTCGTCGTGCGCCGCAAGAAGGCGGAGTTCGTGCCAGTGCAGACCGGGATCAGCGGCGTTACGGACATTGAAATCACCAGCGGATTGAAAGATGGCGACGAAATCGTAACCGGAAGCTACAAGGCGCTGCGCACGCTACGGCCCGGCGCGAGCGTGAAAGTAGACAATTCCGTGCCGAAACACGAAGATTCGGCAACCTAAGCGGGGAGCTCGAGGAGCACATGTCCATGGCCGTCGAAGACGTCAGCGCCCCGCAGGGTTACCGGCAGGACCTCGTTGACACGGGCATCGTCATTCAGACCGAGGACCTGTGGAAGACTTACGAGATGGGCGCGGAGCAATTGCACGCGCTGCGCGGCGTGAACATCGTGATCCACAAAGGCGAATATGTCGCCATCATGGGTCCCTCCGGCTCGGGAAAATCCACGCTGATGAATTTGATCGGGTGCCTGGATACGCCCACGAAGGGAAGCTACTGGCTCGCGGGCAGGTTGGTCAGCCAGCTGGACGACGACGAGCTTGCTTACATACGGAACAAAGAGATCGGCTTCGTTTTTCAGACATTTAATCTGTTGCCGCGCGCGACCGCGCTGCACAACGTGGAGCTGCCGATGATTTACAACGGCACAGCGTCGGAAGAGCGGATGGGACGCGCGAAGAAGGCGCTGAGCCAAGTGGACCTGGCAGAGCGTATGATGCACAAGCCCAACGAACTTTCCGGCGGGCAACGCCAGCGCGTGGCCATCGCGCGCGCTCTGGTGAATAATCCCTCGATATTGCTGGCGGATGAACCGACGGGAAACCTTGATTCGCAAACGGGTGAAGAGATCATGGCGCTCTTCGCCCGCCTGCACGAGCAAGGCAACACCATTATTCTGGTGACGCACGAGTCGGACATCGCGGCGCACGCGCACCGGGTGATCCGATTGCGCGACGGTAAAGTGGAAAGAGACGAACGAACCCGCTAGCTAGAGACGCCGCCCGGCAAGTCCTTGCGCAACGCTATTTCTTCTTTAAGACGATCACGGTGCCGTTATCGTCCAGCGCGGCTTCCGTCACTTTTCCCGCAGCATCGCGTTTGAACTCGACACTTACTCCGCTCTGGTCTTTGATATTGAATTTCGTTCCGCGCATGGGGATCAACTGAAGATCGGGCTCGCCGGGAAAGCTGATGAAGAGCGAGTGATCTCCGCGAAGCGTGATGGTCGCGGGAGCGGGGCTTCCGGGAAACTCGTATTCGCCTGCAAAAGCGGCGACGAAATCGTGCTCCGTTAGCTGTTTGTCCGGCATGCGCGTGAAGACGATGTCGGCCACGTTCGTTTCCAGCGGCATGGACAGGCTCGAAATGTCGCCATCCACGTCGGTGTGGAAGATCACTTTCAGTTTTTCGAACTCATCTTCGGGATTTTCGGGGACTTGAAAGACGTCGTAATGAAAATGCTCGAGCGGTTCGGGTCGTCTGTTCAGATGCATTTGGAATCCGTCACCGGTGGCGGCGCGAGCGATGGAAACGATCCCGTAGCCGGGATTCTGATAGTCGCCGACGTAGTCGCTCAAATCGTGCGATGGGTGCGTACCGGTTTTGCGTGGAGTGTATCCTTTGTTTTTGGCTTCCTCTTCGGATTGTTTTTCCTTCTTCTCCAGGTCGAGGAAGCGCTGGCTCCAGGGTACCTGGTCGAGACCGAGGAGACGGTCGAATACGTTAAAAGGCACTGCGTCTCGTAAAGCGGTTCCATCGAGATTGCTGAGAACGGCTACTCCGATTTTATCGTCGGGAAGAAACGCAAAATCCGCGCTGAATCCGTCAATGTTGCCGCCGTGCTCGACGAGCCGGTGGCCGCGATACGAGGATATAAAAAACGCCATGCCGTAGCTATTCGTTCCCAGCTCCTGGAAGGCTGGCGCTCCCTGTATCACCATCTGCGGCACTTGCATCTGGACGGAATTGTTTTGCGAAAGAAGCTGCTTGCCTTCCAGGTTGCCGTGATTCATGTGCAAGAGCAGGTAGCGGCCCAAATCCGCCGCGCATGAATTGATCTCACCCGCCGGGCCTACCGCGCCTTGCACGTAGAACGGAATTTGTTTCACTTCCTCGGTTTTGCGGTTCTTGCGATAGGGCTCGGAAAAATCCGCGGTCTTTTGAGAATCGAGCACTGAGAAATTCGAGCAGGTCATGCCGAGTGGCGCCAGCACGCGCTGCTGCACGGCTGCTTCCCAGGTCGTGCCATTTAATTGTCCGGCCAGATACCCGGCGGTCATGAACATCAGGTTGTTGTATTGAAACGTGTAGCGCAGGGGTTTGTTTGGCTGCAGATAGCGCAGGCGATTATCCACGATGTCTTCGCGCGAAAAATCGGAGGTGTACCACACGAAATCGTGGCGCGGCAGGCCGGAGCGATGGGTTACCAGGTCGCGAGACGTCATTTCCTCGGTGCTGACTTCATCGTACATGCGAAACTTCGGGTAGAAGTCCCGCACCGGCTTGTCCCAATCAAGTTTGCCTTCGTCCACTAACATGCCAAGCGTGGTCACCGTGAACGACTTGGTGATGGAGCCGACGGCAAACAAAGTTTGTGGCGTCACGGAGAGTTGCTTCGCGACGTCGCGGTAGCCATAACCCTTCAGCAAGATCACTTTGTCCCCTTGGACGACGACAACTGCCGCACCCGGCACTTTGAAGTCCTTCAACCCCTGGGCCATGAAGTCGTCAAATCCCTCGAGGCCTTTTGTCTGAGCCGCGCCGGGAGTTTGCGGGCGGACTAAAGTTGGTGCCACAGCCCAAAGTGCAGCGGCGACACACAGCGATACCGCGATGGAGAGAAGCTTTCGAGTCCGCATGGGGAATCCTCGCTTGGCAGCGCGCGATCTTCATTACCACGCGCCGGGGGCACCATAACGCCGCGCTCATGCCTCGGTCAATCGCATCTTTTGCAACTTTTGCAATCGAAGCGGAGCGGAGGCAAAACGCTCTGGTGGCGCTCTAAACGAATTCAATTCGGGCGGACTTCGCTCATTAGTGCGAGAAGATTGTTGTCAGGATCGCGAAAGAAAGCCATCCACAAATCGTGGTCGGGCATTTTGGCGATGAGATGGGGCGCTTCGACGAAGGCGGCGCCTCGTGCCAGGAGAGTTTCGTACGCGCTGTGGATGTCCTCCACTTTGAAATAAATTACGGAACTTCCGCGCTCACCGGAGCCGTCTTGAGGAACATCGAGCATCAGGCGCACGCCGGCACAATCGAAGAAGGCCAGATTGGGCACCTGGAACAGGAATTTTATTCCCAACGTGTCACGATAGAACTTCACGGCGCGCTCGAGATCTATCACGGGAACGGCGATTTGACCGATTACCCCGAGTTGTAATGGCAGCTGTGGCACGGAGGTATCTTCCTGACGATGAAGGCTGGGTAGACTATTCTAGCGTCTAATTCGAGAAAAAGTTACGCGCGAGAAACAGAACGTTGGCAGGCCGCTCGGCGAGCCGTCGCATGAACCAGGGATACCAGAACGAACCGTAGGCGATCAATACCGCCGAGCGATAGCCGGCCTGCGCCAGGCGCAGTTGTTCGGCTCTCTGGATACCGTAGAGCATTTGGAATTCGAGTTGGGCTTTCGGGACGCCTTGCGATTCGGCCCATTCCGTAATTTTCGCAATCCGCGTGCGGTCATGAGTTGCGATGGCCGCGCGCACGCGAGCGCGGCGGGCTTCCGGACTGAGTAAACGCTGCGCGAGATGAAGGTAATTCTCGTCCACATCCTTCTTCACGGGGTAGGCGATTTCCGCGGGTTCGTTGTAGGCGCCCTTCACCAGGCGAATGGCCGCGCCCATGGGGATTAATGCGTCCAGATCTTTTTCGGTGCGGTAGAGATACGCTTGCAGGCAAATGCCGACATTGGCGTGCGCCATCCGTGCGCGGCGATAGAGTTCCAGGGTCGCGTCCACGTACGGGCTTTGCTCCATATCGATCCAGAGAACCTTATCGGGCGGAGTATTCTCGATGAGCGCTGAAAGATTGTCGTAGCAGAATTTGGCATCGAGGTCGAGTCCCAGTTGCGTGAGCTTCACGGAGATCTCGCCGGGAAGTTGCGCCGACTGGATGCGCTTGGACACGTCGAGATAGTGCTGCGTGATGTGACTGGCTTCTTCGCGATCGGTGATATTTTCGCCCAGGTGCGTAAGCACCGATTGAATGCCGCTCGAAGCTAGGGTCCGCGCGGCGGCGAGCGCGTCCTGGACATCTTCACCGGGCATAAAACGGGCAACGGCGCGGCGCATGAATCCGTAACGTGGCGCGTGTTCGCGCATCCACGGGCTTTGCGAAGCCATCAGAATCCCGCGCCGCAGCAAACCCATTGGCGGCTCCCTTTTCAGGCGGCAATCATTGTGGCGATGAGAGAGCTTTGACCAGGCGGTAGTAAAAATCCACTCCGTCGTAGAACGAAGCAACGCGGATGCGCTCGTCGCGTCCGTGCGACCGATCGTCATCCACATCCATGAATAATCCTGGGAGTCCGTACGTGGGGAGCCCCGCCGCGCGGGAAATCGCGCCATCGCTCGCGCCGGCGTCCATCACCGGGACGATGGGGACGCCGGGCCACATCTCATTCGACACTTTTTGCAACGCGTTCATCAAATCCGGCCGCAGCGGCGAAGGTGGATTCGGAACGCCGCTGGAAGCCAGGCCCGTTGCGTGCGTCACCACGATTTTCGGGTTGTCGAGAACTTTCCCTAGGCTAGCTTGAATTTCGTCCGGTGAGTGGCCGGGCATGATGCGGCAATTCACATTCGCGCGAGCCATGCCAGGCAATGCGTTATTGGCATGGCCGCCTTCCAGGCGCGTAGCGACGCAGGTGGTGCGCATGCGCGAGTTGTAATACGGAATGGCGGAAAGCCGGGCGAGCGCCGCGGCATCGGGCGGGTCGTGCAGGATTGCCTTCATGTCCGAACCGGCCTGCCCGCCGAGAATGTCCGCCTCGCGTGCGAAATATGTGCGCGTGACTTCATTGAGCTCGAACGGAAATTGATAGTGCGCGAGGCGAGAGAGGCCTTCGGCGAGTTCGTAGATTGCATTTTCAGACGTGGGCAGCGAGCTGTGGCCCCCCGGATTGGTGACCTTCAGATCAAAATCCAGGTAGAGCTTTTCGCTGGCTTGAATGCCGACCAGGATGCGCTTTCCATTGTCGAGCTCGAAATCGCCGGCGTCGGGGTTGATTACATACTCCGCTTCGATCATGTCGCGATGATTTTTAATGAGCCAGTCAACGCCATTGGATGTGCCGCCTTCTTCATCGGCGGTGAGCGCGAGGATCAGATCGCGATCGGGTTGGTAATTTTCCTGCTTCAGTCGAATAAACGTGGTGACCAGGAACGCGTCGCCATCCTTGATGTCGCCGCTGCCGCGGCCATAGAAGTAGCCGTCCTTTTCGACGAATGCGAAGGGATCCATGGACCAGTCTTCGCGGCGCGCTTCGACCACGTCGAGATGGCAGATGAAGAGAATCGGTTTTTGCGCGCCAGTGCCGTGAATGCGCGCGACTAGGTTGCCTTTGCGCGCGTTGGGCCCAAGCACCTGAACGTCATCGGCGGGAAAACCAGCATCGAGAAGGCGCTTGGCCATGGCCTCAGCCGCGACGGTGGTGCTGCCGACCGAATCGGTGGTATTGATTTCCACTAACTGCTTGAAAATATCGTGCGAGAGCTGCCTGGTTGCGTCGTTTACCTGCGCGGGAAGCGGCCCAGCTGCCAGCAGAACCAGAAATGGAAAGATAACTCCGATGGAACGCCTCATGCACCACTCCGATGGAAGGAAATGAGCAGCAAGCTGTCGAGACTATCAGATAGAAATCGCCAAGGCTAGGTTTGCGGGAGCACGATTTTTGGCTCACGCGAACACGAGGCGGCCCTGGGAACGGGAATCGAACGGCCCAACTTTTTTGCGGTATCAATCCACTCCTGGATGACAATCACGACATTGCCAACGGCTTCTTGGTAGGTTTTGCTATCGGCTGCGCAACCCGGGAGCTCGGGCACCTCGGTGACAAAGGCCGGATCTTCCGCGCCGCAGTAGACGATAACCTCATATTTAGGCAGCGATTTCTCCGCCCAGCCGATATTTGATTGTAACATCGCGAATCTGCTTCACCCTGGTAGGGTTGGCCCTTCGATCCTTGCGGCTGCCAATTTAATATTTCTGCTACGCCGTCTGTGGTGAAAATGTGGTGACTCCCGCGAATCCGTTCCTCAAAACCAAGCGTTTCAAGGGCGCGCTGCATCTTTGCGAATTGCATGTTCGCGTCGGCATTTCCGCGTTGGATTCGCTCAAGAACTTTTTCGATGCGCGCCACGGTGCTACAAGGCTAACCCAATTCCATTAGAGCGGTTCACCAAGGGGGCGACGAGAAGGGAGTATCCTTGGGAGATTCCAGCAGAAAGATGGCGTAGCGATAGATTTCCAGCTTGGTGACGTCGTTGACGGCGTCGCTTACGAAGATCTCGCTGAATGCGGCGTGCACGATGTGTGCCTGGTCTTCGGGCAACAAGCCGAGCAGTTCGCCGAAGCGATTTTTGGCTTTTGAGAATTCGTCGGATTCTTCAGCGCTCAAGGGGCGCGGCGCTGGATCCTTTTGCGTGTAACGCTGATAGAATTCGTAGCGGAACTGCTTTTCGTAGAGCGCGGCGTAAGCGGCCTCTACTGTGCCTGGTTTTTTGTTCGCTGCGGCGAGAGCCTTTGCCGTGAAATCATCGAGCACTTTCTGAAAGTCACCGAAATTTCCGCGCGCACCCATCAGCGGCCCTTTGCCGCTCTTGCCCAGAATCGCCGCGAGATGGTTGATGCGCGCTTCGTAGCATTTGCCGTACGCGGCGATGGCGCGGAGCGTCGCGGAAGCTTGATCCGCGGGCACGGCATTGGATTTCGTGTTGAAGTAGAGAACCCACTCTTGCGAACTCTTCTGAAGGATCTGCGTGCAGGTGAGGCCGAGCCGGTCAGCGTCGGCGGTCGTCCTTGGGGCCGGCTTGGTTTGCGCCCAGTTTGCCGGTGCGAGAGACATTGCGATCAATACAACGGAAATTATTTTCATCGGAAAATACCACCGCATTTTAGTGTTGGTCGCTGCGAACTGGATTCATTGCGGCACTTCACGAGAATGGGCGCCTTGGCAGCGAGCGTCGAGCAAAGGATTGCCAGGCTAGAGGCTTGGTTCTGACCTCACCACCTTCACCAGCAGCGTTGACCTGTCCGTCTTGGCGTCGTAAACCAGGGCAACTTCGATGAGCTTCGTGCCCCGCGCGTACTTGAAGACAAACAGCAATTTGGTATGGCCGTTCTGGCCGGCCGCGCGCAATGCTGGAAATTTACCCTGCAAGTCTCCGACCGCAGGGCATGGCGCGATCTCGCGAAAGAAGTGTTTGCCGATCACCGCTTCGGGAGCAAGCCCGGAGAGCGCCGACTGTTTCCGGCTGTAGCCGACGATATAACTCCATCGCCCAAAGAGCTGCATCGCTTGAAAGGGCAGAGCGTCCAGCGCGTCGGGCGAAACGATGCATGCAAGGCAGAGACCGTGCGAGCGCGGTGAACGCAGGTTCCCTCGCCTCAATTCGGTTGCGCACCACGCGCAGACGACGGTTCCAGAATTTTGATAGTTCGCCACGGCCTTGAATAATATCACTTGGCGCGCCAAGAATCCGACGCGGGAATAAGCGGTATTCTGCTCAACCAATGTGCCCGCAGCACGAAGCCGTTGCCTCGGAGTATCATTGCGAATTCGCGAACTTGAGCTCAAACAGATCCAGTTCTTGCTCCAGTCGCCGCAAAACCTTGTCATTGATTTTGTTGTGATTGCGCAGGTTCAGAAGCGCCGCGCGCTGCAAAGCCCGGATTTGCCGCGAGACTTCGCGAAAACGCTCGTAATCTTGCGGGCGGTAGCCGGTGTCAACGGCATGATCGCCCGGCAAGAGATTCAAATGATGCTGCTGCACGCGGATCAATTCGTCGTAGACCGGCTTAAATCCCGGCAGGTCCGTATCACGGGCGTGTTCGAGATAGGCGAGGGCCGCGTCGATCATCGCGTAGCGCGCGTCCTCTTCTTCCGGATTGCGCGTCGCGGCGCCGGAGAGCCCCAGGCGGCGAATGATGAAGGGCAAGCTAAGTCCCTGAAACACGAGCGTCACGAAAATCACACAAAACGTGAGAAATATAATGACGTCGCGCTGCGGGAACGACGAGCCGTCGTTCAGCGTCTTAGGCAGAGAAATCGCGGCAGCCAGTGCCACCACGCCGCGCATGCCCGTCCATCCAACCACAAAAATATGGCGAGGATCGGGCAACGCTTCGGGCTGATGCAGTAGGTGCCGGCGAATCCAGTTGGACGTCCATCCGCCAGGATAAGCCCAGAGCAGGCGAAGCAAAATCACGAACGCGCTGAACAACGCGCCTGTCACTAGCAACCGGCTGAAACTGGTATCGTGAATTCCGTCGAGAACGTAAGGCAATTGCAGGCCGATGAGAATGAAAACGATGCCGTTCAGGACGAAGCTGAGAGTTTCCCACACGGCGGCGCCCTGCAGGCGGGCTCGCGTCGAGAAAAAGATCGAGCTCCGGTGGCCGAGATAGATGCCGCAGGCGACCGTCGCCAGTACGCCGGAAGAATGCAGGCTTTCCGCGGTGAGGTAAACGATATAAGGCGTGATGATGGTAATCGTGATTTCAATGGGCGCGTCGTCGATGCGGCTCACGAGCCAGGCGACGAGCAACGCCAGCGCCAGCCCGATTGCAACGCTGCTGACGATCAGAAAAGACAGGCGCTCCATGCGCTCGGGAAACCGCGGCGCGTGGCCCGTGACCACTATCGCGATGGTGATCTGCAGGGCCAGCAGGCCGCTCGCGTCGTTGACCAGGCTTTCTCCTTCGATGATGTCCGTGATTCTTTGCGGGAGGCCCAGGCGGCGGCCGATTGCGGTGGCCGCGATCGCGTCGGTGGTGCACACCACCGCGCCGAGGACCAGTCCGAGTTGCCATGTAAAGTTGGGAAGAATCCAGCGCGAAGCGATCGCCACGCCGTAAACCGTGAAGCTCACCAGGCCCAGCGCCAACATGGAAATACTCACCAGGTTGTAGCGGAAATCGCGCCAGGAAGTTTGCGCCGCCGCGGAAAAAAGCAGCGGCGGAAGGAACAGCAGGAATACGACGTTCGGATTCAGCTCAATGTGCGGCATGCGCGGCAAAAGGCTGAGGATCAATCCGGCGATCACCAGCACGATTGGGTAAGGAGTCTTAAAGCGCTTCGCGAGCACCGCGAGCGCCACGACGCACACCAGCAGCAGCAGAATAATTGGCTCCGAGCGCTGGATGTTTTGCCCGTACACGGTAGCGCACGGTTACGATATCTCAGATGCGCGGCGTGGGCACGCACTTCCAACCTGTTTTTTCGGTTCTGTGAAGTGAGATTCAGCTGGTTTACTTGCGGCGGCGCGAAGACTTTTGCTGACGGAGCAGAGCGCGCTCGAGCAGAACGTCAATGGCGCGGCCCATCCGGCGAATGCGCGTTTCGGTTCCTTTGGCGGAATCGAACCATTCGATGAAATGGCGGCGGTGGCCGGTCGTGAGCTCTTCGAAAGCTTGGCGTGCTTGGGGATGCTCTTTCAGGGCCGCGTGCAGGTCGGCGGGAACGGCCAGTTCGCGCGACGCAAGGTCAAGTCGTAGCTCGACGCTAACGACGTCGCCCACATCGGCGCGGGCGGCTTTGCGCAGCGCAGTGTTCAGTTGAATGCGATAGCGTCCGCCGCCGGCGGGCATCAGCGTGACGCGGGCGGTGCGTCCATTCACAATCGCGACCACCGGAACGTATTTCGGCCTCGCTGGCGTCGCCGACTTTGCCGCTTGGCGTTTCGTGCGGGCCGCTCCGCGCTTGCTGCCGTGGAGCTGATTGATCAGTGTGTCGGCGATGTCTGAGGGCACATCCACGTGCCGCATCATCCAGATTTTGTAAATCGCCGCGAGGAACTTCTGCGCTTGTGAGGCCATCGCCTGGATCCTTGGTCAACAGAAACAAAAAAGGCCGCGAACGCTTGTGGCGTTGCGGCCTTTTTAAATGTAATCCTGGCGGTGACCTACGTTCCCGCGTCGTTTCCAGCGCAGTATCATCGGCCCGGCAAGGCTTAACTTCCGTGTTCGGGATGGGAACGGGTGTGACCCTTGCGGTAAGACCACCAGGAAACTTGTAATCGAAACTCGGGATCGGAATTCGCAGCGGGGCGCGCAGGCCGCGCTGCGAAGCGATGCTCAGAGTTTCGATGAGCAACTGAAGGAAGTTGGTTAAACCGCAATTTCGCTTGATTGTAGTCAATGCGAAAAGTGCGACTTTCCTCCGCGCCTGTTTTGGGGGCGACGGTTTAGGAAAGTTTTATGGTTAAGCCGAACGGCCGATTAGTACGGGTTAGCTACACGCATTACTGCGCTTCCACCTCCCGCCTATCAAAGTCGTAGTCTTCGACTGGCCTTCTTACCCCCCCGCAGGAGGGTTGGGAAACCTTATCTCGAGGCGAGCTTCTCGCTTAGATGCTTTCAGCGATTATCTCTTCCGGACTTCGCTACCGAGCTATGCCACGGGCGTGACAACTCGATCACAAGAGGTCCGTCCATCCCGGTCCTCTCGTACTAGGGACAGCTCCTCTCAAGTTTCCTGCGCCCACACCAGATAGGGACCGAACTGTCTCGCGACGTTCTGAACCCAGCTCACGTACCGCTTTAATAGGCGAACAGCCTAACCCTTGGGACCTTCTACAGCCCCAGGATGCGATGAGCCGACATCGAGGTGCCAAACCTAAGCGTCGATGTGAACTCTTGGCTTAGATCAGCCTGTTATCCCCGGCGTACCTTTTATCCGTTGAGCGATGGCCCTTCCACGCAGAACCACCGGATCACTAGATCCCACTTTCGTGCCTGCTCGACCTGTGTGTCTTGCAGTCAACCCGGCTTATGCTCTTGCACTCCACGGCGGGTTTCCAATCCGCCTGAGCCGAGCTTTGAGCGCCTCCGTTACCATTTAGGAGGCGACCGCCCCAGTCAAACTACCCGTCTGGCCGTGTCCTCCACCCCGTCTAGGGGTGTAAGTTAGAGCGACAGAACTATCAGGGTGGTATTTCACCGTTGCCTCCCTCCCAGCCGAAACCAGGAGATCCCAGGCTCCCACCTATCCTACGCAGGCAGTACCGTTAATCATGACCAGAGTGCAGTTAAGGTGCACGGGGTCTTTCCGTCTAGATGCGGGCATCCGGCGTCTTCACCGGAACCACAAATTCGCCGAGCCGTTGGCCAAGACAGTCGTTCGATCGGTACGCCATTCGTGCAGGTCGGAACTTACCCGACAAGGAATTTCGCTCATCTTGTCTATTCTGTTTCCAGAGCAGATGGACTTTATCTTACGGATCCTGTGTTCATCGTCGAAGCTATCGCTCTGATTTCTTCGATGCCTTGGAGATTCAAATGTTTACCCTGGGATATCAGGCGAAGAATCTTGCGGAACCTCGCGAAGTCGACTCGCTTCTTTGATTTCAGCGGATGCTGTTCAAAGAAGGGAACAATCCTTTCGCTGAGGTGATTCAACCCCCGGACTCGGTAGGCCATCTGGTCACCATGATTCGATCGAACCACTCCACAGCCGAAAAATTTCTTCAGCGCGTGGAGCAGTTGAACGTCCCGTTGGTGTTGGACAACCGTGAATTCGGGGAGCACTTGAAACTGGCAAGTCATTTCTGGGTGTGGGTTGATGCCGACGTAAAAGCAGCCTTCTCCGTCAACAAACCCCACAATCCATTGAGCATTTAGCTTCTCAGAATGCGTCTGAACGTAAAGTCTCTGAGGGTTCTCCATTTAGGAGCCTTCCCTGCGGATTGTCCCCATGTCCGCCGGATTTTGACTGCCCCGATCAGATCGGAGCGAGTACCGGACGGCTGTGTGAGGAGTTTCCCGCATATAGTTCAGTTTTACTAAGGCTAGCGAACCTAACCTTAGGACCGTTATAGTTACGGCCGCCGTTCACCGGGGCTTCAGATCAGGCCTTCGCTACCTTGCGGCAGCTAAGCCCTCCCTTTAACCTTCCGGCACCGGGCAGGCGTCACCCCCTATACGTCGTATTCGACTTAGCAGAGAGCTGTGTTTTTGTTAAACAGTCGCCGAACGCATTTCACTGCGGCCCCCTCGGGCTATAAACCCTAGCGGGGCACCCCTTCTCCCGAAGTTACGGGGCTAATGTGCCTAGTTCCTGAGCCAGCGTTCTCTCGAGCGCCTGTGGATATTCACCTTGTCTACCTGTGTCGGTTTGAGGTACGGGCACCATCTGAACTCCTTAGGGGGTTTTCCTGGCAGCGTGAAATCAGAGACTTTGTGGCCGTGTGGCCTCGGACCCGGTCTGACTGTTGAATGACCCCGTGGATTTTCCTGCGGGATCCAGCTTGCACCGAGACATCGGGACATCCATCACCCGACTCCCCTATCCTTCTGCGTCACCCCATCGTATAACGTTCAAATGGCGGGGCAGGAATGTTGACCTGCTGTCCATCAGTTACGCCTCTCGGCCTCACCTTAGGACCCGCCTAACCCTGAGCGGATTAACCTTCCTCAGGAAACCTTAGACTTTCGGCGACACGAGTTCTCATCGTGTTTATCGCTACTTATGCCGGCAGAGTCTCTTCCGTTGCGTCAAGTAGTTCTCTCGATCTACCGTCGAACACAACAGAATGCTCCCCTACCAAATAACGGCACCCGGAGGTGACGTTAATTTCGCAATTTCGGTCGCAGACTTAGCCCCGTTGGATTGTCGGTGCGTGAACACTTGACCAGTGAGCTGTTACGCTTTCTTTAAAGGATGGCTGCTTCTAAGCCAACCTCCTGGCTGTCTGTGCGCTCACACGTCCTTTCCCACTTAGTCTGCAGTTGGGGACCTTAATTGGCGATCTGGGTTCTTTCCCTCTCGACCACGGAGCTTATCCCCCGTAGTCTCACTCCCGTACTGTTGTACACGGCATTCGGAGTTTGATTGGATTCGGTATCCTGGATGGGACCCTAGTCCATTCAGTGCTCTACCACCGTGGCAAATCATACGAGGCTGCCCCTAAAGGCATTTCGGGGAGAACGAGCTATCACGGAATTTGATTAGCCTTTCACCCCTACCCTCAGCTCATCCGAGCGATTTTCAACTCACACCGGTTCGGTCCTCCAGTCGCGGTTAAGCGACCTTCAACCTGGCCAAGGGTAGATCATCCCGCTTCGCGTCTATTCCCACACACTGAGCGCCCTATTCGGACTCGCTTTCGCTACGGCTCGCTTTCGCTTAACCTTGCGTGTGAGAATAACTAGCCGGCTCATTAAGCAAGAGGCACGCCATCAGGCATTTCCGGATCCGAAGACCCGGCATAGCCCTCTGACTGCTTGTAAGCATACGGTTTCAGGTTCTATTTCACTCCCCTCGCAGGGGTGCTTTTCGCCTTTCCCTCACGGTACTAGTTCACTATCGGTCGCCAACGAGTATTTAGCCTTGGAGAGTGGTCTCCCCGGATTCCCACTGGGTTTCTCGTGCCCCGTGGTACTCAGGATACCGCTTCGAGTCCGGTAAGCTTTCGGCTACGGGGTTTTCACCCTCTTTGACCCTGCTTTCCAGCAGGTTCACCTAGCCTCCGGATTGGTAACTCTACTCACGCGGTCCTACAACCCCGGGGTATAAATACCCCGGTTTGGGCTGTTCCGATTTCGCTCGCCGCTACTTTCGGAATCTCGTTTGATTTATTTTCCTCCAGGTACTGAGATGGTTCACTTCCCTGGGTTGACTCGCACCGACCTATGTATTCAGTCGGCCGTAACCTGGTTTTACCAGGATGGGTTTCCCCATTCGGAAATCCCCGGATCAAAGCCTGCTTGCGGCTCCCCGAGGCTTATCGCAGCTTGCCACGTCCTTCGTCGTCTGTTGGCGCCAAGGCATCCACCGTACGCCCTTAGTAGCTTAACCATAAAACTTACCCAACACGTCGCCATCGCCAGCCTCTGGATGATCACTCATGCAGAACACCGGCACCGCGCGTGGAGTAAATTCGCCTTTCCACATTGCGCTACTCTCGAGCAAAAAATTTGCGGTTTACTACGCCATGCAAGACTTGAAACTCGCATAACGTAGTGCCAGCTTCCTTCAGTTGTCAAAGAACCGCGATCCCACCAACAACTGCCGATAGGACCGTCTCCCCGCCCGGGGGAGCGCCGTGCCAGTTTGGAGCCAACACAGCGAACGAATCATACAGACAATAAAAAACCCGGCGTCGAGCGCCGGGCGGATCCGCCGAACCTGCGGGCCATCTTTCCTGGCCTCTAGGGCGGACGTGCTCGAAGCTCGATTTATTTCTACCCGGTGTTTGTAACCAAACTCACCTCTGGATGAGAAGGCGGAAACCGGTCAGTCAGCGCACAAATCGCCTTCGCAGGCCTATGCCGACATCAGGAGAGTATAGCAAGTTTCCGAATTTCGTCAAGTATTTATGATTTATTTTCCGGGTGTTCTTCTGTGGATTTCACCGCATTCTGTGGAAATTGTGAACCGGCCGCGGGAGGTAAGCTGGGGTGTCCACAGGCCGCTGGTTCAAGTTATTTGTTGTGTTTGAAAAACTCGACCTGACGCAGACGCTTCTCTGCTTCTTCGCGTGTCTTGTATGGACCACCGAGATTCTTGCCTTTCTTTTCCGAAACCACTTTATAACCGCCTTTTACTTTTTTGATCATGCGCTACCCTCCTGCGGCGATTTTGCCCCAAGTCGCACTGAGGTCAATACCGTTGCTGCTGTATGGATCAAAGAAAAGCTCCGGCGTCGATGAATTCCGCGCGATGCTCGTGAAGAGCGCGAAGAAATGAAATGCGGTTCTTGAAACTCGTGCTGCGTCAAGCAGCAGCTTGCTCCGTGCAGATGCCCGCCACCATCAGGCCGAGAACAATGAGCTGGATTCCTCCGGCAAACATCCATTTGATAGCAAGTTGATACGGCACGATGTACACCACGTACTCGGTAAGCGAATAGGGAACTACGGTCATGAACGTCATGATGATGCCGTAGCGGATTCCCTGCACCAGCCAAGGCTTGCTTTCGCGCCCGCGTGTATAGATATACGCGAACATCGCCGCAAAAAAGAACTGGCCGACGGCCATAGCCCAGAAACGATGCATGATGCCTTCGGGACTGCGATGGCTCGCCGGAATCGCCGCGTAGTCGGCCGCCAGCCAGACGCCGTGGACGAGATAGTTCGTGAGCATCAGCACGATATACGCCGTCACAATTGCCAAGACGAGTTTCTTCATGGTCTTGATCGCCTCCTGCGCTCAGATTTTTGGGCCAGGGAAAATAATCGCGATGGGAACAGTCCGGGCGCGATGAGCTAGGCCCCGGCGAACGCAGCCTAACACCGCCGCTAGCCAAACCGTAGCGGATTTTTTGACAGAAGGAGAGTTACTGGGGGTTGGTGATTTGAATCGAGACGCTGGCCTCGCGCAGCGGGACGTACTGCACTTCCCACGCGGCATGGACCGGGCTTTCGGCGTAAGCGTCAGCGGCGGCGCGATCGCGAAATTCGATCGCATAGGCAGCATTGAAGTCGCGCGGCTGCATGCGTTCGCCCTTGATCCAGATGTTCTTGATGCCGGGAATTTTCGCGGCCATGTCCTTGATGCCTTCGATGGCGTGCTGCCTATCGGCATCTGTGGCGGCAGGGTTCCATTTCAATTCCACCACGTGCAGGATCGTTCTTGGCTGGCCGAACCTATTTTGTCCCGCCACGTAGCCGCTGGCGAAGAGCCCCAGCGCGAGCAGCGTGCCGCCCAGTGTTTTTGCCGCAGCCGTAAACCGAATTTGCATTGGTTTCTCCCGCTTGCTTTGACGAACGAGCTGCTCGAGTGTAAGCGAGGCTGCAACGGGGAGGCAACACGCGGGCCAACGCCCTCTCGCTTCGCCGCCGACGCAACACGAGCGATTTGCATGTTGACCCGCTGGTTTGGCGTTGGTTACGATGCGCAGCAACATGTTGGTTTTCGCGGTCGCAGCGTCCGCGAGGAGGCGCCATGTACTGTTCAAAATGCGGGGCAAACGTGCCGGATGGCATCGCGTTCTGTAGCGCTTGCGGGCAGCCCATGGCGGGATTCGCCATAGGCCCATCCGCCGCTACACCGCTGCCGCCCGGCGCGGCGACTCCCGTTTACGCTCCGACGGTGCAGGCTGGCTGGCAAGCGCCAGCCGCGCGGCCTGCGCTGGCCTATGCCGGATTTTGGCTGCGCTTCGTCGCTTGGATCATTGACCGGATTGTTTTGCAGTTTGCGACCTCGATCGTAATGTTTCCCTTCGCGGCATCCATGGGGCTTCGTCAAATATTTCGCAATCATCCGCCTTCATCCGTGGAGGATTTGTTCCCGGCAATCGCGAGCATGGCGAGGCTGTTCTGGATAGCGCTGCTGCTGACTTGGCTTTACTACGCGCTCCTAGAAAGTTCCGCGTGGCAAGCGACCTTGGGAAAAAAAGCGCTTGGCCTTGAAGTTACGGATTTAACCGGAAGGCGTATCAGTTTCGGTCGTGCAACAGGCCGATATTTTGCTCGCTTCATCTCGGTAATGACGATAGGAATTGGCTACATCATGGCCGGATTCACGGAAAAGAAACAGGCGCTGCACGACATCATCGCCGGTACTCTGGTGATGCGAAGGTTGTAAGACAGGTCGCCGCGGCTGTCGGAGCCTACAGGAGAAATATGTACTGCTCGAGATGCGGAACCCAATTGGCAGAGGGAACAGCGTTTTGCGGAGCCTGCGGACAGCCGACCGGTGGCGCACCAGGCGTCCCAGCTACGCCCAGCATTGCTGGCGCCGGGAGCGCCCTGCCGGTGTATGGGGCTCCCGGTTCTGCTGTCCCTTACGTGTCCGGGGCAGTTCCGGCAATTCTGCCGTCACCTTACGCGGGATTCTGGCTGCGGTTCCTCGCGCATTTGATTGACAGCGTGCTGGCCGGCATCGTCTTCGCGATATTTGCGTTGCTGGTCGTGGCGATTGTGGGGGTTGGCTATTTTCGGACGTTGTTTGAAGGAATGAATAGTCAAGACCCCAGGTTTCCCATGGCCCTTGTATCCATACTCCTTCTCGCATCGGCGGTCTCGCTGGTTGCTACCTGGCTCTACTACGCGTGGATGGAGAGCTCGGAGTATCAGGGCACTGTCGGAAAAATGGCGCTGGGATTGATCGTCACGGATCTGCAGGGACGCCGGATTACGTTTGCGCGCGCCAGCGGAAGATTTTTTGCGAAGATGATCACTGGATTGGTCCCGCTTGGCATCGGCTACATCATGGCGGGATTTACGGAGAAGAAGCAGGCGCTGCACGACATGATTGCGAGCTGCCTGGTCCTCAGGAAAGTCTAAGCCGCTGAAGTTCCCAGGCGCTCAACTACACGCCCCAGCCGTAGCGCTCGGAATGCACGAGCGCATCGTGCAGTTCGGCGCGAATGTGCTCGACGAATTCGGAACTGCGCAGCACGCGCGCGCCGGTCTCGGTGATGTCAATCGTGCGATAGCCGTGGTCGAGGACGCGATCGATGGCTCCTTCGAGCCACTGCGCTTCCAGGTCGAGCCCGAACGATTCGCGCAACAGCAGCACGGCCGAGAAGATCGCGCCTAACGGACATGCCACGTCTTTGCCCGCGAGCGAAGGCGCCGAGCCATGGATCGGTTCGTACAGCGCGGGCTGGCCTTCGGCGCCGCGGCTCATCGAAGGGATCAGTCCGATCGAACCGGCCAACGCGGCAGCCTCGTCGCTGAGAATATCGCCGAAAAGATTTCCCGTGAGGATCACATCAAATTGCATCGGACGCAGCAGTAGCTGCATTGCAGCGTTATCCACGTAAAGATGTTCGAGCGTGACGTCTGGATAATTGCGGGCCACGCGCTCGACGGTTTGCCGCCACAGCGCGGAAGTCGCGAGTACATTTGCTTTGTCAACGCTGGTGACGCGGCGGCTGCGCGTCGTGGCGCGTTCGAAGGCGTATTTCGCAATGCGTTCGATCTCTGCGGCGGTGTATTCGGCCACGTCGCGCGCACGCGCGTTGCTGCCCTCGCCATGCAGCTCGTGCGCGCCGAAATAAATATCCCCGGCCAGCTCGCGCACGATTTCAAAATCGCAGTCGTTGATGCGCTCGCGCCGCAGGGGAGACATCCCGCGCAGCGCTGGCCGCAGATGAATCGGCCGCAAATTGATGTAGAGGCCGAGCGCTTTGCGCAGACCGAGCAAACCTGCTTCCGGCCGCTTTTCGAGCGGCAAGGTATCCCATTGCGGTCCGCCAATCGCACCCAGCAAAATCGCGTCCGCCGCACGGCACCCCGCGAGCGTTTCGGCGGGCAACGGCGTTCCGAAGCGATCAATGGCCACGCCACCGAACGCAAACTCACGGAACTCAAATTTGTGTTCGAATGATTTCGCGCAATCTTCCAGAACTTGCACAGCAGCACGCGTGACTTCCGGTCCGATCCCATCGCCCGGCAGCACTGCAATTGTTTTTCTGACCCCACCCATGGCTCGTCTCCCATTACGTTAACAATTTCATGCGTCAGCGAGTCGCAGCTGCACTCGCGGGCGCACCCGCAAGCGCGTGCCCCCGCCCGCGCCGGACTTTGTGAATAATCGAAAGCAAATCGCGATCCGTGACTTGTTTCGCCGCATCGGCGCGTGCCGTCGCCATCGTGTAGCATTCGGCCAGCTCCGCGTTGGTGGTTGGATACCCGAGCTCTTCCAGGCGAACGCGCAGCGCATTGCGCCCGGAATGTTTTCCAAGGACCAGGCGCCGCGCCGGAACACCAACTTTCTCCGGCAGGATAATTTCGTAGGTCAGTGGATTCTTCAGGATGCCGTCCTGATGAATCCCAGCCTCGTGTGCAAACGCGTTCGCGCCCACCACGGCCTTATTCGGCGGCACGTTGACGCTGGTGATCGACGAAAGCATCCGGCTGGTGGCATAGATCTTTTCCAGTGAGATGCGCGTGCCGACCGAATAGTGGCCCTTGCGCACGTGCAGCGCCACGGCCACTTCTTCGAGTGAGGCATTTCCAGCGCGCTCGCCAATACCGTTGATGGTGCATTCGACCTGCCGCGCGCCTGCGCCGACGGCCGCGAGCGAATTCGCTACCGCCAGGCCCAGATCGTTGTGGCAATGCGCGCTGAAAATAATTTTGCGATAGGCGGCCAGATGCTTGCGCGCGGACCGGAACATATCGCCGTATTCTTCCGGCGTGGTGTAGCCGACCGTATCCGGAAGGTTGATGATGGTGGCCCCGGCCGCGGCGGCCGCCTCGATTACTTGGAGCAGAAAATCCAGGTCGGTGCGGCTGGCATCTTCCGCGGAGAACTCCACTTCTTCGCAATGTTGAGTCCCGTAGCGAACCATCGTGGCGATCTGTTCGAGCGCCTCGCTTCGCGAGATTCGCAGTTTGTGCTTCAGGTGCAGGTCCGAGCTCGCCAGAAAAATGTGCAGGCGAGGTTTCGTGGCCGGTTCGAGGGCACGCAGCGCGGCATCCACGTCGTCCTGGCGCGCGCGTGCCAGAGCCGCGACGCGGCAGCTCTTGATTTCCGCCGCCACGGCGCGAACGGCCTCCAGGTCGCCCGGGGAAGCAATGGGGAACCCCGCTTCGATCACGTCCACGCCCAGCTGCTCCAGTTGGCGCGCCAATTGGAGCTTTTCTTCCCGGTTCATCGAGAAGCCGGGGGACTGCTCCCCGTCGCGCAACGTAGTGTCGAAGATGTGGACGTGCTCCATGAAGGCTCCTTTGAGCAATACCAGTGTTTCGTGGCTGGTCGAGGGAGTCCAATTTATAATTGTTGCATGTACGATAAATCTCTCTTATACAATTATATACAAGTGTTCGGGGTCAGGAGGTAAGTACCGTGGATTTGGCGGCTTTGCAGGTGTTTCAGATGGTGGCAAACGAACGCAGCTACTCGCGCGCGGCGGAAAAGCTCTTTCGCACGCAACCGGCCGTCAGCATCGCCATGCGCAAGCTGGAGGATTGGGTAGGTCAGCCGCTATTCGTACGTGGCTCAGGCGCCCGGACCATGACCGACGCGGGCGTGCTGCTGCTGGAGTATGCCGAGCGCATGTTGAACATGCGCGAAGAGATTCGCAAAGGATTGCACGAGCTGCGCGGGCTGGAGCGCGGCCAGGTTTCACTAGGCGTAAACGAAAGTTCGATCCATGCTTTGCTGCCGTCGCTCGATCGTTACCGCCGCCTGCATCCCGGAGTGCAAATTCGCGTGCATCGCGTGTTTTCGCGCGAAGTGCCGCGCGAGCTCCTGAATCATCAACTCGATATTGGCGTGATTTCCTATGTGCCGGAGGAGCGCGAGCTCACCACGGCGGAGTTCTACCGCGACGCCTTGGTGCTGGTCGTGTGGCCGGGACATCGCCTGGCCAAACGCCGCGAAGTGGACGTCACGGCACTCGGCGAAGAAACCTTCGTGGCGCATATCGTCGAATCGCCTTACCGCCAGCGCGTGGTGCAGATGTTTGCCAAGCACAAAACGCCCTTGCGCATGGACGTCGAGCTGCCCACGATCGAAAGCATCAAGCGTTTTGTGGAAATGAAGAAGGGTGTAGCGATTGTGCCGCGCATGTGTGTGGAGGGCGAACTGGCGCGCGGCGATTTACGCGAGCTGAAGATTCGGCAGATGCGCATCGAGCGCAAGCTCTACCTGGTGTATCGGCAGGATCGGCCGCTGACCGGCGCTGCGCAGGCATTGGTGGACATTATTCTTTCGCGCAAGAGATCGCCTGCCAGGAAGAAAGGCACTCCGCCGGCAGCTTAGCGTTGGGCGGCGAGTTCGTCGAGCGCAGCCCCGATGCGCGACAGCCCTTCGCGCACATCTTCGGTTTTGCCGCCCACGCCGATGCGAAAGTGCTCGGGAGCCCCGAAGAATCGGCCGGGCACGACACTTGTTTCATATTTGTCGCGAAGCAATTGGCAGAAAGCCTCAGCGTGGCCGCTGATGAGCTGCGGAAACGCAATCGTGCCGGCTTCGGGCCAAATGGCGAGCAGGTCTTTGCGCGCATTGAAGAATTGCTTCAGCAAGGCACGATTCGCATGGAGCAGTTGTTTCGCGCGCGCGGCAATCTCCGGCAATTGTTCGAGTGCCAGGACGCTCAGCAATTCCGCGGGATGCGGGGGCATGACTCCGAACAGATCGTTTAGCCGCCACATGCGTTCGGCCAGCGGTTTTGCCGCGAAAATCCATCCGCAGCGCAATCCCGATAGGCCGTAGCCTTTCGTCAAGCTGCCGGTCACGACGAAATTGGGCCCCAACAGAAATGCGCTTTGCCACGGCGCATCGAAGCACGCCTCCAGGTACACTTCGTCCACCAGGACGTGCGCGCCCATGCTGCGCGCAATTTCTCCCACCATGCGCAGCTGTGCGTCGGGCGAGCGGACGCCGCTGGGATTGTGCAGATTTGTGATCGCAACAAGACGCGTGCGCGGCGAAATATTCCGTTCGACTTCGCGCGGATCGAGCTGGAATCCCGCTTCGAATTTTCGCGGGAAGCGCCGGATTTTCGCTCCCAAATATTCCGCCGCGGAAACGATGGCCTCGTAGGAGGGTTCTTCGATCAAGACTTCGTCGCCGGGCTCGAGCAGCGCGGCCATGGCCAAGTGATTCGCCATCGAAGTCCCTTGCGCTTGCACGATGCTTTCTACCGGAACGCCGGCTTTGGCGGAAAGCTTCTCGAGCAACGGCGCGTAGCCGTAGCCGTCGGAGCCCGAAAGTTGGAGTCGCTCGACGTGGGGATGCAGATCCGCAAGCTGCAGCGGAAGCACGTCACTGCTCGCAAGATTATAACGAGTCTTTGAGCGCAGCTTTGCCCATTCAATGTAGCCCGAGCGAATTTCGCGCCTTTGTGGACTCATGGATTATTTACTCGGAGCCGAGCGGGCGCTTCGCGCGCCAGCGGAACAAAAAGTAGACGGGGACCCCAGCGAAAAGGATACACAGGGCCGCCCCGGCATTGCGCGGATATTTGTATATGGTGTCCAGAACCACCAACGCAGCGACGCTGACGAATATTCCGGTCGTCCAGGGATGGCCCGGAACGCGATAACCAGGACCTTGCTGTCTGGCATCTTGAGCATCCGCGGCGGCGTGTGCGTCGCGCCGGCGAAAGACGAAAAGGCAGCTTGCCGAGAGCCCGAAGAACAGCCAGTCCATCACCACCACATAGCTGAGAATTTGCTCGTACGTGCCGAGCAGCACGGCCGCGCTGGTGATGGCACCTTGCAAGGCGATCGCGGCGATGGGCGCGCGGTTGCGCGGACCGAGCCGCGCGAAAATCCTGGGGAGTACACCATCTTCTGCCATCGCAAACGCAACGCGCGGGTTTGTCAGCATCGCCTGGCTCAAAAAGCCCAGGGTGGAAATGGCAATGGTGACGGCAATCAGCAATCCGCCCAATGGGCCGAGCGCGCGGCGCATCAGTTCGGAAGCAGGCGTAGAAGTTGCCGCCAGGCCTGCGGGAGAAAGCGCCTCCACATAGATGAAATTGGCCGCAACGTACAGCGCGATCACGCCCATGACGCCGAGGACGAGCGCGCGTGGCAAATTCTTGCGCGGCTCGCGTATTTCGCTAGCGATGTAATTCGAGGTCTGGAACCCGCCGTACGCAAATAGCACCGGAATCATCGCAGCGCCGAACACCGTCAACAGATCGAACGACACCGGGCGATCGAGCAACGGAAACCACGCCGGATGCGCCGCAGCCGCCGGGTCCCAGAAGATCAGCCACGCGCCGCAGGCGACGATCATTGCAATCGCCAGAATTCGCAGCACCATAAAAAGGCTCTGCACTCGACTGCCCGCGCGCACGCCGAGGCAATTGATGACGGTCAGAATCACGACAACCGCGACGGCCGCCAATTTCTCTGGAATCACTCCCTGCGAAAATGCGCGACAGTATTTCGCAAACGTTACGGCCACGGCAGCCGTGCCGCCCGCGTTGATCACCAGCAAGCTCACCCAACCGTACAGAAAGCCCAGCAATGGATGGAACGCCTCGCGAATATACGCGTACTGACCGCCAACGTTCGGCATGCGCGCCGCAAGTTCGGCGTAAATGAAGGCGCCGAGCAGCGCGATGGCTCCTCCGGCAACCCAGGCGCCAAGAATCAGCGCGGGAGTGTGAACCAGCTGCGCGACAACGTATGGATTGATGAAAATTCCGGAGCCGACGATGCCGCCCATCACTACCATGGTCGCGTCGAATAGGCCGAGTTGCGCAGCGAGTGCCGGACGGGCTGTGGGTTCTTTTGAAGATATTTCGACTTGGCGGGAAGGAGCGCTGTTAGGCAAGGGTGATACGCACCGATGATGCGCGCGGTTGCGCGGGTTGCCGCTTCCAAGAATAGCCGGCGGCGCGAATCTATCATTGTCAGGTGGTGGCGCCAAGCGCGGCGAAAACGCTTGCGAGCGGGCGCGCAAGAGCGCATATCTCTAGTTGGGGGGCGCGTGTGGGTTTTTTTGTCCGGATATTCGGCCGGCGCAGCAGCCGGTTTGGACGCGATGGGTACAAGCACGCCATCGGTTCCTTGCACGATCAGCGCCGCGCCCAGCGCTTGCCCATCGCCATGCCCGTGCTGATCTATGGCAGACTGGGCGAAGAGCCATTCTTCGAGCCCACGGAAACCATTAACGTGAGCGCGCGCGGGGGCTTGGTTCCGATTTCGGCGGATGTGGCGCGCCTGCAAGAATTGATTCTGACCAACATGCAAACGGAAGAAGAGTTGCTCTGCCGCGTGGCGCGTCTGATGAAATCGGAGAGAGGCCAGTTGCTCGCCGGCCTGGAATTCGTGCAGTCCGCTCCGAGTTTTTGGCGTTCTTCGCCGGCGTCCGACGATTGATCTTCTTGACCTTGCTGCAGAACGTGGATTCGTGTACCGCCGGAATGTTTCAGTTGTAAACTTGCGTGCGCGAACGGAGCGATGATACGAACGACAGCGGCCTGCAAACGAGGTGAATTGATGATCGAGCACGCCGGAGACGATATTGTGCCGACCAGCGCCACGCCGCGCAAAAAGCTCAGGCTCAGCGTTTGGCGCTCCACGTACATCCTCGTTGTTGTCCGCACTTTGCTGCATGGTGGGCGCGCCGGGCGCCATTTCCGGGCCGCAACCGCAAGCCGCAGCCACAAACTCCACGACGCAAACCTCTTCACAGTCCGCGCCGGCAGGTCCCAGGCAGGATTACCTCGTTTACGTGGTTTGCGAATCCGCGGACAAGGTGGTGTTGCTGCGCTTCGGCCCGCATGGTTTGCAGGAAGTGCATGAAACGCACATCGGCCTAATGCCAGTCGATATCAATGGCCCGCACGGCATCGCCATTTCTCCGGACAAGCAATATGTGTACGTTTCGCTGGGCCACGGGCGCCCGGACGGCTCGGTGTGGAAATTGAAGGCCGGCACGGAAGACGTGGTGAAGTACGCGCCGCTGGGATTGTTTCCTGCCACCGCGGACATTTCCAAGGACGGGGAATTTTTGTACGTAGCCAACGCGAATTTTCACGGCGATATGGTCCCATCCTCGGTTTCCGTGGTCGCTACGGACGCGATGATCGAAATGAAACGCATCACCACCTGCACCATGCCACACGGTTCGCGGCTAAGCCCGGACGGGACCAAGCACTATTCCGCGTGCATGATGGATGACATGCTGGCGGAAATTGACACCCAAAAATTCGACGTGTCGCGCACCTTCATGCTCACTGCCGGAAAGGAAATGGGCATGGACGGCGCTCCGCACATGCAGATGAACATGAAAGAGCTCACCTGCGTACCCACGTGGGCGCAGCCTTCGAACGACGGATCGGAAATTTACGTGGCCTGCAACAAATCGAACGACATCGCGGTGATTGACGCTGCGACGTGGAAACTTTCGCGGCGATTTCCGGCTGGCAACGGCGTCTACAACCTGGCGATGAGCAAAGACGGCCGATTGGTCGCGACCAATAAGCGCGGGCAATCCGTTTCCATCTTCGATCCCAAGACGGGCAAGGAATTGGCGCACCTGCCCACCAAGCGCAAAGTAGTTCACGGCGCAGTGGTCACTCCGGACAATCGCTATGCATTCATTTCCGTCGAAGGCGTCGGCGACGATCCCGGTACGGTAGAAGTGATTGATCTCGACGCCATGAAAACGGTTGCCACCGCGGATGTCCCCACGCAAGCCGCCGGCATAGACTTCTGGAAGACCGAGCCAAGCAACTAGCAGAAGCGCATCAGGTCTGCTGTTTTAAGGAGGTCGGTTATCGGTTATTGCTGTTCGTTCGCCGGAGCTCCGCGGCTCGCGACATTCGCGGCGTCGATGCCGTGGAGCATGCCTAGCACTTCATCGGATTCGGGGGATTTCTTGGGCCCGAATGTGCTGCCGTCGGCAAAAACGACAAGGTCCACTCGTATTTGGTAACTGGCGAGAGCTCCATTGGGCAAATACGAGAATTTTCGCGGGTCGGCGACCCAAGTAGAGCCGGGCGCGAGGTAAGCAGCAGGGTTCCCGCGCGTCTCAAGCTCCTTGGTTGAAACTCGGCGGATACGTGCTCCGGTGGCTGGATCGAAAAACGCTGTCGTAAAAAGATATCCGCGGATCGCGGTCGGGCTTTCGTTGGTTATCGCGACGGCCAGCATGTCCTGCCCGCGCTCGTCGCGCCAGACGCCAGATGCGATCCTCAGCGGACCGATCGTCTGCGTCTGGACGTCTGCGACGGGGAGCGGACCTAGTTCGGGCGAAATCGGAGATACAAACCTCTCCAACTCGGTCGTCTTCCCGAGAAAATCCATACCGTCCAGCGCGCCGATAAGCTGGTGAGATTCACGCAGAGCCGCTGGCCCCCAGGTCGAACCGTCCGCAAACTTCAAGAAGTCAACATTGGCTGTCACGGTCGCAGCTCCCGCGATTTTCTTCGGTATTGCGCAGAGGGTGCGCGTCCACTCCGCGCCACTGGCAATCATCGGTTCACGCGAATCGCGGATCTCTTCGATGTCTTGTTCCTCGACAACCTTGCCGTTTACTCCATGAGCAAAAGCAAATCTGACCAGATACCCCCGCAGCGGCTGCGCGCCCGTGTAGCGAAATTGCACGAGCCGACCTTCGCCACTCTTGCAGTCTTCGCCAAGACCGTATGAGAACTGCGTCGTCACGATTAACGGAGACGCCTCTGGGTTATCGTCCTGCGCGGCGGCTATTGGTAGAGATGTGAATGGGCTTAAAACCAGCGCCAAGAGAAACACTGTGGTTCTGCGCCACATGATTCACCCCTCGTGGTTTGGCTTATTACGCCTGCCCATTTCGCTTAAAGCGATTCGGGTAGGTCGTCGGACAGAAGAAGACGGAAGAGGCAAGATCGGTGGCGTCGGCATAAAAGGGGCCATAACTTCTCCCCAGGAACCGCTCAAAATCTAACAGTAGCATTCCATGGTCGTTGCGAATAATCAAGTGAAGACACCTCGCGGGTATACTCTATCGTCGGAAATCGACATCCCCGCGTTTGGGTGTTGCAGGATCTCGCAGGAACTCGATGGCAGACGCCCCACAATCGCAGGACATCGTGCGGCCGAAAGCGTGGCTCGCATGGAGCAGCGGAAAGGACAGCGCCTGGGCGCTCCACACGGTGCGTCAGGCCGGCGAATTCGACGTCGTGGCCTTGCTCACAACGGTGAATCGCACGCACCGCCGTGTGGCCATGCATGCGGTGCGGGAAAGCCTGCTGGAAATTCAGGCTGCAGCGGCCGGCTTGCCGCTCGTCAAGGTTCCGATACCGTCACCATGCCCCAATGAAATTTACGAACAGGCCATGAGCGAGGCGATGGCGCGCGCGCAAATCGAGCGAGTCCGGCATGTAATCTTCGGCGATCTATTCCTTGAGGACGTGCGGGCCTATCGGGAACGCCAACTCGCGAACTGCGGGATGACGCCTCTTTTTCCGCTGTGGGGCCGGGAAACTCACCAGCTCGCCCAGGATATGCTAGCAGGCGGCCTGTCCGCGTTCCTAACCTGCGTTGACCCGCGTCAGCTGGATCGCACGTTCGCCGGACGGCGCTTTGATCAAGATTTCCTCGCCGCTCTCCCCCGCCACGTGGATCCTTGTGGTGAAAATGGCGAGTTCCATACTTTCGCGAACGCGGGACCGATGTTTTGCTCGGAAATACCGGTCGCGGTCGGCGAAATTGTGGAACGCGACGGGTTTGTCTTCGCCGATCTTCTGCCGCAAACGGCGGTGGTCTCCACAGCCTGAACCTGCGCGCTCGCTGATTAAGACTGCTTCAAGAGCCGGGACACCTCGACTGGCAGTGATCGCTAGGGGCCAGCGTCCGACCGCGCGACGGTGTTTCCCAAAATCGGGCAACACATCCTTGAGCGCGCACGGTTTCTCAACGCAAGTTATTGACCCTGCAATCGTTTTGTGCCATTTAGGCTTGGCACGCACCGTGCTGTCCTGCCACCGATCGGTTTGGGTGAAATGCAAATATGCGATCGTTTTGGCAGGACCTGCGCTACGGAGTTCGCCAGCTTCGGCTAAGCCCTGGCTTTGCCCTGGTCGGCATCCTGTCGCTGGCTCTGGGCATCGGCGCGAACACCGCCATCTTCCAGCTCGTTGACGCCATCCGCCTGCGCACGATTCCCGCGAAAGACCCCGGCCAACTCGCCACCGTCCGCATTGCCGATCGGAGCTGGGCCTCTGGCAATTTTTATAGCAGCTATTCAGACCTTACCTATCCGATGTGGGAGCAAATCCGGCAACGGCAGCAAGCGCTCTCGCCCATCGCTGTGTGGGGCAACCAGAGCTTCAATCTTGCAACGGGCGGGGAGGTCCGCAATGCGCGTGGCCTCTGGGTGAGCGGCGATTTTTTCAACGTCCTGGATGTGCACCCGTACATGGGACGCCTGATTTCGCCCGCGGATGATGTCTCAGGATGTGGGTCAGCGGGTGTCAACATCAGCTATTCGTTCTGGCAGCGAGAGTACGGCGGTGAATCCGCCGCCCTCGGGAAGCAAATCACGCTCGATGGCTATCCGTTCGTAATCATGGGCATCACGCCACCGGGTTTCAACGGCGTGACCGTCGGCGAATCGTTCGACGTGGCGGCGCCAGTTTGCTCGGAACCTCTGGACGATGGCGAAGACGCGCGACTCACGGTGCGCCGGGCCTGGTGGCTGGCGTCAATTGGACGCCTAAAACCGGGCTGGACCCTGGAACAAGCCAACGCGCAATTGAAAGTGATTTCGTCCGCGGTGATGCAGGAAACACTCCCGCCGCAGTATGACGCCGAAGGTGTGAAGCACTATCTCGCCTACCAACTGGCCGCCTACCCTGCCGCCACTGGATTTTCCGACCTGCGCAAGGAATCCGCGACCCCGTTGTGGCTGCTGATGGGGATTTCCGCTTTGGTGCTGCTGATCGCCTGCGCCAACATCGCCAACTTGATGCTCGCTCGCGCCAGCGCGCGCGACCGCGAGATTGCCGTGCGGCTCGCACTGGGGGCTTCGCGCGCACGGCTGATCCGGCAATTGCTCTCCGAAAGTCTGCTGCTGGCCGTGGCCGGCGCGCTTTGCGGCTCATTCTTGGCCTGGTCGCTCAGCCAATTGTTGATATCTTTTCTCAGTACGCCTAACAATCCGGTCTTCCTGGACCTCACTCTGGACTGGCGCGTGTTGGGATTCATGATTGGTCTCGCATTAGTCACCACGATTCTATTTGGACTCATGCCCGCGTTGCGCGCCACGCGCACCGCGCCCGTCGAAGCATTGAAATCCGGCGGCCGGGGAATGACGGCTGCGCGCGAGAAATTTAGCTTGCGACGCATTCTGGTGATTTCGCAAGTGGCGCTTTCGCTGGTTCTGCTGTGGGTGCGCTGCTCTTCGTGCGCAGCCTGCGCAATCTGTTTACGCTTGACGCCGGTTTTCACGAGAAGGGAGTTCTCATCGCCAATCTGGATTTCACAAGGCTGAAAATTCCTGACGGCCAGCGGTTCCAGTTCGATCGCAGCCTGCTTGAGCATCTCCGCGCGATCCCCGGGGTCGAATCCGCCGCGGCTGCTATGACCACGCCGTTGAGCGGCTGGTTTTCGAACCAGAACGTGCTCGGGGACACGCCCGAACAGAAGCGCGGCACAACCTGGATCAATAACACCACCGCGGCTTATTTCAAGACGCTGGAAACACCGATGCTCGCGGGGCGCGATTTCATGGATAGCGACACCGCGACCTCGCCCAAAGTGGCCATCGTCAACCAGGCGTTCGTTGCCAAGTTTTTGGGTGGACAGAACCCGTTGGGAAAAACGTTCCGGCTCCAGCAAGCGCAGGGAGAAGATGTTCCGGTCTTTGAAATTGTGGGCGTGGTGAGAAACGCGGTGTACCGGGACATGCACGAGGAATTTCTTCCCACAGCGTACTTTCCTCTTTCGCAAATGAACCATCCCAGGCCGGCGGTGACTATCGTCTTGCGTTCCCCCACCGAACTCTCTGGGCTGATCAATTCGATCAAGACCGCCGCCGCGGACGTGAATCCTGAGATGGACATTGATTTCCGCGTGTTCAAGACGCAAGTTCACGAGACGCTGCTGCAGGACGAGCTGATGGCCACGCTTTCCGGCTTCTTCGGAATTCTCGCCGCGCTCCTGGCGGTGATCGGCCTGTATGGCGTGATCTCCTACATGGTAGCGCAGCGCCGCAACGAGATCGGTAATCGCATGGCGCTCGGCGCGCAGCAGCAAGATGTGATTCGCATGATGATGCGCGAGGCGGGAATTTTGGTGGCTATCGGACTGGCGGTGGGAACGGTGCTCGGGCTTCTGGCCGCCAAGGGAGCGGCTTCCCTGCTCTTCGGGCTGAAGCCGCGCGACCCGCTGACATTTCTTGTATCCATCGCCGCGCTCGCCGCAGTGGCTTCCCTAGCAGGCTTCCTGCCGGCACGGCGCGCGGCTGCGCTCGATCCCTGGACCGCACTGCGCGACGAATAGCTCGCTTTCCGTCTTTTTCGTCCACACTCAATTGAAAGATCAGCAGTCTGATTATTCGTAACGGAGGGCGATCATGGGGTCCACACGCATGGCGCGGCGCGCGGGGATGTAGCAAGCGATGAGCGTGACGGCGAGAAGGAGCAGCGAGACTGCGGCGAAAATCAGCGGGTCGTTCGGCTTCACTTCGAAGAGCATGGATGCCAGCAGGCGCGTGAGGGCAAAGGACGCAAGCACGCCCAGCACGATGCCAATGAGCGCCATGCGGCCGCCCTGGCCGACGATGAGCCGGAGAATATTTTGCGGTTGCGCGCCGAGGGCCATGCGAATGCCGATTTCATGCGTGCGGCGCGCGGTCGTGTAAGCGATCACGCTGTATACGCCGATGGTGACGAGAATCAAACCAATCCCGGCAAAAATTCCCATCAGCAGAAAGCCGAAGCGCGGCTGCGAATAGGAAAACGAATTGATGTAGCCTTCCATCGTGCCGGTCATGGTGAGCGCGACGCCGCGGTCTGTAGCCCAAATTTCATCGCGCACCGCTTTGGTCATCATCATCGGGTCGCCGGCGGTGCGCACCAGGATGCCGCGGCGCGCGGCTCCCGTCACTGTGTAGGGAATCCAAACTTCGGGAAGAATCGGCTGCTGCAGGCCTTGATTTTTTACGTCCGCGACCACGCCGATAATCTCGAACCACGCGTCGTGCAAGGGGTCCGCAAAAGTTTCCAGGCCCAGAAGATGAAAGCGCTGGCCGATCGGATTATCGCTGCCGAGATATTTCCGCGCGAACTCCTGATTCACGACTGCCAGTTTGCGCGCGCCGTTCACTTCCGATTCGGTGAACGGACGGCCCTGCAAAAACGAAATCCGCAGAGTGGGAAAGTAACCTTCACTGCAAAGTTGAAAGAGAGCAGACCATTTGTCCGCGTGCACCTTACCGGGAACTTCGACGTCACTGGGGATTCCGCCGTAGGGAGGCAGCGTACTGGTTTCCGTGGCCTCGGCGACTCCCGGCAGGGATTTCAACCGCCGCAGAAGAGGACGGAAGAAGGCGGTGACCTGTTCGGCAGTTTTGTAGCGATCCTCGGGAAGCGGGAGGCGCACGACCAGGACGTGGTCGGGCTGCAATCCGAGATGCACCTGGCGCAGTGCGAGAAAACTTTTCATCAACAGGCCTGCGCTAATGAGAAGCGTGAGCGAAAGCGCGACTTCCAGCGCGACGACTGCGTTGCGCACGCCTCCGTGACGGAAACCGCCGCTGAGGCCCTTGCCGCTGTCGCGCAGCGGATCGTTGAGATCGCGCCTGGAGATCTGCAACGCCGGAGCGAGGCCGAAAATCATGGCCGTCATCACGGCGACGGCGAGCGCAAACAACAGCACGGGCGCATTCATCCGGATCACCGCCTCCGCGGGAATGATGTCCGGAGGGATCACGGCGATCAGCGCTCGCAGGCCGGCCCAGGCCATCAAGCAGCCGAAGACCGCGCCTGCGACGGCTAGCAAAAAACTTTCGATCAGCAGTTGGCGCACGATTCTCCAGCGGCTTGCGCCCAACGCGGCGCGGATGGCAAATTCTTTTTCGCGCGTAGTGGCGCGCGCGAGCAGCAGGCTGGCTACATTGCCGCAACCGATCAGCAGCAGCAATCCCACCGCGGCTAGCACGATGAAGAGCGTGGAGCGAAATTCTCCAACGACGCTGTCAGCGAGCGAAACTACGTGAACATTGAAGTGTTTCGGATAGTCTTTCGGATATACCTTCGACAATCGCTGGGCAACGACCGTGAGATCCGCTTCTGCCTGCGGGATGGACACGCCGGGCTTGAGGCGCGCGAGCAGCCACCAATAGATCGGAAATTGACTGTCGGTGGCTTTCGATGACCGGTCCATCGGATCGGGCATCCAGAGGTCCGCATCGCCCAACGCAAAGCGCGGCGGCATGATTCCGACGAGAGTACGCGGAGTTCCATTCAGCACAAATGTTCGGTTCAGTATTTTTGGATCGGAGCTGAAACGCGCAACCCAGGTCTTGTAACGCAGAACAAAAACAGGCGGCGCGGCGGGTTTGTAATCGTCCGGTTGCAGTGCGCGTCCGAGCAATGCTGGAACGCCGAGGAACTCGAACGTACCGGGAGTCGAGCGATGCCCGCTAAAGCGTTCAGTCCCTTCGTTGGTGGTGTATAGCACGTCGGAATTACTATCGCCGATCATGCCGTCAAAGACGCGACTCTGCTCGGCATAATCCAAAAACTCGGGGGTCGTAAAGCTGCCGCGGCCGCCGGGATCGCTCTGGTCGGTATCATGGACCTCGATCGTCATCAGGCGATTCGAGTCTTGGTACGGAAAAGGCTCCAACAGTACATTGTCAATCACGCTGAAAATGGCGGCGGAAGCGCCGATGCCGAGGGCGAGCGTGAGGATCGCAATCGAGGTAAACCCGGGGCTTTTCCGGAGCATGCGTCCGGCGTAGGAGAAATCCTGCCAGAGTGTTCCCATGAGACCGCCTCTGACTCCGACTGAATGTACGCAAATGCGCTGAAGTAAGTTCCCTGGCTAGTCCCGCTCGTGCCAAGGCATACCGCTGGGCGTGCCGGCGGACACGGAATCGGAGTCGTTATTGGTTTTGTCCCACTGCTCGCGCGAAAGCGGTTGTACGGGCTCGAGTTTTTTCCTTTTCAGCGAGGAATTCGCTGCGGCGAGGTCTTTCGCGATGAAGGCATCGAACTCGTTGGCGACGTCGTCGAGATCGTGCTTGAGGGAATCCATGCGCGCCAATTGATAGTCGGTGGGACGTCCTTCGTAGTTGTTCAGAGCGCCGTAGAGCTCGGTGGTGTGTTCGCGGATGCGCTCTTCCCCGGTGATCGCGCCGCCTTCGGTTGTGGCGACAATCTTCTTGCGCATCTGTTCGCACTTGGCCACCAGAGACTCGAGCTGTTTGCGCAGGGGATCGTTGGCCGGGAGTTTGGCAGCGCGCTCGGCAAGTTCGTCGCGCACGCCATTGATGCGTTCCACGTCGAAGGTCATAGCGCCGAGGAGGTTGTAGACGCGCATGATTGCGTCGAAATTGTCCTTGCGGTCCGCGACGGTGAATTTCGCGCGCGCGTCGAGGCTCACGACGAGGGGAGTGGTGTAGGTTTCAGTGCCGCGCGTCATTTTCACGGTGTACGTGCCGGGCAAAACGCGCGGACCTGTGGCGGCTTCAAATGCTGCAGTGGCCGCGGGTGGGACATGAGGAGCTTTCAGGCGCATGGACCATTCGACGCGGCTAAGCCCACGTCGGCTATTCGCCGGAACCGTGTCCAGGAGCTTGCCTTGCGCGTCGAAAATTTCAATTTTCATTTTGCCGTAGATGTGGCGCTTTTTCTGGAAGTAGTAAATCGAAGCGCCGTCGGGCGGATTCGGCCCAATAAATACGGCGCTGCCGTCGGGCCAGCCGCCATTGGCGTTCAAGCGTTGTTGAACAGGCTTTCCGGGGACAAACGCAGCTTCCTGCGCCATCACTGCAGGCGAAAGCTTACGCAGAGGCGTAATGTCATCAACGATCCAGATGCCGCGGCCGTGCGTGGCAACGACGAGCGAAGATTCGCGGGGCTGAATGGCGATGTCGCGAACGGGGACGTCCGGGAGTTCATCGCCCTTGTATTGCGCCCACTGCCTGCCGCCATCGAGTGAAACCCACAAACCGAATTCCGTGCCGAGGAAAAGCAAATTGGGTGACTCGGTGTCTTCTTTAATGACGTGGGCAAAGCCGCGCACGGCGCTGCCTTTGGCGACAATGGAGGTCCACGTCTTGCCGTAGTCGGTAGTCTTATAGGCGTGCGGATCCATATCGCCGAACGTGTGCTGGTCGAACGTGACGTAGGCTGTGGCGGGATCGAAGCGGCTGGCTTCCACCCATGATACCCAAGAGGCCTTGGGCAAATCCGGCACGTTCGCCCCGACGTTGGTCCACGTCTTACCGCCGTCGCGGGTAAGCTGCACGTTGCCATCGTCGGTGCCGACCCAAATGGTTTGGCCGTCACGCGGAGATTCACTGATGGAATAGATAGTGGTGTGCATCTCGGCGTAAGAATTGTCCACGGTGACGCCGCCGGATTCTTCTTGCTTCTGTTTTTCGGGATCGTTGGTGGTGAGATCGGGAGAAATGCGGTCCCAGGTTTGGCCGTGGTCACGCGAACGGAAAAGGAATTGCGCGCCAATATAAATGGCGCCCTTCTCGTTGGGACTCATGTGAATGGGCGTGTTCCAATTGAACCGGAGCTTCCCCTCGCCGTAGTTTGGCTGGGGTTTGATGTTGCGGGAATCGAGAGTGAGGCGATTCACGCGTGAGACGTCCCCTCCCTGCGATTCTGCATAAACGTAGTTGGAGTCGGCCGGATCCGGAAAAACAAAGAATCCGTCGCCGCCGTACAGATTTTCCCAGCGATGATTGGTAATTCCGCCGGGATACGCCGAGTCGCCGACCCAGTCGCTGTTGTCCTGCAGTCCACCGAAAACGTGGAACGGGTCCGCCTCGTCCACGCTGACGTGATAAAATTGCGAAATCGGCAGGTTGCCAGCCTTCCACCAGGTGTTGCCGCTATCGTAGGAATACCAGACGCCGCCGTCGTCGCCGGCGATCAGGTGATTGCTGTTGTCCGGGTTCACCCACACATCGTGAAAATCTCCGTGAGCGCTGCCGCCGATGGAACTGAAACTCTTGCCGCCGTCGTCGCTCATGATCAGCGTGAGGTCGGGCTTATAAACCTTGTTTTCGTTCTTAGGATCTACAATCAGATTGGCAAAATAGAATGGACGCCACACCATCCACTGGCTGCGGTCGCGCTCCTGCCAGGTTTTGCCGCCATCGTCGGAACGAAACAGCGCGCTGCGCGTGGATTCGATCAGCGCGTACACGACATTTGGTTTTGCGGGCGCGATGGTGACGGCGATGCGCCCCCAGGGCTTCGGCGGCAAACCTTTGACGCTCTTTTCGTCGAGGTCCGTCCAAGTGGCGCCGCCATCGCCGGTCATGAACAGGCCGCTCCCGCTGGGGGATGTGGGGCTGTCACCGCCGGAGCGGAAGGTCCAGCCTTTACGCCGAAAATCCCACATGCCCACGAAAAGGACTTTCGAATCGGCCGAGCTCATGGACATCATCGAGCAGCCCGTCGAGAGATTCGCGCCCTTCAGAATTTTGGCCCAGGTTTTGCCGCCGTCGGTGGTTTTGTAGACGCCGCGGTCGTCGCTATCGCTCCATAGTTTTCCGGGCGCGCAGGCGTAAACAGTGTTGCCGTCCTTCGGGTCAATCAGGATCTTCGAAATGCGCTCGGAATCCTTCAGGCCCATGTTCGTCCAGTTTTCGCCGCCGTCGGTGGACTTATAGATTCCGTCGCCAACTGACACGCTGTTGCGCGTCCAGGACTCGCCTGTGCCCGCCCAGATGGTTCTAGGCGCTTGCGGGTCTATAGCGATGGCACCGATGGACTGCGACGTTTCTTTATCGAATACAGGCTTGAACGTAGTGCCGCCATTGACCGACTTCCACACGCCGCCGCTGGCAGCGCCGATGTAGACAGTGAGCCGACCGTCTTCCTTCACCGCGGAAAGCGCAGCGACGCGGCCGCTCATCTCCGCGGAGCCGATGTTGCGCGCGCCCAGCCCCGAAATCGTATCGGAGTCAAATTTGGGCGTGGCACTGACTTGCTGTGCGCCGCAGCGCGGAGGGATCCCGAGGAACGCGATCAACAGCAGGAAACTGAAATATCGTGGCGTGGATTTGGACATTTTCTTCGGGAGATCCTTGTGGGCGATTTGGCGAACTGCAAGAGTTGCGTCGAATTCGTGCATGGCTTTTAGCGCAGCGCGGGGGTTCACTGTGCACCCCCCGGGGCGTTGGCTGGTTTAGCGCTGGGCGCCGCGGGCATCGCGAAAAGCGAATCCGCGAGCGGAATATTGACCTCGATCTTGTCCACGACGAACTTGACGCGATCGGCGGAACCTTTTTGCGCCTGCTCGAACTCGAACGCGTAGTAAACGCCGTTCACTTGCTCATAATCGCCGTAGTACATTTCGGTGTATTGCACGGTGCCGCGAATATTCGATTGGAGTTCAACCTTCAATTCCAGGAAGGAGTCCGCATCGAGGTAATAAATGCGCACATCGCCGTTCTTCAGTGTCAGCTTCACTTTGTAGCAGTCCGTGCCCTCCATCGAATCGTGGCCCATCAATTCCGCGGTGTGTCCTTTTTGCTTGTAATCCACCAGCGGGCCGTCCATGTCAGCGTCTTCCTGCAGGCTTTTCAAATCGTCGGCGGAGAGCAGTTCCGCGTCCCGGCGCCCTTGGAAAGGATTCACCTGCCATCCGGTTTTTCCGTCGTAGGCCTGCACCTGAGCGAGCCCTTGGATGATCGTTTCTTCGCGGACTTTATCCGGGCGCTTGTTTTCCTGCAGGAAGCCGGCGCGAAACTGCCCAGCCGTCAATTTTCCCGTGGTTCGTATGGTCTCTACCGACTTCAGTTTGTCCATACCGCCGTGTGCCTGAATGTTCTTGGCGATCACCTCGTCCACGGTCTGGGCGGAGCCAGTTGCAGGGAGCAGGCATGCAACCGCCAGTACCGTGAGGCTAAGCGCCAGACCTCGCAGCGTGTTCAGATGTCTGCTTCGAAACAAACTTACAAGGCTATTCATAGTTGCTCCCGGAAGCTTTGTCGGCTCACGCGCACAGATGCTTTAAAAGGATGGCAGAAAGGTGATTCGCTTTCCTTCAGACGAATTTTCAGGGGCTTTGTTAGCACACTTTGGCGGGCAATTCGACTGGAAATGAGTAACCGCGAGTGCCTCGCGCTCGATTCCCAGCGTGACCTTCGCCGGTTCACGCCGGACCCTTGGCTGTGCGGTTCATGTACCAAGATACCGTCCGAAAATCGCGACCGGTGTGGACCAGGGGCCGACGCTGGCGGCTTTTTGCCGCCGCAGTTTGCGAGCGGCGTCTAGTTCGGCCGCCTGTGGAATTCTGTAGGATTTCGGGGCAAAAGACACCGAAACTCGAGCTCTTGGAACGTTCTAAGTTATTGGGCCGTAGTACCTTATACGTAGACGGGGCGGTTTTTCGGCCGCTTCATCAGAAATTCACAGGGTTAACTCTCGCTTCCGCTAGTTTGGGCTACCTTCGGGCTGCCCCGCATTGTAGAATCTGCTTTCCTGGTTAAGTCTGATGTTCATCCATCCCGAGGTGCAATGATGACGGAAGCGACTGTCGAACGGCGATACGCGGGGGTGCGGTGCTTCTCCTGCGGTGAACCGATTCCAGTGCCTGCGAGAATCGCGAAGAAAGCCACCCCGCTCGACGCGGAAGGCTCGGAAGCCTCTCGAGAGATCAATCCGGCGGTGTTCAATCTTCGTTGCAAAGTCTGCGAGAAGGAAAACTTCTACGGTCCCAAGGACGTAATGGAAATGGACGGGGAGCCGCGGCTAACCAGGCCGCGCGCTCGAGCGGCGGGATCGCTTTTGCGCCCGTCCGTCAAGCTGGCCCGAACAGCAAACGCTTAGGGTTTCCACCCTTTTTTATTTTGCTGAGTTGGCGAAGTCTCTGTGCTTCGGCCAACTTCCGCCATTTGTTCCCGCGAGATTTCTCGTTGTGACCACGGTTCACGAGCGGAAGCACTTTGCCGTGCAACGTCTGGAGCACTTAGAGGACGCAACTCTCCGCTCTTAGTGCATCGGCAGGGCACACTAAAATCTTGAAATCAGGAAAGGAGTGCAAAATCCGCGAAGCGGGCGCGCCACAGTGCAGTATCTGCTGGCCAGAACTAATGAATCTCGATGACGATGAGCGCCTTGGGCGCCAGATGCAACGCCAGGCGGCCGTTTCGGATGGTCATTGATTCGGGAGCAGGCAGTTGCGCTGCGGTTTTGAGAGATTGAATTTGCGTTGGTGTGGGGTAGGCGGGACTGCCCATCGCAAGGTAAGCACTCGTAATCGATCCGTGCTCCGCATCCAGGCGATATAACGCAGCGCGGTGATTCCCCGTCAGCGAATCGAATTGCAGATTGACGTCCTTCGGTTCTCCGCTGGCGCCGGGCGCGGCTAAATTCCACAGAGCGAGCACCAGGGACCCATCTTTGCGGCGGGTAACTAAAATATCGTCCGCGCTTTCGGGGATCCTCACGTCGCCCAGATGATGGAGCATTTTGAAAGCGTTGAATGCGGGTTTGGGCAAGGCGTCCTCGGCGATCAGTCCGTAGCCGCCATAAAATGGCCGCCTCACCACGCCCTGCTCCTCGAACACATCGGAAAACGTCCAGTAGCTCATCATGTCCGCCAGGCCGTCGCATTGCCTGATAGTGTCCGCCATCCAAGGGCCCATATAAATGGAATCGGTCACCGCGGTTTCGTTCATGTAGCTCGCGTTGTACTCGGTCCAGATCAGGGGCAATTGCGGGCGGGCGGAAGCGAGAATCTGATCGTGCACTTTTTTCACGGCGCGGCACACCATTTGCGTACGAGGAATTTGCTCTTCGCTGCCGAAAACATCCTTGGCACTGTCATTGCCGTAGACGTGGCTGGAAACGAAGTCCACCGGAACGTTGTTCTCCATCGTGTGCTGAATGAAGCGATCGGCCCAGGCGGCTTGCGCAGTGGCCGGTCCCCCTACCCGAAGCTGCGGGCTCACCTTTTTCAGCGCGCGTGCCGTGGTGTCGTACAAATGATAGTAAGTTGGTTCCTTGGGGACTCCGGCCCAAAAATCCAGATTGGGTTCGTTCCAAACTTCAAAATACCATTGCGAGACTTCAGCAATGCCGTAGCGAGCGATGAGGTGCTTCGCAAACTGCTCGATCAGTTCGCCCCAAAGGTTGTAATCCTTGGGAGGCGAGACATTCGGTTTGTACCAAAAAGGATGAAGGTCGTTCTCCGCCGCGAGTTTTTTCGGCATGAAACTGAGCTCGACGAAGGGGCGCACGCCCTGTTTCAGCAGGCCGTCGTAGATTTGGTCCACGTAGGAGAAATTGTAAATCGGCTTGCCCGAAGCATCTTCGTCGTAAACGCCCACTTCATCGTGAAAGATCGCGTGGAAGCGCACATATTTGAAATCGGTGACGCTTTTCACTTCGCGCAAATCATTTCGGTAATTTTCTCGCAAGGCGAGGATGGCGCGTCCGGAGCCGAACATTTGCTCCCAAAAATGCGGAAACGGCTCGCCCTTTGCGCGCACGTCCACGTGGATCGTTTCGGCTGCCGGGCCCGAGTCCTGCGGCGTCGCCTGGGCCTGCGGAGTGGTTAGCCGAAGCCAAAAAAAGCAAAGGAGAGGCAGGAGCAGGCACCGTCGCTTCATGGGATGCGACCTCACGGAAAATTATGCGGCGAGAGCAGTTGATTTAACACGCGCCAGCTTTCTGCTGGCCAGAACGTCCGCCACAACTCGTCTAGTTTGATTGACTAAATCGATTAACTAGGGACAAATCCTTTTATCATCGCCGCCTGGCACTGTCAAGATTTTCGTAGGCCCCGGCCTTGCTCCCGCGCGGCGCGGCCAAGACGTGCCCTGCCCCAGCCCAGCACGTTGCATGCTGCGAGCGACTCTGACAGTGCACCAGTTCAGTCTGGTGTGGGGATATCCGGGCCGTCTCCCGTCACGAGCTTTCACAACGACAACGGACCGATTGCAGTTGACAAGCCCAGTGGCACCCGTTAGTTTTCTTCGCTCTCGGCCGAAACCTCTTTCGTCTGAGAGCTCAGCTGGCAGGCACGATACGGCAGAGGTAAATCCTGACGGTCAATGGAGCGTCCGTAACTTGCGTTCGCAAATTACAAATTATGAGATGCTTGCCCGGAAGAAATTCGGCCCTGATCGATGGTCGGGAGGAGGAACACGAAATGAGTAAAATTTTGCTGGCTGCGGTACTTGCGCTTCCGTTGCTATGGGCGGCTCCGGAGGGCGATTTGCCGGACGGATTTGGCCATTGGAGCAGAGAGGCGATCGAACAGGTGGAAGTGAAACTTGACGCCGGCGCGACAACAGACCCGCACCGGATGGCGGTGCAACAATTGGCGGATTATCCGAATGAGTCGGTGACGTTAGCGCGCAGGGAGGGGGACGGCCAGGTCGAATGGCACGAGACGCAGGTGGATGTGATTTTGGTGCAATCGGGGTCAGCGACGCTGGTAGTGGGCGGCACGATGGTGAATGGCGAGACGGTGGCGCCGCACGAAAAGCGCAACGGAACGATCCAAGGCGGAGCGCGGGTGAAACTTGCCGCCGGCGACATCGTCCGGATCCCTCCGCGCACGCCGCACCAATTGTTGCTCGATGGCTCTAAAGAGTTCGACTACATCGTCATCAAAGTGAAAGGATATTAGCTGCTGGAGGCGATTTTCGCGGGCAAGCAGCGCGCACTGACCTTACATTTGGGAATCTGGACGGCAGGCCACTCGAGTAGCAGCACTCATTAGGAGAACTGCATGGGGCATCCGCTTCTTGATCTGACGGGCAAGACAGCAGTCGTAATCGGTGGCACGAGCGGCATCGGATTGGCGCTGGCGCGCGAACTGGCCAAGGCCGGAGCAGATGTGGTGCCGACCGGCCGCCGCGCCGAATTGGCGCGTAAGGCTGCCGCCGAAGTTGTGGCGCTCGGGCGCAGGTCACTCGCGCTGACCTGCGACGTGACGGACAACCAGAGCCTGGAACAGCTTCTGAAATCGGTCTGCGCGGAATTTGGAACCGTTCAGATATTGGTGAACTCCGCCGGCCGAATCAAACGGTTGCCGACTCTCGAATTTCCCGACGACGAATGGAACGCCATCCTGGAGACGAACCTGAACGGCACTCTGCGCGCGTGCCGCGTCTTTGGCCGGTACATGATCGAACGAAAGTACGGACGAATCGTGAATATTGGTTCGCTGTCGTGTTTTGTAGGGCTGTATGAGGTCGCCGCTTACAATGCCAGCAAGGCGGCGGTTGCCGCGCTGACAAAAACTCTCGCGATCGAATGGGCGACCTCCGGAGTATGCGTGAACGCATTGGTTCCTGGCGTAGTGCGCACGGATTTGAATGCCGCGCTGCTCGATGGCACCGAGCGGGGACGAGAATTTCTGCTTCGCACGCCGATGAAGCGTTACGGGAAGGTGGAAGAACTCGGGGGAGCCGCGATATTTCTCGCTTCCGATGCCGCCAGCTTCGTCACCGGCCACTTGCTGGTGGTTGACGGCGGTTTTCTGGCGAGTGGCGTTAATCATTAGTGTAGTAGCCAGGTTTATTTTGCGGCTGCTCAGCCAAGCGACGAGACGAACCAATGACCTTCATCACAGAAGACTTCTTGCTGCAGACCAAGACGGCGCGGCATTTGTACCACACGTACGCGCGGCATATTCCGATTCTGGATTTTCACTCTCACCTTCCTTCCGCTGACATTGCAAACAACACCCGCTTCCAAACCTTGACGGACATTTGGCTCGAGGGCGATCACTACAAATGGCGCGCCATGCGAGCCAATGGATGCGCGGAAAAGTATTGCAGCGGGAATGCAACGGCGTACGAAAAATTCGTCGCCTGGGCTAAAACTGTCCCACGCACGCTGCGAAACCCGTTGCATCACTGGAGCCATCTGGAACTCAGCCGCTACTTCGGCATCCAGCAGCTCCTGGATGAGTCTTCCGCCGACGAGATTTGGAACAGCGCGAACGCGCTGCTGAACAGCGAGGAAATGACGCCACAGGGAATTTTGCGGAAATTTCGCGTTATGGTGCAGTGCACCACCGATGACCCGACGGATCCTCTTGAAGCCCACAGAAAGATCAGGAGCTCCGACGTCAAAACGCGGGTGCTTCCGACTTATCGCCCCGACGGAGCGCTGCGCGTGAGCGATCCGGCGCGGTTCAACGAATGGACGAATGGTCTGGGCTCCGTGGCGAACGTCGAAATTTCGCGGTTGGCAGATTTTCTGGACGCGCTGGCCAAGCGGCACGATTTTTTTCACGAGCAGGGCTGCCGCCTATCGGACCACGGTTTGATGCATTGTTACGCGGAACCCTTTGCGGATCATCAGGCGCGAGAGGCTTTCAGCAAGTTACGCTCGCGCGAGATTCTTGATGCGAACGAAGCAGCGGGTCTCGCCGGCTTTTTAATGATTTTTTTCGGACACCTGGACGCACGCAAAGGCTGGACGAAGCAGCTCCATCTCGGCGCCTATCGCAACGCCAATTCGCGGGCGATGGCCACGCAGGGAGCGGACGCAGGATTCGATTCGATCGGAGATGGGCCGCAAGCCGCGTCGCTGGGTGCCTACTGCGATCTTCTCGATCGGGAAAATTCGTTGCCCAAAATGATCGTCTACAATCTCAATCCCGCGGACAACTATATATTCGCAACCATGGCTGGAAGCTTCCCCCAAGAAAGCGTGCGCGGAAGGGTTCAGTTCGGCAGCAGTTGGTGGTTCCTAGACCAGAAAGAGGGCATTGAATGGCAGCTCAACGCGCTTTCGAACTGCGGGCTGCTCTCCAATTTTGTCGGCATGGTCACCGACTCCCGGTCGTTCATGTCCTTTCCGCGCCACGAATACTTTCGGCGAATCCTATGCAACTTGTTGGGGAACGACATCGAAGCGGGTTTGCTTCCCGATAACGAGCCGATGATGGCGCGGCTGATCCGAGATGTTTGCTTCGAGAACGCCGCCCGGTTTCTCGGACTCCAGAACGTCGCGGATTAAGTCCGCGAGGAAGTAGGTTGGCTCCCCGAGTTGTACGATTTGCGAACCATAAGACTTGAGGTTCCAAGAAGCTATCCGCTTGCAAGATCCACCCCACAATCGCTAGAAATTTGCTGCTGGCCCACGCCGATGCCAGAGAAGTGCAGCGCTACTTCATATGATTACGATTACGCGACCCTCCGGAAACTTGTCTGATAAGTTCTCTGGAATCAACAAATAATTCTGGACAAGTTTCTGGCACCAGCGACGCGTCGAAGACGTAGCCCGGGCTAATCGGGACCTAGCTGGTTCATCGGGCCACGCAGCGTTTTTCGGCTGCTTTCAAGTTCTACGGAGTCATCTTTACCAAGCGAACGGTTCCCTCTGCGCACCCGGCGGCAAGCGTGTTGCCATCAGGAGAAAACGCGAGAGCAGAGACGAAGCAGGGAGTTTTCTCCTTCGCCTTCGGGTCGTTCTCGTCTTTGGTTCCGACCTCTCCTCGCGTCATCTCCGGCAACTCAATGTCGCGAATCTGCTTCCGCGAATCCGGCTCGATCACTTTAATGTCGCTACGCCCACCCAGCGCCAGTAGTTTGCCCTCCCTGGAAAACGCAGCGGAAATATATCCCTTTTCGATCTGCGCAGCCCAGTCTGTCGTATTCCAGATAATGACCGCGAGCGCTTTTGTCAGATGGGTACTCGCGACCAGAGTCTTGCCGTCGGGCGAGAACGCCACATTCGAGAAGTTACTCTTGCCCTCAGATACGCGCAAAGTCTGGATCTCTACTTTGGTCGCCAAATTCCATTGGTGCAATGCACCGTTGGCGTCTCCAATCAAGATGGTTTTGCTATCGGGCGCAAATGCTGCCCCCAGCAAATGGCTATCCGCCATGATGAGTTCTCCCTCCACGGCCCAGGAACTTGTATTCCAGACCTTCACGTGACCATTTACGTGCATGGTGATCAGAAATTTGCCGTCAGGGGAGAACCTTAGGCTGTCCGCTTTTTGATCCGGATCGGAGATCAGTTCTCTTTCCATGCTCCAGGAACTCGTATTCCAGACTTTCATATGACCATTTCCATGCATTGTAATCAGAAGTTTGCTGTCGGGGGAGAACACGAATGATGACACGTTCAGTTTGTAATCCCCCGAGCGATTGTGTACCTCAAGAACCCGGAGCGGAGTGTCCAATGCGTAGAGTTCATACATACCCGAAATCGATTCTTCCTTCGGCATCAGCCTACCTGGGTCAGCTGCGTTCCAGACTTGCGCGCTGTTCCCCAGGACCGTTGCGATAATGGTCCCGTCCGGGCTGTATGCAAACGCTCGCAGCTCAGGGGTATGCTCCGTTTCGGAAAGGAACGTGCGTGCTCTGCGGTAATTAGCGGTATCAAGCAACACCACCATATAACCGAAACAGAAACGCGCTAGTTCGCCACCATTGGGAGAGAACTCGAGGGACAACACCATGCCACATTCGTCTTTGATGACGGCCGGGGCGCTAGGTGTCTGTGCCAAAGCGCTGAATGCGAAAACGAAAACTGCGAGGAACACGCCGACAAATTTCATGGGGCACCTCCAAGAACGGCGTTTAAGAGGCTCAACCCAGTTTACTCGATTCGGGAAACGCATAGCGCCAGGCTAATGCCGTTACCGGTTAGCCCTCGTCTCCTTCGTTGCCCCGCTGTAGGGCGCACATGTTCGGCTGTGATACACTCCGCCAACGTGACCTTCGAACGAAAAATCGTTGTGGGTCTGGAAGAGATTCGCGCTATCTCGTTTGAGTGCCATCAATGCAAGTCCCGGCTCACGGTTTCGCCTGACGACATCCGCGATATTCCCGCCGCTTGTCCGCATTGCAATTTTTCTTGGAGGCTCCCCGAAGACGCCCAAGTGGGGCCGGTAGCATCACCACCGAAAACTTTTGCCTTTGGCATCAGGGAGCTCAAAATACGTTTTGGAGCCGATGTTATCGGTTTCAAAATCCTTCTCGAATTCGACGAACCGCGAAGAGACACACTTTAAGCGACGCGGAGGCACAACCCAAACGTCCGGGTGAAGCACCGTTGAAATAAGAACGACTCGACAACTTGCTGCGTCAGACCCTAGCGGTGGAGTGACGAACGAGCGTTCTGAAAGAAGACTCCCACCAAACGCTTTCCTTAGTTTCGACGAACGACCATACAAGTGATGTCATCATGCTGCGGGGCGGAGCCGACAAATTCGTCGAGATTCTGCATGATGTTCGAGAGGGTGAGTGCAGATCTCTCACCGCCGGCAACTTGCAACTGCGTCAAGAGGCGCGCTTCTCCAAAATCCTCTTGATCCTCGTTTTTGGCTCGTCACGCCGTCCGTGTAAATTACTAACAAATCGTGGGGCTCGAGCCGTGTAATCCCAGTTTTGTAGTTTTCTTTCAGCTCGATTCCCAGGGGCATATTCTCCGACTTCAAGCGCTCAATTTTCCCGTCCTGACGCTTAAGAATAGGCGGATTGTGACCAGCGCAAAGGTAACTGAGTACGCCTGTGCCCGGCTCCAGTTCGGCGAGAAAAGCGGTCGTGGAACGGCCATTTTGACTGTTAGCACAAACCTGTCGGTTCAGACCGCCTACAAGCTCAGAAAGCGACCCGCGGGCACTTGCGAGGGCTCGCAGGCTGGCCTGAAAAGTAGCCATCAACTTCGCTGCAGGCACGCTCTTTCCACAAACATCGGCCACAGCAATTAATAGTGGGCCGTCCGTGGCGCGGCGAAATGCGTCGTAATAATCTCCGCCGATGGTCTTGGCGGGGCGTGTCGCGAACGCGATGTCCACTCCGGGCACGTCGGGAGCCCTGCGCGGGACGAGCCAGCGCTGGATTTCGCGGGCGATCTCGATATCCCGCTTCATTGTTATGTGGTCTCCCAGGACCAGGACGAGCAGCAACAGCAGGCCGAGGAAGGCCACGGTGAATTCCAGCTCCTGTGTAAAGACGAAGAAGTGAAATCCGATCACGGAGAGAAACGCCAGGGCGATCGTAAGAACTAGAAACAATCGGCGAGCCGGCGAGAGCTTTCTCAGAACGCTTCCAACCAGAGTTTGCAAAATCTTGATTGATTGCTTCCAGGACTTCTCGCGCTTTCCTTCGCGCCGACTGACGTCCTGTTGATACAACCGGGAACTTTCGGAAGCCTCTGTCTTGAACTTCGCCCAGAGTTCCTCGATTTCCATCCCGGCGGTAAGGCGGCTCCATCCATCTCTAGAACGCCACAACCCGCGCCGAACGCGCCTCCTCAGTCCGTAGAATGACTTCTTAGCGTGGGTAAGTAGAGAGTCCAGAGCGGCGCGCCAGTCAAGTAAAAGGCCACATCTTAACTTTACGGTACGGCGACGATCGAACTTGACACTGGAATTGCGCTCGTCGAATTGCGTCCGCTCCCGCGTGGCGACTCGTAATCTTGCGGCGTGCGCAAGCTATGCCATATAGCGGATGTTCCTCCCGGGTAAAATGGTGAGCGGCTCCTGTTGTTTCCACGAACCGCTCACGGCTTATGAGGCAATCATGCCCGCGGGTGCTCACGTCTTAGCGCGACTCCGGTTTGTTCGGCTTGACCTCGCTCTGATGCTCGGTTTGCGGCTTTGGCGCAGCTGCCGGTTTGGGCGCAACCTGATGTTGCGGCGCGGCAGCCCTGGGTGCACTTTCCGTGTGCGCAGGAGCGGCTTGACGCTCTGGCTTTTCGCTCGGCTTTGCCGCTACGGGTTTGACCTCAGGACGCGCAGCCTCCGGTTTTGCGGCTGGCTGCGCCGGGCGCGTGGTGTTATGTGTGGCTGGCGTCGCCCGAGCATGCTCGGTGTCCGCCGCTGGTCTTGCGGCTGGCTTTTTCTCAGCTGCCCTATTCTCCGATGTGCGACTCGCAGCTTCCCTGCTTGCTTCAGTCTTATTCTCCGTAGCCTTCGTCTCGGCCGCCCTGTTCTTTGCAGCCCTGTTTTCCGTCGTCTTGGTTTCGGCCGCCTTGTTCGCCTCGGCCCTATTTTCTGTCGCCTTCGTTTCGGGCGTCCTGTTCTCTGCAGCCTTGTTTTCCGTCGTCTTGGTTTCGGCCGCCTTGTTCGCCTCGGCCCTATTTTCTGTCGCCTTCGTCTCGGGCGTCCTGTTCTCTGCAGCCTTGTTTTCCGTCGCCTTGGTTTCGGCCGCCTTGTTCGCCTCGGCCCTATTTTCTGTCGCCTTCGTTTCGGGCGTCCTGTTCTCTGCAGCCTTGTTCTCCGTCGCCTTGGTTTCGGCCGCCTTGTTCGCCTCGGCCCTATTTTCTGTCGCCTTCGTCTCGGCTGGGGCCCCGCGGGCTGCTACCACGCCCTTCCCGGTAAACTCTCCCGGCTTGGATGTTGCCGCGATTGCTGGACGCCCGCGATTAACGGACGCGAGCATTTCACGGTTCTTGCTGGCCATTTCTCGTTGGCCCGATTGTGCAGCCGTCGGTGGAGTGTGGTGTGCGCGCTCAAACGTTTCTTGTGCGGCAGTCGGCCGCGCAGTGATTCCGCCAGAACCGCCGTTATAGCTCACGTAGTTGGTCGTATCGACGACCACCGTCTTGTTATACGTGTTGCGGAAATGCCCTTCACCTACATTGTTCACGTAGGTGTTGTAGCTGAACTGATTGTTGCGCCAGTAGCCACCCTCGTACCCGGATCCACCGTAGCCGTAACCATAGTTCACGCCACCGTAGAATCCGACTTCCGTGCCCCAATAGCCTCCATTCCAGGAATACCTTTCATTGCCCCAGCCCCAATAGCCCGGAGTCCAAAGGTAGCCGACGGTGGGTGGCTCCACCCATGTTCCCGGCACCCAGAAGTAGCCTTCGTCGCCGTAGCCCCAGTAACCAGGCGTCCACAGGTAGCCTTCCTGAGGGCAGATCGGTTGCGAGTAAACGACCAGTTCCGGCGGAGCGACCATAATCGACCCGCTAAACTGCGCGTGCGCCGTCGCAGGTATGGCCAAAATTACGAGCACGAGGAAAAAATATCGAATCGAGCGGAGAGTACGCATTTTTCAGAACCTTGCCTGATCATCCTTCGTTTGCCCGGTATGGCTTTGCGGCTGCGGGTTGCGCGGATGGAGGGGCTACTTGACTCGCGCATGATGACCCAGCCGCTTTTTGAAATCTGTTCGATATGAGTCACATTCCGCACATTCTTAAACAACGCCTGCCCTGCTGAAAATCGCTGAGATTTCATGAGCGGCGGAAGTGTGGAACAAGATTTGACCAGGTTTTTCAACTCGACCGAGGAAAAGCTCGCCCATGCCCTTCTACTGATAGTTTGGAGAGAAGGATCAGTCCCAAAGGGTTCTGGCCAAAATATCACAATAATTTTGGCCGAAATGGTTAGTTACTGCCAAGAGCTATGAGTCGTGGACTGTCTAAGCATCCAAGACAAATTGACTTCAGTTCTGAGCGATCCTTGAAGTCACCGCAGCCCACCGAGTAGGTAGACGACCAGAACAATGAGTAGGACCGTCCCGAGGACTCCCAGGCCTCCGCCTGTTCCCCACCTGGAATAGCCGTAGTAACCCCCGCCTCCGCCGAACAGCAGCACCAGAAGAATGATTAGCAGTAGCATCGAAAATCTCCTTTAGCGCGTAACACGCATTCGAGAACTTTCTTACCCTAGCCAAGCAGCGTAACCGGTTTCCGCTATCCCACAAGGTCTCGCTGTCGCGTAGCCTCTACCCGGTACGCGGGAATGTGCAGCAAGTACGCGGCGTAGATCAGGCCGCTGATCAAGATCGCGAATCCAATTGCGTAAATACCGAACGACATAGCATCTCCTTCTCGGTTCAGCCGGCGCAATTTTCAGCGAGAAATCACTTCGAGTACACGAACAGCCTGCCAGGCGCTCTCCGCCCCGTGCTACGGATCCACTCCAAAGCTCCTACTCTGCTGAGCTGGCTTTCTGATTTTTTACCTGCAGATCGTTCACGACCTGCACTACGTTGGGTACTCCCGTCGCGACCTTCTCGGCGCGTGCGCGCTTGTTTTCGGAGTTCACTTCTCCACTCAGAGTGACCACACCGCTTTTCACTTCGTATTTCACGCTGTCGTGCAATTTGCTCTGAATCAGCGCAGCGTCCAGATTTTTTTCGATGCCTTCGTCCAGATCCGAGTTCACCGCCTTGGCTTCCTTCTCCTCGCCTACGGGAATCACCGCAATCTGATCCGCGACCACTTGTGCGCCGGCCAGAGATTTTGCAACTGTCTCCGCTTGCGACTTGTCATTATCGCTGGTGACATGCCCGCCCAGAGTCACCACGCCCTTATCGCGATCCTGGCTGACGGATACGTCCTTCAATCCCGCCTGATCGAGCGCCGTGCGAATGGTGTCGGATACATCCGGAGACTGCGCAGCGGTACCCCCGCAACCGGCCAGAAGACCGGCGGCGAACAGCGCGAGCATAACTGCTGACGATCTAAACTTTTTCATGTTTCTCCCTTTATGAATTCGAGATGAAATCCCCGGTGGAGTTGACGCCGTGCTTAGGACGTCTTGCCTTTGCACCCTGGGTGCGCGCACGTGCAATCAATGTCCGGCGTCTTTTCCATGGCCTCGCATTGGGTGCTGCAATGCTTGCCCGACGTTGTCATGCACGAACAAATGGGGCGCGGGCACACTTCCCGGCTTTCGCCGTTGTTCATTTCGTTTCTCTCGGCCTGGGATCCCAAGCGGCGAAGCCAGACACCAAATAGTAGTCATCCGAAGAATCTGCGTCTGTACAGAAGCGAACACATTGCTATTTGGGACCACATTCTTGCGACCCCATATGGCCCTCGTCTGGTTTCCCTGAGCGATCTGCAACCTAAGGACGTGCCGCCTGTGGCTCGGCAATCAATTCCTCGAAAAGCGTCCGGTAATGAATCATCGCCTGGCGCAAATCTTCAGTGCTGGCATGTCCTTCTGCTTGACGCAGCGCGCCTTGGTGGGCCGCCCGGTAATTTTCAAGAACCAACGGATGATCCACGGAGATATCTGCCGCCCGCTGTTCAAAGTCGCTCACTGGGTAGCCGCGCGTGGACATCACATCGCCCAGCAGCCGGTCGGCGTCCGTCACCGCGCTTCCCGGGCCATCAACAAACCGCGCCTGAACTCTGCCCCAGGACTCGACGAACCGCGTACGATCGCCTGCCGCGAGCGGCCGGATGTGCAGGCCCTCAACTCGCTCTGCGCGCTCATCAAGCGCCGCTTCTGCTTGCCGCCGGCTCCCGCCTTCTTCTACCGCGCGGCTATATTCAGCGCCCCCGAACTTCGTCCGCAGCCTTTCCGTCCGGCGTTTGCGAGCAACCCGCCAGATGCCGACGCCTGCAATTACCACCACCGCCAAGACTACGATGCCTAGTACGATTTCTGTCGTGCTGATCGTTGATAGGTTCATGACCTACCTCCAGTTTTCGCCGAAATCATCTACAATTTACATCGTCGGCTGATATGCCGGGATGTGGGATACTGCGGAGCTCACGATTTTTCGACAACTCTTTCCAACTCCCAATTCTCTTTTGTATTTTTCCCGATATCTTTTCGTCGAATCCCTTGGCTTCCAAGGTGGGATCGTTTGTCAGCTGACCCACTTTTTGCTTAAGCTTGCCCTTCAGCTCGCGAAACGCACCTTCGCTTTTATCTTTCGTGCTTCGTCTAATCACGCAAAATGCAGGAGTGTGGGACTGCCGTGCAAGAACGGAACCACGCGATTGGCCGACAAGCCACTCGGCAGCTCTGAGCGAAACCGGCATTGGACCCGTTCTAGGCGCTGGCGGCGCTGCCCCGCATGAAATGGATCAGTAGTAAGATTAGGCCCAGCACCAGGGCAATGTGAATGAACGCGGAAGTTACGTGGAATGCGAAAAATCCAAGCAACCAAAGAACAATCAGAACTGCTGCGATGATCCCAAGCATATTTTCATCTCCTTGATGCACAACTGCACAAAATCCACGATCTTGTTATCCCTGAGGGTACGGATGCCTGATGCTTCTGCCTGCGTCACAACACCGCCATGAGACTAGTCGTTTAAAAAATGAAGATCTGTCCCGTTGTGAACACTTTCGTGTTTCAATTTCACGTTCAGTTGCCACACGATTTTTGCGGATAGAAATAGCTGTCGTCGCGGCGACCCGCGTTTCCGCTTGCCGCGGCGCGCAACCGCCAGTTCGGATGTGAGAAAAGAAAGCAGACAGGACATGTTCCGTTCGCGGCCGAAATCAAGGTATTCGGCCGCGGGGACCAGTTCGGTTCAGAACAGCCTGCTTAAGCGGCCCGCGAATTCATTTCTTTTCAATTGTGCACACATCCGCGACTCAGTTTTTATTCGAGCTGCATCCCTGGGCCGGGAATGAGGGAACGCGGCGACTTGTCGCATGATCGGCACTTGCAGGGCGTGCTGCATGGGCAGGACGGATGAACCCGGACAGCCGATATGGAACGGCCGGGCCTGATGCAAGTGCCAGCAACGCTCACTGATCACTATCAAAGGTCGATTTCGGGCTGCAGACGGTTAGCAAAAATAGTTGCGCGAGTGTGCAAAAGTGAACAGTTTCAACAAGGCGCGCAACCTACGATGCTCCCTCGAATGGCGAGCTAAGGGCGACAAGAACTCGTATCCGGGCTGGGAAGAGTTGGGCTCGTCCGGGCTCGCCATTTCGAAATATAAACTCTCCCCGAAACGGCAACGCGCCAATCCCTCTCACGAAGGCGCTTCCAGCAAGTAGGTTCAGAATTCATCTCGACCAAGTTGTTTCCACCCGCAAGTCTTCCCCTTCTGATTCTTCATCAAATAAAGGGCGGCGTCAGCGGCATAAAGCAACGGTCCAATTGTTTCGGCGTCCGCTGGGTAACTGGCGATGCCGATGCTTACGGAAAGCTGGGGTTCCTCGCCATCCCCAGCGAAGAGCTCGCAGATACGCCGCGCGACCAATGTGGCTTGCACCGCCGTCGTTTCTGGCAGGACCAGGGCAAACTCATCCCCGCCGTACCTGGCTGCGGTATCGATGGACCGACAACAGAGACGCAACACGTTGGCCAGGCGGCAGAGCGCCCGGCTGCCCGTCTGGTGGCCGTAGCGGTCGTTGATCTGCTTTAATCCATCCAGATCCAGGAACAAGAGCGTGAACTCCCTCTCCGTCCTCTTGGAACGCGCGATTTCGCCATCCAGTACATCCACCAGCTGCCGGTAATTGGCCAAACCAGTTAGACCGTCGCTAGCAGCTCGTTTCCGAAGTTGATCCTCAAGCGCGCGTTGATCGGTGACATCCTCGACAATAATTCCATAGCCGTCCAGCGCGCCTTTCTCCCCACGCACTTTATGTCCACTGAGGCGTACTCTCAACGTCGTTCCGTCTTTGCGCTTCCAGTCTGTTTCGACGGGATCAGCTCGTCCGGTATGAAGAGACTGCTCCAGCAGTTGCGCGCGCTTGACCGGATCTTGAATCAGGCCGGCCGCGAGATTCGTAGATTTGAGCTCGTCTCTCGATTCATAGCCGAGCATCGCCACCAGAGCTTGGTTGACGTCCAGGAAACTGCCGCTCTTGCTGCAGCGGCACATTCCGTAAGCCGAGTTTTCGACCAAAGCGCGGTAATGCGCCTTCGAGTGGCGCAAGTCCTTTTCAGCTTGGTCGCGTTCTCCTCTTTAGCTTTTTTTCGTCGAGAATCCTTCGAACAACCATCGGGAGACGAGCGATCCGATCCATTTCAACGCAATCGTGTACATCGCTTTCGGTCAAATCGACGGCAGCCTCTTTTTGCGGGGTGTCCGACACTAAGATGAGCGGTGTTCCCTGTTGTCTCCGGCGCAGGAGGGCCATTTTCTGCTCTCCGTACGGACCGACGCTAGGGTGCTCCACCACCACCAAATCATAACGCTTCGAGCGCGTACGCGTTTCCAGCTCTTCGAAATTCAAAGCTATGTCTGAATTTACTCTGAATTGGACGCGATTCAGTTCATACAAGCATCGTTCTACAGTCGCGACATCGCGGTGAACGAAAAGGATTCTCAGAGTCCGCCGGCGGCGGCTATCCGTGCTTCGGCCGGCGGGCAGCGGCTGAAGTCCGTCGGTCCCGGTATGTGCCAAAGTGGACGTTTGAATTAACGACGTATTCCCTTTGGCTGGCCACCAGTAGTCCTGGTCCGCTAGGGAATGCGTGGCCCCGGAAAGTACAACCTTCCCGTGCGCATGACTGTTCAATTTGGGACAGTTTCCAAACGGCCCATTTTGCTTCAATTGGGCATTCCAATTCGGTCGAGAAGTCAAACCGTGACGATGTCCGAGTTGGATTTTGCTGAGAGGATTGGATCCGTTCCGCATCTTGCATTTGAGTGGTTGCACCCGGATCCACTCGAAAGGAGAACTGCAGTGTCTGTTTTCTGTCCTCATTGCCGAAGCAAAGCCGTTCGCCGATCGATGCGGAGAGGAATGCTCGAATCAGCTATTTTGCGGCTGATTCCGGTACGTCCATTCCGCTGCAAGGATTGCGATCATCGTTTCTATTCTCGGACCTCTCAAAAGAACGCGATGCAATCCAAGAGTGTCGCGTCGCGTTAATCTTGCAGTCAGGCCAGGTTCTTGGTCCTGAAAGCGCGACGGAATTAACGTTCTTGTATCGTCGAGAAATGACAGAGGGCGCGGGATCGGCCAGCGGGAATCATCTTCTCTTCTGTCTTAGCTTGGACCATGCGCCCAACAGGTGCGAGTCCGCCACGCGCCATTCCGCCGGATTTGATGGTTGCTGTAACCAGCGGTATACAGATGCTTTCGATCGCGACCAATCCATTGGGCCAAAGATAGTCAGAGATCTATTCCTCCAAACGACGCACTGCCTGTACCAGGCCCCGAAGGGACGAAGCGCTCGCTGCAAACGTTGCTGCAAGTTAACACTCCTGGAAGTCCGGGCCGCCGCGGTGACGGAAGAGAAGCGATTTCTTCGTCTCGCGCTCCAGTCAGCCAGCAGGACACGTAGTGGGCGAACGCCCTTCCCGACCGAGCTGACCGCAAGTGACGTTGTTGCATGAACTGCGATCCGAGGCAGCACAGGCTGGGGAGGACCGGATAGGTGGCGACCGCTCGAGGCTGCCAAGAGCTCGCGCTTTCCTTTCTGTTCGACTACCTGGAGGCGAGGCGAGACTGCGGGTGGTGTCGGCTTCAGTGACAATTCAGCGATGAGCTCGGCTGTGACATCCGAAGTAAACGCAGCCGGACTCGACGCTCGAGGCGCCTCTATCCGTCTTCGCTGGTCCGCACCCAACTCGAGAGGCGGAACGCCCATGGAATTGAACGCGGCCCCACTTTTGTGGAGGGGCGAAATCATCTCGCAAGGCAGCGTTGCCGCAACCGTTTGGTTGGTCGGGCCGGCTGTCGCGCCTCCAGCAACCAGCGGGGCGGCATGGCCGCCGGGCGATGAGGCATGTTGTTTGTGAACGAGCATCGGACTGGCCGCCGCCGGCGGATGAACCGGCGCGCTCGCCAGAGTTTCCGGCGTGGCAATCAAGTTGGAGTACATTGCTTCAACCGAAGCCTGGGATGGGGCGGCGCGATTGATTCCGTCGAATTGAAACTCGTGCGCGACTTCTGCGATGAGGCGCGCTGGCACGGGTTGGACATGCTCCACATACGCATTGATCAGCGCATGTTCACAAAGCAAATTCGTGACTCGTGGAATCCCTCGCGAATAATAGTGCACGGCATCCATAGCCTCGGTGGCAAACAGCGGCCCCTCGCCGGCGCCGGCGATTTGTAGGCGCGCCCGAATGTAATCGTGAGTCTGTTGGAGAGTAAGAGCGGCGGTCTTGCAGCGAAGCGCGATCCGCTGCTTGATCTGGCGCAATTCAGCTCTGTTGAGGCGACCTTCCAGTTCCGGCTGGCCGGCGAGCACGATTTGCAATAGCTTTTCGCGCGGGGTCTCCAGATTCAGCAGCATGCGAATCTCTTCCAGCACGTGGCTGGGCAGGCCTTGGGCTTCATCCACGATCAGCACCGGCGTCTCGCCCGCGCGATAGCGGTCCATCAACCACAAGTTCAGGCGCATGAGCGCGCCGCGTTTCAATCCCGAATCGAACGGGACACCAAAATCCGCCAGGATGAAATCAAATAGATGGTTGATTTCCAAATGTGAATTGAAGATGAACGCGGTGGGCGTCTGCTGTTGGTGCAGCCACTCCAGCAAGCGGTAGATCAGAGTAGTCTTGCCCGTGCCCACTTCGCCCGTAAGCAGAATAAGGCCCTGGCGGGCCTGAATTCCATATGTCAAATCGTCCAACGCCTCCCGGGTCTGCGGCGTCAGGAACAGGTAGCGCGGATCCGGGTTTACGTTGAAGGGATTTTCGCGCAGTCCGAAGAATTGTTTGTACATGGTCGCGTCGTCTGACTAATCGAGAGCGTTTTCTGCCAGTTGAATTTGAGCGCGCAAGCACGAAAGGACGTCAATTGATGAACGGCGGTAGTTCGTGTACGCCGAAGACCCCGTCTCCCGAACGTCGCGAGGCTCTCTTGAAATCCTGTTCGTCCGCGCGACGTTGCAGCGCAATAGCCGCCAGATGATTCACCCGCTCAATCAGTTCATTTTCATCCTGCGTGGGTCGCCGCAGATCGCAGGTATAAATCTCCAGCGTCCCCAGCAGAGTCTGGTCAACCGAGAGAATGCCTGTTGAAGAAAAAACCTCTAGGCCCACTTTCACGGCCCTTTGGGTGATCGAACAAAGGTGATTTTCTTCGCGTCTGCAAGCGAGACCAGCGAGATCACGTTGCCGATCTGAACATCGATCGCAATGCACAGCCTATTCAAGATCCCGGCGAGCGGCGCGCGCAGAGATATCAGCTCAAGAATCTGCCGCTCTCCGTTGAACTGGCCGTGCCGGTTGCCGGTACCATGCGGATAGGGCCAAAGCGCCCCAAGTACCCGTTTCGTGCGCCCCTCGAGCTCAGTCATCGTGACCACCTCATCGTTCGAATGCTCCCCACAGTCCCTGCTAGCGGTTTTCGGTTTGCTTGTCCAATTCTTCCCGGCGCATCCTCATTTCCTCTTCCGCCAGGCCAAGGATAATTCCACTGGTGAACTCAATCCATTTTTTCCGAAGCTTTTCTAGCGATCGATTCCAGACATTGCGGACCTCCGCCAAGCGCATGTTCTTTCCCCGAACTCTTTGCTCCCCTCGAGCTATGGGGGATAAAATTTTCTGCCGGCGCGAGAGTGAAATGAACGATGCTGAACGCTCGCCCGTTTAAGGGCTCTCACAACTCGAGCCTGCATCTTAGATTCAGCCAAGAGCTGTGACTGTGCAATATTGAACAGTCAGCAGGATGGGGGTCTGAGGTATTCTGACGTATGGCCTCTTCGGCTGTCCGCCGTCTCTCTGTCAAAGCCTCCCCGCACTCCGTTCGAAATGCGAAGGCAGGTGGCCCTGCGTTTGATGTGAAACTGTTTCTCGACTCCGCTGGACTCGGTAGAAAGGTCGCCAAATTCGAGAAAAAAGCAACTGTCTTCGCGCAAGGTGATGACGCCAAGAACGTCATGTACATTCAAGAAGGCGGCGTCAAGCTTACGGTGGTCAATAAATCCGGTAAGGAAGCGGTTGTAGCGATTTTAGGACCCGGTGACTTCTTTGGGGAAGGTTGCCTGGCGGGCCAATCGGTTTGCATGGCGGCTGCAACTACAGTTGCGCCCACGACTGTTCTGGTCATTGAGAAAAAAGAGATGAATCGCGCGCTGCACAAGGAAAGCCAGTTGTCCGACCGCTTCATCGCCTACATGCTGGCGCGTAACATCCGTGTCGAAGAGGACCTCATAGACCAGCTGTTCAACTCCAGCGAGAAACGGCTGGCGCGCACTTTGCTGCTGCTTGCTCGCTATGGTGAGCCAGGCGATCCTGAGAGCGTTCTCCCGAAAGTATCGCAAGACATGCTGGCGGACATGATCGGTACAACGCGCTCCCGAGTAAACTTTTTCATGAACAAATTTAGGAAGCTGGGCTTTATCGCGTACAACGGCGAAATCCACATCAATAAATCTCTCCTGAGTGTCGTCCTGCACGATTAAGCTAACGTGGTCGCTCCGCGGAAGGTTAACGTCGAAAAAGATACCTGCCAGCGCCGAAGGTGTACAAAATTGAACATTCTCGCGGCGCGGTATTGCCGCACTCTGTGGAAATGAAGAAACGGGAACTCACACCGAAACAGGCTTCCTCGGTCCCCTGTCCCACCTGTGGAGTTGCAGTTGGGAAACGCTGTGTGCTGCATTCTGGCGCTCTACGCTCAGAGCCACACGTAGACCGAAAGTTTGCTGCCACCGAAAAAATCGAAGGGAATTGATAGGCGGACTGCCGCGAAATGACTGCCGCACGGGCGGTCCAGGTAGTCGTGTAACTGGACGATCGACCAATGCTTCCTTCCTGAGCGCATTTCGTCAGACACTAAGACAATTATGGCGGGTAGACCTGGTCTCGCAGGTTGCCGCGCATAAACTAGGGATGCGAAATGTCGATTTTCTCGAATCGCAAGAAGACATCTTTTCTCTGCAGGTGTGCTGTACAGCACATCCTCGAACGTGCGCTGGGGCACATACTAGGGCTACCGTGATTTCAGAATCGAAAAACTAGGAATCGCGTTTTGGAGGACTACTCTATATGCACCATGCACATCGACTCGTGGGCGCACTAGTTCTGACAGCAGCCCTTTCGGCCAGCGGAGCCGTTTTGGCTGCAACGCCGCAGCAAGCCAGCGTTCAGGTTCGAGTCTACGACTCGGGCCACCATGACTACCACAGCTGGGATGATCGCGAAGACCACACTTACCGAGGCTACTTGACAGAACGGCACGAAGATTATCGCCCGTACGACAAACAGAGCCACAAGCGTCAGCACGAATACTGGAACTGGCGCCACAGTCATCCCGATCACGACTAAGCAAGGCGCTTCGCTGGATCAGAGAGCGCAGATTGGTCACACCGTTTGTCCGGAACCAGGAGAAACGGTGTGACCTGCTTTCTGCGCGTTGCTACGTGCTTGAGGAAAGGTAAGAGCCGTGAAGCGCCCCACCGGCGTGACGATCATAGCGGTACTGACGTTCTGCGCAGCGGCGTTTCTGGCTGTGGGCTCATTCGCTTTCTTTGTCGTTGCCGTAATGGATATGACGGGCGGAGATTCGAGAGATGCGGCTTCGGTGGCAATCGCCGGAATGGGGGTCGCTGGAGGTCTCTCGCTGCTAGTTCTCGCTGGTATCGCCGTCTGTCTGGCCATGGGCGTGTTGGAACTGCACGAATGGGCGCGGATGGTTTCGATCGTATGCATTGCCGTGGGCATCGGATGCACGATTCTCAGCCTCGTCATTTTTCGCGGACATGTGCTGCTTCCGATTGTTCCATCAATCGCTACTCATTTGCTGCTGATCTCGACGGCCGTGTGGATGCTGGCGTACCTTCTGCAACCGCGAGTCAAACGGGCCTTTTGCGTGGTGTCAGCGTAACCCTTGTACCGCTTCTACAGACTCGTCTTCTGGCGGGCAGATCGTGGCTTTACGACGTTGCGCATGTGGCTTCTTGACCTAGTCGTGCAGGACGACACTCAGGAGGGACTTGTTGATCTGCAGGCCGCCGTTTACTGGATGAGGCCCAGCTTGCGGAATTTGTTCATGAAGAAGTTTACGCGCGAGCGCGTGGTGCCCACCATCTCGGCGAGCATCTCCTGCGATATTTTTGGGGAGCACTTTTTGCGGAGTATCTTCCTGGCCATAGCGCGCGAGAAGCAGCAAAGTGCGCGCTAAGCGCTCTTCGCTGGAGTTGAAGAGCTGATCCACCAGGTCCTCTTCGATGCGGATATTCCGCGCCAGCATGAAAGTGATGAAACGATCGGAAAACTCGTGCTCCGCGTGGAGGACTCGAAGCATCTCCTTTTTTTCAATCACCGGCGCCGTCGTCGGCGTGATCGCCGTGGCCGTCCCGATGCGCAGCGGCTGGCCGGCCAGGCAGCCCTCGCCGAAAAAATCTCCCGGCCCCAGCACCGCGACGACAGCTTCTTTTCCGGATTCATTCACCACCGAAAGCCTCACGCCGCCCTTTGCGATGTACAGGACGCTCGTGCCCGCATCGCCCTGCGCGAATATCGTCTCCTTTTTCTTGAACTCCGCGACTTTCCGGGACACCCCCGCTGCATCGAGAAAGTCCTGGGCATGGGATGGCCTGTTGGCATTGGTTTTGCGGCGGTTTGAGGGTTTACTCGCCACCATTTTCTGTCTGCTATCGTAGCACGCACAAGTCAATCCGCAAGAAAACTGCGAATGTGTGCACAACTGAACAGATACCGCTTATCGTCTGCTCTAAGATGCTCGCGTGTGGATCGCGCAATAGAACCGAAGCGAAATCGAGCTTAAGAACTTCCGCAAGACGCGCGCTGGAAATCGCGGGCTCCTTCCTACTCCACCCGGCACCTACAGGTTGAACACGGAAATTTGCCGCAATGCCCTGGGACCGGTCGCAGTGTCTGCCCGCGAAAACAAGGAGATACAAAATGCCGTTACTTCAATTATTGGTCACTCTGGTCGTAATCGGTGTCCTGCTCTGGCTGGTCAACTTGATACCCATGCAGGGAACGATTAAGTCCATCTTGAATGCAGTCGTGGTTATTGGAGTGGTTTTGTGGCTGCTCAACATTTTTGGACTGTTTCATTCCTTCTCCCACATCCGCGTGGGGACGTAAGCGAGCCTGAACGAAACCAGAGAGATAGGCCGCGTGTCATTAAATGCAGACAACCAAGCGCGCAGGGCGCTCAACGCCCGGCGCACGAATTCGCCAACGGCATCCAGCCAGGACGCTCGCAACACCGCGGCAGTCGCCGCCTCCGCTGTTTGGGTGGCATCACTGCACGTCGATACTTAGGTCGAATTGAGAATTGAGGAGAACAAAATGCTCGGAACAATCTTGATCGTGATTTTAGTGATGGTGCTTCTGGGTGTGTTGCCGAGGTGGTCGCATAGCAGGGACTGGGGCTATGCCCCGTCGGGCGGAGTGGGCTTGGTGCTAGTGATCATCGTCGTGCTCCTGCTGCTCGGCCGCCTGTAGCGCTTAGTTAGGCCTGCCACGGTTTGCCGCGGACCTTTCTGCCCAGGCCATGGTGCTTTCGTCGGTGCAGCGAACCAACGGAGGCTCGGCGAGCAGCCAGGCCCCTTTTTGCTGCAAACTTTTTGCCAGCTGTCGCAAGTCCGAGGTGAAAAATGGACGAATCGAAACGGCAAGCAGCTCAGTTTCTGGAAAAGGAAATTAAGACCTACGTGGCGCTCGCATTATTCCTGACCAAAGAAGGCATCAAGGAACGCGTGCAAGTGGGTGACAAGAAAGTCCTCATCAGCCCACGGTACTACAAAGAAAGAATGCGCGAAGCCAGGAAGATCGTAACGGAACTCAGAAGGCCAGATTAGGGTTTTGCACTTGCGCCCCGCAGCTCCAGCCGCGCGACGCCTGTTGCGCATCTGCGTCCGCGCGCTAACGCTTCTGCTAATCGCGCTCCTCTCCGGCGGCGCCACTTTCGCGTATTCGGTTCTCACCCATGAAGCCATCGCAGCAGGGGACGAATCGTGTCGGTCCACACCAGGTCCACGCAAGCCCGGCGTCAACGGCACGCTTATCCCTCCCAATGTGCTGCAGGCCGCCAATTTCTATCAGGTCCACGGAATTGTTCACGGCCATGCCATTCGCCGATCCCGCGCGCACGCGCATCATTGGTAATTTCCGTGTTGACTATCAGGCCGACCCTCTTAACTGTCCCGAATATCCCTGGTATGACCGGTTTTTCGTGAAGCCGCACACTCAAATTGAGTGTGATCCGGAAATCTGGAATCGCGTGGATTCTCTGATCGGGCTGAATTTGCCGTCTTTGCCGCCATCGCCAGTCGCCGAGGCGCATTCCCCTTAATCGCAGGCCCAAACGGCGTACTTGAATGTGTGCACTAGTGAACAGATAAGCCAGCCGAATCCGCATAGTATTTTATTGCGTTGAGAACGATGGGGCTGTTTCGCAGTTCACACCGCCCTCTTTGGACTGGCCGCTTCCCGCTTCAAACCTGCCATATGAAAAGAGGAATACAGGAACGAAATGCTTGCGGCAATTTTCATAATCTTACTCGCTCTGTGGATTTTGGGAGTCGCCTCGTCTTGCACCCTTGGCGGATTCATCCACATTTTGCTGGTCTTGGCCATCGCCACTGCTTTGATCAGATTCATCGAGAGGCGCAGGATCGTTTCCTAGTCGCGGAGGAACTGACGTGAAATCGCTTTCTTTACTGGGAATTTTGCTGGTGGTCCTGGGCGCACTGGCCCTTGCCTATCAGGGCATCTCTTACACGCATCGAGAGAAAGTCTTTGATGTAGGGCCGATCCACGCCACCAAAGATACGCAGGAGCAAATACCACTTCCTCCGATTCTCGGAGGCTTGGCTCTGCTGGGCGGAGTGGCTCTGCTGGTCGTGGGTGCCAGGCAAAAAGTTTAACGGAAGTTTTCGGCCCGGGCTGGCTCGTGAGCGCGTTTCGCTCAATGGTTTCCCCCGGCTCACGGCGTGGTTTGCAGCGCCCTCACCAAGGTTCCGGAGAGAGCAAACTTCGCAGCCGCAATTCTGATCATGGAGGTCAGCGATGCTACGCAAAGCAATGCTGTTGTTGTGTTTCGGACTGGTTGCCACCGCGGTGCTCTATGCCGCGAACAGGGAACAAGAGCGCCTGGAGAATTCCGGCGTCGTGATGCAGGAAATCATGAGTGTGCCGGACAATATCCCGCAAGAGGTGATCGAAAAGGCCGAGTGCGTGATCGTGTTTCCTTCGGTACTGAAGGCGGCGTTCGTGGTGGGAGCAAGCTACGGGCGCGGAGCGATGGTTTGCCGCACCGGGAAAGATTTCAGGGGACCGTGGGGCGCGCCAGCGATGTATGCCCTGGAAGGCGGCAGCATTGGATTTCAAATTGGGGGACAGGCTACTGATCTCGTTCTGCTGGTCATGAACGAGAGAGGTGCGGATTCGATTCTCAACAGCAAAGTCAAGCTGGGCGGAGATGCCTCGGTCGCGGCAGGTCCCGTAGGACGCGACGCTTCCGCGGATACAGATGCCTACATGCGCGCCGAGATACTCAGCTACTCGCGCTCGCGTGGTCTGTTTGCCGGCGTGTCACTTGAGGGCTCGACGTTGCGCCCCGACGATGATGCTACGGCCGATGTCTATGGCCGCAAGCTCACCGCGCGCGAAATCGTGATGGGTGCAAACATCAGTATTCCTAAGTCCGGCCGCCATCTGGTTGCCGTACTGCAAAAAAATTCACCGCGGAATGAATCGAAAGAATCCGCCGGAAAGTAGTCGGTCGAATACTTTTGGCTCTAGTTGCGTACCGGTTGGGGAGCTCGACCGGACTTGCTCAACGAACTCCCACTCCGGTCGCAATTGGAGGTGCGTAGAGAACAGGAAGAAGATCGCGAAAACGACACGAGACCTAGGCGTGAAAGAGCCATCCGTGCGATGCGTCAATATGGATGCCGGGGGAGACAGCGCATGCTAGAGGCAATTGGGACAGGAACGATCCTTATTAAGGAAGGCACTACTTTGCCAGAAACGCTGCGGCTCGAGGGCGAGTCGTTTGTAACTGGATGGACGCAGGTCAACGACCTTGACGGACATGGACTGGATCGAAGAATCCGCGACTCGGGATGGACCTTTTTCTACATGGCCGGCGAAATCAAGAGAACCAACTTCGGTTTTGACGCGCAAAAAACAGTACGCAGAGCGGTCCAGCGAATCTTGGCGAACCTGAAGCAGCAGAAATTCAATTCCGTGGAAATTACCCAAGTAGTCTCGAAACAGTTTCTCGGAGTGCCTTGCACCCAGGTCTACGCCCACCCTCGGCACATCCAGGAAAGCATGTTCCTTTTCCGGGACGAGCACGTGCAAAAGTCGGAGCGAACAAAGATGTCCGGCGACGCGCACCCCGGTGTAGTGCGCGCTAAGGGCAACAGACCGTCACTGGAAGAAGTCATCACGCAGCCAAATGTGGCAACGTCCTGAATCGACTATCGTTCGAAGGAGTACTCAAATGAAAATGATTGGTAAAGTGGCCATTTCCCTTGCGCTTGTTTTGCTTACGACTCCCCTGCTTTCCGCTCAGGATCTTGCCAGATACCGGAAATTTGCGCTGGGCACAAGCCTAGCCGCACTCGCAAAGCAGATCGGCCAGGACCCGCACCAGGCAACCCTGATCCACCAAAGCCCCGCAGTCATCCAGGAGTTGAAATACTGGCCGGTGGAAGCTTCTTATTCTGCGGTGCCGTCGGAGCCGGTTTCACAGATTTTATTCAGCTTCTACAACGGAGAGCTCTACCGCATCGCAGTCACATATGACCAGAGCGCCATAGAAGGCATGACCGAGGACGACATGGTGCGAGCCGTCTCCGCTCGCTACGGAACTGGCACGAGACTTTACCCTGAGATCGACTTTCCTGCCCACGATCCGTACATGTCGCCGGAGAAAATGGTCGCCCGTTGGGAAGACCCGCAGAGCTCGGTGGCCCTTTTTCGCGCCAACAGTTCGAGTTCTTTCGGCCTGGTGGTGCTTTCAAAACGACTGGATGCCGAGGCAGAGGCTGCCATCGCCGAATCCGTGAAATTGGACGAGGAGCAGGCGCCTCAGAAGGAAATCGACCGCCAGAAAAAGGTCGCCGATGACCTTGATACAGCCCGGCTGAAGAACATGAAAAGCTTTCGACCTTAGTATCGGTCCAACCATCACGATCTGACTTTGAACTTTTCAAAATGAATCCAACGGAGGCTAAAGAAATGACTGCAAATGTGACCCCACTGCATGACCGCATACTGGTAACAAGACTGGAAGCGAAAGAAGTAGCGAAATCCGGCATCATCATTCCGGACACGGCCAAAGAGAAACCGCAAGAGGGTGAAGTGGTTGCCGTCGGACCCGGAAAAATCGAAAAGGGTCGGCGAGTGCCGATTGACGTAAAGGTGGGAGATCGGATTTTGTTTGGTAAGTATACCGGGAGCGATATCAACATCGACGATCAGGAATACCTGATCCTCCGTGAAGATGAAATCCTCGCGAAATTTAGCATGTTCGCAAAAGCGGCAGGCGGTAAGAAGTAGGTTCCCCGGCTCCAGATCGTGGGCTCCAGGCAGAAGCGTGCATTCACCCAGGAGGGTGAAGTCCAATGGCAAAACAAATTGTAACGGGCGCAAGCTCACGTCAGGCAATATTGCGAGGCGTCAACATTTTGGCCGATGCAGTCAAGATCACACTGGGCCCGAAAGGGCGCAACGCCGTGATCGAGAAGAAGTTTGGCGCGCCGATCATCACCAAGGACGGTGTGACTGTCGCGAAGGAAATCGAGCTGCAAGACCCGCTGGAAAATATGGGCGCGCAGATGGTGAAAGAGGTTGCTGCGAAGACTTCCGACGTTGCCGGCGACGGTACCACGACGGCGACAGTGCTCGCGCAGGCCATCTTTCGCGAAGGTGTAAGGACTCTAGCGGCGGGCGCAAACCCGATGGGGCTAAAGCGCGGCATCGAGAGGGCCGTTGCAGTGGCCGTCGAGGAAATCAAGAAACTACAAAGGGACGTGAGGGGTGACATGATCGTCCAGGTCGGGACAATCAGCGCCAATAACGATAAGCACATCGGCGAAATCATCGCCGAAGCCATGAAGAAGGTCGGCAAAGACGGCGTCATCACTGTGGAAGAATCGAAAACGATGGAGACGACGCTCGAAGTGGTCGAAGGAATGCAGTTCGATCGCGGATATCTTTCCCCCTACTTCGTTACGGCTCCCGAGCGCATGGAGTGTGTTCTCGAAGACGTCTATATCCTGATTCACGAAAAGAAGGTGAGCTCGCTGCGAGAGCTGTTGCCCCTGCTCGAACAAACTACCAAGATGAGTAAGCCCTTGCTGATTATCTCGGAAGACGTTGAGGGCGAGGCTCTCGCGACACTCGTTGTGAACAAGCTCCGGGGAACTCTGCAGTGCGTTGCGGTAAAGGCTCCCGGCTTCGGCGACCGCCGCAAAGCAATGCTCGAAGACATCGCTATCCTGACTGGCGGAAAGTCCATCAGCGAAGATCTCGGCGTCAAGCTCGAAAACGTGAAGTTCGAAGAGCTCGGGCACGCTAAGAAGGTGACCATCGACAAGGACAACACCACAATTATTGCGGGCGCTGGCAAAGCCGTAGAGATTCAAGCTCGTATCAAGCAGCTTCGTGCACAGATCGAAGAAGCCACCTCCGACTATGACAAAGAAAAGCTCCAAGAACGCCTGGCCAAGCTGGTTGGCGGCGTCGCAGTCATCAAGGTCGGTGCGGCAACGGAGACAGAGCTAAAGGAGAAGAAGGCTCGCGTCGAGGACGCCATGCACGCCACCCGCGCGGCCGTCGAAGAAGGTATCGTCCCCGGAGGCGGTGTGGCACTGATTCGCTGCATCCCAGCACTTGACCAACTCAAATTGCACGAAGATGAGGCCATTGGCGTCAACATTGTCAAGCGAGCTCTGGAGGAGCCTACCCGCCAAATTGCCCAGAACGCTGGGCACGAAGGGGCGGTCATCGTCGATCGTGTACGCGATTCGAAGGAAGAGAACTTCGGATTCAACGCAGATAGTGGCGAGTTCGGCGACATGATCAAGGCGGGCGTGATTGATCCAGCCAAGGTCACTCGCCTCGCGCTGCAGAACGCCGCGTCGATCGTCGCGCTAATGCTGACCACCGAGGTTTTGATCGCCGATATCACGGAAGGCGAGGAAACGGCCGCGGTAGGGGCAGGGCATGGCGGCATGGGCGGAATGTACTGAGAAAATTGAGCGTCTTGGAGGCCGCGTCCCTTCCGCGGCCTCACTCCAGGCGGCAAGGCTTCCGCACGTACGCTCGTCTTCGGGCAGTAGGCTTTCGAGCCAAGAATCTAAAGGCTTGCCCCTTCTCATTCCTCAGTCGCCGACGTCGGGCCGAGCGCTGATTCATGTTCCTTTTCCGCCGCTCCTTTACTCGGGCACGGCTCCGGGATAATTCCTGCGCCCCGCGGCTTCCCGGCTTCTGCTTTCCCGGTTCCTCCCGCTGCATCCTTTGGGTCCCTCCCGGAATGCAGCCGCTCGCTTTGGGAGCAGTATCCACTTTCGCTCTTGGGTGCTCTCGGGTGTTTCCGTGCCACCTGGTTTCACCTGGGCGCGATTTGAAGGCTTGCATGATCTCCGTACCGCTGAGATGCCTCCGTTCACGAGTCGCCCGACTGGATCGATCGAATCACTTTAACCAACTCTTCGCAGACTTCCTTGATGTCCTCATCGCGGATCCGGTTGAAGAATGGTAATGCCAGCGAACGCGATGCCTGGAACTCAGTCACAGGAAGAACGCTTTTCTTGACGGGGCACGACCGATAAATGGGCTGCAAGTGAATCGGCGCAAAGTATCTGCCCAAGCCGATCCCGCGCAACCTCATCTCGTTGACGACCCGATCGCGATGGGCTTCGTTGAGCCGGTTGCCAAGTCGGACTACATAGGCAAACCAACTGATTCTTCGACTAGGCAAAGCCAAAGGCGGCAGTTGCAAATCTGGATCACAGCTTAATAATTGACTATACTTTTTAGCGATCGATTCCCGGCGGTCCAGAATCGTATCGATTCTCCTGAGTTGCTCGATTCCCAACGCGCAATTGATATCCGAAATTCGATAGTTGTAACCCAATTCTGAATGCTGGAACCAGTCTTCGGAACCGTTTCGGCCTTGGTTGCGAAGTCGTCTGACCTCGCTGGCGATTTCAGGGCTATTGGTGACCACGGCTCCGCCTTCCCCCGTCGTGATCTGTTTGTTGGGATAAAAAGCAAAGACTCCGGCATCCCCCAAAACCCCCACTTTTCGGCCCTCGTATTCAGCTCCAATGGCCTCACACGCATCCTCGATCACGTAAAGATCGTGCCGTTTCGCGATGTGCAATATGTTCGAAAGGTCCGCCGGACATCCAAAGGTGTGCACGGCAATGATGGCCCGGGTTCGCGAAGTAATGGCCGCTTCTATCAGACGCGAATCAAGGTTGAGCGTTCGCTGATCGATATCAACAAACACGGGCGTAGCTCTTTCGTAACGGATTGCGTTCGCGACCGCAATGAAGGTAAAGGATGGCACAATCACTTCATGGCCTTCGGAAATACCCAGGGCTCGAATACATAGATGCAGGCCGCTGGTTCCCGAATGGACCGCAATCGCCTCCGAAGCACCCACGTAAGCAGAAATGGCGCGCTCAAATTCTAAAAGCTTGGGACCCAAACTGAGGCTCGAAGTGCGAAGAACTCCAGTCACCGCGGCAATGTCCTGTTCGGTGATGTCTGGAGATGACAGCGGTATCCTCATGATCGTCACGGTTTGCCAAGCGCGACAAGGAGGCCAGATCTCGCTGAATTACGTTTCATCAGAACTTCCTGGGATAGCGGAATGGTCGTGAGTACGCGCACGATGGTGTCTGAAGCGAATCCTTCCCCATACGGGTTCGCCATTCCTGATAAGGACTGGCGGAATTCCGGCCTTCTTGCGGTCATCACCGCTTCAAGAATGGAACTCGGCTGAGCGTCTGCGTCCAATACATTGGGTGCCCTCTCGCGCCCTTGTTGGCGCAGCCCCACGTTGACCGTTGGGAGCGAAAAAGAAGGAGTTTCCATGATCCCGCTGCTCGAATTTCCAACGAGCATGTCCACCTGGCGAAGAAGGCTCAAGTAGGTGACCACGTCGAGATTTGTGAAGATTTTCCCGTGTCCTCGGCGAGCGATGAACACTTTCGTCCGATCTATGAGCGCTCTACTGCCGGCGTCCGCGTTCGGATAGCAGAACAAGATTTGGTCCGGAAGCGCTTCCAAGACCGCAAATAGGGCAGCGACTTCTTGCAGAGTGTCGCGGGCAATGGTCATCGGATGGTAGGCGACTAGAATCGTAGGCGTCTGCAAGTTGATCGCTAGCCGTTCCTCCACTTGGTCTCGGCCGAGGAGCGTTCGCCTGCGGAGGTGATCTAGTGACGGAGCCCCAGCGCGATGCACCCGCCATTCTTCCTCGCCCATGGCAATCACTCGTTTGCGGGCAGCGTGCGTGGAAGTGAAGTGGATATGGCTCATTTTTGTTAGGGCGTTTCGCACCGCATCGTCAATCGCGCCTTCGCTGACCTCTCCGCCCTCAATATGAGCAGTCGGAATGCGCAGCGCGAGAGCCACCGATGCGGGCGCGAGCATCTCGTATCGATCGGCAATCAGCAAGAGCACATGCGGCCGCATCTTCCCGAACAGGTCGGCAAGACTCAGGGTTGCCATGCCGATGGTCTTGGCCATGCCGACGTCGCTGTCGGAACTGAGCAGGCATTCAATTCGGGAGTCGATTTCCAGCCCGTCTTTTTCGATCTCCTCAATCGTGTTTCCAAATTCAGGCGACAGATGCGAGCCCAAAGCAATAATTTTCAGATCTACATTCTCGTTCGCCGATAAATCGCGCAACGGCCAATACAAATGGCTGTAGTCGGCTCGCGAAGTAGTGATTACTGCGATGGTCCGCTTCATCGAGTTAGACCGAAGAGCCTGCCCGCGCGTGCTGTAGCAACTCGCTGGGCCGATAGTCGGGAACGATTCTGCAAAGCGCTTGCATCATCGAAACAAGGTTGCGCTGATCAACACTTCTGGAAAGCTCTTCCAAGTAAATATCAAATGTCCCTATCGGAATCCCTTCCGCCCTGACCCGAAAAAGTCTGGCCTCCGCGGTCGGCTCGGCAGACTCATTCCGGGAAAGAAATTCCTCCGAGATCTTGTCTCCCGGCCGCAGACCCGTAAAGACAACGGGGATGTCTCTCCCGCACTTGGATCGGGCATCAGTTATCAATTGGAGAGCCATGTCCAAGATCTTCACCGGCGCGCCTAATTGGGGAATAAAAATACCACCGCCTTCCTCCAGTCCAGAGGCCTGCAGTATCAACTCGACCGCCTCGTCGATCGTCAGGAAATATCTGGATACATCCGGGTGTGTGACGGTGACCGGGCCGCCTCGTGAGATTTGCTGCAAGAATCTGGGAAGAACGCTCCCCTGGGAAGCCAACACGTTTCCCAGTCGAACCGCTCTCATTCGCGTCCGCAAACTGTTCCAGCGCAATAACGCAAGTTCCGCTACACGCTTGGAGGCGCCCATGACGCCGATGGGGTTGACGGCTTTGTCCGTCGAAACCATGACGAAGATCGCGGCACCTTCCTCCCGAGAAATTCTAGCTAAGTTGTGGGTTCCCAGAGCATTGTTGCGAACGACTGCGAGGGGGTTGTTTTCCATGAGCGGCACATGCTTGAATGCGGCCGCGTGATACACGACCTCCGGGCGATAGCACCGGAAAATTTCAGCTAACAAGTTCGCGTCGCAAATATCTCCCAGCACGGACGCATACAAGCCGCGATCAACCGACCCAGCCAAATCCAAATCGATTTGGTTTAAATTTCGCTCAGAACTGTCGAGGAGAATGAGGCGGCGGGGTTCCAGAGGGATGAGGGCTTTGGCGAGCGCGGAGCCAATCGAACCTCCGGCGCCCGTCAGCAAGATCGTCTTTCCTGAAACAATTCTGTTTCTACCGTTGTTCGTCGGCAAAATAAGCCCCTCCGAAGAAACCATCGTATCGCTATACATACCCGAGGTCCATGCGCGCCGGCGAACACTAAGAGATATCGCATCAGAGGGACTCTTCGTCAAAACACCGAACCAGGCCAGCAAATTGCTGGGAGGAATTTCTTCGCTCACACCGATGGGACATCGGGATGTCAGATGCCATTCGAAACGGACCCAGAAATCCGATCTCGGCGGCGGAATCTTTAGCGAGCGACGATCGCTAAAATATCGAATCGCAGACGGCAATCACGACCAGAGCCAGCAAGGTTCCGACGACGATTGCGAACAGAAACCAATCGAACCGTGGACGCGCTTTCGGCACTCCCAACATATGCTGGGAGAGGTCGGGTTGAAATATGGTCTGCGAGGGTTGGTGCACGGCACGCCGCATATGGGTAATATTACAGTGAGTATCGTTAGTCGACAGGGTATGTACCGTGACGGTACATATCAAGATGACGACGTCGACCGTCGAGGTCCCGCCTGCGATCTACGACGCAAACCAACCCCAGCTACGTCTTTTCGCTGAAGTAGAAACGAAGATCGCATTCCTCGCAGCGCTAGGGCCTGAGGCTCACAATTCGCGCCAGGTGGTCGCGGATCGTGCGCCGACGCGACCGGTGAAGGGTCTCGCTTCCGCAACGTGGACACTTGGGCGTGGCTGTGCGTGCCGAATCGCTTCACGCTGGATCTGCCCGTTCAGCATCGGTCAGCGGATATCTCCAAGAATGTGTGAAGGAACCTCGGGAGGACTTCTGAGTGGCACCAAAAGGCTGTATGGGAACCGGCGCGAAAAGGGTCCGCACTTTTCCCGGCGTTGCTCTGAGACCGATTGGCGATCCACCGGCGCAATCCTAGCCGAACCGCGTCGCACCTCGCGACAGTCGGCTTATGAGGACGAAGCGCGAGCACTGCGCTTTTTCTTCTGAGACATCTTCTGTGCCACGAACAACAACAGCCTCAGGTCGGACTCGGTCGTTCGACTCATCAGCTTGCGAAATTTGTGAAACGTCTTGGCATCGCCACCCGAGCTGCCCCAGCTCTTGGTCGTGGTCGCCGGTGGGATATCTCGTGCGGGCGGCTTCTTCCCGTCATAAAACAGTTGGTACATGGGTACTTCGAGTGCCCGAGCCATTTTTTCGAGCGTTTCGATGACCGGAACTGTGTGACCGTTCTCCACGCGCGAGATATAACAACGGAGCAGCCCCGTGCGTCTTTCAATGTCGCCTTGGGACATATTTTTCTTTTCCCGCAGTGCCTTCAACCTGTCCGCAATAACTCCAGCAGCGTCCACTGTTAACAAGAGTCATACTTATCCAGTAGTATGCTACCCCCGTTATACTCCAAGGCCGAGCCCGATGCGATGTCCCTCTCCAAAATGACGCGCCTGAATCAGAATGACTAAGTCTCACAGCTGATTTGGGGGGAGAACTACAATCTGTGAGGCGTGACTCACCACGACGACAGGTCTTCTCGTCACTGACTCGCAGCGAAGAAAACGCATGCGACACCACTCGGAGGCCTTCGACTTTAGATGGGAACTCCTGGTTCAAGGGCTGGGGCGACGTATTCAATCGCATGCTTCTGGACGCTGCGACTTCTATTTCGCCGGATCGGCGGGAGCCTGTGACTAAACGGGCCGTGAAACTGGGATGCTTTTCGAGTTCAGCTTGTCTACGTAGAGCGCTTCGTCAGCCTCCCGGGAACATGGTTTGGGAATCCTTTCCGGTTCCTCACGCGGACCACCCAACGGAAAGGCCGACTGGTATGCCTCGTCCGCCTAAGCCACCGTCCGCAAATAAGTCGCGGCGATGCCCTTGCGGAGACTCGGGCGACAACTCGCGGTCTCCGCAAGGGACTATTTCTCCCGGGATGGTGCTCTGAGTTCGGGGTACGGGTCGCCCACAATGCGCATCGCCACCCCGGTAACCCGCCCCACGATTTCCGCCTGGGACGGATGTTCGAACACGCGCACTTCGCGGCGGGAGTGCGGGTGAGGGATCACCATCAGCCTGCCCCGGTCAATCTCGCACCAGCCGCACACGTATCCATCCCGCAACTCGGCGAAATCCGCTCCGGCGAAGCATTTGATCTTCTGCAGCTGTTGAACACGGGCCATTCCGGGACTCTCTCGACGATCCACGCCAGTTCCGCGAAGCAAGGTCTCGCGCGCTTTACAAGTTGTGTCCTGCAGAGCGGTGTGGAATTACCGTACCGCGCCGTGAAGAGCAACATTGGAGATTCCTTGAACGTGGTCGTGCAAATCGAGCGGCGCCCCGGACGCCGGTTCATCTCGGAAGTACTGGAAATCAAGAGTTACGATCCCGACGCTGACCTATTCGACTTCTGCGCGATCTACCTCGCACCGCGGGACAACTCATGACGAATTCGGCGCCATTCTTTCCACAGATGCTCTCCGCGTCGGAATATGTCCTGGCGCTCCATTCGCCGGAAGACCGCTTCGCCGTTCTCGTGCGGAATCGCACTCGCAAGGCAAACCCTGCAACGCATCCTCGCCGCAGAGGCAATCGCAAGCCCGCCATTTCTTCGAGAAGCTTCTCGCACAACTTTCGGACGTTCCTACTCCGGAGGGTCCTACTTCCGCGGCAGCCTCAGAGCGGACTCGTTCAGATCAAACCGACGATCGACGGGAGCAAATGATGCCAGCGGAATGGGTCGACTTTAAAGGCGTCAAAGGGAAGGTCTCCATGGAGACCGTTCTTTCGCACTACGACGTTCGTCTGCGGCGAGTCGGTGCCGATGAGTTCCGTGGAAAATGCCCTCTTCCTACACACTCCTCCACACGCAGCAATGACAGCTTCTCCGTCAGCTTCACTCGGAACGCCTGGTCCTGTCAGTCCGCTTCGTGCATCGCGGCTCGCTCGGGCCGCGTCGGAGGCAACGTCTTCGACTTCGTCGCCGAAATGGAACGTTGTTCGATCCGTGAGGCTGCTCTGCGCCTGCAGCATTCGCTCGCAGAAAATCAGATTTCTCGCGCCACATCCAGGAATGGGGAGTCGGTCTCCTACGCATCGGAAAATCGGCCTCTATCGTTCACGCTACACAACGTCGACCACCGACATCCCTATGTTGCATCGCGTGGACTTAGTGAGCATACCGCCCGGTACTTCGGAGTTGGCTATTACGACGGGAACGGTTTGCTTCGTGGACGGGTTGTGATTCCAATCCACAACGAACATGGCGAACTCGTCGCCTACTCGGGTCGGGCAATCGGCCAGACGAAGCCCAAATATCGTCTCCCTGCCGGCTTCCGTAAATCTCACCTGCTGTTCAATCTCCATCGAGCCATCCAGAAGGGCAACCGCACCCTCATTCTCGTCGAAGGCTTCTTCGATACTTTCAAAATCCATCAGGCCGGGCATCACAACGTGGCCGCTCTCATGGGCTCGAAGCTGTCCGACCGCCAAGCCGAACTGATCGGAACCTACTTCGATCAAGTCATCCTCATGCTCGACGCCGATGAAGCGGGGAAGGCCGCCACGGCTGCGGCTGGGACAGCCCTCTGCTCAATCCTCGGGGTGCAGATCGTTGAACTCGCGTCGGGAACTCAGCCAGACCAACTGGCTTCAGAAGAGATCAATCAGCTCCTAGGAGACTTTGATCATGACGTTCCAACGCCAGACCGATAAAAACCCCTTCCAATTCCACATAATCTTCCGGGGGATGAATCCTCCGAAGGAGAACTCCCACAACAGGACGAAGGGGAATATCCGCGAGATTCGTCACGTGGATCTTGACCTGGATGAAGGATTCGCCACGTGCGACCCGCTCGTCCGTTTCACTCCGAGCGCAGTATAATTCCGTCGGCGCCCCGCTCGGGCAGACGAGAGGAGCGCTGATGGGACTCTATCAGAGACGCGGTTCACCCGTCTGGTGGATGACATACACAATAAATGAAGAGCGATACTTTGCATCGACCCAGACGACCAGCAAAGAACTCGCCAAGAAGATCTGGAAGCGAAGGGAAGGCGAGATCGCGATGGGGCTGTTCAAGGTCGGCTGGCCGGGGGAAAAGATGAGGCGATCCCCATACCGCACAGAGAGCGATGACAGACTAGAATGCTTGCTGGATCAAGTGGGTGGCAGTAAGTACGTTATGCCGAGGTTGGAATCAGGTCCGGAGTGACCTATGCCCGCATCACCCATCGCAAGGCTGCCGGAAGACGAACAGCGAGCACTATTGGATGACCTCAACTATCTAAATATGACCGAGATCAAATCCTTCTGCAAGCGCCAGTCCATCCCGTACGCGATTGCGATGGAAACTAACGATGGGTGTAGGAGAAAGACGAACCAGGACGATCGGAAAGGTGTGATCCTTGACAGGATTCGCCATTTCTTGAAGACGGGTGTGGTTTTCGGGGAGACGTGCTTTCGCGCGACAGTTGTGTGTTTTGAAGCGCCCCCAGAACAACTCGGCCCGAACGACAGACTATTTTATGGACAATACGACAAAACAAACCGCAGCATGATCACCCTTCTGAAGAATCTGACTGACGGAAAATTCCAGAACGGAGCAATCGCTAGAATTCTTGCCAGAGAATTCTGGAGTACTGGCAAGGCCCCTACGTTTAAGGAATATGCGTCCGCGTGGCTTCAAGCTACGAGGGAACATAACCGCCCGAATGCCGAGTGGGCTTTTTTGTCGGATCGAGCGCGTGGAACAGCGGGACCGGATTGGAAGAGATTGCGAGCGAAGAAGGCAGCGACAGTGATGATGACGCTCAATCGAATCACCAGCGGATGACAGCAGGGCGCGATCCCTTGGCCTGGTCAAATCGAGAAGTTCCGGCAACGCACGAATTCCTCGCTGAAGCCCTCAAATAGAATCTTGGGGATTTTGCCCGAGATACGACGCACACGGAAACAACCGGTTCGCTTCCGGATTGCCGGCAATCCGGGATATTACGCGCCACAAGCGCGTTTCTCGGCGCTGATTTCCCAGGCGATCGATCGCGCCGCTTTTCTTCAAGCCATGAGACTCTTCCGCTGGACCGCACCGAGAATTCGAATGGCTTTTCTATTCGGGGAGGACTTCAATCGCGCTTACAGACGGGTAATTCACGTCGGGCGTGAAATAGATTTCGATTTTGCCTTGCGGCGTGGGTTCAATATGCTCGAAAGACTTCACCAATGGCTGCGAGCCGGATTCCCGGAAAATATCAAACCCCTTTAGGAGCATGAGTCCATTACATGAAAGATCAAAAACGCGGCTGCCCACGCCTCCGATGCTCCGATTCTGGACACCAAACCAATGCTCCATAAAGTAGAGGCGCAAAACGTACTTGCTGCCTGTCGCGACAGGTACAACATAATGGAAGTGCCCAAACCGATGCCATTCATAAAGTCGGCCATCAGGGATTTTGGACAAATCGCTTTCGAAACTGCTGACGCGACCGCCGATGAAGTAACGATCTGACATCCAGTCGTTGTCATTGGAATCGCGAAATGGAGAATGCCCAACGACGATCCTGACCGGGAGTACGTGATGCGCAGCGCTCGGCAGAATTTCAACTGCATTTACAAATGACTCCGGGGTGCTGAAATCCAAATGGATCGTACCGTCGCTGTAGGGCGTGACATCTGTAACTACTTTCGTGGTGGCAATATCATCCCCGCCGGCATCGTCCACGATGTCCAAGCTGTTAGAGCGCGCACCATTGATCGAAAACATCACATTGCGGCTATTCTCCTGAAGCCCCTCGGTTTCGGCGAACAACAGATGAACCTCGTAAGTTCCCGGCGGGACGGGATAATTGCAATTAAAGACGCCGCGACGCCCGCTGGAGAAAAGGGTGGGGTCTTCCGTTCCCTGGATGTTGTGGCCTGTGACCGTGAATGGGCTTCCTCCCCTGCAGAAATGGTCGGTGCCCCAAATCACACCGCCGCGATCCGTAAAGGGGGAGGAGCCCTTGCCCATCGCAACGCGAAGAATTCTCTCGGAAAAGTTCCCCGGAGCAGCAGCGGCGTGGACCTGCGGCGAGATTCCATGCCGACTTCGTCGATCCCACTTCATCCCGAAAAAAACTGAAAGTACAAGGACAGAGATCGCAAAAATAGCGGCCGCAGCCAGAATTCCACTCCCTGTCCGAGACTTTTGTCCGGGTTCGTTGCCGCCGGACGAAACCAGCATCCCGTCTGGCTTTGCTTCCTGAACTGTGCGGACCGTGTTTTCGGTCAGTTCAAGTGTTCGTCCATTCGATCGAGAGGAATGCGTATCGAGCGATTGGACGTTGGGACCCTCATCGTGTTTGGTTTCACCCGATGTCGTTTCTATGCCGTTCGAATGAATGAATCTAGGAATATAGTGGCCAGAGGGTAGGCAAATATGGACGGCGTGTTCCGACCCGGCGCTCTTATAATAATCTTCAAGCCGCTTGCGTAACGCATGGGCAGTAACGCGGACAATGGTATCCACCTGCGGGTCGAAGCCCTCTCGGCGTCCAAGGGCGTGTACCGCGATGTTGTACTCCTTGATGTGGTCGATTGATCCTTCGAAATATTTTTCGCATACATAGGTCATAAACCGGACAAGGTTATTCGCTCGCCCTAAGACACCCGAGGACAAGAGTTCATCTACTTCAGCTCGCTCCGCCTCCAGCTTGCTGATTGCCGATTCCAAGCGCACGTCTCCTTAGTACCCGTTCCGTTCACTCGCCATCCGGACATTTGTGCGGAGTATAACCGAATTTTCGCGACATGACACCGGGCCAAACGCCTGAATTCGGGTTCAGCTAGACGGACGAAAAAGGGGCGAAGACACTCCTTTCCTTGAATCCATAACTGTCGAATTCTAACCGTGAATTCACGGTTACCTAACTTCCATCGTTCATGAAAACGTTGCTTTAATCACGCACTGAGCCAGCAAGGTTTTTGTTGCCACATAATTGCCCTCCAGTCTGGGTGGTCTGGCAACCGGGGGAAATTGGGATCAGGAACCAGAGATACCAAAATGATTCTCGCCCTACGAAAAATCCTTGGTTATCGAGGAATTGAGGAATGAAAATGAAGATGGTCGATTCCCGAGTGCTTACAGTTCTCGTCATAGCATTACTGCTTGTGCTCGTGGGAACCGGGGGTTTCGCCGCAGCGCAGGACATCGTCGGGCGCATCTCCGGGACTGTCACCGACGCGCAGGGTGCGGTAGTCCCCGGCGCGAGCGTCACGATCACGAATGAGACAACAGGCGTTTTGCGCCCTGTCATTATGACCAACGGGGCCGGCTTGTATGTCGCGGATGATCTGCCCGTTGGAACCTACACTCTAATCGCGGAGAAAAATGGCTTCAAGAGAACCACGGTGACTGGAAACAGCGTCACAGCTGGCGGTCGCTTGACTGTGGACGTAAAGCTGGAGATTGGTAACGTCACGGAAACGGTGAGCGTACAGGCTGTGCCCATCAGTGTAAATACAACCTCAGGCGAAATATCCAGCACGATTACCAGCAAACAAGTGGATGACATACCGCTGAACCAGCGCCACTATGAGACGGTGGTGGGCTTGATTCCCGGAGCAGCTCTGCAGAGCTCGGGACTGAGCGCCGCCAGCATAACCAGTGGCTACAATAACAGCATCGCGGTCATCAATGGCTTGAGGCTGGACGGACAGAACTGGAGCGTCGATGGTGGATGGAACCTCGACGCCGGCTCGAACAACAGCGTCTTTAATGAGGTGGGTGTTGATTTCATTCAAGAAGTTGATGTGCAAAGTTCAAACTATGACGCTGAGTTTGGTCGCTCTGCTTCGGCTACGGTCAATGTCATAACCAAGAGCGGAGGGAATCAATATCATGGCGGGCTCTTTGAATTCGTCCAAAATAATATTTTCAATGCGGCAAACGCGGGCACAAAGCTGACGTTTGTGCCGACTGCGAGCACGCCGACCTTGACCGGGTACAATGCGGTACCGCCATTTCATTTAAACGATTTTGGATGGGATGCGGGCGGCCCTATCCCGTATATTCAGCCCAAAGGCAAGCTTTTCTTCTTCGCCGGTCAGGAGTGGAAGAGATTTCGAGGGTCAGCTCCGGGATTGCAATCGGCCACTGAAACGCAGACCTTTCCCACGGCGGCGGAGGCGACGGGTAACTTTACGGACCTCTTGGGAAGTGGCCCGAAAGGGACGAGCCTGGTGCTCAATACGCCGGCGGTTATCCCGGCGAGTTGCGGCGGCACTCTGTTTACCGCCCCCAACATTATCAATCCAGCGTGTATTGCCGGCGACGGCGCAGCCATTCAGAGGCTCTACACGACCGCCGCGAAATTGTCCACAGTTGGGGGGTTGCCCACCGCGGTCGCAGCGAACAACTTGACCTTCAACCTCCCGAACCCGGCGAATATTCGGGAGGATGTCATCCGCGTTGATGAACATGCCAACGACAAGCAGACAATTTATTTCCGATACCTCCACGACAACGTCCTGATCACCAATCCTTATTCGACATTCGGCACTGCTCCTACGCCGGAGGTTCCTGTGGATCCGGACGAGCGCGATCGTCCCGGATACAATACTCAAATCGGGTGGACGTATCTGATCAGCCAGAACCTGATCAACGAATTCAAATTCAACGCAGATTGGCATAAGCAGCATACTCCGCTCCTCGGCACAGCGTGGATGAGGTCCAGTTACGGCTTCCAGTTCATTCCGCCCCTGGGAAACCCAGCACAATTCTCAGACGGGCTACCGCAGATAAGCTTCACGTCTGTTTCGGGATTTCCGACGGCCGCTCCGACCGCTGTACAAGGTCCGGCGCCGACCTACCTTGAGTCTCCCACGGCGGATATAAGCTTCGCGGATAACTTTTCGATCGTGAAGAGCAGCCACTCGATAAAGTTCGGAGGCTTTTACGCGCGGAACCGCAAGACTCAAAACTCGCGCACCAATTACGACGGTATCATAACCTTTGCAAATACAGCTGGTGCCACCAGCGGCTCAAACTCGACGGGGGACCCTTTCGCCGATGCGCTCCTCGGGAACTTTGGCAGCCTTGCACAGAACTCGGCTTACACCGTGGGCCAGTTTCGCTTTAATGACCTTGAGTTTTATCTGCAGGATACTTGGAAAGTTACTCGCAAGCTGAGTCTCGTGCTGGGCCTTCGCTACATACGCACGACACCGACCTACGCGAAGGGCAACAACATGACGAACTTTGACCCGTTTACATTCGTCACGGGTCTCTCGCCGAACTTCACGAGCGTAGGAACGGGCAGCGCGATTAGCTCGTCTTCACCTGGACTTTGCAGCGGCCCTCAACTCGACGTTATCGGTACACCGGTGCTTACGATTGAATGCAATGGATTGCAGCGGCCCGGAGAAGTACCCTACGACCAGGCTGGCCGCGTTCCCGTCACCTATGAAAATCCACAGCTTTTGGCTGCCATACCTCCGACGGCAGCGCGCGGTTTCTACAACCAAGAAAATCTCTGGTCGCCAAGATTCGGTTTCGCGTACGCGCCGTTCGACGATAAGACCGTGGTTCGTGGCGGTTTTGGTATTTTCTATGACCACCCGGAAGGCAACCTCCTAGGCAATGGCATCAACTCCCAGGGCTACGTACCATGGGCGCAGTCGGTCTCGATCGCTGGGGTTAACTCCTCACTCGCGTCATTCGATTCCGCTCCGGGTGCCGGTACGGTACCCGGTCCAAGCACTTTGAGCCTGAGTGGGGTTGATCCGAACTTGGTGGTTGCCCGCAGCTATCAGTACAGCTTAGGAGTACAGCGCGAATTGCCGCAGGGCATATTGCTTCAGGCGTCTTACGTCGGGAACCTGGGACGACACATCCTGCGTGGGGGTAACGGCACAAGCAACATCAATCAACCGACCTGGACACCGCAGGAATTCATACCCGTCTCGCCGAATCCGAATACGTACGCGTGTCCTTCAGGAATAAACGCGGCTGCATATGGATGTGTTGGGGGGTTCGCACCTTCCGCCCTTGGGAAGGATCAGATTCGTCCGTACCTGGGATACTCGAACCTTGGCATGGAGTTGAGCGACGTCGATTCCAACTACAATGCGTTACAGATTAGCGTGACAAAGCACGCGGGGTTCATCACTGCCTTGGTCGCCTACACATATTCGAAGGCGTTAGGGGAGGGTGGCGGAGCCGGAGATGCCTATAACGAAAATCCCGAGCCGGAGTGCCCCTTCACCTGCCTGGTCAGCACAGCTGCCAATCCTGTGGTTGTTACGGGCGGAACAGGCGGAGTAGGAGGGACGCAATCCGGCGGTGTGGTGGAATCTTGGAAGAGATTTGACTACGGCTTATTGAGCTTCGACGCAAGGCACATCGTGTCCACCAGTTTCACTGTCGATTTGCCTTGGGGCAGAGACCTCACGGGTGTCGAAGGCGCGTTGGTGAAAGGTTGGTCTCTGAGCGCGGTCATGCACTACCAGAGTGGGTCGCCCTTCACGGCAACAGACACAGTAGCAGTTGGTGGTGCTCCCAACCTGGGTATTACCATCAACCGACGGGCAAATGGAGTCGCGGGCCAACCGGTTGGGTTTAGCGGCACGTGCTCGAACGCGAACGCAATATGCTGGGCCAATCCGGCCGCCTTTGCGCCAGAATCGGCGCTCGGCGCGGGCGACGCTCCCGTGAGCAACATCATCGGCCCTTCTTTTTACCAGTGGGATCTGTCATTGCGGAAGCTATTCAATCTGCCCAGGGAAGGCATGGCTCTGCAGTTCCGGGTGGATGCATATAACGCCTTCAACCAGACAAACTGGAGTGGTCTCACTGGATTTAGCGTGAATAACGTTGGTAGCGCCAGTTTTGGACAGCTTACGCAATCCTTTCCGGCGCGCGTTCTTCAGTTCGGCGCGAAATTCAATTTCTGAGACGGTCGAGTTCAGGATTGTCTTGCGGACCGGCAATTTAGTTGCGAAGGGCGGTCGAAGCCCAGACTTATGGCGTGGCGATGCCCCCCGAAGACTCAGTACGATAGCGCGCCTGACGTTTTGGTTAGGGCGTCAATCAGGGAGATCAGGACAGCGCCACCCCGCTGTCCTTCTCTCTGGCCAGGACGCATCCCTCAGGCCTAATTATTTGCGTTCGCATGTCTTAATTTTCCCGAGATATTCAAACGAAAAGGCAGGTCTGCGAGGTCGAGATTCAAAGGCGGCACTATTCGAATGGAACGGGTTTATTGGGACTTAATCTCGCCGCGCGAAGAAATTATTCAAATCGCCGATGAGCTCTCTCGAAGGTCGCCAGATCGACGGAAAGCGGTTTTCTACCAGCAACTGCAGGATCAGGTCCGCATCTCGCCGGTCATGTTTCTGCTTCCGTGGTTCGGCCGCTCGAATCTTAGCCGGATCATCCGACCTGGCAATCGATCCCCAGCTCTTCCATCAGGCGCAGAAACCACTGCATCGTTCCCGTTGCTTCGATCCCTACGCACACCGGCCCGGGCAGCGCCGCGTAAAACTCCTGCACGTTGTTGCCGCTGTGCGTCAGGTCTTCTCCATCACCTCGCGTGTCGCCGTATCCAACACTGCCAGCGTTTGCTGGCAAGCGTGCAAATCGTATCCTATGATTCGCATCTCGGCCTCCTTCGGTCCGAGCGCTGTTGGGGTGAACACCGACCGTCTACTCGGGCCGTCGCGAGCCCGACGTCGTTATGACATCAACTGGACAATTGAAATCCGCCGCGAAACCACTTGTCCGGCAACGCGACTAAAACTGGGTAATTGAGGTATGGTTTAGGGGCCCGGGCGGTGACAAAAAGAAATTCGTCACGACGGCGGCTGAATTTAAGTTAGCGAGGGAAGCGAAGATGTCCTCACATTTTTCGCGCCGGGAGTTCCTTGATGGAGCGGGCGTCCTGGCGACTTCAGCGATTCTTGCGCCGTCGTCTTTGCGCTTCGGTTCCGTTCGCGTGGGTGAGCAAATGAAGCCGGAAGAACTCCGTGCCAGACTTCGCGGCGTGATTGCATTTCCCATCACACCGTTGCAGCCGGATTTGTCCTTGGATATCCCCGGACTGCGCAAGAATCTTCAACGCCTCCTGGAGCATGCGCCTGCTGCAATCGTCGCCGCGGGCGGGACAGGCGAAATGTATTCCCTGACTCCCGCGGAGCATTTAGAGGTGGTAAAGGCCACAGTAGAGGAAGTGCACGGCCGGATTCCGGTAATCGCAGGCACTGGATTCAACTGGCCGATAGCGATCGAGTTTGCCCAGCAATCGGAGCGGGCGGGTGCGGATGCCATCCTGGCGTTTCCGCCCTATTATCCAAACGCCGATGAACAGGGACTTGCGGAATATTACAAAGCAATCGGCAGAGCGACTCCGCTGGGAATGCTGGTATACAGTCGCGATTGGGTAAACCCTGAACCGGCATGGGTGGAACATCTAGCGGAGGAAGTCCCGACGCTGGTCTGCTGGAAGGATGGCCAAGGCGACTTGCGCCGGTACGAGCGGATTATGAACCGCGTCGGAGACAGGCTCTATTGGATTGGTGGAGCCGGCGATGACTGTGTCCCCGGCTACTACAGCATCGGCATCCGGTCGTACACCTCCAGCATTGCGACGGTTGCGCCAAGACTTTCTCTGAAACTTGACGAGGTCGCTTCGGCGGGAGATTCCTCGGCTCTCATCCAGCTCATGAACACCTACGTGATCCCGCTGTACGAGCTGCGGGCGCGTCGCAAAGGCTACGAGGTTTCCGTCATGAAGCAGGCGATGAACTTGCTTGGAATGCCGGCAGGTCCAGTGCGCCCACCACTTCCAACCCTGCGCCCAGAAGAAATTCGCGAATTAGAGGTTATCTTGGATCGCTGGAAGCTTTTCCTCACGACCTAGATGCAGTTGGCCGCTTGCGAACAAACGTCCCTGTAGCTACATCAATCAAGCATCGAGAAGGGTTTCATCGCGAAGTCCAACATCCATTGATTGCATGCGCACCGCTATCGGTCCATCTTGCGATGAACCTTCCCCTTGCGGGGAGCGATGTGGATTTACCCTGTTCCGTGGGAATGACGCGATAGGTTAGGTCTGTTCTATGCGCCGACAGTGTTGTTTACCCATGACCGAGAACCCGGAAGCCTCGGTGCTCACTGAAAAAAGAGCCCCGCAGCATATTAGGCTCTCTCGGGCTGCTACCAAGCCTAGCCCCTCTCGACCTTATGCTGGCAGATACACCGTAGCCTCACGGTTTCGGTGCCACTCCTAGGAATGTCGGTCCATTGTCCGAGGGGGTCTGTTGCCTCGCCGCTCCAACCTCGTAGGCTACCTGCGATGGGACGCACAGCTTGCGTCGTCAGGTACAATTCACTGGGAAGTTCAGGGTCCCGGCGCTGCCACTACCGGTCTCTGACGCAAGACCGCGCTGTCTGTGAAGAGGCTGCAGCAGTTTCTGCGCTTTCAGGCAAAATGATCCAGGGAACCGTAAGATTGTGTGCGAGAGGAGCAAGTCAAAATGGACATGACGCGCCGACAATTCGCCCTGACTCTTGCGGCTGCCACCTACCTGCGGCCCTCCTTGTTCGAGCCGCTTTCTCCATTGGGAGTTCCCCGCGGCGTCGTTCCCGGCCGAGTCACTTGGGCGCACGATCCGGCGGCTGTGACCTGGGACGGCACCGGTTCGTGGTGGACCGATGCCCACAATGACCAGTCTGTGATTGACCGCATGGTTTCCCGGTCCCTTGGCGGTCTTACAAATCAAAAAAGCGACGCCCCGGCGTGGAACTCCATCTTTGAATACTTCAATCGCACTCATGGGCGCGGCAAAGCCGGGTACAGTGCTGGGGAGAGGATTGCGATCAAGGCGAACCTGAACAACACAACGGACCATGGCACCATCGAACGCCTGAACTCCTCGCCCCATTTGATCCTTTCGCTCGTCCGACAGTTGACCGGACCGGGACGAGTGCCGGAATCAGCGATCGCCATCTTCGATTCCAGCCGGTTCATCCCGGGCAATCTCTACGACAAGATTCACCATGAATTTCCCGGCGTCACGTTTGTGGACCATATCGGAGGGGATGGACGAGCCAAGGCCGAGTTCCGACCCAACGCGATTCCTTTCTCAGTGGAGAGCCACAACGCCACGGGACTCGATACCACGGTGGTAGAGGCCGCCTACTTAATTGATGCTGCGGTGTTGAGAGCGCATGTGAGTTCAGGGGTGACACTTTGCGCGAAGAATCTTTTCGGCGCTACGAGTATCAACACCGACTGGCGCAAGAACGCGCACGACGGTTTCCATCACAACAGCGATGGTTCGCCAAGCTACTCCGCGTTCACAGATTATTTGGGTCATAAAGACCTCGGCGAGAAAACCATCCTTTTTATGATTGATGGGCTCTATGGAAACGACAACGTGGATGGTCCGCCTCATCGCAAGTGGAAGATGGCGCCCTTCAACGATGCTTGGCCGAACAGCATTTTTATGTCGTTTGACGGCGTAGCGATCGATTCCGTCGGCTTCGATTTTCTCACTTCGGAATGGCCCGATCTTCCGGATATCGCGAATGCCGATAACTACCTGCGCGAATCTGCCCTGGCGAATGATCCACCTTCGAAGACTTTCTATGATCCTGAACGCGACGGCACCCGCTGCCGCAGCCTTGGCGTACACGAACATTGGAACAACGGGATAGACAAGAAGTACTCGCGCAATCTCGGAAAAGCCCACGGGATCGAACTTTTCCAAGTCTGAAGTGCGGCATATCGTTAAGTCGTCGCTGGTGCTGATTGGCGGGGTTGCGCAACTACAGATCGGTTATCGGTACTCGGGGAGGTAGGATGAGCCGGAGAGCGTTTTCCTTATGCTTCGTAGCGGCATCGATGCTACCGGCAATTGCGTTTTCCCAATCATTCTTGAGCCAGTATAAAGGCTTGCCTTATCACGACAGCCGCTATCAGGGCCGCCCACAAAAAATACCGGGACGAGTATTGTGTGCTTACTATGACCTGGGCGGCGAAGGCGTCGCGTACCACGACAGCGATCCACAGAATCACGGCAGCGGAGAGTTAAACCCGGCCGATGGGACCTACCTCAACGAATTTCGTATCCACGAGGGAGTGGACACATCCTACACGAAGTTTCTCCGCAAGCCAGATCCGATTGACGACAACCCCTTCGACAAGGTTGTTCCTCCTGCAGACCTGCTCTATGTTGGCTGGACCGAACCCGAAGAGTGGTTCAACATCACTGTAGATGTGACACGCGCGGGAACATACGCCGCCGATTTCCTGTACACATCGAATCGTGGCGGAACAATATCCGTCGATGTGAATGGAAAGGATGCGACAGGGCCCCTGGAGATCGCTTCGACATATGATCCTGCAGACTCGCTGGCCTGGCGTCAGTGGCACCACTGGAATCTGGCGTCGCAACTTTTCAAGGTTCGCCTCAACAAAGGGAAAAACGTTCTCACCGTACACATATTGACCCGCGGCAACATGAACCTCGCTTACTTCGACTTCAAGCAGGCCCACAGATGAATGGAATGTGCCCGCGTGTCAAGTCAGCGTCAGGCGTAGTCCTGTTGCGTGGGGAACAGTGACGGAGCACTTGCCCTGTTTGAGCGAGTCGGTTTTCGTTGAGGTTGTGATGTGCGCTTCGCGGCTGTCTAGTGCCGGCGCGTGCAATATTTCGGTTTCGACCGCTCCGCTGACACCGCGACCGAAATCGAGTTCCACCTCAAGGTCCGCTGCCGCGTCCTTGTTCAGGATGATCACCGAGGTTTGGCCGCCGGGCAGCTTCGCGGCATAGGCCGTTGCATTGAGTCCCACGGCCTGCAGCTCCGTCGAGAACTCGGTCTTCAACAGTGTTCCGCCGCTGAACAAGCCTGCGAACTTAAGCCCATACGCGACCGGCTCCAGCACATAGTCCGAGCCAATGCTCGCAATCGGCGTATAGAAAGGATGCGGATGCGCTGCAATCTGTTCGGGGGTTTCGCCATTCGCTTCGAGAAGCGCGTCGCCGGGCAGAGATCCACCAACGGAATTGGCCACAGATTTGCCCGTACCTCCGTGCAGATTGACGCCGGAATAGTCATTACTGGCTAGCAGCAGCGAATAGTCGGCTGACCAAAGCGCAGCAGCAAACACGTCGGAGACACCCGGCTTGCCTCCGCGAAAACACGTGTTGCCTTCGGTCATGCGTACGCGCGCACCCATCTTGCTGGCGGCGGCCCTTGCGACATTCGCCGTGTTCTGCACCTTTTGCATCGTCTCCGGTTTCAGCAGGTTTGGAATGTTGACCTCGGGGTTTGTCGCCGGCCCGTTAAAATAATAATGATGACTCAGGGTGGTTACGTGGGGTGCGGGCTGGATGGAAGGCCACTGGTCAGCAATCTCGGTCAGCCATGACACGGTCCTCGATGAAACATCAGGCATGCCGAACTTTGCCGCGGGCACCCGGGCTGCGACCGCGCGCGCTAGTGTGAGCCATTCTTCCAGGTACGTCTTGGCGGACCATGTCTTCGGATCGCGCAGGTGCCGGCTAAACAGATCCGCCTCGTTTCCAATCTGGAAGTACTGTAGGCGGTCGCCGAGCGTCTCGGCCACAAAAACTGCTTCTTCGGCGGCGCGTGCCGGTGTATTCGTCCCCATGCCGATGCCATAGATGCAGTTCCAACCAGTGGCTTGGAGGAACTGCGTGAGGTTCTTGACTGCCTCGACCGTCACCGCGTAGTAGTGGGCCTTCGGCTCACCCTCAGCCTCGCGGACTTGAGGATGCTCTGGCTCGGGAGAATCAGGCGCAGGTTTCCAGTAAGCGAACTCGCTGGTGTTGCCCCCAAGGCGCAGAACCCCAGTTGACGAAAGTGCTTTGAACTCGCGAATTAGGCCGCTGTTCTGCGCCGAAAAGAAAGTCGGGTCCGCGAGTTGCTGCACCTCATAAGACAGGCCGACAAAGTCAAAGGGCATATGAGGACCAGTCGCTTCCCTGGGAATGGCGAGGGCCACCCGGACCTTGCTGTGGCCCTGCGCATGAAGACGCGCTGCAATCACCGTGTAGGCTGCGGTGGCAAGAAATCTCCGTCGTGTGAGCATCGAGCCCCTCGATTCATTGCTGCCTGGCCTTAAGCGCCCGCAGTTTCGGCCAGAAAGCATACGACAGGTTGCGGTAATTCCACCTGAGTTTTTTGTCGCGAGTGCTGGCGATGACTGCGGGCGGGTTGACTTTTGTAATTGGCCCATCCGCTTCAGATTTGTCTTCTCCCAATGCGACGTTTATCAGAGCTACTGATTCGACAGGTCGTTATCCTACGAGATTTCGTATGCCACACTCGCATGGCTGCCCAGAAACACCTTTTGAGGCGCCCTTGACACACTTCTGGGCACGCGAATTTTCAACGATTCCTAGAGACACGAGGAATGGGGATCTTGGGCAAGGAGGGTTTTTGGGTCCGGTTACGCGACGCAACCAGGCATTCCTAGCCATTTTGCCTCATGCTAGAATTTCAGCATCGTCGCTTCAGGTACTTTGGAGTTCACTGTTGAAGAGCGGGGCCTGTTTCGCGACAAGTTTCCTATTGCTGATTGCAATCTCCTCGTCGCACCGGCAAGCCCCTCCAACCGCCGCGCAATTTCCGATTCCCGCGCATATGGCCGCAGTCGGCGAAGCGGCAACTCCACATGAGTACGCCCAGTTGATTGACGCGATCGATGAGGAGATCAAAAAGCCGACCCTCCGTAAACGGTTGGACGATGGGTCGGACTTGGGTCCGCTCAATGGCATCACGGCAAAATCCATCGCGCTCGGATCATTGGGCGACGGGATGGTCGTGAATTTTCCCCGGGCGCCCGTACGTGGTAATGGCGGCGGCCCGATGTGGATCTTCGTTCGCACTGCCGTCGGATACCGCAACGTGATTCGAACGGGCGGGTGGGGTTATACGCTGCTCCCGTCCGCCGGCGCAGTTCCGGACATTGCCTTCTTTTGGCACATGAGTGCCGCCGAGACGAGCATTTCCGAGTTCCGCTACGCGGACGCTGCTTTTGCACCGGTCAGCGTCAGCCCATCGGAGTGCCTTGGGGTCGACGATCCCCATCCAATCTGCGCGCAAGTGATGTCGGCGATTAGCAAGATCGAGCCGGTTGCGCCGACCGATCTGGATACGCTGTGGCCGCTGGTGAAGCCTCTAGGAGTAACACGGGAAACGTTTGTCCACGAAGCCCACGCGGTCGACATGCAGGTGGTAAACGACAACGCGGCGACGGTGGTGGGCCTGGGATCGTGCGCCGTCCAGAGCGACTGCACAATATCGATTTATGGGCACAGTCTACCGCTGAGCGGTTACTGGCCGTTGCTGCAAAACGTACCGGGATGGGGCATAGCGAACGTCAGCGGACGCGCACGACGTAACTGTGCGATGCACTTTCAAGCAGGGTTTCAAATGGCGTTCGTAGTGGCGCGGCGGGTGTCCGCGAATGCGGCGGAGCTGACGCGCTACACCGTGATCGGAAGCGGGCGGATTGGAATCACGCAACCGGGGGACCAGCTGCACGCCGATGGATGCGAAAGAATTAGTGCTAGGGCAGGGGCGTGGCCGACGCAATGGGATCCAGCGGTGTTCGTGCTGGATCCGACGCCATGCGGAGCCGATGCGGCGACTGGTGCAGCGCAGCAGAACCACTGAACACGCGCTGTCATAGCCAGACCGGTGCTTACCACGAGCGTCCCCGACAAAAGCTGCGCTCTTCTTTGGGCTTGCCTAGGCTAACTGGACGATTGACGTTACCGGAAACTCCGAATCGACATGGACGGTTTGTGCCCGTTTAGAATGCGGACTAGCAACATTACATTGATCCAACGGTAGAATCCGCCGATGCCAAGTGTCTGGGTAAAATGGCGACTTTCAACTACGACACGGAGATAACGATCAATGGGGAAATAACTCGTGCCTTGGGTACTCCGGCCGGCGAAGCACGTGGTGACACTCACAGCCCCGAAACATTCTTCGTGATGACCCCCTTGACGGCACCGCGAACTAGAGATACCGTGGTGTGCACGTTACCGCTTGAGAACTGGGACTCAATGCGCGCCGCTCAACCGACTGCAGCATGACAGTTTCGGCCCTTCTTTCGACTTGGAAGCGTACGTCACCATGAATCGAACCCGGGGATTCCTTTGCACCACTGCCTTTGCGTTCCTCCTTCTTAGCGCCGCTGCCATTTCACCGCGGCCCTCCTTCGCCGACGATTGGCTTCCCATTCCTCCTGCCGACCTCGCCCTCAAGGACAACCCCACCAGCCCCGGCGCGAGCGCCAGATCCTCTACCGCGAGGGCGACGTGGTGTCTCAAGAACCCTCGGTTCACGAATATGTCCGTATCGAGATCTTCACACAGGAGGGCACCAAGGAAGGCAACGTCGAACTACCGTTCGACAGACAATACGTGAACATCGTGGATATTCACGCCCGCACCATCCAGCCGGATGGCAGCATCGTCAATTTCGATGGCAAAAAACCGTTTCCGCACGCCCATCGAGAATTAGTAAACCCTAGCGCGTTTTTCGTTACGAATCTTCCAGCTGACGCCAATTTGTCGGAAAAGACGTCATTCTTACAAGTTGGCTTTCCTTAGCCTAATCGTATGGGCCTGCAAATCGCTTGGGCTCACTTTTCCTTTTTGAACTCCCCCTGAGTCGCCGTATGATTCGCCCAACGCATTGTCCCTGCAACTTGGGAAGCAACAAGATCTCTACAGAGACGTCGGCTCAATGGGTGAAAAGCAAAATCGTTTCATGGATCGTCTTCCTCTCTTCCAAGGGTTGCGGCCTTTTCAGTGGTCAGCGGTATCGAAGAATCTACTCGCCGGATTTACGCTTGCGGCCATGAACATTCCGCAGTCACTTGGCTACACCAAGATTGCTGGCACTCCCATCGTCACGGGCCTCTACACTCTTCTTCTTCCCCTCGTCGCGTTCTCCCTATTTGGTTCTTCGCGGTTTCTCGTCGTGGCTGCGGATTCCGCCACGGCCGCCATACTTGCGGGTGGCCTTGCGGGGTTGGCTCCAATCGCCAGCGCCCATTACATCGCCTTGGCGGGCTTGGTGGCCCTATTGACCAGCATCTTCCTTCTCGTTGCGCGCCTGCTCAAGCTTGGCTTCCTTGCGGATTTTCTCTCTCAAACGGTTCTCCTCGGTTTTCTAACGGGCGTCGGCTTTCAAGTCGGCATTGCGGTTCTTGGTGAAATGCTCGGGATCAACGTTCACAGCCGTCGCACTCCCCTGCAATTCCTCGAAGTGCTTCGCTCGCTGCGGGATGCTCAACTCCTCACGACGGGGATTTCATTTGCCATTGTAGTCTGTATTCTCCTCTTCCGTCGCTTTGCTCCGAAGTTGCCGGGGTCTCTCGTTGCAGTTGCAGCGGCAATCGTGGCGAGCGCCATCTTTCACTGGGGGCAGCGGGGCGTGGCCCTTCTCGGCCCCGTGCCCGGTGGTTTACCTCATTTGGGTTTGCATGATGTGAGTTGGAGAGACGCGGCAAAACTAACTCCCGTTTCCCTCTCTTGTTTTGTCATGATCATTGCGCAGAGCGCTGCAACAGCCCGCGCATATGCCTCTCGTCATCACCAGCAACTCGACGAGAACAGTGACTTGGTCGGCCTCTCTGCCGCCAATGCCGCCGCAGCTTTGAGCGGCACCTTTGTTGTGAATGGAAGTCCCACACAGACCTCTATGGTCGAAAGCTCTGGGGGTACCAACCAATTGGCGCACCTCGCCACGGCTGGCGTCGTTGCCTTGGTCCTGCTTTTCTTAACCGCTCCACTGCAGTTTCTTCCGCAATGCGTTTTAGGGGCTGTCGTGTTCACCATCGCCCTGCGTCTGATCGATCTGCGGGCGCTAAGCGCCGTGCGGCGCGAGAGTCCCGGTGAATTCGGGCTGGCCGCCACCACCGCCGTGGTTGTTGTTTTCGTTGGCGTAGAACAGGGCATTCTCCTTGCGATGATCTTGTCGCTTTTTCGCATTGTCCATCACAGCTACCGTCCTCATACCGCGGTGCTGGAAGAAACTCGCGACGGAGCGTGGCAGTTAAATCCAGTCGTTCCCGCGGCTATCACTGAGCCGGGCCTGGTCTGCTATAGATTCGGCGCGCCACTGTTCTACGCCAACGCCAATCGTTTTTCCGAGGAAGTGCGGATGCTGGCCAGTTCGGCGCCATCGCCATTGCACTGGTTCATCGTTGACGCTGGGGCCATCACGAATGTGGACTTTTCGGCCGCTCGCGTCGTGTGCGAACTCCAAAAGGACCTTGCCGCTCAAGGCACGGGTCTTGTCTTTGCTCACGTTCAGTCGGATCTTAGGCCTGATCTGGACCGCCATCACCTGACCGAGGCAATTGGTCCCACTCACATTTTTGATACCCTACGCGAAGCCCTTGGCGCCCTTCGGCGCGCGGGCCCTCCTTCTAATCCCTCAACCGGAAAATAGCTGCTGCCCAGCACGGCTTCGACAATCGTCAATCGATCCCCATCTCTTCGGGAATCAATATGGGCGTCGCATCTCCGGAAACTAGGGTGGTACTCCGGTTACCAGGCAGATTAGGGATTCGCCCAGCGACCGGATAGATGCGAGGAAACGCATGCGGAACGAGCGCGAGAATGCATTTACCCGCGAAAAGTCGGCTAGTGGCGAGAGATCGGCGCCTGAATGGGACCCGAGTCAACTTACAAGAATCGATAAGCACAAGCGCATTAGGCGGGAGTAATCCTCGTTGAGGTTGCAGCCGATCTCAACTTCCGGATTGCTCATCCGCTGAATGATCGGCAAACACTTCGGGGAATGATGGCAACTCCGAGTGTAGAAAGAAAGCAAGAAAACACGATGGAGGCTAACCGTGCTGCAGGATTGATCGCGCGAAGTAGTACTGGAAAACTGCGGACTGTCGTGGCAGGATGACGATCCCATTTGACTTGAAGGGCCCTAACAATTGTGCTCAACACCTACCGTGGTCTTACTCTGGGCGGTGGTCATGCTCGGCTGCAACATCGCCATGGCTGGTCCGCAGAATCTGAACGCGCAAGCCTCGGAATTTCACGGCGTGAACCTCTCCTCGCTCGACAAGACCTGCAAGCCGTGCCAGGACTTCTATCATTACGCCAACGGCGAGTGGCTGAAGAACAACCCAATTCCACCGGAGTATGCGGACTGGAGCCCGTGGCGCGAGTTGGTGGAGCGGACCACAACCTCGGCGAAGCGCTGGGCCAAGCCTATGTTGAAAAGTACTTTCCGCCCGCGGCAAAGGCCCGCGCCTTGGACATGGTCAACAACCTGATCGCCGCCTTGCACGATGACCTTGAGACCCTGCCCTGGATGGGCGAGGCGACGCGCCAGCAGGCCCTCGTCAAGCTGGCGGCGTTCACCAAGAAAATCGGTTATCCCGACAAGTGGCGCGATTACTCGGCTTACCACGTCGAGCGCGGCCCATACGTGCTCAATGTGATTCGGGGAGCACAGTTTGAGTTTCAGCACGACCTGAACAAGATCGGCAAACCGGTGGATAGGACGGAGTGGGGAATGACGCCACCCAGGGTCGATGCGTACTACGATGCCCTGCTCAACGAAATCGTGTTTCCGGCAGGCATCCACAGCCTCCATTCTTTGATCCCGCAGCGGATGACGCCTCCAATTACGGCGCCATGGGCGCTATCATCGGCCACGAGATGACTCACGGCTTTGATGACCAGGGAAGGCAATTCGACGCGCAAGGCAACCTGCGCGACTGGTGGACGCCCGAGGACGAAAAGCACTTCAACGAGCGGGCCGAATGCGTCGAAAAGCAATTCGACAGCTACGTCGTGGAGGGGGACCTGCACGAGAACGGGAAACTGGTATTGGGCGAAAGCATCGCCGATCTCGGAGGTCTCGTGATTGCGTATCGCGCGCTGGAGAAAGATCTGGAAGGCAAGTCCCAGACAATGATCGGCGGCTTCACGCCCGAGCAGCGTTTCTTCCTGGCTTTTACACAGTCCTGGGGCGCGAACTTCCGGCCGGAGGCGGAACGCTTACATGCCAGCACCGATCCGCACGCGTTGTGGCGCTTCCGCGGCATCGGCCCACCGTCGGACATGCCTGAATTTCTGAAGGCGTTCAACTGCAAATTTGGCGACGGAATGGTGCGGTCAGGCGCCGCCGCTGCCGATCTGGTAGAAGGGCTTGTTCACTCATCCAGAACCGCTTCGGTCGGCTTGAACAAGAGATCTCATCCCAGACCCAAGTAACGGCACAGCCTTCATCATTGGTCTCGGATCGGCAATCCGCATTCCATAAGACTGTAGGGCGAGCACGAGAGCGACGAGAAGGAAAACGGGCCCGGTGATAGCGCAATGAAAGGTTCTGTTTTGAGAGAAATTGACAAGGCACGCCCAACCCATTGCTGCGAAAAAGCGTGGTCCCCTGGTATTGCTCGACATGTTCCACATGTAAGAGGATTAACCCGAAGCCGTAGAGGATGAAGAAAGCCGCGTGTGGAGCGTGAGCAAGGTAGTGCTGTGGCCGACCGACCTGATTGTGGTTGGGATTGCATTTCTGCTCGAACAGCGCTTCGCCCGTTAACAGCCGCGATTTCAAAAACCACAAGGTTTCCAAACACCGAAAAGTCATGAGTAAACACTGGCCGACTTCGCGGTACTAATCCCGGCCGTGCAACGGCAGCCGCTTGCAGCTTTTCCTTCGAATCGAAATGAGCATTGAAGGCTCCATGCAACAAGCCGGCGGCCTTCACCACTTCGGCCACGCTTCGTTCTCAAATCCCCGTTCACAATCCGTTCATGTTTTGCGGCGGTCTCTTCGACGGGATAGCACATATTTTTTCTTGCACCCTCCATCTACGATGGTCATCCTATGTTGGACATAAACCAGAAGTATGACGGGCATCCTGTCTGATGCCGGTCCTACAAAAAGGAGGCATTATGAAGCTCACAGGGAAAAAGGCTCTTATTACCGGCGGCAACAGTGGCATCGGCTTGCCACAGCCCGACTTTTCATTGCGGAAGGCGCGCAGGTCGCTATTACTGGTCGCGACCAGAAGACGCTCGATGAAGCGATCGCCGAACTTGGATCGAGCGCGCGTGGCTACCGCGCTGACGTTACCATTGCGGAAGATCGCAAGCGGCTCTTCGCAGCCCTGGCCAAAGATTTCGGGAAACTCGACATTGTCTTCGCCAATGCCGGCATCTCCGGCCGGACTCCTACCGGCTCGACCGACGAGGCCATTTTTGAGAACGTCATCCGCACCAACCTTAATGCCGCTTTCTTTACGGTGAATTCAGCGGCGCCTCTGCTGAACGACAACGGCAGCATCATCTTTAATGGGTCGGTACATAACTATCTCGGCCAACCTGGCGTCGCCGCATATGCAGCCACCAAGGGTGGTCTCGTCTCGATGGCGCGTTGCATCGCCGGCGACCTTGCACCGCGCAACATTCGCGTGAACGTCGTCGCACCAGGCGCGACCAAGACTCCTATTTGGAAGCGCGGGCCCCGCGCCTCTATTTCCACGGACGAATCCGCCAAGGTGGAGAAGTTCTTTTCTTCTGCGGTTCCGCAGGGCCGTTGGGCGAGCCGGAAGAAATTGCCAAAGCCGTGCTCTTCCTTGCGTCGGACGATTCCTCCTACGTCAACGCGGTCGAGCTAATAGTGGATGGCGGATTCACGGGTGCCCCGTTTGGAGCCCCCATTTTTCAGGACGTATCTACGCCGCTCGGTAGCGAGGCGAAGTTGGCAAAAGCCCATGCGGAAGGAGATCCGCGGTGAAGTGGATAGCGGACAAACCGGAAGCTATCGAATACATTCTCGTTGCGGAGGCATGATTTTAACCCTCCGCGAGAATCTTGAGCCTCCAACGATCATGTATAAGCTCGTCGACACACAGATCCTGCGCGAAGCCTTCGCGCCGGCGACGGGAGACAGCGGAGATTCGCTCCGCGCTGTCGGCGAGCAAATCCATCCGATTGCAGATCGCCGCTGCGTGGTCCGTGCGCCCACGCCTTCGCCCTCACTGCTTCGCGGAACTCGCCGCCGTAGCGTGCGGCTCGCCGAAATAGGGAAAATCCTGGCGCATCAGCCGCATATCGGGCGCCACCCCATCGCTGAGGGCCGTGTTCGTAACCAGCGTGAGAATCACGTCCATCACGTCGTCGCCGAGGCCGCGGCCGTTGAAGCCGGCAAAGCTGAATGAGGCGGGCGTGTCCAGTTCGTAGGGCAGGACCCCTGGGCAGAGGCGCGCGAGGAGTTGCGTAGCGTAGGCGGATGGGTCGGCCGCTGAGTGGGCGAGCGCGGTGACTTTTCCATGAAGTCCCGGATCGGTTTAGAGAACAGCGCCACTTCGTCCGCCGGGACCGCGCGGTTGTATTTTTCCGACGCGTCGTGCAGCGAAGGATCGGAGAGCAGGAAGTGCGTGATCATCGGCAGGCCCCACCGCGACACCTGCACCTCCGGCGCGTGGCCGTAGAGCGATGCGGTGGCCCAGGCGTGCACCATACCTTGGCCGATCAAGCTGCTGGGGAGCTCGAGGACGATGGCGCTGATATTGTTGCCGGCGAAGAAGCTCTGGCCATTCTGGAACGACTCCGGGGCAAACCTGTTTTCAGACCACAGAGCTTTTCTGAAGGCACCGAAACCGACGCCATTGGTGGCGAACAGATCGGGCGCGAGGCCTGCGTACGCCAGGCAGCCCTGTTCCGCTTTCACCACGCGTCCCGCGTTCCCGGAAATGATGAGTTCGCCCGCGGCACCCTTCAGAGCGTCCGCTCCGGTGGCGCGCCGGACCACGAAGGTCTGAACGTGCGTGCTCGCCGCCATCAGCGTGGGGGGGCACGCCGAACTGGACCTTGAAGGTGACGTCTTCGCGAAGATCGCGATTCGTGTCGAAGCGAAAGGCGTAGAGACCTTCGTCGCGGAAGGCGTCAGGCGCGCCGACGCCGGCGTTCGAATTCACGGTCAAAGCCATGACCGTTGTGCCCGGGCGGCCACGAAACAAGTAGAAGTCGCAGACGTTAATGCGGGGGTCTTCTTTTGCGGTGGCGTATCGAAATGATGCGACATGGCGAAACTTCTCTGAAAGGGTTAGACCCGGGGCCAAAAGTATGATAGCCGAAGGGTGTTGACGACCGCTACAGATTTTGACGCGCCGCGTTCTTGCCTGCCGTTTGTCAAACCCGTGTTAAATTCTGGAGCGGGAAGGCTCCGAAGACTGCAATCCAAAGTTATGCCCAAACGGCTACTCGAAAGGAGAATCAAATGAGTCAAACAGGCGCGAGTATGAGCCCACACAAGTATGACGCGAGTGTCGGGACAGTGGACATAAAGCTCGAGGTAATCGTCATCCCGGTCTCGGACGTGGACCGCGCGAAGGAGTTCTACGGGAAGCTCGGATGGAGGCTCGACGCCGACTACGACGGCGGTAAAGACTACCGCATCCTCCAGTTCACGCCACCGGGCTCGGGGTGCTCGATCATCTTCGGCAAAAACGTCACCGCGGCGGCCCCCGGTTCCGCACAGGGCTTATATCTGATCGTCTCCGACATCGAGGCGACCCGCGCTGAGTTGCTGGGTCGCGGCGTCGAGATCAGCGAGGTGTTCCATGACGCCAGCGGCGTATACGCTGGCCCAGATGAGCCCTACCTGTTTGGGCGGCAACGGGTCAGCGGTCGGGACCCCGAGCATCGCAGCTACCGCTCGTTCGCCTCGTTCCATGATCCCGACGGCAACGGTTGGCTGTTCCAGGAGATCACGACGCGGCTGCCCGGGCGCATCGACC
>CAWCGE010000031.1:0-222909 GCA_963795005.1 uncultured Acidobacteriota bacterium | reverse complement strand
ACCGAGCCATCGCCCAGCCCGGGACCGATCCTCCCCGTTCACCTGCTTGGCCCGAATGCGCTCTCTCTAGTCGTTAGGCGATAGGAGTTGGTTTCCATGTCTCGAGGGTTTGACGGATTCGAGATTGACGACTTTCGCGATTCTGGTTTTGGCTCCGAGCGCGATGTGGGCCGGGGTTTATCCTCCGACTGGAACGCTCGCACCAACCTACACAACATCCACCGCGAGGAAGATAGGGCCGACCGACTCGACCGTGAGGGACGGCAGCGTTCACGCGCAGAGCGTCCGCCGCTGGCCCGCGAGGAACGCGTCCGAGCGATTCTCTCTCAACGCGCACGAACCAAGTACACGGACCGAGACAAAGATTATTCCCTGCGGGATTCAGTGATTCATACGCTTTCGGAAGTTGGCAAGTTCCGCGTCGCAGCCACGAAGGACCTGGCCGAACTGGCTTACAACGGCGACCGTGCCCGGATGGAGAGCGATGTCGAGAGCCTGGCCCGTCAGGGCCTCGTCAAAGTCACGAGCATTTCAGATACCGAGCACAATCCCATGCAAGTAGTGACGCTGACGAAGGAAGGCCATCAGTTTTTGTCTCGTGGGAAAGTCCTTCTCCCGGATCAAGCCACCTACTACGGACTCAAAAAGCCCAAAGAAGCCATTCACGACGCGGAACTCTACTGCCTCTATCACAAGGTTGCTGATGAGATCGAAGGGCGCGGCGGCAAGGTGCTTCGCGTCAAGCTCGACTACGAAATCAAGCGTGAACTTTACGCCCGCCTCGCCCGCCTTTCGGACGACAAGGGCCACGCCCCGGAGGAAGTGAAGGAGGGAGTTGCCGCACGGTATCACCTCAAGGTTGTGTCCGGTGAGATTCCGATCCCTGATTTGCGGGTCGAGTATGTGCGCGAGAACGACGGCGAAATCCAGCGGCGCGACCTAGAACTCGCCACGGACCATTACCGCCCGCGCGGGCTGGCGCAGAAGGCCCGCGCCGGCTTCCAAATCTACGGCCGGCGCGGTGATACGGACCGATTGCGTCGTATTCGAGACGATCGGGAATTGAGCGCGGCGATTTTCAGCCTATAACCCATGAGCATTTACGAATCCCAACTCGCCAACCTCTCCGCTTTCGGCTACACCGAAGCCGAAGCGCGGTTTCTCTACCTTGTGGCAGCGCATTGCGGCTATTTCACGGTGCGGCAGTTCCTTGACTTCTGCCATGCCCGGAGCGGTAAACGGAACGCCCGCTTTGTCGAGAAACTACTTGCCTTGGGCCATGCCTCGGCCCAGAGATACACGCGGCGGAGCCTCGTTTACCACCTCCGTTCTCGCCAGATTTACGAAGCGATTGGCAAGGCCCATCTCCGCACTCGCAGGGAGCACAAACTCGATTACATCAAGACGCGGCTCCTGGGTCTTGACTTCATCCTTGCCAACCCGGAAGACCGCTATTTCGAGACGGCGGAAGAGAAGCGGCGCTACCTCATCGAACGGTTCAAACTCAGCGAGAGTTTGTTTGTTCCATCCAGCGAGCATGGCAAGGCCATGACGTTCTCCGAGGCATTTCCGCTCTGCGTAGCCTATCCCGCTCCCGATTACATGCCTGTGGTGACGTTTACCTACGTTGATCCCGAGCACCGAAGCCTCGACCGCTACATCGCGCACCTGCGTACCTACCGACCTCTGTTCCGGCAGCTTCCGAGCTTCCAATTCATCTACATTTCAACGGCAGCAGGCCTCCAGAATGAAGCGGCGGAACTTTTTTCGTTCCTTGTGGAAGCCAAGGGCCTCTCGGATTTGACCCGCTACTTCGATATCCAAACTAAATGGGGTAACCGGAAATACAGCCTTGTCACAGAGGACGACATGATCTTCCGACACCAGGCCGCGAAGCGTTTCAACGGCGAGATATTCGACAGTCTTTTCCATCTGTGGAGGCGAAACCAGTTGCCGAATGACTGGCGGGCTGAATCAGTGACGACCACAACGCAACAACAAAAAGTTCTATTCCGAGCCGTCACCGTGCCAGGCCAGGAAGCGGTATTCGGCGACAGCCGGAAAAGATGGGGTGACGGCTCACAGATACGCGGTACTTCAGGTGCGGGGCGAGCCCCAGAGTCACCCACAAGCCAATCGCAGACTCTTCAAAGAACGGCGGATGCGTAAATGAAACAGGTGACATCTGCACGCGGACAAAACACTAGGATGGGCGGGAGCGACCCCACTTTGTGCGGCTTTCAGCCGCCCAAAACGTCGTGGGGTCGCTCCCGCCCGCCCCGAGCCGCTCAGGCCGTGTTGTGTCCGCGTGCAGTGATCGGAGCCGACAGTTTGTAGTGCAGGCCGTATTACACGGCGAAAGAGAAAAGGAGGAAAACAGTTGCCACTACTGAAAGCACCATCCAAACAACCAAAGACTACAACCCTCCAGGTTCGCCTGGAGGAAGAAGTCAGACACAACCTGGACAGATACGCCGAGTTCATCGGCGCAAATGCGTCCTACGTCGTCAGCGAAGCGCTCAAGCTCTTGTTCAAGCGGGATGAAGAGTTCAAGCGCTGGCTGGGAGAACACCCGAACGACATCAACCAGCAGCAAATTAAAGGAGACGTTCTTACGAAGACCGCGTAACAACCATGAAGCCTCGTTCAACCCAATTCGCAGTGCGCGAGAATACAGCGTCCTCAAGACGGCATGCCCCGCGCCTACCAGTAAATTCGTTGCCGTCGATGTCCGAGACTCTCCCGAGAGGTTTGCAACATCGACAGCCAACACCAGTCTTGGCATCCCGCGAAAGCGAGCCGGGCGCGTCAGTCACTACCAAGCCGCTGGACGCGGCCACAGGGAGAGAGAAGGGAGATAGTGTCGAAACTTTTTCCGCTCCGGCGACGGTTGTCGCTGCCAATGAGTCGAGAGAGGTATTCGAACCATTGATTGGATGCGAAGACGCCGCCAAATTGCTCGGCAACATCCACGTCAAGACATTGCAACGCTATGCGCGCAGGGGAACGCTTCCCGGCTACCGCGTGGCCGGGCACTGGTATTTTCGTGCAACAGAACTGGACGGCTGGCTGCGATCTCGGATAAATTCATCTTGCTATCCGTGCCGCTCGAACTAGGAGGCATTGCAAATGTTCAAGCGGACGCGGTATCAGTTTGGCTGGTTGCGTAGAAAGGCCCGCAAGCGAGGTCCAGATGTTTGGGTGTGGGTATATAGGTCAACTACGCCAGTCGGAAAGCGGAAGGAAAACTCGGTGATTGTGGGAAGCGTACAGCAGTATCCCTCAGAGGCCGATGCTTGGAAGGCCGCTGAAGGACTCCGCCTGTCGATTAACAATCCAAGTCCGGCTGAAGAGATAACTTTCGGAGCGGTGATAGACCGCTACATTAGAGAAGCAATTCCCAAGCGACGTGTGACACAGAGCCGCTATCGATCTTGGCTCAAGAACCACATCAAGCCGCATTGGGGAAATGTTTCTCTCGCGAAGATTAAGCCTCTTCCTGTTGAGAAGTGGATTGAGAGCCTTAGCCTCGCCCCGAAGAGCAGAGGGCACGTGCGCAGTATGATGCACGTTCTGTTCAACTGGGCGATGCGGTGGGAGCTGATCCCATTTCAGATTAACCCCATGAACCTCGTTCACATAAAGGGCTCGTCCAAGCGCGAGCGCGAACCTCGGACACTTGACCATCGAGGAGTTTCGCCGATTCATAGAGCACGTGTCCGAACCTTTTCGGACAATGTGCATCGTGACCGCTTGTCTCGGGCTCCGTGTGAGCGAAACGCTAGGACTGAAGTGGGGCGATTTCGATTGGGATGATCTGCGGGTGAAAATCCAACGATCATGGGTTGCTGGAGTCGAAGACGACGTGAAGACTCTGTATTCGAAAAAATGGATGCCAGTTGATCCGATCCTTGCGGAGCTACTGTTAGCAACACAAGGCAGAGGGCAGCTACCGGAGCAAAGGACACCGATTGGGTCTTTGCCAACCCGGAGACTGGAAAACCGTACTGGCCCGGACGCCTGCAGGAACATCACCTAGTTCCGGCGGGAAAAGCGGCCAAGATCGGGCGCATTGGTTGGCACACATTTCGTCACACGTATTCGACTCTTCTCCGGGCGTTCGGTGTGGACTTGAAGGTGCAGCAAGAATTGCTGCGCCACGCTGACATTCGGACAACCATGAACATCTACACGCATGCGGTCCCACAAGCGATGCGGGAAGCACACGGTAAAGGTAGTGGAAATGTTGTTGCCGAGGCGGAAGGCGGGATGAAAAAAACGAGGCAGCTTTAGGGCAGCAATAAGCGTTCCCCAAACTGCTAAGTTGTTTCTTTCTGTTCCGCAGAATGTTTCGCAAGTCCTTGAGAACACTGGAAAGGATAATTTCGAGCCCCACCGCCCCTACCATCTCCTGAAAACCAAAGGGTTTGGCAGAAGCAAAGTCACCAGAATCGAGGAAAGTCACCAATTGAATTTCGCTCATTTTGCAGGTCTCCTTTTGGCCATCCAGATTCGTCTACGACACGCCTTCGTTGCCTTGCAACACATACCCCCATTTCGGCCGAGCTAATACGACACTGCACCGTAGATGCGACTAGGACATCATGCTCTGCTTTAAGCGAGGATCGGTGAATTCCGCAAAATCTTTCTCACCACTGGAATATCTTCCCGCAATCGCTCCATCGGGGTTAAGGCTCGCTGATACTTGGCAGTGCAAAACCCAAAGGAAGCGCGCGCGGCCGGATTGGTGACTGGCTTTGTTTCCAACGGAGAGGCACCCCGCAGGTCCTCGAATTCCTGCTACCGTGGGTGGATCTTTACAAGGTTGACCTAAAGAGCTTTGGTCACCGCCATTGTCGTCAGCTAGGCGGTCGACTTCAGCCCATCCTGGATACCATAGAATCTGATTGCCCACAAAGAGCTGCGAGCTCAACAGGTCGATGCAACACCATCTAATCATTTTATTTCGACAATACTTCCCCCGCGAACGTCCCGTCGGCTGCGGGGCTTCTACGCTGGTGGCATGTCGTCGGCGCCGAACCCTGCGAACTCTTCTTCCCAAGCGTAGCTGGGAGTTTGCAGCAAACGAACGCAGCGGTTCCAGCGCAGGATGGAATCGTCGTTGCCTTCGGGATGGATTTTCTCGGCCTCGCCGAAGCATTCGAGCGCGCGTTCGAAAAGCGGCAGCACTGTGTGAGGCGGCTGGCCGGTGCGAAGCTGCGCCTTAGCGCGGCGTTCGTAGAGGATTCCGGCGTAGTACAGCCGTTCGTAGCGTTCGCTAAGCTTCTGGAAGGTTTCTTGCACTTCGCGGTAGCGGTCGGTCGAGCCACCGACGAACTGATCGGTGATGGTCAGGCCGAGCAAGCGTAGCGCGAGCTGGTGTTGCGGGTCGATCGCCAGGATATCGCGGCAGATCGACTCGGCCTCTTCCGGCTCGTTGAGGTAGCGGTAAAGCTCCACTTTGGCGGTGGCCTCGGCGATCCCCGCTTTCGAAATTGACTTCAGCTTGTATTCCATAGCGCCTCCCTTCGAGCTGCTTACGCGCCCTTGCCGGCGGCTCAGGTCGTCTTTGCGCCGCGAATTTTGCGGACTAGCATCAACAGCGGATCATAGAACTCATCCACGACGCGTTCCTTCAACGGGATGATGGCATTGTCGGTGATATGGATGTCTTCGGGACAGACTTCAGTGCAACACTTCGTGATGTTGCACAGGCCGATGCCTAACTCGTCTTTCAGCAGCCGCGCGCGGGAGACGCCGTCGAGCGGATGCATTTCGAGCCCGGCAACGCGAACGAAGAAACGGGGGCCGCCGAACTGTTCCTGCTTGGCGTGGTCGCGGAGGACGTGGCAGACGTTCTGGCAGAGGAAGCACTCGATGCATTTGCGGAATTCCTGCACACGGTCCACGTCGCGCTGGTCCATCTTCCACTCGACGCCGGGCCGGGCCTGGAACGGCGGGATTTTCCGGTTCACTTTGTAATTCCAGGAGACGTCGGTGACGAGATCCTTGATCAGCGGAAAAGCTTTCATGGGGAAGATTGTGATGGGCTGATCGAGAGGGAGCGAATCCATGCGCGTCTTGCAAGTGAGCCGAGGCCGGCCATTCACCTCGGCGGAACACGATCCGCATTTCCCTGCCTTGCAATTCCAACGCACGGCGAGGTCGGGAGCCTGGTGGGATTGAATCGAGTGCAGCGCATCGAGCACAACCATGCCGGGAACGAGCGGAACGCGATAATCGGCGGGCTTGCCGCTTTCGCGGCCGCCCCGGAACACCCGCAAGGTTGCTTCCGCCATTTCGAGCCTCCGGCAATCGCTACTTATCTTCCGCCAAGATCTGCTTCAAGTCGTCCGGCATCTCTGGCACCGCCTTTTCGAAGAGCTCCATCGTATCGCCTTTCCGGACGATAACATTATTCTTCCGTCCCCACGCGTCGTCCAGCTTCGGGTAGTCCAGGCGGCTGTGAGCTCCTCGGCTTTCGCGGCGGGCGAGAGCGGCGCGCGTGCAGGCTTCGGAAACCGTGAGCATGCATTGAATGTCGCGCGACAGGTGCCAGCCCGGATTGAAGAGACGCGAGCCTTCGACACGCATGCGCGCGGCCCGCGCCTTCAGTTTTTCGATTTCCGTCAAAGCGCGGCGAAGGTCCTGTTCGGTGCGAAAGATGCCAACGAGAGTTTGCATCACGTCCTGCAGATCATGGTGAATTTGGTAAGGGCTCTCGCCGCCAGCACGGTCAAACGGCGCGAGCAACTCCCGCTCGGCCTGCTCGATCTGGGCGCCATTGATCGCAGGGGTTCCCGTTCTCTTCGCGTGCTGCGCGGCCGCCAATCCCGCGCGGCGCCCGAAGACCAGCAAATCGGAAAGCGAATTGCCGCCCAGGCGATTTGCGCCATGCAAGCCCGCGGCTGCTTCGCCCGCGGCAAAAAGCCCGGGAACAGATGCCTGCTCCGTCTCTGCATCCACGCGAATGCCGCCCATGACGTAGTGGCAGGTGGGACCGACTTCCATGGGTCCCTTGGTTATGTCCACGTCCGCGAGCTCGAGAAACTGGTGATACATGCTGGGTAGCTTCCGCTTCACATACTCAGCGGGCTTGTGCGAGATGTCCAGGAACGCGCCTCCGTGCTCGGTACCACGGCCTTCACGCACCTCGGTGTAGATCGCCCGTGCAACGACGTCGCGCGTGGAAAGCTCCATTTTCTTGGGATCGTACTTTTCCATGAAGCGCTCGCCGTTCTTGTTGCGCAGAGTTCCGCCTTCACCGCGCACCGCTTCGGTGACCAGAATCCCCTGCACGCCCGGCGGCCAGACCATGCCAGTCGGATGGAACTGCACAAATTCCATGTCCATCAACTCGGCGCCCGCGTCGTATGCGAGCGCCATGCCGTCGCCGGTGTATTCCCAGGAGTTCGACGTGATCTTCCAGGCCTTACCGATGCCGCCTGTGGCGATGAGGATCGAGTTCGCTTTGAAAACTACGAAGCGGCCTTGTTCGCGCCAGTAGGCGAACGCGCCGGCAATGCGGTCGCCGTCTTTGAGCAGCCGCGTGACCGTACACTCCATGTACACGTCGATTCCCTGATGCACGCCACGGTCTTGCAAGGTGCGGATCATCTCGAGGCCGGTGCGGTCGCCGACATGGCAGAGCCGCTTGAACGTGTGGCCGCCGAAAGCGCGTTGCAGGATTTCCCCGCTCTCCGTGCGATCGAAGAGCGCGCCCCACTGCTCAAGCTCGCGCACGCGGTCGGGCGCTTCCAGTGCGTGGAGCTGGGCCATGCGCCAGTTGTTGAGGAGTTTGCCGCCGCGCATGGTGTCGCGGAAGTGCGTGCGCCAGTCGTCCGCTTTGTCCACGTTGGACATCGCCGCTGCAATGCCGCCTTCAGCCATCACGGTGTGCGCCTTGCCGAGGAGCGACTTGCAGACCACGCCCACCCGTGTGCCCTGCGCGAGTGCCTCGATCGCAGCGCGCAGCCCGGCGCCGCCAGCGCCGATAATCAGGACGTCGTGCTCGTGGGTTTCGTATTTGGTATTCACAGCAGCCGGATGTCCTTGAGGAAGCCCACCGATAGCAGGCGGATATAAAGGTCGGTGAAGCCGACCGAAAACAGGCTCAGCCATGCCCACAGCATGTGGCGCTCATTCAAGGCGCTCACCCAGCGCCACGCCGTGTGGCGGGGCGGGCCCAACGTGGCGCACGAAAAGCAATCGAGTTTTCCTCCCGCGAGATGGCGCAGCGAGTGGCAGGAGAATGTGTACGTCGTAAGCAGAACGATGTTCACAAGCATCACGAGCGAGCCGACGCCGATTCCGAATCCTTCCGGGAAAAAGAAGGCGCGCACGGCGTCGTACCACAGGAAACAGAGAAACAGGAGCGCGAGGTAGAAAAAGTAGCGGTGGACGTTTTGAAGGATGAATGGAAACGCGGTTTCGCCGCGGTACTGGCGCCCGCCTCTTTCGCTCACCGCACAAGCCGGCGGATCGAGGAAAAATGCGCGGTAATACGCTTTGCGGTAGTAGTAGCAGGTAGCGCGAAACCCGAGTGGGCCGCCGAGAATCAAGATTGCGGGGGAAAACGGCCACCAGTGGTGGTGAGGGTCAATCAGAGGAGAATAGAACGGGGAGAGATACGGCCCCCATTCGTAGAATTTCCCTTCGAACGCGCGAAGCGTGCCGTAAACGCCAAACGCGCCCAGCACCGTCATCACCGGCAGGATTTCGACCCACCAAGTATCCTGCCGCTGCGTGCTGCCGAAACGGCTTACGTCGCCGGCTGCCGATGACTGTGCCATGGATTCACCGTCCTGCGCGACATAGAGTAGTCAGGAAATCAGCTTTTGCAAACCAGAATTTTGCGAAGGGCCACGAAAAGCCGGGACGTAGCCAGGGCGAGAATTCCACTCGGGCAGTTTGAGCCGGCAGGTATGTGCGGGCGTAAAATGCTGGGCCGAGGGCGACCCTTTCTCTCTGGAGGCTGGGGATATGCGCACCAAGGAATTGCAGAGATACGAGCGGCTCTTGGTCGAGAAGCGCCAGGAGGTAAGGGAGCTTGTGCAGATTCCGCGGGACGAAGCAGAGGTGGTCTTGTAGCGGGAGAAGTTTCTACGTCTTTGCCTTTTGTTTTTTGCCCCGACTGCCTTTGTTCCCTGCCCAGCGCTGCGTTGCCCTTTTCCTGCTGTCAAGCTGCAATTGTCTTTTAATGTCATTAGCCTCCCGATACTTGTGTATCGGGGCAACCGAACTTTCCGATTGGGACTGGCCCTGTATTTTTGCTCGCGGAGTCTGGGTCATGACCGCTCGAAAATTGAGCGGGTCTCTGAGGTTCTGTAGTTCCCGGTAATAGTAGAGCGCAGTGGGCCGTTTTCCCTTGAGCCTCAGCTTCTTTAGAAACTCAATTTCTTCCTCAGTCGCACCAAGATTCAGGGAAGTGTCCCGAAGGAATTCTTTCAGCCCTCGCTCTTCCTCAGGTTGGCCAGGCTCCCTTTCGACAAACTCAAATTTCTTGGGGTCTCCTGGTGCTAGTCTGCCGTTTAACACAATTTCCATGCCAAAGGTCGCAAGGTCGAGGTCCCAGGATTCGATCAGCGGCTCCAGGAAGGTAACGCAGTTTTCAACTGATAGGTTGGAGGCATCCGTGTCTAGGAACTCGAGGATGCTGACTCGCATTTCTTCATAGCTTCGGCCGGTAAGCCGAGCCACTTGGTGGACCCAGTTTTCACTTTCCAATTCTTCTTTGGCGACTCTCTTGCCAACGTCTAAGAGCTTTTGTATGACTAGGCGTTCGACTTCACCGAAGGGGTGCTTCTCAAAAATGACGCGAAATTGTTTTTCTTTGTCGGGAGGGCACTTGCGGAGAACCAACTCTCGAACTTCCTTAAATAAGGGCGGGGGTGCGTCCCCCAAGGTTCTCTTCAATTCCTCCTTGCGCTCGTGGTCAGCTAGTTTCGAAAGCTCGCCACCCGAGAGTTTCAAGAATTTTCCCATTTTGTCGTAAATATCTGTTCGGCCAGGAGCGGGGGGCAATTTCTTCCGAGTCAGCAGCTGGGAAATGTAAGACTCCGTAACTTCGGCCGCAGCCGCTAGATCTCTCTGCTCAAACCCCAATTCTTCCAGTCGCTTTGTGATCACTAAACAAACATCCATAGGTCTGCCTCCGCACGATTAACTGGATTGGATTAATCCTCAAAAATGATCGCAGATTATGCTTGACACGTCAAGTTAATTGACCTACATTGGTTAAGTGACTGAGGCAGTGATGAGGTAATCTAAACTAAATGAGGTTATCTAGAATCGGCGCTTGGCCAACACAACCAAAGGAGGTTGGCATGTTTGCACGCAGAGTCTCCATGCATCTGAAACCCAATAGCGTCGCGGAATTCACCCAGAGAATCGAAAAGGACATTCTTCCCCTGCTTCGAAAACAGACCGGGTTCAAGGACGAAATCACGTTTATCGGCCCAGGCGAAGCGACAGCGTTTGGAATCAGTTTGTGGGAAAACAAAGAGAACGCCGAAGCCTACAACCGCGGAACGTATCCAGAAGTGACGAAGATCCTGGCGAGAGTCGTTGAGGGAACTCCTCAGGTTGAAAGCTATGAGGTTTCCAACTCGACCTTCCACAAGATTGCCGCTGCCGTAGCAGCCTAGGTTCGACAATTCTCTTCGTTCGGTGGTGGGCGGGTAAGTCCGCCCGCCCCTCACTTCTCCGGCGAACGGGCACCTACAAAACGAACGAGACTACCGATACTTACTTGCACAAGACAACCAAGGAGGTTGCCATGAACACCATTACACGTTGGGACCAGTCCCGCGATTTGGCATCGTTACAGGACCAAGTCAATCGTTTGTTCGAAGACACCTTTACTCGCGACCGCTCGGGTTCTGCCGACTTGGCAACCTGGGCGCCAGTGGTGGACATATACGAAACCGAGAACGAATTGGTCGTAAAGGCCGACCTGCCGGATCTCGAAGACAAGGACATTGACGTACGCGTCGAAAACAATACGTTGACCATCCGTGGAGAGCGGAAGTTTGAGAAGGACGTCAATCAGGAGAATTACCTTCGAGTTGAACGCGCCTATGGTTCGTTCATGCGGAGCTTCTCCCTGCCGAACACAATCAGCTCCGAGAACGTTCGGGCCGAGTATCGCAATGGGGTCCTGAGCCTGCATATGGCGAAGCGTGAAGAGTCTAAGCCGAAGCAGGTGAAGATCAGCGTCGCAGCAAACGGCAAGTAATTTAAGTCTCAACTGCGGAGGTCGAGAGTCCCGCCCTCGCACTGACAGCGGAGGTTGCTCTATAACATAGTGAATTGACGCCTCGCGCACGAGTAAACATCTTCTGTCACGAGTGGCCTGAGCGACACAACAGACCACGGCTTGACGGCCCTAGCAGCCGAGAACGGACCGATCTTTCGTTCAGAGGGGCCGGGTCGGTCCGCCCTCCATTTGTCAGGAGAAGAGGGCGTTCGATAGAGAAACGAGGTTACCAATGATGGGGAAAATCAGGCAGTGGGTTCGCATTGAGGGAATTCGATGGAGAAACGAGGTCGCCGATGGTCAAGAAAAACAGGCAGTGGGTTCTCATTACGGCGTTACTCCTGGCGGTGACATGGCGCCCCTCCGCAGATTACCAAATACTGCTGCATTTTGTGGTTTGTGCGGGTGCCATCATGGTGATTCTGGCTTCCGTCTTTATCAAACTCAGAATCGAGACTCACTTCGCCGTCAACAAGCGAGTCACTTTAGGCTTTGAGCGCGGCGGTCCTGAGCGTCACTAAGAACTCAGCGGAGACGATAATGGCAGACACAATTAACAGTGGAACTAGGCCGATCGAGGAAAACTCCCTTGTGCCAGGGTCCCTGCGATTCGAAAGCGAGCCCTGGACCTCTTTCTACATGGCTGGTGAAATCATTCGAGAGTCGCGGAATGCGTCTCGGAAACAAAGCCAGTACGCGTGCGAAGGCAACACGGCTCAGTCGGACGAAGTAATTGATCATTACAATCACCCGCGCAACGCCGGCGGCCTGCCGAAGGATAACCCCAATGTGGACGCCGGCCTGGTCGGCGCGCCCCACTGCGGCCACGTGATGGAGCTGCAGATGAATGTCAAGTCCGAGACGCAAGTTGTCGAGGAAGCGGAGTTCGGATCGGCGACCTCCAGCTTTCCGCTTCCCGCCGAGTGCGTCACGGGCAAGACCTCGAGAAGGCACTGGCCGTCAAGAACAAGGATATCGTCCGCGAGCTCAGCCTTCCCCCGTGCAACCCTGCGCGACGCAACAAACTACTTCGGACCTGTTGGGAGGCCACACTTTGGTGGGTAGTCTGATTTCTTAATAGAAGATCTGGTGTGAATCCTGCTGTACGAGTTGTTCGTCGAACCGTTCCGGCGGCTGTTGTAAAAGACGCTTGGACCGAAGGCCAATGCCCCCTGCAACGAAAACGGCTGTGCGGACAATTGCATGAAGGGTGACAGATATTAAAGATCAAATCTAACCCAAATATCTGACGGCCGGCGCCAGTTGCTTCGAAATAATGGATCAGTCTAGGCGCGAGGAAAATGTAGATGGCAGAGACAATCAAAACGGGGACCGTCCTGATCAAGGATGGGACACTCTTGCCGGACGCGCTGCGGTTCGAAAGTGAGCCCTGTGCGACTGGCTGGACATTAGTCAAGGATCTCGATGGGTGCGCATTGGATCGCAAAATCCACGAAGCGGAATGGACTTTCTTCTCCATGGCGGCTGAAATCAAAACGATCGTCTTCGGCTTCGAAGGACAAAAGATCGTTCGGAGGGCCGTCAAGCGAATCCTGGCGAGGATGAACTCGGAGAAGTTCAATTCTTTGGAAATCACGCGAGTGGCCTCGAAACGCTTCCTGGGAGTGCCCTATGTGAGAGTCTCGGCCTGTTCAAGGCATATCCAGGATAGTTTGTTTCTGTTCCGTGACAAGGACCTTCGAGAGTTGGGGCCGAGCAAGATTGACTACCGCCCGGACCAAGGCATGGGGCTCGCAGGCAGCAAGGGGCTGCTGAAAGGAACGATGATACAGGCCAACGTGGCACCGATCTTGAATCGTTGATTGAAGGGATATTCAAATGAAAATGATGCGCAACATAGTCGTTGCTCTTTCCCTGATCCTGCTTTCAGCTCCCATGATTTCCGGTCAGGATCTTTCCAAGTACCGAACATTCTCGCTCGGGACGAGTTTAGCCGAACTCTCGAAGCAGGTCGGCCCATACTCGCACTATACGACTTTAATTCACCAGCGCCCAGCAGCCATTCAAGAGTTGACGTATTGGACGCTGCACTCGTCTCGCTCTCCGGTTGAAGCGTACCCGGTTTCGCAGGTTTTGTTCAGCTTCTACAATGGAGAGCTCTACAAAATCGTTGTGACTTACGATCGGGACGACACAGAAGGCCTGACTGACGATGACATGGTACAAGCCGTCTCCGCCCGTTACGGAACCGCAACGACGCTCCATCCCGAGATCAACTTCTTCCCAACGAATTACCTCGACGGCTCAACGGACAAAGTCATCCCTTTCTTCTTAACAAGTGCTCTCAATCGCTCGGCAGACCGGGTAATTGCTCGGTGGGAGGATTCTCAGAACTCGGTAAACCTTTTCCGCTCCACCAGTCGGAACTCCTTCGGACTCGCCATATCTTCAAAACGACTGGATGCACAGGCGGAGGCTGCCATTTTCGAATTTGAGAAGCTCGAGAAGCGCGAGGCTCCGCAGGTGGAAATCGGGCGCGTGAAAAAAGAGGCAGATGATGACCTGGAAACAATGCGGCAGACCAACTTGAAGGCGTTTCAGCCTTGATTCTGTTCGTCGTCATCAAGTGACTTCATAGAAGTTCAGAACGGATCAAACGGAGGTTAGAAAAATGGCACTGCGTGTGACTCCCCTACACGATCGTGTCTTGGTGAGGTGGTTGGAGGAGAAAGAAACCGCGAAGGGCGGCATCATTATCCCCGACACGGCCAAAGAGAAGCCTCAAGAAGGAGAAGTTATGGCCGTCGGAGCTGGCAAGATCGAGAAGGGCAAACGGGTTCCGCTCGATGTGAAGGTGGGCGACCGGATTCTGTTCGGCAAATATACGGGCAATGACATCAAGATCGACGACCAGAAATACCTGATCCTCCGCGAGGAGGAAATCCTGGCGAAGGTCAGCGGGATCGCCAAAGCGGCATCCGGCAAGAAGTAATTCCCCGATCCGATATTCTGGACGGGGCAAGATTCGCATGCACCCAGGAGGGTGAAGTCTAATGGCAAAACAAATTGTAACTGGTGAGAATTCACGTCAGGCGATTCTGCGCGGCGTCAACATTCTGGCCGACGCAGTCAAGATCACGCTGGGCCCGAAGGGACGCAACGCGGTGATCGAAAAGAAGTTCGGAGCGCCGATCATTACTAAGGACGGCGTCACCGTCGCGAAGGAAATCGATTTGCTGGATCCGCTGGAGAACATGGGCGCGCAGATGGTTCGCGAGGTCGCTTCGAAGACCTCCGACGTTGCAGGCGACGGCACCACTACTGCAACCGTGCTGGCCCAGGCCATCTTCCGGGAAGGCGTGCGGACGGTTGCCGCGGGTGCGAGCCCAATGGCGCTCAAGCGCGGCATTGATAAGGCCGTGGAAGTCGCCGTGGAAGAGATCAAGAAGCTCTCCCGCGACGTGAAGGGCGACATGATCGCGCAGGTGGGCACTATCAGCGCCAACACCGACAAGCAGGTCGGCGGCATCATTGCCGAGGCGATGAAGAAGGTCGGTAAAGACGGCGTCATTACGGTTGAGGAATCGAAGACGATGGAGACGACGCTAGAAGTAGTCGAAGGGATGCAGTTCGACCGCGGCTACCTTTCGCCCTACTTCGTCACCGACCCAGAGCGGATGGAGTGCTTGCTGGAAGACGTTCACTTCCTGATCCACGAGAAAAAGATCAGCTCGATGAAGGACCTGCTTCCTTTGCTCGAGCAGATTGCCAAAATGGGTAAGCCGCTAATGATCATTGCTGAGGACGTCGAGGGTGAAGCGCTCGCGACTCTCGTAGTGAATAAGCTCCGCGGCACCCTGCGGTGCGCAGCGGTGAAGGCTCCTGGCTTCGGCGATCGCCGCAAGGCCATGCTGGAGGATATCGCAACGCTGACCGGCGGCAAGGCCATCACCGAAGATCTCGGCATCAAGCTCGAGAATGTGAAGGTCGAAGATCTCGGCCGCGCCAAGAAGGTGAGCATCGACAAAGACAACACCACGATCGTCGCGGGCGCCGGCAAGGCCAGCGAGATCGAAGGCCGCATCAAGCAGCTCCGCACGCAGATCGAGGATTCCAGCTCGGACTACGACAAGGAAAAGCTCCAGGAGCGCCTGGCGAAGCTCGTGGGCGGCGTCGCCGTCATCAAGGTGGGCGCCGCAACCGAGACCGAGCTGAAGGAGAAGAAGGCTCGCGTCGAGGACGCTATGCATGCCACACGCGCTGCGGTCGAGGAAGGCATTGTTCCTGGCGGCGGCACCGCTCTTCTGCGTTGCCTGCCGGCCCTAGAAAAGCTCAAGGTCCATGACGATGAAGCGATCGGCGTGAACATCGTGAAGCGCGCGCTGGAGGAGCCCACGCGTCAGATTGCCCAGAACGCGGGGCACGAGGGCGCCGTGGTGATCGGTCGCATCCGCGACTCAAAGGATGAGAACTTCGGGTTCAACGCCGAGTCCGGCGAATACACCGACCTGGTCAAGGCCGGGGTGATCGACCCCGCCAAGGTCACCCGCCTAGCGTTGCAGAACGCCGCGTCTATCGCCGCGCTGATGCTGACCACCGAAGTCCTTGTCGCCGACATCAAGGAAGAGGAAATGAAGGCCGCGGCAGGCGTGGGCCAAGGCGGAGGCATGGGCGGGATGTACTGAGAGAATTAAGGCCCTTTGGAACCCGCGTCTTCACTCAAGGCGGGAATGCTCGCGAGTGTAGCTACAGTTGGGGAGATGAATGTGTGAAATAGTAAGCGCGATCCGCATGCCTCTAACATCAAGTGGAGCCAGATTGAAGGGTCGCGCGAGGGGCGCGCTGATTTGCGCTGTGTTTGTCAGTGCGTGGATGTTTTGGGCCGCAGCGTTCGCCCCAACTCACGAAACGCTTCGTTGGCGTTAATCACCGCGATAACGATTCTAATTGGCGGATGGGCAGTGTCGCGCGTTTGACCAGCTCGGCGTTATGAGGATTCCGTCGCCGACCGAGACCGATATGCGCTGCGGAATGGGTGTTGGCGGCCGGCGCTGTGATCGCACTGGCTCACTTCCGCCGATACTCGCTAATCCCCCAGTTGCTGGGAGTCATTGTCGGATTGCATTTTGTCGTTCCTGCGAGGTTGTTAAGAGAGCCCCGTTATTACATTACGGGAAGGGCTATGTTTGTGTGCGTGCTCACTTCGGTTCTCGTTCCCGAGGGAATCTCACTCGCGCGAGGCATCCAGGTTTGATCGATAAGCGCGTACGCAACTTGGTGAGCGCGTAGCTGATGTGCGATGACTGGATGGCCTTCGTTGTCCGGGTATTCGGTGTCCATTTCGCACGCCCGGATTGCAACGCCGAGTTGCGGCATTTGAGTCAGATTGGGGTTTTGATAACGTTCGTGCCAGTGAAGATTTGAGCCGGCAAGATCTCCCGGTTTTGCGGTGCTGGTCTGTGACTCGGCGTATTGAACCTTTAGAGTGGTCCCGCCATACGTGATCGTGTAATTATATTCCTGGTTGTTGGTTTGCGACGCAAAAAGTGAGGACCTTAAACAGGCTTTCATTCAGAAAAGCTATCCTATGGCTTTGCCTCTGGTTCGTCAGGAAGAGGTTCTCGTCGCAGTCGCTACAGTTTCAACCCGTACGACCGCGCCTCGTACCATCGCGTCCTACAGGAGGGTGGCAAGACCCGCGGCCACGAGCGCCGCAGCCCATATCAACTCAAAGTTGACCCACGCCTTGCGGAGAAGCGCGAGGCCAACCTTGCGATAAACGACCCAAGCTATCAACCCTGTCACCGCAAGATAAGCCGCCGTATGGACCCCGGTCGCGAGCATGCCGGCCAGCGGACCGGTGGCCGAGGCCATGTGATTATGACCTCCCATGCGGCCGCGCGCTTGGGCGGTAGTGCTGCCTAGCAACACGGGCACTACCATCAAACCCGCACCGTGCGCCGAGGCCATCAGAAACGACCAGACAGTCAGGTCTCGGAATCCTACTTGCATACGGACCCACCGCGGGTGCCAATGTCGCACCAGGCAAAAGATTCCAAGGCCGAGCAAGATCGCGGCGACGAAGTAGCGGATGACAGTGAGCGGCAGCGTCATACCAAGAAACAGTGCGATCAGCACTACACTGCCAATGGCTAGCGCGTGGCCGAGTGCAATGGGGACGAGCGATTTTGCCACTGCGCTCCCCTTTTGCTCCTGCATCCCCAGCGCTACCGCGAACAACCACCCCATGCCGGGGTTGAGTCCGTGGTAGGCGCCAAGGAGCAGCATCAGCCACAACGCCGTCGAAGTCAGCCCGTCATGCGTCATTGCTGGTCCGAATAGCAATAGGAATCGGACGAAGCGTCACCCCCTTGCAGCCGTAGTTGGTGCGCGCGCAATCCGTCGAACTCGACGAAGAACTTCTCATCGAGCTTCATCCCGCCCTCGGGCTTGGCATCGATCTTCACCATCCAACTCTTCACGCCGTCGGGATAAAACTGCTCGTCCCATGGGGAGTAAAGCGAGTTCGTGAAATAGACGCGTTTGCCGTCGCGGCTGATCTCGACCATCTGCGGACCGCCGTTGAGAGCCTGCTTGGGTTTCTTCGGGTGAGCCGCTCGGCCTACGATGCCGCCGAGATGGATCGAGCCCGTCTTCTTCGGGTTGGTCGGATTCGAGACGTCATACTGGATGAACTCACCTGTCCCCCAGCACGAGACATAAAGGAAGCGGTCGTCGAGTGAGAGGTTGATGTCCGACACCAAGGGCGGCACCGCCTTGAAACCCTTCAACAGGGGCGGCAGCTTTTCCGGATCAGCCGGCTCAGCGGGAATTTCGATCACCTTGCGGACTGCCCATTTGCCGTTCTTAGCACCCTCGTCGCGGTGCCACATCCAAACCGAAGACGAAAGATCTTTGAGGGAGATGACTACACCGACGAATCCGAACGTTTTTTTAGGATCGTGTGCGGGCCGAAGCTCAAGCACCATCTGCTGCTCCGCGCCCAAGTCAATTTCCTGCAAGTGACGCCGCTTATCCAGATCCCAGATGTGCAGCTTGCGGCCATACTTTCCGCCAAGCAGCAACTCCGCATTGAGGCCGCTCTTCACCATGTTTGGTGTGCCCCACTCAGAACTGATCAAGGTGTCGTGCCCAAGGTGCCACCAGAAGTCGTAAGCCAAATTCTGAGGGCCGTGCTCCTTTTCCCATGGGCCCTTCAGCTCAAACGTGTCGGCATCCATCAGGAAAATCCCGCCGGGACCATCGCCGCTGGCCGAACCGAGCGCGCTGCCATAAATGCCGTCAGGGCCACAGTGGATCGTGTGCGGCGATGTGTAGCCCGTCTTCCTGATGAACTCTTCCGGCTCGATCACCTTCACGATCTTGGGGTGCTTGGGATCAGCTTTCGTATCCAGGATGTGGATCCGCGACGACCCGATGCCCGGAACAACAAGGTAACGACGCTCCATATGCGGATGCGGATTCTGGGGGCAGAGGCACGCGCTGCACGCGTTCCACCCGAAGTGATGCAGCTCGTTATCGCCGTCGGGAAACTCCACTTGGCCGAGGAGCTGACCATACGTGGAGGAACGAGGCTCAAGGTCAATGACCCCCATGGCGTCACGCTTGCCGTTCTTGCCGACATTGAGTAGAGCAACGTAGGCGATGTGTTCCGGCGGGGCTTTCATCGCCATGCCCGGTGAGGGATAGAAGGTTGGATCCGGTATCAAGGGCATATCCCAGTCTCCTTTGGTGAAAGTTAAGGCAAACGATCTCCGAGTCGGTAAGCATACTCCTCCGCCTTGTCACCGGGCCACTGTTCCTTGCAGATTGTGCCGCCGGTAAGCGGCTTGCGGCGCTCCGATGCATTCTCGCCGGATGACGACTGAACCGGAAATAATGCCCTGGTCGCTCGGAATTTTGGGCACTAAACGGGCACCTGAAAAGCGCGGAAGAGCGCCAAGCCATGGAATGTCAACGCGCAGCGTGGAGTAACCGAATCGCTCGTCGGGCAAGGATAACGACAGCCCTGCAAACGGGAATTTGCTGAAAATCTAAGTTGTCTGTTATGATGTTTCTGCGGGGTGGAGCAGCCTGGTAGCTCGTCGGGCTCATAACCCGGAGGTCGTTGGTTCAAATCCAACCCCCGCAACCATGGGCGCTCGGCGTAACCGCTTGAGCGCCCATCACTTCTTTCAGTTCACCACTTCTGCCTGGACCTGTTCCGGATTGGATTCTGCTAACAAATTGCTAACGGAAGAAAATGCTTGCTCGACGGCATCCGAGAACTTACGGCCGTCTTCGCTGATCGCGTGAGCGTAGATGTCGAGGGTTGTGGTAGCCGAGGCGTGCCCGAGTCGGGCTTGCGCGTCCTTTACCGGCGCGCCGCTATTAATGAGAAGACTGGAGTACAGGTGACGCAGTCCATGAAGCCCAAAGCGCTCAACCTCGGCCGCATCCTGCGCGGTGTGCAGGACGTCATACAACTGATCCGGGTCGAGTGGGCGACCGAGATCGTCCTGAAAAACGAATTTCGTCTCGCGTCCGTTTTGGGTTTGGCGAAGTTCCATGAGAAGTTTTGCGAGGCGCGCCGGCATTTCGACGGTTCTCCGGGCTTTCTTGGATTTCAATCCCAACAATGCCAGGCCACTGTTTTCGATGCGCTCCACTCCGCGAAAATGCCCTTCTGATAGAAGGTTTTTGCTAAGTCTCTGCAGTGATCGCCGAACCTGCACGGTACAACGCACGAAGTCAATGTCGTTCCAGAATAGACCGAGCAGTTCTGCTCGGCGCAGTCCGGTCACTGCACCCATCCAGATAAGCACTTGATAGGTGGGCGGCAGTTTTCCGAAGACGCGAACGACCTCGTTCGGTTTCGGAATGCCTGCCGAATCGAGCGCGCCGTCGTCCACGTTTTCAGACTCTGCGCTCGGCAACTTGATTTTGTGAGCTGGATTTGTCGCAGACAATTCCCTGTCCATCGCCTCTTCGAAAAGTCGGTGGAGAAGCGCGTGAACGTTTCTGACGAACTTTCGAGATAGTTCAGGATTTCCTAGGAGGTTAGCAACGAACGATTTGACGGCGGATCTGGAGATTTCGTTCAAAGGCCAATCACCGAAGTGCGGCAGAATGTGATTGTCCAAGGCCGACTTGTAGGACAGCCACGTCTTTGGCTTCAGGGTGCTTCGCAAATCGTTCATTAGATCATCACAAAACTTACGAAACTCGACGTGCTTGGATTCGACGTAACGGTTATCGCGAACTGCCTTGAGCGTCACGCCGAGTGCGTCCTGCGCATCGTCTTTCGTTCGGAAACCACCCTGCCACTTCTGCTTCCCTTCCGGCGTACGGAAAACGATGGTCCAGCCATCGCCCCTATGAATGATCGAACCCCGCTGTCCGCGTCGTGCGATTCGTCTTCGGCGCTTGATTGGAATGGTTGGTGTGTCGTTTTCCATCGTCATCTCCTGCTCCATTTTCGGATTACGAAAATTACTCGTGGTCCTGGGTACCCTGTTACCGCGAAATTGGACCGGTAGAAGCGCTCAGCAAAATATCGAGCGCGCACAAACCGGTGCCGATGAGAACCAGCGTTGCAAATATGCACGCTGCAACCCGTCCACGCTGGCTCGAATATCTAGAGACGGGAGACAGAAAAACCTCGATCATTCGGAAACTGACGTAGGCAGCTACGATCAGCGCAAGACTAGCGATCATCTGAGTTACCTCCATTTTCGGATTCCGAAAACCGCATCCGGCCCCGAAGGGCCGCAGTGCCTAATTGACCGGCCCGACTACGAACGCCCGCCCGCCGAAGAACAGCGGGTTTTCCTCGCCGCTCTCGACGCCGGCAAGACGATCAGCAGTCCAACTCCGAAATGAAGTCACACCAGCACCAGCCGACAAACGGACTTCCAGTTCGCAACGCGGATGCAATTTCGAACGCCGTGAAACGCGCGCGAATAGCGAAAAGCATCTGGTGTCGTCCTGGCGGACAAAGTTCCAGAACAAGAGGTTTCCGTTTTTTCGCTTTGTCCGTTCCGGTGGACCGAAAGTCTCGACAAATAGCCCGAACTGGTCCACCGTCGACGATTTTGCGGTTCTCAGGCGAGGCCGCCTGCCCAAGACTCGCGCAAACACGCGTTGGTCCGCCGCCTTCACTGCCGTTACTGTTCGCATCTTCCTTCCTCCAATCCGCCGCCGTCAGGCCGCGGAAGCCTTTGAGAAACAAAATCTCTTAGGACCCGCCGAACGAGCTGCGCAACCGAAAGTTCGTCCCGTTCAGCAATTTCTTCCAAGCAAGTTTTCAGCCAAGAATCGATTCGAATCCCCAGCTGCTCGTCTTTATTTCGGTTGTGCGCTTTCGTTCGTCCCGTCGAATAGGGCGCGCCGATAGCCGCTTGCATCAGGCGAGCGTACTCGTTGACCGCGCGCATATCCTTCTGGGATAGCGTCGATCTGAGAAGCTCGCGATCTTCAGCAGTCGCGTCCTCAATCGGTTTGCCGATAACGCCGAAGACAGTCGATTGCAATTCGGCCAACCTTCGGTCCTCCGCATCGTGTCTACCGGTCTTGCTAACCTGATGTTTAGACCAGCCCATTGCTATCTCCGAGGTTTCGCCTTCTTCGTGCGCCGACGCGCGGAAGGGGCCTTGATTTTTACCTCAGAGATATCGAGATCCAGTTCATCGCAGAACGCATCGGAGAAAAAACCCAACGCGATTCCCAGAGTCTCCGGTTCTGGGTGTGTGTAAGTGAAAATCACGCGTCCACGGAATCGTTGTTTAATCCTCCAGATACCTGTTCGCCCTTCGGTTTCCTCCGTATAACTGACCTCGCCCGTTTTCATCTTCGCTCTCCCCTGCGCTCGCCTTCCTCATCGGCAGCCGCGACGCGATGCGCAATGCGACTGGACGCCCCGGTCGACACGAGTGCCAAGCAAGGGCGTTTCGGAGTTCAGTTGACGACATTGAAAACGATTGGGAACGGTTGCGCGGAACGCGCGGATTGAATAGATTTAATAGCAGATGCCATGGGAGCTCATCTCCTTTGGTGTTCAGCGCCGTCTCAGTGTTGGTAGCACCGGGGCGGCGCGCTTCTTTCAGTCTCTTTGTACGCTCTCAATAAGCGCGGCGTGGACAGCGATCACGCTCGCCGGGATAAGCCATTCACGGTACCCCTTGCATTCTTCAACCCACTCATACTGCGCAAGGTCGTCCTCGCTTAGATTAAGAGACACGCGCAGTAACGCCTCGCTGCTCGCTCCTTCGTTCTCGTCGAGAGGGACATTCGAAAGCCAGACACCCGTGTACGCGTGCGAAGTCATGAAGGTGTCCGTCGAATCTCTAAAACCTTCGCGAAGGATTGACGCGGCGTTTTCTCTCGAAGTGGAGTGAAAAAGAATTGTCATTTTCGCTTGGCCTTGCGACCGCGCTTCATAGTTCCCTTGAGTTTGCGGGCGCGCTCAATATCTTCCTTGGCCCAGATCCTAACGGCGAGACCGCCGATCTTGCCCCGCTTTGGCTCCGGCAAAACTCCACGCTCTAACCATCTGTGCAAGGTACGCAGATGAACGCCGGTAAGTTTTGCAACTTCTGGAGTTGTATGCGCCTTCATTGTGCCTATGTAGATTGGCATATATAAATCACCTTTGTCAACAGAAGATTTGTGAGGATGTACTTGCGCGTCACGAAAGGAATTCTAGCCGATTTAGGCAGCTATCATTTTGTGATTCTCAAAACGCGCAAAACGCAACAGAAACGGGGCCTTGGTGTGTGGCGTTCGAGCCCCTGATCGCGACTCCCGCAAAAAAGAGGCGCGACCGAAACGGCTCGCTCCTTCCTTTTTCTTGGCGTGAAGTCTGGTCATTTCCGTTTTGTTTTCTTCGCAAGGCATTTTTCACAGCGCGTCTGAGCGGCCGGCCCCATGAACTCGTTGCCACACTTGCAGACCTTTCGGATCAAAGTCTCGCCGTCCGGAGTGATGACTTTTTTGACTGGTCGCAGATTGGGAAAGAACGGGCGGTTGGTGGGCATGGGAAGCCTGAGACTAATTCAGCTGCCGAGCGGTTTGCAAGATGTGAGGTTCGCTAATCGCCGCCTGCACCGAAGCGACACGATCTGATCAGACAAGCGGCGAAGAATATTGGTAAAGTCGCTCGCCTTCACTCTCTTACCAAATAGCGCAGATACGACAATCTTGTCGATTTGCAAGTGCAGCGCCGGTGCCTCTCTCAGGTATTGGCATCGCAGAGAGCGCACAATTCCGGTGAGCTCAGTTTTCTGAGCATCCGACAGAATCGGCAGCGGAATCTGGCGAATTTGCGTCGCCTCCAACTTCAGAGCACCCCCACCCAAAGGTGTTCCAAGGGCTTCCATACAAAGTTCCGCCCACGTGCTACTGAACAACCCGAAAATCAGGTCGCCCGATGATGAAGAATCGGTCGGCCACAGCGTGGAGAAGTTGGCGTCTACAAGAATGGGCGGACTACAATTAAGAACGGGACGGGGTGAGTCGTGAACAATACGAGGCAGAAACACCGGCGCGAGATGCCTTGCGGTAAATGGCGGTAACATATACCACATCCGAGGCGCTACGGTACTCATTTCCCGAAAGCTGTCTAGGATCTCGTCAGGGCCAAGCCCGTTTGGTCTAACGGCTGAGAGTTCCGGGATGAGTGTGCGCCGCTTGTTGCGTTCAAGATACGTTCTCGTCGCTAAACGCACGTGGTCGGCAAGGGGCGGCGGCATAACCCTATATTCCTTCGATTCGCGCCTTTCAGATTCGTCTCTTGGGATGCACGACCTAATGTCCTCTGGAAGAAAATAGCCCTCCAGATCGAGCACTCGGCCCTGGAGGGAGTCCACTGAGAGGCGGCATGCGGTTAACTCTACTTGTTTGCGGGCAACGGGCCGAATCACCGAACGCGGAACTCGAAACACTCGGCCTCCAAAAAGGGCGCTATTCCGGACAAGCACGTCTCGCTGTTCTGTCACATCCTCAACAGCATCCAGGTAGAAAAAGTCATTGCATCCCGTTCGTAATCCCTGGCCAGTCCGGATCACGGATTCATCGAGGCGCTGAAATTTGATGTTCAAATTTCGTGGTAGAACGGCCTGAATCGCGGATGGGATGGACTGTGGTGGTATTGCATTTGATCGCACTTGGCAACGAGACCTCGATCCCTCAAGCGCACAAAACCACCTGGCCTTTCGGCAAAGAGAAAACAATTCTTCGCATTGCGCCTTCCAAGGAATCCGCGAGGCATTTATCCCAGGTCTGCGTCCAATGCACCCGCTTCCCACCCAACGCGTAAACTGCCCCTCGGGATCTCGTCCAGGAAACGCCGTCCCGACATGACTCTTAGCAGACGACGCGCGAGACTCGACATCGGCAAAGGTGGTGATCGCCTCCGTGTTAATCCGTGCGTGCAAAGGTACGAGGGAGGCAGAGGCCGAAAGTCGTCGCGCCACGACAAGCGAGACGGGTACAAGTGCCTCAAACCAGCGTTGGCCGGACTCCTGCACGACCACCAGCGGCTCGAAGAACCGCAATAGAGCATATCTAGCGACGCGCGCGTAATCTCGGTTGAGCCAAGCCTGTGGGACAACCATGGCGAGCGTACCGCCTGGCTTGGTAAGCACGCTGCACAACAGCCAGCATGGCAATGAAAAGTCCGCCAGCCCGGAGTACGCACGTACCAGCTGATCCCAAATAGAGCGCTCGCTGGGTGGCGCAAATTCCCTGACAATGGCAGCCAGTGATTCTCTCACGTCATCAGAACTGTGCACATCGAGTTTTGGGTTCCATATACCGTTTGGATAGCTTTGATAACGAACGAACGGTGGATTCGTTATAACAAGATCAAACGGAACCTTCGCAGTCATCTGCCGCCACACATTGAGGCTAAAGGCGTCCGCACACACTACTTCACTCGCAGTTACACCGTACGTGTCCGAAAAAAAGTTTAATCGCAATTTTGCCAACTGGGCAGCAGACGATTCAATCTCGACACCAAAAAGTTCGGATCCTCCTTTTGTCCTGGCTGACCGCTCTGCGGAAGCTTCCAGCAAATCGCCACGACCGGCCATTGGGTCCAGAACTCGTCCATGTCTGGACGAGCCTGCTAGCGCGGCCAATAGACGCCCGGTTCGCATGCCAGTGAAGCACTGACCGAGTGCTTTTCGATGCGAATCATCCACGGGACGCTGAAGAAGTGGTCGAAGCATTTCGAGCGACGCAGGCTGTGTCAGAATGTCTGTCATTTATCCGATTGGGCAATGGCTAGTTTTGTGTAGAACTGTGCGGCATCAATAGGTGGGGAAGTGTTCCGCTGGAGATAATATTCAACGAAGCGTGAATACAGTCGCTTCGACGTCCACTCATCGGGCTCTTCGGTTCGCCTCTTCTCGGCGAGCGAAATCAGACTGCGAATGACGACCTGCGGCTTATCAGTCCGTGCACTTTTCCGAATCACACGGCGCCGAAGCAAAATCAAAGGATCTCCCTTTGCAACATTCGAAGTCGTGATCTGTTTAAAGCTGCCTTGCTTTTTGTCAAGGATGCCCGAGCATTCAAGAGAAAACCCGGCGCTCGTATATGCACAAACGAGTGCTTTCCAAACATCGGCTTGCGTCGAATGGAAGGCGACGGTCACTTTGCCATTAGGTTTCAGGATTCGGCGAAGTTCGGCAAAGGCTCGCTCTAACAGTTTCTCATACTGATCGACGGTCTTGTCTTGCGCCGAGCTGATAATCACCTCATCGGTGTTATTCGTCGTCTTGCCGAGCCAAGCTTCCGCGATGAAATTCACCTCACTGTAAGGGATGTTGCCACCAAATGGCGGGTCAGTAAAAACATAATCAACTGAAGTGTCTGGAAGATGTGTGTGCGTGGACGAACCTTGAACGATTTGGACGTCACCTTCCAACTCACCCAGAATGGCGAACGCCTGCGTAAAGGTCTTCAACTTCCGCCTGAGACCAAGAAGCACATTCTTCTCAACGGGAAGACCGCTCACATAAAGAACGCCCGGCTGCGAGCTTGTTAGCACCAACTCATCGTGACCGGCTTTCGCCACTACTCTGGTCATCAAAGTCGAATGGCTGGAATTGTAACTGGACACCCAAAGTCGAAGCGCATCTCGAACGTTGGCTGGGCCATCCTCAACGAGTTCGTGGAGAACGCTGAGGGCGATAAGGTTCCGGCGCGTGTAAAAATGATGGACATGCGTCATTCCATCGTGGTAGCCCGCTCTCCACAGATCGCCCCACCCGACACCGCCCCTACCCATCATCGGAGCTGAAGGGAAATGCTTTGGTACTGCCGCATCCCGGATTCGATCGAACAGATCAAGGTCGTGGGCGGTCGGTGGGCGAGACCACCGTTTATTGCCAGTAATGCCGTCCACTCGGACCAACGTGCGCGATTTTGATACGCACTGTTGCCGAAGAAAATCGTCAAACCCTTTATCGTAAACGCGCAGGACTTGATCCACAGAACACGCATGTCCGCACTCGGGACAACAAAACGAGTCTGAGATTTGCGCCGGCTCTAAGTGAACGCATGCGGACCAAAATGAAACGATCGACTTGCAGTCCGGACAACGCAAATTGTCAGACCAGATAAAGTATCTTGCCACTCCTGGATTTTTGAGAGGATCATTCGCCGAATAGATCCAACCAATCCGTCGTTCAGCTTCCCTGAGAACTTGTAGGGCAGCTTGCAAAAATTTCTGCGCGCTGGGTCGCGAACAAAACGTACTTGCAATGAATGATCCCAGGCCACCCAATTCGTAAAGAATTGCTCGTCTCGGTCCCCAAAGTGGCTTCAAGCCACGCTTATCAGCCTGAGCCTTGAGTTCAGGCGAGGGTTTGGAGCAAAGAAGCGCCGCCAGCGCTGTGGTTCCGCTTCCTCCAAATCCGTCGAAAATGAGATCACCGGGTTTGGTGTGACAAGCAATCAACAGCGCGACGCTTTCCGCTGAGATTTTGGTAGGGTAAGGATGGGCGTTGAACAACGGGCCACTGCGCGTTGCACGCAGCGGCAGCGCATAGAGATTGCTCATTCTTTGAATCTGTGTTCTGCCTATCGATTCTTGCCGTATTGTTGTCAAATTAGATTGTCTGGCCGAAGAGTGGATCCGCGCGCAAGCGAGTGCCGAGGAATCTTTCTCGGGAGGTTTCACTTTCTTAACTGGCGCGGCTGGACGATTACGCTTCATCTCTAACAATCTTGCCAGATGCAGTCTCGCTCGGGTAGTTGAAGAAGAGCTGATTGCCGTCGGGATCATCGACCACCAGTAGACGGTAGCCCCACGAACCTTCCTTGACCGAAACGCCCTTGGTCTCGAGCTCCGCGCGCAGCGCGTCCAACGCGGCGATCGCGGCCTCGCGCGTCTCCTGCTCGACGTTCACGGAAATGAATATCAGCCCCTTGCCAATCTTCTCCGGCCACGTGTCGGCCAGGATAAGCGCGCAGCCCTGCCGGTCGACCTGTGCAACGTGCGCTCTGCCGTCCTCTTCGTAACGCCATGGGCTCGTGAAGCCGAGCCGGTTAACGTAAAAGCGGAGCGAGGCGTCAACGTCCGTCACGTGTAGGACGGGCCGCGCGAACCAGTCTGTCATAGGCTATATCCTCGAATGAAGCCAACTTCTTCCCGTGTTTTGAATTCTACGGCTATCTTAAAGCCCCGGCGAAATCTCTGATTTACGCCGCCCAGCGCGTACGGCAGCCATTCCATGTAAATTAGCGATAGGAGTCCTGATCACCGCCCCGCCCAACCCGCTAAACGTCCGTGTTGTGAAGATTACGTGCGGATGCCGCTCACCGAAGAGGTTCTTGAGCATATACGGTCGTGTGGATCCTGCCGCCCGTGGCAAATCAGACTCCGGAAAGCATTCCACAGGTTCTCCACAGGCATCGGGTTGTCAGATCTCACAACGCGGCGTAGTCTTTCCTTCTTTCCAATACATGATTGTCACCCGTCCATGCGCGGTCACGCGACACCTGAAAGCCCCTCTTCTCGCTGAACGAGAATCGTACCTTGAATATCTGGCGTCTCAAGGCCACAGCCGGATGATTCAAAGAGACGCGGCCGGATATTTGCTTCAGGTGATGGGACACCTGAAGCTGACCAGGCTGCGAACTTTCAGAACTGAGGAACTACGCTTAGCAGCACATTCCTGGAGTTGCCGAAGCGGGCGCTTCAACCCAAAGACGAATTACGGCCGCATTGCTTTCATGCGTCACGCGCGCGGTTGGTTGCGATTTCACGGAAAGTTGATAGAACCCAAAAAATGGAACGAGCCGCAGGACGCTAGGGTCGAACTCTATAAGCGACACCTTCATGTCGAATTGGGATTCGCAAAGCGAACAATCGACAGCCGAGTGTGGGGTTTGAATCGTTTTCTGACGTGGCTCACCGACAGCAACGTTAGCCTCAAGACTGCGACGGTCGCCACCGTCGAACGATACTTGGATCACGTAGAAGCGAAAGGGTGGAAACCCCGGACCATTTCTTGCGCGGCCGAACACCTGAAAGTCTTTTTCCGATTCGCTGAACGAAAACGATGGACTCGTCAGGGCATCAGTAACGGTGTATTCGGTCCGAGGATTTCTTCCATCGTTCGAAGTGAATCGATTGAACGAGGACCACAATGGAATGACGTCCGGAGACTGATTGACTCTGCGAGCGCCGACAGTCCTAACGATCAAAGGGCACGGGCCGTCCTTGTGCTGCTCTCGTCTTACGCTCTGAGAACCTCTGAAATCTGTCGGCTGCTAGTCAGTGACGTTGATTTCTCAGAGCGAATTATCACGATCAGGAGAAGCAAAAGTTGGATCACGCAACGCTTCCCGCTGAGCCCTGAGACGGTCAAAGCTCTCCGTTGCTACATCGATAAAGCGCGGCCGAAAAGTGCGAGCCCGAATCTGTTCTTGACCATTAAAGAGCCGTACGGCCCGATTCAGCAGGCCTCCGTTTACAACATCACACGTAGTCGAATCAACCGCTTGGGAATCGAAACGATGAACAAGGGTGCTCATGCGCTTCGGCACGCTTGTGCAAACCGGCTTCTGCGCACCGGCACTCCAGTGCCGAAGGTCGCAAGTTTGCTAGGGCATGTCAGTTCGCGCTACGTGGGCACCTACATCCAGCACTCTATGGATGAACTTCGCTCGGTGTCAGATTTTCGATTGCGGGGATTATGGACCTAAGTTCAGCCATAGAGGAGTACATCGGGCGAAAGCGGTCGATGGGCTTCAGATACGAGAACAATTCGAAGGAACTTCGAGCCTTCGACCGGATGTACTCGATGGTTCCACTCGCCGCGATCAGAGTGCGACACGTTCGCAAATTTCTCGATAGGCCATTAAACAGCCGAGCAACCTGGATCGGACGGTACGTCCGATTTCGCGCGTTTTTCTCTTACTGGCGTGCCCGACAAAAGATTGATCGAATTCCGATGCCTCGTGAACGTCGTCCGGGGAAACAGATATTCTCGCCCTACATCTTCACAAAGCGCCAGATTGCAGCGTTGCTTACAGGAACGAATGTGCTTAATCGGAGCACGCTATCAGCGGTATCACCGGAAGCATTTCGCGCATTGCTGATTACGATTCTTGCCACTGGCATGTGGCCCGGTGAGGCGCTCGAACTTCTTCAGCGCGATGTCAATTGGGACAGCGGCACCATAGATCTAAAGTCTCGGTTCGGTACCGGAAGAAAGATTCCAATCGGAACCGACTTAATGCGGCTGCTGAAGCGATCCATCCGTGCAAATCCCGCATCAACCAAATATGTGTTCGCAACGAAGACGGGCGGCATAATCCTTCCGCGTCGCGTCGCGATCTGCTTCAGAAGGGTTCTCAACAGAGCAGGAATTAAATCCCAGGACGCCAGCAAGCGGCAACCTGGCCTCAGAGACTTGCGTCACACCTTCGCCGTGAATCGGATTACAGACTGGGAGCGGAACCGCCGTGACCTGGACCTGATGTTGCCGCGCTTGGCGGTGTACATGGGGCTTTGGACGTTCAGCGTTACTGAGCGATATTTGCCACTCGCGCCGACACATTTCCGCGAACAGACGAGGATGCTGTCTCTGGCGCAGATCGAACGAGGCAAAAACCAGAAAGTTTCTTAGTCGTTCATCCAAGGGAATGCGAAAGTCGCTCAGGAGATAGACCGCTTTTACCGGCACTGAGGTTTCTGTGCGACGGCGGGTCTCGGGCGTAGGTGAACTCGGATCGGGGGCGGCCTCAACGGCGAGTCGATAGTTGCTTCGGAGCGCACGCAGGGAAGTTGATCTTCCAGAAGTTTGCTACGGGTTCCACTAGCTCGATCCCCACGGTCCATTTGCCGTCCTGCAAGGAGCCCACATCCACGACCCGACATTCCTGCTCTTCGCCGGTGCTCTTATTCACAAGCAAAATACTCTGGCCTGGCCCTACCCTGGCGGCCAGCGCAATCGCCCCTCCATGAGCGTTCACGGAGAGCATGTGGGTGAACTCGTTGAAGGATTCCCGAAATACGTTCTGCCCGAAAACATGGACACGGATGGACAGTCCGAGCCGCTTGCTTCTTCGGAGCGTTCGGCCTGGTCGAATCTGTGCACTCATACACACCCAATTTAGAATCACGGCCAGGCCGTGACAATAGTACTAGCGGTTCCAGGGGCGTAAGAATGTGTGCGCTTCCCTCAATCCTGGGGAAATAGAACGCGCGCCCCCAAGCCGCCGCGTCGAAAATACTGATGGCCTTTGTTCGATGCCCTACATATGCTCTGCTGATGGCAAGCTGGGTTTTGGACTGCAAGAACTGCAGCGAGGCCTTCGCTTATTCTCTGATTGGCACCTCTCATCTGCCGTCACGGCCTGTGTTCCGACCACAAGGTAGGGAACGCGAGTGCCCACACTGCAAAACCAAGTCTACCTACCGGCCACCCGACCTAAGATTTCGGAACGAGCGCTTAACGTGACTTCAACTGAAACGGCGAGTCATCGCCATCGCTCCGCGTTGGACAAGCTTAAGACTATTCTCATCGCCGACGACAGCGATGCTGCGAACGATCATCCGTCAGGCGCTTGCCCATCGTTTGCTGACAATCTTGGACGCGAATGTTCCATTTCCGCGTTCAATTGTAGCTGATTTTAAGAATCACAAAACAGAAGGCACTTTGAGTGAGTCGTAATCAGGTAAGGTAGGCGGAAAACAACCGGCCAAACGCGGCCCTGCATACTTCCGAAAGTTAGCGGCAATGCGAACGCAGTTTAAGGGCGGCAGGCCACCCAAGGAGGGGCTAAGGATTGCCCTTCTTGATGGTCTCTCTCGTGGGCTTTCCGGTTTCCTGCTGTCCCTGACCGGATCCTTCTCCAGAATCTTTCTTTGAACGGCTCATTTGGCCATGAAACTATTCCACAATAAGGCCAGAATCAAGAAGAAAAGAGAACTCATCAGAAACCGTGACGACGCATTGAAAATCGGTGCCTTTTTGTTGTTCGCACGAATTCCAATTTCGGCACACATACAGTAATCCTCGCACACACTCTCCAAAAGTTCTGAATCAATGGGATTGGTTGGAGGCTGTTTCCTGGCCCATTCTCCCCATTTTTTAGCCGAAGCTGGCCTTTCATAGTCCAGTCCCCAAGAAGCGTAAAGCAAACAGGCGGTGCCACAGCTAAGCAGTACGCACGAAATGATAGACAGAATTGACCCGCCCGAATAATGAACAAGCTCTGCCAAGCCAACCGCGATCAATGCTGCGAGCGCGGCTAATAATCCTCCTCGCGTACTAAGTTCCGCACTAATTTGCTGTTCATGATCGGTCTGTGCCCTTGCCAGTTCATAGAGCCAAGACATCCTGCTATCTGCGTCCATGCTTCCTCCGTTGATTCCTTGAACTATACATTGACCCGACCGAAGAAGGGCCGAAAGCCCCCCCGGTCTCTATCTTCGTCATCCTAAGTCTCCTCTTGTTGAGTGAGGTCCGTCGCAATTCCGACCGCTACGCAGAAATCTCACTTCCAATCCCCATGCCACACCTTAGAGTGCATTCGATGGCGAAGAGAGTGCTGAGACCGTGTAAGAGGTTTCCAAGGATGCCGGCGAGCGCGAAGTTCGTCGCCCATTTACGGAATTGCCCCGATTGCCGGGCCGTGCTCGCCTATCTTCAACGAGATTCGGAGCTCCGGCTGTTCACATACAATAATCGGTAACTGATCCGTTACCGCGGGCCAGGATAGACCCTGTTTGCTCCAACGATTTTGCGATTCTTAAAATCAAGCGCTGTTTCGCCGCGGCAACTGCCGCTTCGTTTCGTTCCGCCTGGCGCGCCCATGCTCGACACTCTGCAGCATTGCGCCTCCGGGCGAGCCGAGCGCAACAGCGTCGGCACGTGTAGCGTGTTTCGAGCGTTGAACCTTCTGGCGCCGGGATCTGCGCGCCACTGCAAGAACAAACCAAGACAGTTGGTGCGGTCAAATGGGCCTCGCGGAAGGATTTCTGGTCTGACTAGACGCTACAATAGCGATTCCCTCGTCCAAAACCGCCCGTCCTGCGATTTTGTCGGAGGGTCTAGGTGATTGCGGCTTCGCGTCTCTCAGCGGCCCGCAAACGCGCCGTTTCCCCAAACGCCGCACGGCGGGCGACTTCCTCGGCCGTTGGTGCGTCTGCGGTTGCGATCGCTAGCGCTCGCGTCATATTGCTCCTGCATCGCCGACAGAGGCGGATCGCTTCCAGTCGTTTCATTCGGCCTGCTCGCATCAACTGCGAAAATGATTGTTCCTCTACAGGTGTCCACGTTTGCATGTTTTTCTCCGACGAGATTCGCCGACGCCGTTTCGAGGGGACTGCCCGGCGCCGCGCAATTTTACTTGCTGGTTACGACCGACAGATGTATATTCGCCGCCTGAGCGCTACGTTGCGCATATCAAACCCGGGGCAATCCGTCACTGGGGTGGAAAAATGAAAATCGCATTGGCAGCACTAGCAGTTCTGTTGGTGGCAACTGCGGCACGGGCCGATTCAACGACCGTCGTGGACGTAACCGCGTCCCAGTGCAACGGCTGCTACGGTTTCAATCCCGCACCGCTAACGCTCAACGCTCAATTCACACTGGAACAAGTCACCGGGCAGTTCTTCGATTCCGGCCAACAGTTTCTATTTCCTGGCACCGAATGGGAAGTAACCAGCATCACGGGCACGCTCAACGGGAATCCCATGACTCTCGCTCAAGCTCCGCAGGGCATTGGCTCGTGGCTCTACGATGATTACTCTCTCGGGTCGGTATACTTCACCGCAGACGGCTCCTTCTCGTGGCTGGAATTTGACGGTGCCTATGACCTGCTGGAGATCATGGACGCAAACGGTGACGGCCAGGGCTACGGAACGGCGATCACTTGGAATGCCGTGGACCCGCCTCCAGCAAATACGCCCGAGCCTTCCACTTACGCCATGCTGATTGCGGGGATCGCCGGATTGTTCGCGCTGTTCGGACTGGTGAAAAAACCTCATCAGGTATAACGAATCGGTGGAATCCGTGCGATTTTCCCGGGCCGCGCGGATGCCTGAAAATGGATTTGCTAGCTGTGTTTCACGAACGTGTGGTTCGTCACTTGAAAGCCGCGCCGATCACTACCGTGGCGTTATTTTGAGGGTTGATCCATAGCGGGGCTGTTCCATTCGCAGAGTTGAGCAATGCTTGGGCAGAACCGTTGTTGGTGAGAAACTCACTGCCATCGGGGTGCTGCCAATAATAGGGATACAGAGAAGCTGTCTCCGCTCCGCCAGGGCACATAATGACCTGAAACAGTGCATCATTTGTGCCGCTTAGCGTGAATGCTACTCCGCCCGGCGTGAAGCTGGCGGAGTTATTGTTCGCGCTGGGTATTGTGTCCACGGCGAATGAGCCACTGCTGCGAGCAACTTCAAAATATGCGAATCCTACGTCCGAAGCGCTAGCTGACATCGTGATAGAGATGGAAGTCGCGCCTGACGTGCTCGAAAGGACATACGCGCAACTGATCGTGTAATTGATGCTAGAAGCAGTCACGAGTCCCTCACAAGCGGTAGGCACAACCCAAGTGCCGGCACCGGTCGGCACGGTGGTTCTTGAAATATATTGACCGGCCTCACCTCCCGATACTAGAAACAGCAAGTGCCCTGTGCCGGTAGATGGCACGGTGAGCGAGCATGTCGGGCTGCAATTCAAGGCGACCGCGTTCGTCGTGACCACATTCTGCATGGTGAAGAGCGGAGTAGGTCCAGTGAACGAATTGGCGGTGGATTTGAAAGCAAGACCCACAACGGAGTCATAACTCGCACTGCCTTGGGAAACGGCAGGCGCTGTTCCGCTTGTGGCGTTCAGGTAAACGCCGTCTCCATCTGTGTCTGTGATGTAGGGACTGCTCCAGGCAAAAGGACCTGCCGTGTAGGAACCAGGATCATGCACTTCAAAAACGAGGTCAGTTCCCGTGATAGATAGCGCCGCTCCGTTACAGGAAGTGGAGCAACTGGAATTGGCCACCGCATTGCCAACATCAAACGACGCGGTGTAGCCAGCAGGGGGCAGACCTTCCAGGAAAGCCACGAAAAAATAACCTACCGCATTGGCCGAAAGCGTCACCGTCACCTGCGTAGTCCCTGCCGTTCCTGTTACGTTCGTCCATGCGTCCACCACGTCATTGCTGGTGCTCAGGTGGCATGATGTGCAGTGCGACCAGCTTCCGCCTCCGCCAGTTACCGTCGTGGTTATGGAGCTCGTGTTTCCGGTCTGAATGACGACGCCCCAGACACTTCCGGCGGTCGTCGGAATGAAAGCACTGACTGTGCAGCTGCTCGTTCCCGCTGCACAATTGAGAGAACCGGTGTCCTGCAAATAGGTCCATCCGGGATTGAGAGTCAGCCCGCTCGACGCTGACATCCCGGGACCTGGGAATGCAACAGTCTGACCGAACGTCGGCAATGACGCGAGCCCGAGCGAGACAGAGAGAACACACACCAATAGAAAAAGCTTTTTCATCTGAAATTCCTCTTGGATTCAGTCGTGGAAAATGGCCCGAAGAAAGAGAACGCGCCGGGTGGTGAGGTGGACCATCCGACGCGCTCACTCAGAGGCGATAGCGATTTCCAGGGCGCTCTTGTTCGCCCCTTTCAGGTCGCCATCGTCGTTTGCCCGTTCACCTGAAAATCAAATCTGTCCTGCAAATAGAAACGGGCCAGACGACGCGGATCGTCCGGCCCGCTGATGTAAACCGCCGCTGTTTTGGAGGTTGTTCAGGCCTCTGACGGACGCGGCGGCGTTACGCGCGGAGTTCAGCGTGATTCACGGGTGAGGTCCCGCTTTCTGGCGCCGAATTCCTTCGCCCGTCTCCAGAAACTTGGTTGTATTTTGAGATTCCGAAACTACGGCAGGAACACGGCCCTGCGAGCATTGTTAGCAAATCCCGAAGACGAGTTGCTTTTCACTGAATCGCCTCTACAATCCACTTCGGAGGTTCAAATGGATATTCTCATTGAGTCACTCATTGATTTACATACGACCACGCTGGTCAGACTGAAGTGTCTGATTTCAGTGCTCGAAGAAAAGGGAATCGTCACAAGGGACCAAATAGAATCCATTCATGCAAATCTCTCCCAAGATGAAATGAACGATGCCGCCAAGAAGGTGAAAGACCTTTTCGGAGATTATGTTCGAGATCGCATTGTGAGCCGACCGTAAACCTCTACGGCATCCACACCGCTCGGCGCGCGCTCGAAGCAAATCCCGACGATGAGTTGCTAAGTTGTTTTGTGACCAACTGCGCGATGGTTGCGGCGTGCGGCGTGAGCGCGGTTGCTGCGCTCTGAGCATCAATGTATCCAGGCAGGTTCATTGTCACATTCACCGTCGGCGGAGGCGTCCCGGCATGTACTCCGACCGGTCCTTGTCCCACATACGGATTCGTATTTGGATTCCCCAAGAACGGCGCATTCGGATTCAGCCCGCTGTTCTGTAGTTGGTAGAGTTGCTGCCAGGTAAGATGCCCGGTCAACGCGCTTGCGTAGAACGGCGTGTTCGCTGGAAGCGCGTATTGAGAGAACTGGCTTCCAGACTGAAAGAATCCCGTCCCGAGAGTGTTTGCAATCGAACCATTCGAAGCGAACGAGAAGTTTTCAGACAGTGGAGCATGATACTGGTTGTACGTCATCGCGTGCTTGACGCTGGCCGCAAACCCCTGCGGACCGCCGCCGAAGATACTCGCTATTGCGCCGCCGATAAGCCCTACGGCTCCGCCAATCGCCGCGCCTATCGGTCCTCCAATCGCAAGGCCAGCGAGCGCGCCGCCCGCGCCAGCCTCGAGAGTTCCGCCAAGTTTCCCAGCTACCGTGTTGCTTTGGTCGGCCGCGATAATTCCGCCTGCCGCAATCCCAAATCCCGGCGCCGCGCTGGCGAACTGCCCCAGGGCGCTGCTCAACCCCGAAGGCAGGCCGCTTATTCCCGATAGGGCATTCGCCGCTTTGCCAGCGAGCGACGCCGCGCCAATCGCCATTGCGGATTCGTTTCCAGTTGCAAGACCAATACCGAGAGTCGCCGCACCAGCGAGATAAGGATTCACCGCGTTGATGACTTTGCTGAGAGATGAAAGCCCGGTAGCTGCCCCCGGAAGCCCCCCCAATGGAGACGTGCCTGAACTGCTAGAACCTCCGAATGGATTCAGATTCCCAAAAAAGTTGCCTGTCCCACCAAGCAGACTGTTCGCTCCGAAGAAATTTCCTATTCCACCAGCGCCGCCTGCTGATGCCACGCCGAGGCTGTAGATATTCACCACGCCGGCGCGAACGTCCATTGTTCCAACATTAGCTTGGCCCGCAGAAGCCGCGCCACCGAGTCCACCAACGCTTCCAGTGCTGCCTGGAACAAATCCAGGCGTCTTGCCGCTCCAAATTCCTTTCAGCGCGCCCCAAACACTCGACAATGCACCGCCGCCAGTTCCGCCGGTCCCGGCGCCGCCTGCAGGTGCCTTCCCGCTGAATATATCCGCGAGAGATTGCAGTTGACTGCCAATCAGGGATTCGAACGACTTCTTGACTGGGCCGGTTGCAATCTCTTCGACATCCTTGAGCAGCGCCTTCGTAAAATCTTTAGTATGGCCCGCAAGCAGGTCATCAAAGAGCTTTCCGGCTTCGTCATCATATTTCTTGGCCGCATCCGAAAGGGTTTTGTTGCGATCCTGCGTAAGCTTTTTGACGGCGTCGCTATATTCCTGGTACGAGATAAGCTGTTTTTTCAGCGCATCGTTCAGCGTGTCGAGTTCGTCTTGGTAGTGCTCGGCATCAATCGCAGCCTGAGATTTGAACAGGTCTTCGTGCTCTTTGTTGATCTGCTGCAGAATGTCGGCACCGTTGAGCGGAGCCTTAGCAGCTGGACCGAGAATCCCCGTAAGGTAGTTCGTGGACGTGCTGATTCCGATGCCGATGTCAGGTGCGCCGCCTTGTCCTGGATTTAGAAGGCCCCCAATTAGGGCTTGCAAGCTATTACGTTCACGACCCGCGGTGAGGCTTCCGGTCCCGGGGTTGAGCAGGAATTCGGTGAACCTCTTGTGTTCTTCCGCACTCTGCTTCTGGAGTTCGATAACGGCTTTCAGCGATGCAATTTGGTCTGCGTATTTTTCGGCGTCTGCTCCGTTGCTTGCCTTTACCGCTTCGGCGTATTTCTGTTCCGCCTGCAAGAGTTGATACTCTGCCTGCCCGCCAGCTTTGAGGATCTCCGCGCGGGTCAGTAAAAGCTGATTATTCCTGCTGGCATACTCTTCGATCAATCCTTGCGCACTCGCGGCCGTTGGAACTCCGGTCGATCCTGGCGCCCCAGGATCGTAGAGGTAGGAAGTTCCGCGATAGATGGCCCCCAACGCGCCTAGAGCGGGCGCCACTCCCGGAATTCCCGCGAAGCCGACTTCCGCCTTGTGGGTTGCGATGAACGCCTCCACATGGAGCTTCGCCGCATCAATCGAAACGATGAGGTCGTCCCAACTTCTCTTCTCGCGTAGCAATCCCTTGATCGTATCGTCAGAAAGACTCGCCTTGTTTACTTCATCGAGCGCCTGTTTCAGCGTCAGCCCCGACGCTCGAAGGTTGTCTATGACTTGGACGAGAATCTTTCCGCGGATACCCATGGCGTCCATTCCGACAGCGGTCCGAGTCTCGGTGTCCGGAATCTGCGCGAGAGCCGCCGCAAAGTCGGACATGATCTGACCAATCGGACGAAGCTTTCCGCCCGAATCGGTCACAGAGATGTTGAATTTATCGAGAACTTTGACGAAGTTTTGTGTCGTGCCTTCTGAGTCCTTTCCGCTCACGATGAATTTGCCGAGTTCCGACTGCAATCGTCCGAAGCTTTGCGTTAAACCATCAGCATCAACGCCGGTGATTTTTGCCAGTTCACGGAATCTCTGCGTCTCCGAATACGACAGGCCGGTCGCAGCGGCGACGTTTTGAACAGACTGCGCGTACGAAGTCATCGAATGCGTAACGCTCGCGAGAATCGCTCCTGTGGAGACAAGGCCCGTCACAAGGCCGCCAACCGCGAGCGTAGCTGGAGAAACCGAAGCAAGAACGCTGGAAAGGCCGCCGGCCAAACTTCCGCCACCCGTTCCTCCGCTTGCTTGATTCGAGTAATACGAAACATCACGGACGGTACGAAATGCCGCGCCTGCCGCGCCACCCAAGTAGCGATTCACCACCGAATCAAGAACACGTTCTATCCCCAGTACCGTTTGGGCCGAAACTTGCCCCAGCGCGCTCGACGTGCCGCCGGTTACTCCAACCCCGACACTCCGCTTCAGCGCGTCGGCCTGCCGTTCGCGTTCTAGCGTTGCGGCTTTGAGGTTCGATAGCTCTTTCTGTGAAAGTTCATTGAGTGCCCGGTATCCCGCGATCTGCCGGTCGAGCATTCCGATGATCTGCGTGCGTAATGCCACAGTCTCTTTGTCCGCGGAAAGCCCCTGCGCTACGCTCGCCCGGATTTGCGCCGCCATCCGTTTCCAGTCTTCAGCAATGCCATTCGTGAGGGATTGCGATTGCTGGCGCACCTGTGCGAAGGCCGGCTGCACTGCGGCGTTCAGCTCAGGCTGGCTTATGCGGAATTGGATTATTGGTCCGGGGATGGAGCCCATGTTATTTTCCTTCCTGCATCTGTCTGATCAACTCTGCAAGTCGCTCATTCTCGGTGATACCGTCGCGGTTCATTTCGTTCAGTTCCGCAGCTGCGGCGAGGGCGTTTTCGCTGGCCTTTTGAATCAGGACCAGGTCACCAGTTTTCTCAGCGGTCGCAAGCGCAGCTTTTGCCCACTCCACACGCCCGATAATCTCTGCGTGTCTGCGACCGGCTTCGAACCCTTCGCGGCGTGCTTTTTCGAGTTCCTTCTCATCGCGTCGCACGCGGAGCCGTGCAAATAATTGGCTGACGGGTTTCACTGCAGCACCGGTCGCGAAACTTGCTCGGTGACATGCTTGACCGCATCGAAGACTTCCGTGCGAGCTCCTGGGATCGCGTCCATCAATTGCCGCGGAACAACTCTCTGAACAAATCGTGTAAGCAGCGGCTTTATGTCGGGCAGTCCAGCATCGCGTAGCGCGCCGCGCGCATTGCCGAGCAGCTGATTTTCGGCGTCCGCGAGAATCTCGATTTTCTTCAAGACCGCAGGGACTTCATTGAGCGAAGCCGAAAAAACGCTCTTCGCCAACGTCGTCGCTTCCGTAACCAAGAAACGCTGTTTCTCGCGCGCAGCCTTGTAGGCTGGATGCTCCGCGATTTGCTCCACGATCTTGTTGAGCGCGAATTTCTTCTTATTGAATTCGCTCTCCAATTTGTCGCGCTCTACTGTGAGTTCGTTTACGGCCTGGTGGGCTTGCTGCTTGCGAAGATCCATTTTGGTCCGCATCGCGCTCAGGCCCTGCGGAATCAGACCGGCCTCACGGGATAGCTCTTCCAGCCCGGCGAGTGCCTCCGCAAGCTTCTGTTTGTTGATTTGGGACAACCGGCGCGCTTCGTTGGCCGCGGTTTCGGCTTCGATCAATTCCGCAGTGAGCGTTTTCTTCTGCTGCTCTTCGGTCTCCAGTACTGCCAGCTCCGCTTTCAGTTGTTCCTTCCTCAATTCGGCTGCTGTAGACATGGCATCTCCTTTTTGCACCGCTGAATTTGTGAATCCGAAAATCCTAGTTGCCCGTTCCGCCAGTTGACTCAATTACGTAATCAACCTGGATAGAGGTCGGACCGGCTGCGCTCGTGGTGTAGTTGAGAGCTGCATTGTTCGAAAGCTCCCAGCGTGCTCTCCCCGGCTCTGCGTGTTCATCGGCTGCAAAACTCCATTGCTTTGTGTTGGCGGGGTTCACTGAGTCAATAAGCGAGACGTTCGTCGCGCCTCCGACCGAAACGACGAAGCCGAGGACCGTTATCCGCTTTCCTGCGCCAGGCGCCGCGATAAGTTGAACGGCGGTGCCAGCCCCAACGCCAAGTGCGCTTGCATGTAGTTGCACGAAGTCTCCTTACGCGCGGATTCCGCGCGCGATACAGTTGGTTTGTTTCGCTGATTCAGCGAATGCAGGAAAACCAACGCGCCAGTTTCAACGCCAATTCCGAGTCTTTTTCGCGGTCGAGTTCTTTCGCAAGTCCGACGAAATCGGAGAAGTTAGCCCTGTTGAATGCGTCGAGGATCATGCCTTTGAAGTGGGGCTTTTCGTCTTCGTACGGGTCAGCCTGCGCAATGAAGTGATACAGCGAGCGTTCCATTGGCGTTCCGGCCTTTTCGGCGAGCTCTTCGGCTGCGCCAAAAATCTGATTGAACAGCTTTGCGCGAACGGATGAAACCCGGTCAACGCGCGGCGCCGCGAACATTTGCTTGAGGTGTCCGGCGATAGCACGATGTGCCTTGGCGCAATCCGAACATACGCGCTGGGCGTTGCATCCGAGCGATTCCGGCATGGGGCATCCGCAGCGCGCGAGCGATTGGTCGTCACCGCAAAAGAAACACCACGACCCAGCTTTGCGGATGCGCGATTGTTTCAACGCAACGTAGTCCAAAAGTAGGACCAAGGGATCTGCGCTCTTCAAGCCTTGTGTTTTTTCATTCATCGTTACGGCTCCTCTAAAAATGAGTGCGGCCTTTGTAGAACTTCGGATCGCGCCAATCGGCTGGCGGCGCGCCAACGGTGACCGTCCGTAGCGGTTGACCGAGACCGTTGCCGACCAAGAGAAACCCTGGATTTGCGCTGCTATGATCGCTGTCGGCCAGTACCAACGCCCCGGCAACGCTGTTAGCAATATCGTCGTGCGCGCCGGGTGCATGATCGATTGATTCGCGGCCGCCACGTGAAGTGCGACGCTCGAGGTTCGCCAACTGAGCTGCCAGGCGCGGCATGTCGAGCAACTCCGCGCGGCGCGAGTTCAGTAGCGGCAGGAAATCTAAGTAAATTTCAGACCGTGATCGTTCCGAAGGCACGTATCGAATACCGTGAACCGAGAACCGTTCGCGTGGCCATTCCCCTGCGTAGGCATCGCCCACCACGTGCGAAATCCGGTACCCTTTGAGCGTACCGGCGAACTCGCGGCACACCTTATCGGGCGAAAACGGCGGCTTGCTTTCTCGGACCAAATCGAGCACGGCGTGTCCGATCTTGTTCCGGTGCGCGATTGCCAGCGTCATCGAGTCCGACGATCCGCCGGACGGGTCAACGAACGCGTAATAGCGTGTTTCTTCAACGCAGGGCAGCTCGATGCGTTCCTTTGCCACGCACCGGTCAATTACCTCACGCGAAACGAACGAGTCGCAATCGCTGCGAAACTCAGCCCCATATTCCGCAGCCGCTGCAATCGGGTCACGCTCGTAAGCCTCTGCGATGATCGAAGCGTCTAGCTTCGGATTCATGGATAGGGAATCCGCTTTCCAGAAAAGTATGCTGGTGTGCTCTTTGGCGTAGTACTTCTGGAACGACTCCCAGAGCGGACCGCGGCGCGCGTGCGGGGAACTGAGCGAAAGAAGCAGCGCACCCGGTAGCGTGAGCATCGCCGGTCGTTCAGCGGCGATAATCTCGCCGGCGGGTTCTGCGCTCTCTTCGTCGCCCAAAAAGAACGCTATTTCATCGTTCAGTGCCGCAGCGACCGTGTAGCCTCTTACAGTCCGGAACGACGCGGTATGAACCTCGATAGCCGTCCTGTTTGTAAACTCAATTGACTCCTTGAGTTCGCGAGAAATCATCTTCGACAGAAGTGGGATCTCACGGACAAACGCGCGCACGTAGCGAAGGATTGTTCTCGCCTGCTTTCTATCGGCTGCGATGACCAAGACCGTCGCGACTTCGCCCGGCGCTAGGTATTTCTCGTAGCTTCGAAACAACGCGATATATACCGCGATCAGCGCGGCAATAAGGCTTTTTCCGGCGCGCCGGCCGCAGCACAACCATGCCTCTCTGAACGGCGATGACGGCACGGCTTTGCGCCCGGTGTGGCGCCGGTAAACCTCGAGGCTCTCGTCTGTCATCTCCAGAGCGAACAGAGCGGCTAGAAATGCGCGCCAGGCGCTCCAGGACTTGCCCCGGAACCATGGTCCGAAGAGCTTCGGATCGTCCATGGCGTCGAGAATGGTAAGGCTCTTCCTCATTGCGGCGCCTCGTCCTGTGCAGGTGCGGCGCTACGGGAGTCCAAGTACTCCGTCAACGTCGAGGGGCCGATCTTCCGCGCCACCCGTCCGAGTCCCAACGCGAGCGCGCCAAGCCTGGCGGAATTGATAAACGTGGCAGCGACGGTCAGAAGCGAGTTTGTCTTGCGGGTTTTCGGGTTTACGACGCCCGTGGCCTTGATGTGGAACTCGGCCAAGCCTTGCACGAGCAGCGACAGGCGTAGGCCGCTCAAAATGACCCGCTGCGCGTTCGTGACGTTCTCAGAACCGCCCAGGTCTTGCACGATGCCTGCGATGATTTCCGCAACGGCTCGCTCGACTTCGATTGCACCGGCCACAAGCGGCATCTCGCCCGTAGCGATCAAGGTGCCGACGCCATGCTTCATGGCTGGCCGACCACCGCGGGATTTGTTGAATTCGACAAGATTCCGCTTCCCGGCGGCACGCTGCGACTCCGTTCGTGGCTTCTTTTTTGGCATCTGTCTGTTAGCACCCGCTGTTAGCAGATAATTTGTCTTTGTTAACGCTCTTTGTTTCACTCGGTTGGGAAGCCGCAATTCCCTCTTCGGGTTCGCTACCCGCAGAATTCGTACCGCGGTGATGACGTTCGATCCAGTTTTCGACCTCCGCGCGGCGGAATCGGAGATGCCGGCCAAGCTTTAGGTGCGGGATCTCTTCCGCGCCGCCGTCGGCCGTTCTTGCGTAGATCCAAGATGCTGGAACGCGCAGCAGGCTGGCGACTTCGGTAACTGTCAGCAGGTCATGCATCGAAAAGTCTCCTGAAAAAGCAAAAGCCGCCAAGACGCGGCGGCTAAGTTCTGGATTTTCAATCGGATTATCTAAAACGTGCGTTTACGCACGACGCGCGACTAATTTACGGTCTTTGGCATCGCTACTTTGCAGTGTTCTGCCTTCTGTCGCGCTTCCGCAGTTCGAATCCGGTAGTCATCGGCACCCAACTCCACCAAGCCGCACACTTCGCTCAGCCTGGACATGATGCGCGGCTCGAACGCATGAACGTCTTGGGGAACCTGGTTGCTTGTCACGATTATTCGCTTGCGCGCAGCATAAAGCTGGTCCACCAGGTAGATCAGTGAAGATCGGGATGCTTCTGTTGCGCGCTCTGCGCCAAGGTCGTCAATCAGTACGCAATGGCAGTCGAGCAACTCGCCCACAACTTCCCTTGCGTTGCCGAAGGCGCTTTGTACCCTGTGGACGAAATCAGATGCGCCTATAAACCTGCACGTCGCGCCGGCCAGGATGAACGAAGCAAGCATCCCCGTCGCGAGATGTGTCTTCCCCGCCCCGACTGGGCCAAAGATGAACGCGCCTCGGCGTTCCGATGCGAGTTGCGCGAGGAGCGCTACTTTCCGCGCGAGTTTTTGGTTATATGCATCGAAATTTTCAAACCGGCAGTGGCGATAACGCAGTGGCACGTCAGCCGATTCGATCCTTTCGGCCAATTCTTCTTTATCCATCACCGCACCAACCCTTCTAGACGTGAAGCTTGGGCTCCGTCGGCCGGAGCACTGCGGATTGGGGCGCCTCCGCGCTTCAGGGGGCCATTCGCGAATTTCTCGGCGTGAGTGCAAAATTCGCGCATTCTAAACATCGGCCTGAGTGGCGGCGCATCGTCACTTGCGAACGCATTCCTCAACCAGCCGGCCAGCTCGCCGTACGTGGCTTGCGGCTGCCGATTCAGCAGCTCTTTGAGCATTTTGCCGTCGCTGGCGTTAAAGGGGGCCTTTAGATTGGGAGATTTTCTCTCGAACTCCTCCAAGTAAATCGCCTTCAGAGGATCAAATCGGGAATCTGGCACCATTTTGCGATTCTCAAAATGCCCAGGCGCGCCAGCGCCATCCTTTTTGCATTTCCCTTTATTCTTTCCCTTTCCCCTTTTACTTTCGTCAGTGAGGGGTGCGGGAGTGCTCACACGTTCATCCGTGAGTACTGTTGGAGTACTCAGTGAGTCCTCATTGATACTTCCGTGAGTTGGCTTTGGGTAGGCAAACTGTGATGGACGGTTGATAATCTGATGTTTTGCAAAATTCACCACCTCGAAGTATTGCTGTGACGCGATCTCATATTCTCGGACCATTCCCGCCTTACATAGCTGTTCGAGCCATACTCGCACGTGTTCGGGCGTGATGTCCGGGTCGTATGGGAAGCATTGCGCTTTCAACAATCGAGCGTCTGCAATCCCATGTCCGGTATCATCGGCAAAGACCCACAGCGATTGAAACAGTAGTCGGCACGCGAGTGGCAAATTTCCCACCTTTGGGTCGCCAAAGAAGTCTTTTTTGAGCATTCGGTTGCGTGCCATCGTTGGTTACCGTGCATCGTGCAATTTGAGGTTCTCAAAATCGCGAGCGACTCTCTCTGCCGCTTCACGCTGCGCCGCTGCAATGGCATCTTTGCGCGCGGCGATCCTATCTATCGCTAGCAGCATGTGTTGGCAGGTCGCCCGGTCCGACGCAATTTGGCCGCGCTCAATCAGCGAAACCCAAAATTGGCTTCGACCGAGTTCTAGGCCAAGTTCGCCTTGCGAGACCCGCTTCTCGCGGCGCCGCTCACGGACGTCCGATGGCATTCGCATTGGCGGGCTCCTCCGATAACTCGCGTATCGCTTGAATTAACTCAGGGTCATGTTCCACTGCACTCGAAACCGCAGATGAATAATTGTCGGCGTTGCTGTGGCGGTTACGATTCCCCCAACTTAGGATTGTGACGGGGTTAGCTCCATCTAGTAGGTTGTGGTACGCGCCGCGGCGAAAATCGCCGTTTGACAACGGATGGCGTGGACTCATCCTCGATGAAAGCCGGCCGCTTTGTGGCACTTCGATGTGACCGAAATTCGTGACTCGGTAAGAACTCAACTCCATTGTGCCCGGCCAACGGTTTGATCGAACCTTCTGAGACCCGCACCGTCGTGCGGATGGCTTTCGACCGTCGCGCATGTCGCACATATCCTCGGCTTGAAATCTTTCGATGACTCTGGCGCGGTTTCCCTCAAAAAGAAGCGCGGGATCTGCGATGTAATCGGGAATCTTGATCCGGCCCGACATGGGAGCAGACGCAGCTCCGCCACGACAAGTAGACGACGCGAGAAAGAATCGCGAAGTCAAAAATCACGGCGTTACGCTGCGTTTTCCTTGGGGTGGTGGCTGAGGGGCCTTGGATCGAGCTGGCTTGCCTTTTGCCTTACTGCCGCTGGTTTCCCGAATCGAGGAAGAATTTTCCCGAAGTATTCGACTTTTACGACGCTGACGTCGCGAGGGTTCGAAACGTCCCTCTGACTAATAAGATTTAGTAATAGCAAAAATGGTTGTCTGCAGCAAGGAGGATTTCGATTATTTTTTCGTCGCGAATGGTCCTACCGTTCGAGCCGCGCGACGATGTTTGGAATCCGAAAATGACTCGACCGTTCAGTTATTCGCCCGAGAGGAGTGTCGCCACCGTTTTCCGGTAGTTCCGCGCCATCGCCCGACAGGTATTTTGCGATTCTCAAAATCGGCGGCCGCGTCAGGGCTTGATGGTCCACACCACCCCATAATTCAGATCGTCCTCGAAGTTGTTCGTATATTTGAGGTGGGTAAATCCGAGCGCGCGCAGATTGTCGAATAGATTGTCGTTTTGTTGGATCGAGTTTTGCCGGACCCTTCCCGCCAGAGCGTCTTCGATGACCAAGGTCTTTGCATCGGCGCCTACCGTGTATGTTCTGGACTCGATCCCCATATCTAGCATTTGCTGGTCGATCACTTTCGCGTACGCCTTTCGCGCCGCGATCTTGTCGGCCGGCTTCGGGGGTTTAGTGGGAGCGCTCGCAGCTGCCTGGACCGTAGGAGGTGGCGGAACGTAGCTGTTGGTTCCCGACTGGCTGATTCCGATTATGGAAATCAGCGCTATCAATCCGATGAACCACGCCAGGCCTTTCACCAGACCGCTCGTGAACCGATGGCCGCACTTAGGGCAGAATTTCGCGTTTCGGGCAACCTCATTCCCACACTTGCACCTTCGCATCGCCGGCCTCCGAGATATCAGTCTCGAGCCGCGACCCGTGTCCCGCAATGGTACTTTCTCGAATCAGTAAATAGCCGCGGGCTCCCGCTCCGCGGCGTCAAGTTCATGATCTGACCATTTTGCGAATCTCAAAATCGGATCGCCGGACGTTACTCCCTACTCCGTTTTGACGGCCCGACAAAATTGCCGCACGGCTATTCCGCCCGCGTGAACGTTATTCCGGGGCGTGTTACGAAATCAGTAAAACTCCTCACCCTGAAATGTGGTACCGTTCGCCTCGTTTGGGGACAAGTTGGACCTATCAAAATATCCGATCGAGAGAGTATTTCAGTTCGTTGCTGGGATTGTTCCCGGCTTTGTGGCCCTCATTATCTTCCAGCTTGGCCACCCATGGTTCTACGCACGTTTCGTCACAGCGGAGTTCTTAGGGTACAAAACCAAAATCGCAATAGCGATAGCGGTTGCCTTCGTTATTGGAAATTCGATGACGCGATTAGTGGCGGCGACTTCCAGCACTCTCGGAAGGAAAATTGGGAACGCTATTGGTTATCGACTGAGCGACCCATCCTTACTTGTGACAAACGCGAGGCCTTGGCGAGATGCGAGATGGCGAAGTCTCGTCAAAGAGCAGCTAGGCGACCGAGCACCCAAAGATTCACAAGTTGTCGATCAGAAGGTTTTCGATCGCATGTGCGAGGTCGCAGTTGATCTTCCTGAACCGCAGAAGGAAGCGGAGTTTGCACGTTTGATCAAACTCCAAAGCGACACCCTGAACGACGATTTCGAGTGGTCGCGGTGGTACGACCAATATCACGCTGCGATCATTCAGCCAAACGATTTCACCATTGAGACGTACATCCGTAACGGGTTGGACTTCAACTTGCAAGCGGCGGCAGGTTACGTTCTCATTAGTGCAACGTATGTACCCGCACTGCGACATTGGTGGTGGCTCGTCCCAGCATTTGCGTGGTGCGTGATTACGGTCGTGGAGGGATATTCGCTACTAGAGAGGCTTTTCAACAAATGGTCAACGTACTCCGACCAAATTAAATACCTTTCGACACTTCCAAAGCCACATCAGTCTGGAGGTAGAATTTCCACACGAGAATAAACGCATGAAATAAATAGCGACCCTGGTGTGTGCGCGATGATCGTGCATTCGGCCCGGTCGAAGCTTCAGCCATGTGGGGAGCGATAGTCACTATGGTTTACCGGCCAAAAGTGGATGACAAACTGTGCTTTGTACTGATGCCGTTTCGTCCACCCTTCGATTCCTATTATCGAAAGATTATTAAGCCAGCTGCCGTGAGCGTGGGCTTAGCTACGTTACGCTCGGATGAGATCCGCGGCACGAAAGTGATAATCAATGATATCTGGCGCAATCTCTGGGCCGCACGAGTCGTGGTGGCTGATGTGTCGACTAGAAATCCTAACGTCAATTATGAGTTGGGTCTATGCGACGCATTGGGCGTGCCGACGATAATAATTGCTGGCAACATCGAGGATGTTCCGTTCGACTATAAACACATTCGATGCATTCTTTATAATCGAGCCGAAGCCGGATGCGATGAAAAGCTTCATGACGATCTTGTCGCGACCATGCGGGCTGTCCTTGCAGAGACAGCAGAGGAAGACCACCTTAAGTGGCCATATGACACCAGCGCACTGAAGGAACCCGCACTGGGCGGGACGCTGCTCGCATCCACGGACTCAAGAGGGATTGTGATACGTGGGGCGAATCTTGTACGGGCGGCTATTGCTTCGGCGTTCGGGCCGCACGGAACTTCGGTTGCAATCTCTCAAACATTCGCTGGCACAGCGGAGCTGTATCGAGGAGCTCTAATTGCGCGCGGTATCAAGTCCTTAAATCCGCTTGAAGAGAAAGGTATAGAGAAGATTAGGGACGCTGCTTCCACTGTCTACGATGGTGCGGGGGATTGCTCGAAACTCGTGTCGATTCTCGCTGCCGGCCTTATGACCAAGGGACAGGAACTCATCGAAAAAGGATTCCATCAGAAGGACGTTATTGGAAGCATGGGACGATCAATTGAAAGCGTCTTAAAGTACATCGCCGTCAGCGTTCTGCAGACCGTGGGAGATGGGGTGACTGCGGTCGCGACGACTGCCGCGAGTGGCGATTCAAAAATTGGTGCCCTGGTCACCGAAGCGATAAGCCGCGCAGGCAAGGATGGCGTCATCACGTTAGAAGCTTCGGACAAGGACGAGACCACATTGGAGATCGTCGAAGGGACAGTTTTCGACCAAGGGTATTTGTCCGAATATTTCGTGACGGATGCTGAGGCCATGAAATGTGTTCTCCACAATTGCGGAATACTGCTCTATGAAGGGTCGATTCACTCGATGAAAGACCTTTTGCCGCTTCTTGAGGCAGTCGCCAAATCCAACACGAACTTGTTAATCGTGGCGGGAAACGTTGAGGGCGAAGCTCTGTCGACTCTGGCAGTCAATAATGTTAAGGGAACTCTTCGGTGTGTCGCCGTCAAGGCTCCCGGTCAAGCTGCCGGGCGGAGAGCACTCATGGAAGACTTCGCCATCCTGACTGGCGCCAAGTTCTTGAGCTTGGATCTTGGTGTACCACTAACGAATGTGGGCCTTGAACATCTCGGGAAAGCGGAAAAAGTGGTCGTCACGAGGAACGACACCACCATCATGGGAGGTGCGGGTGCAACCACAGCCATACGTGATCGCATTCGCTCAGTGCAAGCGCAAATCGAGTACACGTCCGGCGCGTTTGACCGAGAGCGATTGCAGGTACGTCTCGCTAAGCTAGCCGGCAGACTCGCAGTGATCAAGATCGGTGGCCTAACGGATGCTGATCGAGCTCAAGAGAAGTATCGGCTTGAAAGCGCCATGCATTCAGCGCGCTCGGCGTTGGAGAACGGGAGCGTCGTTGGCGGAGGCATTATGCTACTGCGGGCAGGAGCAGCGTTAAAGGATGACAAAACTGGCACCGCACTGGACGTCGATGCGCGGCAGGCGGTTGCTTTAGTTTTGGAAGAGCCGGTCCACCAGTTAATCGTGAATGCACACAAGAGTCCTACCGAAGTACTGTCGGAGATACGAGATTCTGCCTCGCCACACTGGGGATTCGATGCTCGCAGTTGCGACGTTCGAGACTTGCTCAGTGCCCGCGTCCTCGACCCCGCAAAATCGATCGAGCTTTCTGTCAGGGTCGCATTGTCACATGCTGCATCGGTTCTTCAAACGGGTGCATGGGACCTCAGCGAGCCACCAACTGCGAGGCAACGAGCGGGGCCGCTCGCCGACGAGGCATAGAAACATGAGTTCCATACGATTCCAACGTTTCGAACTCGAAACGTTGCGCGAACGCTCACCAGCAAGATCCTGTCGAAGCGAAATAGGTCCCGTCGCTCATCGATGATTGATTGCGAATGCTATTCGCGTCAGTTCGTCGCGCATCGCCTTGAATGCGGTACGAATACGCACGAGACTTGCGGGGTCGTACGGACCAGGAAACGGGGTATCGGTGAGGCAGTCTTTGAGCGACACGCGCGCATCTTTCAATTTGTCGAACGCGAGCGAACGCAAATCTATTGTGCAATAGTCCAGTGCCTTTTCAACCGAGTGGACCGCATTTGAGAATTCGCGTTCGGCACAGGTCAACGAACGGCGCTGCTGAGCTGTGAGAACCTTGCCGCTTTCGCAGTTCTGCTCTAAATCCGCAAGTTTGCTAAATGCGGTTTTTGCCTCCGCCACGATGGTAAGGAGAAGATCGTTGTCGGCGCTTTTCTCTGAGGACTGCTTCAGGTATGCGTATTCTACGAGGGCACCTACCACCAGGAGGACAAAGGCGTCGGCAACGCTTCCGAAGTCGAGTGTATAGGTTACGTTGGTCTTTACCTTGTAAAAGCCGTAGAATATGGCTCCGGCGAGCAGAGCGAGCGCGAGGAAGAATCCTCCCGCCTTCTTCACTTTAGTGAATTCGCTTCCCGGATATATTTGGCGATTTGCTCTCTGAGGTATGGTTCGTCGTTACACGTTATCTCAAGGATTCGCTGAACGGTCGCGCTTCCAAACTCTCGCGCGAGCCCGCCGAAAGCCTCCTCCAGAAACGAGGTTGGATATCCCACCGCGCCATCCAAATTGATGTGGAGGATTGCGTTCGCGTCACGAGCGGACAAAAATCTTGGCCGGAGTAAGTCCTCGAGAAATTCCTGACCAGAATCTTCGCCTTCGGAACATTTACGCGGGCCTGGCGTGTCCGTAAATTCGGTGGCGATATTCAGGTCCAAACGTTCACCAATCATGATCATATCTCCCAGTATACTAAAGTACCCGCAAAATCATTAGCAAGAACGCTGTAGGTCTCGGTTTCGGCGTTCCCGATCGCTTTGTTCGTGATGACCATGAGTTGTTTGATGCGGCCTGCCTTGCAATGGTCGCACATTCCTGGAATTCCGTTGCCTCTGCCAGGTAACTTAGTTGTAGAAGGAATTTCTCCGTGAAATAGCTTTTTCAAAATCTCGCCAGGATTGAGAATACGTAGACCTTTAAGGATGTTCAGGCGCATCGTGAACCTATGACTCTCAAAGACGCCAACGCCGAGATCGATGAAGGTAAAGCATGCCCGCTTGCGTATGGCATCGAAATAAACGGAGGCCCACCACGGTTGACGCGACCGGTCAGCTTCTGAAGCGTGGTTAAAAGTGTTCAACATCGCTTCACAAAATACGCTGAAGCTGGGCCTATGTGGTTGTGCTTTCCCCGTCAACCTCAATGTCGCAAATTCTATCAACCTCCGGGCCAATTGTTGGTCGAATCGATTCTGAAATGTTTCTCCGCTCAAGGTACGTTGCTCGATGTGCCCCTTCGGGGCTAGGTACTGAAAGTTCGGCGAATTGCGCACATACGTCCTGAACCCCGAATCGTTGAGCATTTGCTGCGTCGCCGAATCCGACGGCACGTTGCCGGATAGCCGAGCGCCCCGAATCCTGCAGTGATGGATCGTTGCCAGAAGCGTGGCAATCGCATCGGGCGTCATGACTCTAACGCCAGAAAGGTCCACATAAACGTTACGCGTCCGCGCGGCCATTCTGACGTCATTGAAAAACGAGATCATCGCGTCCGCATTTTGAATTAGTGAGAATACTTCCGGGCCGGCGATTCTAACATCCTTCTTAAATTGCTTAACGCGCGGACGTCTAAGTGCAGCGAGGCGACGCTTTCGCCGATCGCCTGCGAAGCGGGCATTAGCCTTGAATTGCGAGCGAGACCGCGCCGCGAGGTAGTGTTTCCATTTGCGACCGACGATGAGCTTCTTCAAGGTACGTGATGGAAGAATAACCCAATTCTGTTCATTTGGGAACGGACGTCGCGAAGTCACGTCGCGCGGTTGCCGGATTTGAGTCGTCGACTAACATCACCACGAAGGGCGCGACTCGGTGGCGAGACGCGGAGATGCCCAGCGATCGACGGTGGTGTTCATCACATCGTGCGGGATGCGATCGCCAAGAAGGCGATTGTGGCGGCGATCTAGCGAGGGAATAAGAGCATGATCTGTCCGAATCACATCTGAACGAAAATGGAAGGCAAGACGACCTCCTTTACCGGGTCGCCGGAAAAGGCCCATTCGAAGGACTGAGGTTCGGGCCGGTGTCCATACGAGTGTCCAATCGACCAAAGAAAACGCCTTCAGCAGCTTGCGGCCGCTGAAGGCGTTTTGTTGAACGCTCAGGACTTTGGGGACATCCTGAACAGTTAATTTCTCATTCGCAACGAGGAGGTCACGGGCCGGGCCCCGCCATCTCCACCAATCATCGCAGGCATTTTCGGAATCCCAAAATAATTTCCAATCCGTGCTAACGCGATGCTAACACTTGCCTGCTTCGGGTGGTTTCTGCCTGTCTTAACTGCTCCTGTTGCGCATCGCTAAATCACTGACAACACGCAGCAGCCAAGACAACAAGAAATAGTCAGAATAGCCTTCTCAATGCTCATAACCCGGAGGTCGTTGGTTCAAATCCAACCCCCGCAACCATTTCCTAGTTGATTTGAAACGGCTTAGAGGCGGTAACCTCTAGGCCGTTTCCCTTTTCACGTACGCTCGCGTACGAAATTCCCCATACGGCATCGCCTAACTGGGCTGCGACACGCTTGGCATCCTCGCTAATCACGTGCGTATAGACCGTATTCGTGATGGGCGAGCCTGCGGCGTGTCCGAGTCTTTGCTGACGCAATTTCTCGGATGCCCCAAACGAATTCATCAGGCTTGCGTTGGCGTGACGGAAGGCGTGAAACCCGTTGCCTCGGGGGACTTCGATACCGAGCATCAAGCTGGCAATAGCAGTGGCAGTTCTGTTTGTGGCAGGCGCAACGCACGCCGACACCGTAGACATTACCGTAACGAATTGTTTCTGCGGGCTAACCCACACAACGCCCATCAACTTACAGGCACAACTCACCGTCGAGCAAGTGACTGGAACGTTCTTTCAGCCTAACGGAGTCTACCTGTTCACCAACACGGTGGACGAAGTAACCGCGCTGACTGGAACCGTGAACGGCTATTCCATGACTCTTGACCAGGCGCCTTATGGCGACGGCTCGTGGATTGCGGCCGCTAGTGGTAATCCGTTCGGAGGCTCAGCGTACAGCCTTGGAGCCATCTACTTTTCCGCCGATGGCATCCCCTCGTGGATGTTCAATGATGTGGACAACTACCTCGAAGGATTCGACGGTGGAAACCTCGTGACCTACACGGCTACGGACATTACTCCCGAGCCATCCACTTACGCGATGCTGATTGCGGGGATCGTGGGACTGCTCGTACTGAAACGACGCCTGATCGTGGCAAACCATTTCCGATGGTAGCGGCAAAACCCGACACAGTTCGGCGAACTGAAAAATTCGCGTCCTAAATCTGACGTCCGTTAACGCCCGAAAAACGCCCCGAGAAAATTTGGTGGCATCGCGGGAAAATTTTGCGTACGTTCGCGTACGAAATTCACCAAATCCGGGCCTATTTTCGACGTTTTCCGCCCGTAAAACGTGCGCCGTCAACGGGCTTTAGCGTTAGACCTTAATTCTCATAACCCGGAGGTCGTTGGTTCAAATCCAACCCCCGCAACCAGCCATCATATTCAGTTCACAAGGGCTTGCTCGATTTGAGCAAGCCCTTTTCCTTCCTGGATGGGTTCAAATGGGTGCAAAATTCTGCCCAGTTGCCCTGCGATTTTCGCATCGTCCTCACTCGCAACGTGAGTGTACACGCCCAGTGTTAGACGCGGATCGCTGTGCCCGAGTCTCTGTTGCCTGACCTTCAACGGCACGCCGAGTCGGTCCATCAAAGTTCCGTTAGCGTGTCGAAAAGCATGAAGTCCACAACGCTGAATCTCCAGCTTCTTCAAAAGCGGCTGGAGCTTCCTTTTCACGAGAAGGTTTGCATCCCAAGGAGTACCGTTGCGCGTGGCAAAAATTAATCGCTGACTGTTAGGCCTCCAACACACGAGAACATCTCGTAGATGCGAAGCCATCTCCGGAGAGATTGCAAACGAGCGGATCGCGTTCTCCGTTTTCGGTTGCTGCATCTTCCCTCTCCAGGAGCTTTGCTCAACGCGTAACAGGCATCGTTCAAGGTCCAGGTCATCTACGCGAAGTCCGCATAGTTCGCCGGCGCGCAATCCCGATTCGGCGGCGAGCCAGTAGAACGTGCGGTACGGTTCGTCCGCAGCAACGAGGATTTTCTGGATCTCCTCGAGTGTGAAGGCAAACCGCTCCGCGCGTCGTGGCTTGGGGAGAACAACGTCGGACACTGCATCATGCGCGACGTAGCCCCAAGCCCGCGCGGACTTCCACATGATTTGAAGCGTCACGTAGATGTTCCGAACGGTTTTCGGAGCTGTCGTGAGCCCTGCAATAAAAGCCTGAACCAGCTCCGGGTTGATGTCTTTCAAGCATCGATCGCCCAAAAACGGAGTGAGATATTTTTTTAGGTGTGAGCGAATCGTTGCTTGAGTGCTTGGTTTGTGTTGTGGGAGAACCGTCGATTGCCAGCGTGCCGCGAATTGACGGAAAGTTGCTGTCGGGCGTGCGCGGAAGTTCGGACTGTTTATGGTCGAGAGCCGGTCGACCGCGGCGCGCATCGCTTGTCTTCTCGTCGGATAGTCGGATTTGATTCCTATGACCTCCGAACGGTAGACGCGCCTGAGTGTTCCGTTTTCGATTACGTCCTCACGCCACCGCAGCACCCAACTACCTCCCCTCAGAAACAGGCTTCCCTGCTGAAACCTTCGGCGAGCCAATACAGGCCCTCCTTGCTCGCCGATCTGCTGCCCTTGGACGCGGAGAGTAATCGTTTCGGCTCCTGTGTTCAAGTCGATTTGTGTCGCGCTTGCCAAGGTCGCTCAGTTCAAGTGCAGCATGAATCGCTGAATCGGGCCGACGATCAGGCTGTGAGAATCGGAACCCGCAACACCTCGACAACTTCTCGCATCGTGAGCAGCCAGCCGAGAATCCGCCATCGAGGGAGAAGCTGATGAAATCGAGCAGAGTCTTGAAATAGTCCCCATAGATTAGCGAGTGTTCACGAACAAACGGTCCTCGATGCGTGTAACCAGCCAAAGTGCCCCTACTATATAGAGGGGAAAAAGTCGTAAAACCTCTCCGACAAAATTCAACTCTTGCGTATTTTCCGAAGCTCCAACGTCTTCTTCACTTTGTTTGGCACCCGGCTCAGCTTTCGATTTTTCGCTCCACATTCGCCCCACCACGTTATGTTGCCCTTGCGGCCCGGTAGAGATGCCAAGCGTCACCCTAACCGCGCGGCTCAGAAGCTGTCCGTCCTGATTCCCTCTGAACCTTTTCCGAGAGAGACACGGCTCCTTGATCGAATCGTGCGTCAAAGTGCGTGAGTGCGCAGACGCAAGGTCGGGAGTTGAAATACCGTCCCTGCTCAAAAGCAAGTCCTTTGTTTGCGGTACAGAAAAATTCGCCGTGTAGACGCACCTACGCACAATTACGCACACTAAGCGCTTACAGAGAGACGAAAGATTACGCATCATGCGTGCGATCTCCCCCTCAATGCCCAGGCCGGAATCGAGCTTTTTCTCTCGCCTTCCTTGAACGTCGGGACCACGCTGCCATCGCGGACAAGCATGGCCATCTTCGCTTTGATCCAGTCACCATCCCGGTTGTTTGAAAATACGCGCCGCAGTTCTGTGACCGTCAGAGCTCCGCTGATGAGAGCGCCAAGAATCCTCTCTCGGTCTGCGTCCCCGGTTGCTCCGCCGAAAATATGTTCGATACTTCGCTCGCAGTAATCCCACACGGCGAGAGCCGCTTGTAAATGCTCTGGCCGGATCGTGCTCGATGAATCGAACAGCGCATAGAGCAACGAAAGCCTCAGAACGTGAGCCTCGGCACGGCCGCAGAGCGCGCCGCGCAGACCAGCGCGCCCCTGGGTGATTCGGCGGTATTCGTCCGCCCACAAGTCCCGCGCAGCGGCGTCGCGTTGAATCATTCCACGGCCCTTTGCTGCTTGCACTGCTTCATGTAGGCGCGTAACTATCGCGTTGAGGTTGACTTCGCCGCCGCCTTCTGGAAGAAATTTTGAGCGACGCACGAGTAGAATTAGAAAGCGGTTTGCGAATCCGTTCGCGCGGTCCGTCGCAGTTAGATTGTTGAGCAGTTCTTCCGGCGTGATATGAGCGATGACGCTCAGGTTCACATTGTCAACGTCGAGAGGCTCTTTTCGCGTGAGCACTCGCAGCCGCGTGCCGTCCCAAGCCTCGCGTAGAATTGCGCTCATGGTGTTGCCTTCGCGCTTCATTACGGACAAGAGGCTCGCAAACTCAGGGAGTAGCGCAAGGTATCGACGCACACCGGGTGCCGGCAGTTCGCCATCTTTCGGGGATATGCCCTTGATAAGTCCCTCGCCACTTGACAGCCCGGACAGCACGCGCAGCGTGCGATAACCCTCCTCTACGCGGTCCATGACCGCCAGAGTTCGTTCGCTGGCAGTGCCTTTACGCCCCGCCCCTGTTTGGCCTACAGCGAGAAGGAATTCCACTGGGTAGTGTCTCCGGCCATCCGCCACTGCGTATGCTTCGCGACCGAAGAGCACCCCGCCGGCCACCACGAAATTTGTCAGAAGCGCCGCGGGATCCGCCTCTGTGTGCGGCTCCACGAGCCTTACAAAATCCCCCGGCAGTCCGATATATGCTTCCGACGCCATCTCTCGCGGCCAATCGCACGGCTCTGCCGGATCGACCACTCGCAATCCCGCGATGCGCGCGGCTTCGGTTGCGAGCTTTTTTGCGGCGATATCTGGGTCAATTGGCATGCGTTATCCCGAGCCGAGCGCATGCTTCGTCGAAAGCAGCCGCGAGAGTTTCCCGCTTCATCGGCCGTTCAAGCCAGGGACTCATCTTTTCGAAGGCGAGCACATCGAGCGCGCCGCACAATTCCGCCTCAGCGTGATAAAAATCCGCGAGCGCAGTCCAGGCCGGCTCGAAATCGGGAAGTATGGCCAGGACATTCTTGGCGAGCTCTGCGCGGCGCGTTAGATGCCGCAGGCGACGCACGAGGATCGTGTTGCAGGTATTCACCCAACCCGTGAATCGCTCATTCCGCTCGTGCTTTTCTCGGACCTCGCGTGTTAGTGGTGCGAGCCGCAACCCGAGCTCGCGCGAGAGCGTGCGAACGTTCGCGGTCCATTGACATCTGTGGCAGTACGCGACTTCATTAGTAAAGGAAACTGTCAGGCGCGAATGGCCTTCGCAGTGGATGCAATCGGCCCGCCAGCCGCGAATATGGAAGCCGACTTGCCGCAGAAGTTCCGCGAAACTCGCAGTGAGCCCAGTGATGTCTTTTTTTTCGCGCCTCTCCCAACGTTCCTTCTGGTTATATGTGCCAAAGGCCAGGCGCGCACGACTCGCTTGAACCGCGATGGAATGGTGTGCTAGTTTCTTCATGTCGATCACTTCCAAGCCCGCCGCCGTCCAAAGCAAGCGGGTGAGTTTTGCGAGCGCCCTCGGAGTCGTGCCGAGGGCGTTTGCGTTTCGGTTCCCTCACCTCATGACCCAGAATCGTCCCCTGAGTTCAACGCTTCTGCTTCCAATTCCGGTATCGCGTCTGCGCGGGACTCGACCGCAAAAGCGCCAAGTGGCACGTCACCCGCGTCTGTGCGACGGGTCTCAATCTCCAGAGATTGTCCGGCTCGGCCCTCGGCCCGATCAGCTAGCTCACGAATTGAAGGGCCATGACCCTTCAGAGCAAGCTCCCCAAGCCGATCAGCGATGGCTTGTGCGTAGGTTCGTCCTTGCCGGTCACCTCGGACTACTCGTTCCAGCACCTCACGGCAGGCGCGGGAGAGCGAGCCCATTTTCGGGCGGCCGCCAGGGTTACCGGTCTGTCCCGGTTTGAAGCGATGCGCTTCACCGCCGGGGATCGCGCCGTCACGGCCTGTTTCTCGCCTGTTCTGAGGCGTCGCCGCGCCGTCCGGCTCGCGGCTCGCACTGACCTCTGAATTATCCTGATCCCTATGCGAAACCTTCATCTCGAAATTCCTTCCTCTTGCTCTGGCTTTACCGACTCTGTGCTCACGTCGGAAAGCCGCGATGGTGGTCTTGGCTCCCGGAATAGCCACTCGGCCGGATAGTTGAGGGCTTCAGCGATGCCAGCACACTCTTCCGGGGTGAATTCGCTTCGACCAGCCAGGCAACGGCTGAGCCTTGCCTCGCTGCGTCCGACCATTGATGCGAGCTTGTACTGGGGGATGCCGCGTTCGGCCATAGCCCATGCGATATTTGGGAATCTCATCATGGCCTCCGCAAATTGCTGCAACGACGAAAGCATAGCAGTCGTCCCAAATTGCGTGCCGTGTGGCGAGGTGGTATCTAGCTTTTCTCTCAATTAGTTGGAACTTGGGAGGAACGCTTGGTGTTGGTGCGCGATACGAGGGGGGACAGTTGAATCAAGAAACAGGAGCAATGATGCCTGTCTCCTGTACAACTTGAGGCTTGTAGCGGCGGGCCGTCTTAACCGAAATGCCTTCCCGCCGACAGGCGATTCGCAGCGCAGCTTCCTTCATCTTGTGCTTGCCTAAAAGTTCAACGTCACGTTTCGTGGGGTACAGATCCTCAAAACCAAGCAGCGTGCCACCCAGCATCGCGACAACTTTCCGCTTCCGCTTTTCATTCCCCTTAACGAACAGTTCCACCAAACCCTTGCACGGAAATGAAGGGGTGCCGAAAAAGTCGCGTCCAAATTCTCCCTTGCGGTACATTCCGGTCCCGCTGTAGCGGTGGCTCGCGCGCTCAAATTTCTTGTGGCATTGCCCGAAATGCCTCGCAAAGGCCCGAAGGAGTGGCAATAGCGTTGCGCGTAGCTCCCATACCCGCCGCGCTCTCTCTTGGGGTGAGTTCGACTCCGCGGTGATCCTTTCTCGCCATTGCTGAGGATTCTCTCGCGAATAACGCAGCCCTTTGAGGAACGATATGGTTGCCCGAATCTTCATGTTTTCCCTGGGCGTGGACGGAAAATCTGCGAGATGCCGCACCGAGGAGCGGTACCAGCGCATTCCCCGGTGAGGACGGGGACCGTTCGCATTCAGCCACGCCGCGATCCTTGCGAAAGGAAGCTGCTTAGCTCGACTCCAACCGATGAAGAAAACAAGGTGCTGTCGAACCGCCTCTTTGAACCAGAACCTACGCCAAGCAGAAGCATATTGGGAATACTCAAGCAGCCACATCGTGTTTCTGTCTTGTTCAAAGCGAGCGTGATAATGCGAGTCAATGTTATCGAGGTCTTTTGGGAGATTCGACCGCCTCATTCTGCCTCTTCGGGCCAGCTCGGGACTTCGCTGTCGCTAGCCTACTATCACTCTTGACATGTGTAAAGAGTTGTGCGATATAGTCTTCATGACCCAGAAAACCTACACGACGCAAGAGGCCGCAGATGCTGCTCAGATCACGCGGGCCACATTGCAAGCGTGGATCGGAAAACGAAAGATCAAAGCGCCTCGGACGCAACTGCGGAATGGCCGTGCGGTGAGGCTCTGGAGCAAAGCCCAAATCGCTAAACTGAACCGGGCGAAGAATCAGATTTATCAGGAAGGACACTCGCGGCAAATGAAGCGCAAGCGGTAGGAGTGAGACGCGCGGCTCCGGTGCTGATAACACCGAAACCGCGCTGACCAAATCAGCCTATGTAGGAGGCCGACATGGCTAGAGAAATTCTACAGCCCGCCAGGGCAGCGATCTACGCCCGAGTCAGCACCACGAATCACGGACAGGACGTGACACTACAGACGCGGGAACTTGAGCAATTCGCTCTGGCCCGTGGCTGGCAAGTCGTCGGTCAATATCTCGATGCGGGAGTGAGCGGAGCGAAAGATTCCCGGCCCGAGCTAAATCAGCTGATGGCTGACGCGCACCGACGTAAATTCGATGTCGTCGTAGTCTGGAAGTTCGACAGATTCGCTCGCTCCGTCTCTCACTTGCTTCGGGCGCTCGAAACGTTCCGCCTTCGTCAGCCTCAGCGAATCGTTGGACACAAGCACGCCCGCAGGCAAGATGGTCTTCACCGTCCTAGGAGCGGTGGCCGAGTTAGAGCGGTCATTGATCGCCGAGAGAGTGCGAGCCGGCCTACGGAACGCGAAGGCGAAGGGTAAGAGGCTTGGAAGGCCGCGAATAGTTGTGGACGCTTCGAGAATCGCTGTGCTGCGCGCACAGGGGCGCTCTGTACGAGAGATTGCCGCTGAGTTGGGCTACAGCCGCAGCCTTGTCCACAAAACCCTTGCGAATGCCGCATCTCGCGGCGTTGCAATTGCAGCCGCTTAGAACATTCTCGAAGGTGTCCCGGAAACAGTCGTATTGAATGCGGTAGCTGTCCACCATCGGGAAGCCGTAGATATACGCTTCTTTGGCGATGGCGCGGGCTTCCGCAGGTGACACGTCGATTGTGGCGCGCGCGTTGAATGCGATCGCCAAGACACAACTAACGGTCAGACCCAATGCAAGTATCGACATCTTGAGGGTCGTTCGTTTCACGGCTTTCTCCCGGGCCCCCATTTTCGCGGCCCTCTAACTTCACCGATGAGACCACGCCCTAATAGGCGCTACTAGTGTGTAGCTTCTTTGGATATAAGAGGGTGATTGTAACTTCAGCGGCCATCTCGCAAGTTATTTCACGGAATAGTTGCGCGCGTCCATGCACGCGGCAAACGCGCGCTGGAACGTGTCGATTCCCTCCTGATGTTCGCGCTGCAACTCTTCCGTCTGCTTTTTTAGTGCCGTGGCAGCCTGCGCCGCCGCCTGCTGCTTGGATTGCGCATTCGCTTGGCGCTGCTGCATGCCGCCTCTCATCGTACCCGCTACCGCTCCGGCACCGGCACCCGTACCCGCATCGCCTGCGATCGCGCCTATCGCGGCACCGCCAGCCGCTCCGCGCGCGGCTCCGCGCAACCGCCCGCCCGCCGCTTCCTTCTGTGCGGCTGCGATTTCTTCGGCGCTTGGACCCTGCGGTGCCGGCTTCTGCGGATCGATCATCGTGCGTTGCTTTGCCGTACCGTAGCATTCACTTTCATCCTTGAGTTGCTGGTCCGCGCTCTGTCCGTTCTTCGGAAACGCGAACATGTCAATGGTCTGCGCCGGAGACCATGCCGGGGCAGCCTGAACCTGTTCGGACGAAGCTTGCGCTGATGTAATCGACACCGCTGCCAGGAAAATGCTCAAAGCGACAGCAGTCTTCAGGATGGTTGTTGGTTACATATTCAAAATACCTCCTCATTGATCCGGCTTGCGGTTGGGATTGAGCTTTTTCCAAAGATGCACGCACTTCGGCGGGACTATAGGATGCGTTCGCTCCGCCGGGATATTGTTAGAACTAACAGGACTGGGTTTTGAGCCTGATTAACCGGACAACTGGGTACTAGTCCACTTCTTTGGTAAGTGGACCCAATGCGCACCGCCTGATTAATGCAGTAACGGAAAAATGGAATCGGCGTCGTCCACGAGAATCACGATTTCGGCGGAATTTTAACGAGCATACGAAATTGCGGCCTTTATTAAATGTGATTTAACTCGATTTAATACCGTGAAAACCTCGCAACGATAATCACAAAGTGCGGTAAACGCGGGAGATAGAGTCAATCATTGTCAAAGCGGATCATTCTTCCATTTCACGCGACTTGCAGTTCACGATCCAATCTCACGTGTGCGACGAGATTCCGCCGGAATTAAATGGAACCGCGTGCCGTCGACGACGAGTCTGTCGTTTTTCTCTCCCTACGCTTCCTAGCGCCGACGGGTGTATCACTTTTCCCCGCCCTGTGAGCTACCCCGTCAACGAACAGTGATATTCGACTCCCGCACCGGCCGGCGGCCTGTCGAGGGCTCTCCTATGGACATATATATGCCTGTATGATATTATATATGCCGATGAGAAGAACGGCACTATTCCTCAAGGAACAGCAGTTGGCGAAGCTCCAGAAGCTATCCAAGAAAACTGGCGCACCCGTCGCAGAACTGATTCGCCGCGCTATCGATGCGTATCTGCTTTCGAGGAAGAAGGAATTGAGATGAAAAAACGAGCCGCTATCTACGCTCGCGTGAGCACTGGAGACCAGCACCTCGAAACACAGCTCTACGACCTCCGCGAAATGACCAAACTACGCGAGTGCGAAATTGTGCACGAATACAGCGCACGACCAATTCGTCGTCCTTCCAGCTTCGCTCTGCGCATGCCCGCGCGAACCCTCTCGAAGGATGACGCCATCGCGGCTCCAGGTTCCTCCGTCACCATCATAGGCGTCACAAAGGACCTGCGGCGGCCCTCCAGAAACTGCTACCTTCACCAGTTTGCTATTCTTGGACTCGTCTGTAAAAAAACCAATGTACCGGCTATCGGGCGACCAGAAGGGCAAATAGGCACCTTCCGAGCCCGGAATGGATTCTGCGGACAACGAATCGAGCGAACGCACCCAAAGTACGAAGGGTTTCCGCGGCCCGGCCGACTGCACAAACGCCAGCTTCCGCCCGTCTGGTGAAAGGCTCAGCTGACTGCCGAAGACTCCGAAATTCACACCGACGGGCGGTGAAATGGAAAAGCGAACCACGTCGCCCGTTTTTTTCGGTTGCAGCCACGCCAAGCCGGCCAAGCCGGCGAGTACAATTGCGAGTCCGACGAGCGCCCAGGGCGCCGCGGGCCACCAGGAAGCTTGGCGCTGCTGTGCGGCCGCCTGCTGCGCCGCGCTGGACTGTGCCGCAACCTGAGGCACCCCCGCGCCGCCCGCGCCAGCCTGGACTTCTTCGATGGTGATGCGTGCGTCGCCAACATCGCGCAGGCGCTGCTTCGGTTCTTTCACCAGGCAGCGGCGAAGCAGTCTCTGAATCGCAGGAGGCGTTGTTTGCGGCAGATTCGACCAGTCCGGCTCCTCGGTAAGCACCGCCGCCAGCACTTCAGTGATGCTTTCGCCGTCGAACGCTCTGCGCCCGCTTAGCATCTCGTAAAATACGCAACCAAACGCCTAGATATCGGCGCGCTTGTCCACGGATTTGCCGCGCACTTGCTCTGGACTCATGTAGCCGGGCGTGCCCAGAATCGTTCCCGCCTCACTTCCGCCAGCTTTCGCGAGACTGCGCTGCGTGTCCGCGTCTAACTCGCCGGCAAAAGCCTTCGCCAATCCGAAATCCAGCACCTTGACGCGGCCGTCGGGCATCACTTCCACGTTAGCCGGCTTCAAATCTCGATGAACGATGCCCTGCTCATGTGCGCTTTCCAGCGCGGCGCAAATCTGTTGTGCGATGGCCAGAGCTTCCGCGATATCCAGAGGACCGGTTTTCAATCGTTCCGCGAACGCTTCGCGTCTCCGTTCGGTAATTGTGTCTTCCAGTAGTTGCCATGCTTTTTCGTTCATCCCCTTCCGTGAACGAAAGCTCTTCATGGTTTTATTTCCTCTATGTTTCTCAGAGTACCGGCGGCTTCAATGCCATTCAGCCCGAGTAATCAGCAGATTTAGCATGCCACTTCGGCTGCCGTGTCCGACGTAATGGTTCGAAAATGACGGTTGGGGATTGTTGCTTTCACTCTTGTGCCGTTGCGACTGGTTTCAATCTCCAGGGCGCCACCGAGTTGCTTAACTCTTTCTCGCATGCCGGTGATCCCAACGCCAACGGTCTTTGTTCGCGACGAATGATCCAGCACTCCATTAGGAATTCCTTGACCTTCGTCACTGACCACTACAATGAGTCCATCGAGATTCTGCTCAATTTTGACCTCGGCCTCGCCGGCTCCGGAGTGGAGATGAACGTTTGTGAGACTAGCTTGAACGATGCGGAAGATCGCAAGCTCGGCCTCTTCCGACAGTCGGCGCAATTCTTGTGGTATTTCTACTTCAACACGCAGACCATTGCGCTGATTGATTCCGTTCACGTACTCTCGGATCGCCGCGGTCAAGCCACATACATCGAGCAAGGGCGGATGAAGCAAGTAAGAAAGGGTTCGGAGTTCGTCTGAAATGCTCCTGGTCAGAGTTGCGCATTGCGAGAGGATCTCGTCAAATTCACGCGGTGGCTTCGGAATCGCGCGTTTGGCGATCGACAAGTTTATTGCCAGCATGGCAAGTTTCTGTCCGGTGCTATCGTGCAGTTCGCGCGCAATGCGACGGCGCTCCTCGTCTTGAGACTGATAAAGCTGTCTAGAAAACTGGCGTAACTCTTCTTCGCTACGGTGAGATTCAATCGCAATTGCCGCCATATGGATGACCTGTTCCATGAGATCCAGGTCTCGTTCCCCTGGTGGTTGGGCTGTTGGATAAAATAAAATCAGGCTTCCTAAGATCTTTTGGTCTTTCGACAAAATGGGCACGGACCAGGCCGCTTGAACGCCGTACTTCAGTGCCAGGTCCCAGCAAGTTGTAAACAACGGTTCGCTTCTCATATCGACAACTGGGACAGTTTTCGTCTCGCGTCCGGCGCTGTAAAAATTGACGTTCGAGGGCAATCTCAAACGATCGAGCGCTTCATTCCAAATCTTGGGAACTTTCGGGCCAGCTGCCAGCCGGAGGTGCGCCCCATCGCCATCTGGCAAGAGAACTGTCGGGATTACTCCGGGTGAATTAGCATCGATAAAGTTGCAGAGTTCCTCTAATACTTCCATCATCGGTGCACCCCGAGAAAGCATTTTGAGCACGTGGGTTTCCGACGTCGGTAGTGACCGAGAAAGAGCTCTAGCCATCTCAGTTCTCCTTTCGAGAGACCACGGCTTGTTTATCGACCTGCGTGTATTTCCGGTATGGGATCGGAGAGGCAGAATCGTACAGGTATCGATTATGGGATTCTGTGCAATTTGAGACACTTTCATCAGTGCGTGCCAACGTGACCTTTTGGAAATCCAAACCTGCCCATTTCAGAGGTTCATCCACGCGCCGGGAGGAGTTATCGGACAGTTGAAACCACTCGATCGTAGACTTCGGTTCTCAATCGGACCAGTTATCATTTGTTGGTGGGAAGTCGGGGAAAGTTAGTACTTATTCGTGCAGGACAACGCTCAGAAGCGAGTCGTTGATTTGGAGCCCGCCATTGTATTTGATGAAACCCATCTTCCGGAATTTATTCATGAAGAAGTTCACGCGCGAGCGCGTGGTGCCGACCATTTCCGCCAGCATTTCTTGCGATATATTGGGGAGTACGCTGTGGGGCTTGTCTTCTTTGCCGTAACGGGCAAGCAATAGAAGGGTGCGAGCCAGCCGCTTCTCGCTGGAGTTGAAGAGTTGATCCACTAGATCCTCTTCGATTCGGATATTCCTCGCCAGCATGAAAGCGATGAAACGATCGGAAAACTCGTGCTCCGCGTGGAGCACTCGAATCATCTCCTTCTTTTCAATCACCAGCGCCGTCGTCGCCGTAATCGCAGTCGCCGTCCCGATCCGCAGCGGCTGGCCGGCAAGGCAGCCCTCGCCCAAAAAATCCCCCGGCCCCAATACAGCGACGACCGCCTCTTTGCCGGTCTCATTGACCACCGAAAGCCTCACTCCGCCCTTTTGAATGTACAAGACAGTCGTGCTGGGATCGCCCTGCGAGAAGATCGTTTCTTTTTTCGCGAACTCCACAACTTTCCGGGACACACCCGCCGAATCGAGAAAAGCTTGCGCATCGAAAGCGGGCTTCCCATTGGTATCGCGAGACGGTTTTGTCTTGTTGGGAGTTGCTTTGGGCATACCCTTCCGACGAACACTCATGAATCAAGCGAGGCCGGGTATTGTTAAAACCCCTCAGCCCGCGAATAATATCACTATTCTAGGCTGGGCTACAAACGATACAAAGCGCAAGCAGCTTTCGAGCCAGCGAAAAAACCATTACCGTGCGAATGTGTCTCAAAGTGAACAGAAGTCGGCCTTCGTGTCTTTCATGATCCTCGCTGCGGAGAAGCTGAAGCGACTCAACCAGTTTCCTCCGAGAAAAGGAGAATCAAATGGCGGAGCCAAGAACAGCCAGATACACAGATATCGTCCCCGCGAAGAAGACGTTAATAGGCAGCAAAGTGGTCAATGCAAAAAATGAGGATCTCGGAAAAATCGAAGACGTCGTACTCGATGCTGGATCAGGACGAATCGCTTATGCCGTCTTGTCCTTTGGAGGCTTTCTTGGGATGGGCGACAAATATTTTGCCATACCGTGGAACGCGATCCATTTCAATTTGTCCGAAGAGCACGCGGTCTTGAACGTTGACAAGAAACTGCTGGAGAACGCTCCGGGGTTCGATAAGAACAACTGGCCGAACATGGCTGATTCGATCTGGGGAAACCAGATCTATAAACACTACGGTTACACCCCTTACTGGGAAGAAAAAGTCCGGTAACATTCAACTAATTTCAGGATCGGGCTTCCCCGGGCTAATGGAGAGGCCCGATCTGACTGCTAGATAATCGATCGGTCTGTTAGGAGTGGGGATGCACGGCCACTTTCATCCGGGCAATGTGCCTTTTTGAACAGTCCCCGCCCCGACGCAATTGCTAACCTCGCCAATGCAGCGTGTGACGACGGTCGTGAGAGGATGCAAACATGAAACCGATCAGTTGGGCTGGGATTTTGCTAATCGTTCTGGGCGTGCTAGCTCTCGCTTATCAGGCAATTAACTACACACGTCAGAAAAACGTGCTCGATGTGGGATCGGTGCATGTGACCACTCAAACGCACGAGCAGATACCTCTTCCTCCAATAGTTGGAGGGCTGGCAATTGTTGGCGGTGTCGCGTTGCTGATCGTGGGGGCGAGGAATCAGTCATAACCCGAACTGAGGATGGAGGCTCTAGCGTTTTACCGCCAGCGCACAAGCGGAGTGAGGTCTGTGACACGAAAGCTGGGTGACAAGGCGCGAGGAGACTTTCAATGCTATTGCTAATTATTGTTCTGCTGTTGTTGTTCGGCGGAGGCGGTGGTTACTACGCATATTCCAGATGGGGATCCGGCGGCGGGCTAGGGATCGTCGGGACGGTGGTACGGATCGCGGTGATCTTGTACTTCCTCGGTGTCTTGCGTTGATCCAGAAGCGGTTAGCCTCGACAACCCGACAGCCAGCCCAATTCGGTGCGAACGACCGAGAACCCGTGGCCCCGTGTCAAGTCACGGGGCCTCCGGAATGACGGCATCCTCTTCGACGGCTAGAATCAATTCTTTTCGGAGGTCCATCTCCCATCCGGGGTTGAAGCGGACACGCAGCGCGGCGGCTGACTCACCGATGATGCTGCGAGGGATAGGAACGTGGCATTGACGGATTACAACGAGCAAGACCATGGATTTACGGCGCCATGTAGTATACGCGGGCGAAAAATCTGTCACTCCGTCGTCAATCATTTTGGTCGTCCTCGATTCTCCGCTAAATCTGAGAACAATCTCAGCGGAAGGGCATCCTTTTCGTAGCGCAGCCAGAAGAGGGAAATCTGTTCAAAGCTGAACACATGGCCTCTAAAAGAATGACGACAATTCGCCATGCAAGGTTTTCGACGCCTGATACCGCCGCCAGTAAATCCCCCAAGCAGCAAATTTTAAGACTGTTCGAAACTGGACAGATTTCCAGAACGATACGCCTTAGATTGTCACGGGCGCGGAGGATATTTCCTCGACAGGTGAGTCTTCTGCTGACGTTAAGAGAGATGAACCGCGCGTTCGCCGTAGAACTGCTGGCGGCGCGGTCTAGTTCCCGTGGAGGAATCTCGATTTCGAGTTTCTTCTTCAAATTCCTTCCGGAACGAAGAGATTGGAGTTGAGATGCGAACGGAAGGAGTGAGACGTCACAATGAAATGGAGGACATGATGAGTGACAGAACCGGATGGACCAAATCGGTTTCTGCATTTGCGATCGGGCTCGGCGTCGGTGCCGCGCTTGGAGTGCTCTTTGCTCCACGATCGGGTGACGACAGGCGCGAGTATATCCGCTCGAGCGCGAAAGATAGCATGGATCGAGCCGTCGCGGCCGGCCAGAAATTAACCCGGCGCGCGCAGGAAGGCATTGACGACGTAAAAGGCCGAGTGCAGCAGGCGACCGAAGTTGGGGAACGCGCTTACCGTGAAGCAAAGAACTCGTCGTCTTAGCAATCCACGCGCACATAATCCGTTCAGGAGAGAACAATGAGAATTGTCAAACGTAAACCGGTTCCAAAAGGTGATGATTTCCTCACCGGTGTGGCGCGATCGATTGGCTCGACGCTCGGAGCGGTTGCAGCGAAGGTAAACCCATCGCCCCACAAGTCGCATCGGCGTCCCGCGGGCCGCAAGCGTGCTCGCAAGCGACGTTCTGCCCCTAAAGCCGGTTGACGCAGCGTGGATCGAGCTTCGAAGCGGAGCGGCAAAGCCGCCGAGTTCAGGCGAAGAAATCGAAAAAAGTCCGCACCGTAGCCTATTTCATATCCAAGGAGAGTGCACATGCAACACTTTGCGTCTTACGCTTCTTTGCTTACATTACTTGCTGTGGGAATCCTTGTCGGATGTTCGGCCGAGCCCACGAAATCCCCTGACGTTTCTGACAGCATCCGGAAATCGCTCGATCAGTCCGGCTTGAAGGATGTAACGGTAAGCCAAGACCGGGAAAAGGGCGTGGTGACCCTGGGTGGCCAGGTTCCGTCGGACACGGACAAGACCCAGGCTGAAACGATCGCAAAGTCCATGGCCGCCGGTCAGGTAGTAGCGGATCAGATCGCCGTCGTCCCTCCAGGCGTGGAAAGTGATGCCAAGGCGATGAACTCGGATTTGGACAAAGGCATTGAAAAGAACCTGGACGCCGCTCTGATTCAGAACCGGCTGAACAAGAGTGTGAAGTATGACGTCAAGAGCGGCGTTGTAACTCTAACGGGCGAAGTGAACTCTCAAGCGCGGCGCGCATACGCGGAAAAAGTGGCCGCCGCCGTTCCCAATGTTCAGCAAGTAGTGAACGAGCTGCAGGTTAAGAATCAGAAAGCCAGCAGCAACTAGACCAGGAACCCGCAGTGATGACGGATTCGTTCAATTCCGCAGACACTGTCTGTAGAATTGACCAGGCTCGATAGAACTCCCGCATCGTCAGGAGGTTGCGTTCGGAGAAGCCCTCCCAAACCGTGAGGTTAGGTCCCGGGCCAATGGCGCAGCAAGGCCTTTCCGTACCGCTTCTGTCCGCGCTGTTCCTGTTCCACAATCCGGCGACCGATCTCCCAGTCGGTGGCCGTCATGATGGCGTTGATGGAACGTACCGAATTCCGTCGAGCCTGCTCCAGCAAACCGACAGTCACAAATTCGGAATATGCCGAGTAGAACTGGCTTCTTGAGTGTCACGAATCGAATCCGGTCCTTCTCTGGAAGATGTCGGGCGGAATGATTATAGTCACGTTCGAGGCGAGAGCTGTGGCCGCATGAAACATCATTTTGTCCGAGCGCGATTTACGTCGGTTAACTGTCTGACGGTCACCACTGGATTGTTTTGGCCGAAAATCGTGAACTTGAGTTCTGGTAAACCAAAGGAAATCCTCCAGCCGACGAGAATAAATGTTGCGCGCTCGGATGATTCCCAATTCTTCGTACAAAGATATCCCAGATGTGGATCTACCGGAAATGGCCAACGTTGTTTCCGGAAGTGAGGACAACCGTCGAGCCGCAGGCGCGAGTCTGCGGAGAGGTGTCGGACGGACTTGAGGCGGTGAGTCAAACGGCTGAGCTTGATTCTGATGTTGTGATCTTGGACTTGTCCCCGCCAAGACTTAACGGTCTTCAGGCGGTTCGCACTATCTACTCAGCAGCGCCAAGAGTACTGCTTTTGCTGTTTACTCAGGACAATTGTGAAATACAGATCGAACGGGAAGCTCGCGACTCTGGATTCAATTGGGGGGCGTGACAAAAGGTTCGTACGACTTGTTCAGTGCTGGATCGAATCTGTGTTCCGAAGGGAAATTTCTTCACATCTGTCCTAACTCCAGCGTTGAACCTCACTGCTGACTGACCCACCAAAGCTGACGAAACGGGCGAAACCCGAAGGTACTCTGTACGGCGAAACGGAGATTCTTTAAAATAACCACAATTGCCCGCGCCAGCTGTTCAAGTAAGACGAGATGCGAGTAACCCTACAAATGTGTCTCGAATTGAACAGATATCCATGTTCGTCCATTTTATGTTGGTGCTTTCGGAGGAAGTGGGGCGAGTCAACCAGCTTCCTCTAACAAAAGGAGAATGACATGGCAGAGCCGAGAGCAGCGAGGTACACAGATATCGTTCCCGCGAAGAAGACGGTGATAGGCAGTAAAGTCGTCAACGCACAAAATGAGGACCTCGGGAAAATCGAAGACCTCGTACTCGACGCTGGAGCCGGTCGGATTGCTTACGCGGTCTTATCCTTTGGAGGCTTTCTTGGGATGGGTGAGAAGTATTTTGCCATTCCGTGGAACGCGTTCCACTTTAATCTGAAGGAAAATCGCGCCGTCCTGAACGTTGACAAGAAGCTGCTGGAAAATGCTCCGGGTTTCGATAAGGAGAGCTGGCCAAACTTTGCTGATTCGACCTGGGGAACCAGAATTTACAAGCATTATGGCTACACCCCTTACTGGGAAGAAGGCTCCGGCACAACGGGCACGGCGAAAGACCGTTTCTAGGTAAGAGGAACAGGCCGCCCGAGGAGCTGAATCGAAAAAGTTCCACTTTTGGGCTTTGTGACTTTCCTGCGACCGTCGAAGGCCCCGCACTCAAGAACTTGGCCGGAGCATTGCATGCTGAGGCGGCAGGCGCAGATTGTCGGTCAACCGGGAAGTCCCGTAAATTCCGAGTAAATTAGCTCTTACTCGTCTAACAGGAGGTTGGTATGAAAGGTCCAATCATAGCGGCTTTGGTCGTCTCATGCGCGCTCGCGTTCGCGCAAGGCGCCCAGGCCCAAGAGGCCCCCAAGGAGCACAGCATGACCGGATGTTTGAAGAATGGCAGTGAACCCAACTCGTACATGATCACCGATGTGGAAGGAAAGGGACCGAAGACGGTCGGCATCGTGTCATCGGCTGCCGACCTGACGCCCCATGTCGGCCACAAGCTCGAGATCACAGGCACGGCCGTCTCTGCTATGAAGGCGGAGAAGGACAAGAACGTACCGAAGGCAGACCACTATATGAAGGTGACTGCGATCAAAATGATCTCGGAAACCTGTCCATAGTGGCTCGAAGCTTCCGGACTCACTCCACTTGTCCGGGCCTGGAGCGATAAGCTGCTGATGGTTTCCCCTAACATGCAATTCGACTTAGCGTCAAACGACTCGAATGTCGCGAGCAAACTGAGAAGAGACACATGGAAAATAAGAAGACAGTAGTGTTCGGCATCTATACGACAGTTCCTGCAGCCGATTCAGCCACCGATCAGTTGGTAAGATCAGGGTTTTCAGCTGCGGATGTTTCGGCCCTACTTCCCGAAAATCTCGGCACGAGGCCAATAGGAACCGAAAAAGCGACGAAGGCTCCCGAAGGTGCAGCGACGGGAGCGGGCTCCGGCGCGGTCCTCGGCGGCGCGCTTGGTTTATTTGCCGGGATTGGCGCACTAGCTATTCCGGGAGTGGGTCCGCTCATCGCCGCTGGGCCAATCATGGCTGCGTTGGCAGGAGTCGGCGTGGGTGGCGCAGTCGGTGGGTTCACCGGTGCGCTGATCGGTCTTGGCATCCCGGAATACGAAGCGAAGCGGTACGAAGGGCGTCTTCAAAAGGGCGCGATTCTTCTTTCGGTTCACTGCGATACTTCCGAGGAGATCAAGCGAGCCAAGGAAAGTATGAAGAACACTGGAGCGGAAGACATTTCCTCAACCGGAGAGTCGTCCTCCAATGTTGCGAAAGCCTAATCAACGAGACGTATACGAATTTCATCTCAGTCATGCGATTTCGCATGAGAGGAGGCTCTGATGCTGTTACTAATCATTATCCTAGCGCTCCTGTTCGCGGGAGGCGGCGGTTATTACGGCTATTCGCGATGGGGCGCGGGTGGGGGCCTGGGGATCGTTGGCACGGTCGTCGTAATTGTGTTGGTGTTGTACTTGCTTGGCATGGTGCATTGATTTCGATCGTAGGAAGACTCTCGAACGTGGAGGATTGCGATGAACTGGGACGAAATAGCGGGCAAATGGAAGCAGTCAGTGGGCAAAGCGAAGGAAAAGTGGGGAAAACTGACGGATGATGATCTAACCGCGATAAATGGCAAGAAAGATCAGCTTGTCGGAAAGATTCAGGAACGTTACGGAATCGCCAAGGAAGCTGCGGAGAAGCAGGTTGACGAATTTGCTCGTTCTTACGATTCAGGTGATTCGTCCAGAGCAAAGGCTAAGTCCTCCTGAAATTACTCCGTAGAAAAAACAGAACGCCATGGCGAGATAAGGGAAAGGTGCAGGCAAAAGCGTGAAGAGCGCCATGCACAGAGAAATACGCGGGATAACGCAGTCAGAGAGGTGCATGCATGTTTGGATATGGAATCGTCGGCACGACCCTTCTTAATTTAGCTTCAAATCCCCCAAAGCTACTCGCTGTTCCTGCATTTGATCCCCTGCAGCCTCAGCCTGCTTCCACTTTCGATATACGTTGGCAACCGCGAGCGTCCAAAAAGGAACCAGGTCGATGCCGGGCACAAGTTCGGCGATCAACGACGGCAGGAATTCCCAGTGCCAGCCAAGGAGGCGAACCAGTGCCACCGCCGTGATGAAGTCCAAAATGTCATCCAGCGGCGATAGCGCACCCTCAACAAACAGAGGAAAGCCGATAATCTGCACCGCGTCGGCCACCATGGCCAACAGCATAGCGGTACGCAAGCGCGAACGCGGTGAGTCCATGGCCATCAATTTCGCATATCGTACACCGACTAGGTATGTCGATTAGCAACCGCACAAATATATCGGGTCAACTTGAAAGTGGTAACATCCGCGCCCATGGATGACCGCGCCCCGACGAGTGGCCTGACCGTAGTTGCAAGAACTTGCTTCTGCTTGTGAATCCGGGGCAACGTGAAAGACGTAAGTCCTCCTTTTATAGAACGCGCTTATGGGACGTGTGGAGTATCAGGACCGGACTTGTCCCGATTACGCGTCTTATCGTCCACTTAGACTCGCGGCGCAGCCTGGATTAGCTCGCGAGCCGTCCCATCACTACCTTACCGAGCGCCTGTTCCTTAAGGCTGAGCACAACCCGCCCATTAACCTGTCCCTTCTTGAGGCGGCTGAACACGTCATTGATGGATGCAAGCGGCAAGGTCTCGATGGTTGCTTTCACTTTGCCCTCTGCGGCAAACGCGAGCGACTCTTCGAGGTCCAAGCGGGTGCCCACGATGGAGCCCCGTATCGTGTAACCATTCAGGACTACGTCGAAAATCGAAACCTGAAATTCACCGGGTGGCAGACCATTCAGCACACAAGTACCGCCACGACGAAGCATGCCGACCGCTTGCTTGAAGGCGATCGGTGAAACAGCGGTTACTAACACTCCATGCGCCCCGCCGATTTGTTTCTGGATTTCCTTCGGAGGATCCTGTGTTTTCGCATCAATCGTGATTTCGGCTCCAAGCTCACGCGCGAGAGCCATCTTTTCTGGACCCAGGTCCACTGCCGCGACGTGCAGCCCCATGGCCTTGGCATACTGAACGGCTACGTGGCCCAGGCCGCCTATTCCCATGATCACCACCCATTCACCGGGCCGCGCCTCGGTCATTTTCAATCCTTTGTACGTAGTGACGCCCGCGCAGAGGATGGGCGCCGCATCCACAAACGAAAGATTCTTGGGAAGTCGTCCCAAATAATCTGCTTGGCCCAATGCGTACTCCGCAAAACTTCCGTTCACCGAATATCCGGAATTTTGCTGTTCCAGGCAGAGCGTTTCCCATCCCGAAAGACAATAGTCGCAATGGCCGCACGCGCTGTGCAGCCATGCGATTCCAACGCGGTCGCCTTCCTTTAGGTGAGTGACCCCCGGCCCGAGAGCCGCGACGATTCCTGCTCCCTCATGACCCGGGATGAACGGCGGGGTTGGCTTGATTGGCCAGTCGCCGTCCGCGGCGTGCAGATCTGTATGACATACTCCCGTCGCAAACACTTCTACCAGTGCCTGCCCTGGCCCAGGCATAGGGATTGGAACTTCTCGCACGACCACCGGCCCGCCAAGTTTCTCAACAACTGCCGCTTTCATGGTTTTTTTGCTTGGCATTTTTCATCTCCAATCTTGCCCGGAATCTCACCACGGTAGTCTCGGTTCAAGCAGCTGTATGTATCATTCGGCACAGTTGAGTGTGACGCCAGTCACAGCATGGATCGGAATTCAGTTCGACGCGATTTCAAAGCTGGTTCGGGAAGCGGTGGGAGATATCGAGAAAGAGATCCACGGAAAGTGAACGTCCGTTGCAGTGCTGCTTTCTGGGCCGTTTCAAAAGTGTGCAATATCGAACAGTCGAGAGGCGCGGGATCGACTTACGATTGTCGCCTTTTAAGGGAAATATTAATGATGACCGCTGGGCTTGAACTGCCACGTGCGTGTCGCGCCCCAAGCGCCGGGGGTGTCGTGAATTCATTTCGAAACTCCTTGATTAGGGTCCATTGCCGTTTTCAAGCGCTGAGGAACGGCCCTTAACTTGCGTTTCATTCCGAACTGAAGCGGGCAGTGAATGGCAGGAGCGTTCGGTTGCGGAACGGGGACAGAGAGTTGTTTCCGATTTTCAGGAGAACAAGATCCCGTCGATTTAGAGGTTGCACGCTTATGGCTCGCGACGGGGGCGGCGATTGAGAGCTTTGAGAGGATTTGAATCCAAAGTGGGAATTTAAATCCAGCAGTAGCGTCATTTCAGAACCGAAACGCCGACTTGAGGTAACGTACGTCACCAATAAGAGTGACGGCGGTCACTTTGAATTCCTTTCATTAATATTCGGCCAAGTCAATGTAGGTCACTTGCTCTTGGAAGGTGGCGAGGGAAGCCGATGCCTCAGAGGGACGTTCGGAAAGTTTCAAGACTCTTGATGGTATTAGGGCTATGGTCGCTTCCCGTTTTGGGACAGCCTCAGAGGACGCCTGCCACTGCTGACAAGCCGGCGCCTGCGGCACAAGAACCGAAAGCACTGTCACCGGCGCAGGCTCAGGCAGCTGCAACGACCCCGACGAATTCTTCCGAATACGCGGGCGCGGAGACCTGCAAGACCTGCCACGCAGACATTTACAACGGCTGGGAGAAGAGCCCGCACTGGCAGCAGACTTACAAAGAAGGCGGGATTGCTAAGCACGGTTGCGAGGATTGTCACGGACCTGCTGCTTTCCACGTTGCAGATCCAAGTGATACTTCCAAGCTATTCCTTTTCGAAAAATCTTCGTCGAAACAAATTACCGAGCGCTGCCTAAGCTGCCACGCCGGTGGCACTCAGCACATGAATGCAATTAACTCCGTGCATTCGAAGAATGACGTCAGTTGCGTCTCCTGCCATTCCCCGCACCACGGTAAAGATTCGGATTTTTTGCTCGTAAAATCCCAGCCTGAGCTTTGCTACTCATGCCATCTCCAACAAAAAGCGCAATTCGACATGCCGTTCCACCACCGGGTTAATGAAGGATTGATTCAGTGCACCGATTGCCACAATCCGCATGGAACGGTGAAGCCCAAGCAAGTGCGGACTTCCTCCACACAGGATCAGGTGTGTTTCCAATGCCACACGGACAAGCAGGGGCCGTTTGTGTTCGAGCACCAGCCGGTAAAGATTGACGGCTGCCAGACCTGCCACCTGGTGCATGGCGGACCGAATCCGCACATGTTGAAGCTGAGCAATGTGAACCTGCTCTGCCTGCAATGCCACACGCAATCAACTTTCAGCGGGGCGCCAGGAGCGCCTTCGTTCCACAACCAAGCGAGCTTTTTCCAGTCTTGCGTGCTGTGTCACTCTCAAATTCACGGATCCAACTTTGATCCAACTTTCTTTAAGTAGGAGCGGACGGTCATTCCCAACTATTCAGATGAACAACAAGGCAGACAGACGCTAAGCCGGAAACGGGAATTTCGGAGGGGAAGAGAAAACCATGAAAGGTCGCCTGCGGGTTCACTCGATTCCTTCCGTCATCTTTGTCGCGGCCATCTTCCTCGCACCTGCCGCTCGCGCGCAAGACAGCTCCGAAGCATCGCCGGGAATCAATTCGGGCGGTTACAACATCCACCAGTCGATTGAATTCGGCTATCGGGCGAACGAGATCAACGGCAATAAGGACACCTACGACACATTCGAAAATCTCGGTTCCGGCGTGCGGCTCTTCGATTTCACGCTGGAAATGCGGTCGCTCGATCACCAGGGCCTGTTGTTCGATAACCTGACCTTCAGCAACTTCGGGTACGGCGGCGATCCTAACGACGTGACGCGCTTGCGCATCGAAAAGAATAAGTGGTATGACTTCCGGCTGCTGTTCCGCCGCGACAAGAATTTCTGGGACTACAACCTCTACGCGAATCCGCTGAACCCCGCGGCATTGAATCCGCCAGGATCCTTGACCACGGGCTGCTACGTGGGTCCACCCACGACGGCTTTTCCGCAGGGCGCTCCGGCATTCTGCTCGAAGCCAGCCGTACCGCAAGACAATTCACTGCATGCTTTGGATCTGGTGCGCCGCATGCAGGATTACGACCTCACTCTGCTGCCCCTGTCGACGATTCAATTCCGGCTCGGTTATTCACGCAACCGCGACGAGGGCCCTGGCTCCTTCACTACGGACGGCGGCACCATATCCGAATTTAACGAGAACTATAGTTACACGACGAATGCGTATCGCGCGGGCGTAGACTTCAAAATCCTTCCGCGCACGACCATTTCCTACGACGAATTCCTCAGCTACTACCGTCAGGACAACGTCATTACCGATAACCCGGCCGTCAATCCCGGCAATTTTGGATTCGTTCTGGGAACCGTTCCGGGGCAGAGCACCCCGGCCGGCACACCGGTGGATTTGGGAAACATTTGGAGCACGCAAACACCATCCGAGGCTTTGCCCTGCGCGACTCCGGTCGTTGCCGGCACCACCAACACCGCCGCCCCGACATGCAATGCATACCTGTCTTACAGCCAGGTGGGCAGGCCGCGGAACTTTATGCCCACCGAGCGGCTGCGTTTCCAATCGAATTATTTCAAGAACTTCGAAACGTCAGGCTCGATCGGCTATAGCACCAGCGACTATCACTTCTCGGACCTTTCGGAGATCGTCAACGGCTGGACGGCACGAACTGCGGAGCGCGGCAGTACAGCGGGGGGGCCGATAAAAACCAAGCGCGTTTCGGTGAACGCGGACTGGTCCGGTGTGTATGCTGTAAACGACAAGCTCCGGATCCTGGATATGTTTCGCTATGACAATTGGCGCATCCCGGGAGTCTGGGATACAGCAGACACCACGCTATTCGGGACTCCCTCTCCGGCGCCCGGAGTCGTCGGTCTGCTTCTGTCACCGGGTACGTTTAATTCGACGAATTGCCCGGCCGCCCCTTATAACCAGGCAAATTGCCCGCAACACACCGCCAGTTCCGCTGCCGATGTGACCAACGAGATCGCCTCGCAATTCCTTGCGCAGAATATCAAATCCAATACCCTGGAATTTGAATACGATTTCAGCCGCCGCTACACCGCTCACATCGGCTATCTCTACACCAACCGGACGATCGCCAGTATGGACGCGACTTTTGATGTCGGGGAGTACTACTTTCCGGGCGGTCCCGCGGCCACAGCGGCGAACCTTTATCTTGCGGCGCGGGGAGATTGCGCCCTGGTCGGCGGCGCGTTGCCCGCTGGTTGCGCGCTGATAACGACGGGAACTTTGGCTGGCGCAGTCGTGGAAGGCTCGACCACAAATCCTGTTCCAGAAGCGGGAAACGACACGTCTCGCAATATCACTACTATCAACGAGAGCGCCCTGCTCTTGGGAGTCGTCGCGCGACCTATTGATACTCTGCAGATCATCGGTGACTTTGAGTTCGGTTACAACAACCAATCCTTTACGCGAATTGACCCCCGCCAGGTGCAGTCTTACAAAATTCACGCGACTTACAAACCACGTCCCTGGGCCAATCTGGACGGCGCGGTAGAGATTCACGAGAACCGCGACAACGTCTCTACGGTGAACAATCTGGAGCACGACCGCTCGTACAGCTTTTCCGCGCTGCTGATGGGGAATCAACGCCTGTCGGTGGATTTCGGATATAACTACTGGAGCGTATACACCCAAGCATTGATCTGCTTCGCATACTCGACGACCTCCGCCAATCCAACGCCCCCGCCAGCGACCGTGACCGTGTCTGCGTTCCCGCCCGGGGTGCCGGAACTCTCCACCGGAACGGCCTGCCCTATCACGGGCTCGCCTTCGCCCTTGGGGGCGTTATCAACTTACAGCAGCACGGACCATTTCGCGCACGCCGGAGTGATGTGGAGACCCGTGAAGCGCGTGACGGCGATGGTTGGCTATGGCGGCAGTTTCGTTCGCGGCAACACGATTTTTCTGAATCCGCTCACACCCTCCGGCACGCTAGATTTCAATTATCAAAGACCGTATGCTTCCGTTTCGATCCAGGTTTATCGCGGGTTCAGCTACAAGATGGCCTGGAATTATTACGGGTACAACGAAACAGGAAACAAGAACCCCTTTGGACTCGCCACGATTCCGTTGCAGGACTTTAATGGAAGTAACGCAACATTCTCGTTCCGGTATGCTTTTTGAAATACATCTGTCTGGCTGTCACGCTGGCTCTTGTCCTAAAGCTTCACAAAATTCTCGGGAGGATGAAATGAATCATCGAATGGTTCGAATGGGGTGGGCAGTCGTTTTGTTAGCTGTTGCGGTTCTAGCGTTAACCGAGTCGACACAGGCGCAGGATGCTGGCGCTCTTTTCAAGGCCAAGTGCAGCACATGCCACGCGGCCGATGGCAGCGGCAGCACTCAAATGGGAAAGACCTTGGGCGCGCCGGACCTGCGCTCAGACGACGTGCAGAAAAAAACGGATGCCCAGTTGATCGATGCCATCACAAATGGGGTCGGAAAGAAAATGCCGGCATATAAGGGCAAGTTAACGGACCCGCAGATCAAGGATCTCGTCGGTTACGTTCGAGGTTTAGCTAAGAAGACTTAAATTCAGCACCTTGCTCCAAAGCTCGGATGGTCTCGGACGGGATCAAGTCAGACAACAAGAATTTGAAAAAAGCTTGTGAGCTTGCGACCATATTTAGCGGTCTGGAGTTTTCAGCAATTGCAAGATTCAAGAAGGGGAGAATTTCATGAGTGGAAGAGCAGAAAATTCGAGAGACATGTCGGGGGAGAAATCTTCCTCCTATGGGCCACCTTCTGGGGAACGCCGTTCCTTTTTGGGTGCCTTGCTCACTTTGGGCTCGTTTTGCGTGGGTGCGCTGCTCTCCGTTCCGCTGATCCGATTCACGCTTTTTCCTATCTTGCGCCGCACTACGGAGCTTAAGCCCTCGCCATTAGGGTCGCTAACCGACTTCACATCCTTAACTGAACCACTCTCGAAAACCATTCAGGTCGAACAAGTGGACGGCTGGCGCAAGGCTGTCTCAGAAAAGACCGTGTACGTGACGAAGGACAGCCACGGGCAATTGTGCGCTCTCTCTTCCATATGCCCGCACCTTGGTTGCACCGTGCCGTGGGTCAGCGCCAAGAAAGAATTTGTCTGCCCCTGCCACGGAGCCGTCTTTGCGCCCGACGGAAGCCGCGTCAGCGGACCGGCTCTTCGCGGTATGGATAGCCTTGACACAACCACTACGGATGGCCAGCTTTTAGTGCGCTTCCAGTACTTCCGGCAACTGGTCTCCGATAAAGAAGTTATGGATTGAATAAGGACTCTCCGAAATGAATTCAACGGATCGCAACGAAAACGACCCTTCTCGAACTCCTCAAACAGGTTTTCGCGGCTGGCTCGATCGCCGTACGGGCCTGGACAGTTTGCTTCGAACCGCCCTGGATGAACCTGTCCCTGGCGGAGCGCGGTTCGCGTATATATTTGGATCGGGTCTCTTGTTCATTTTTCTTTCGCAAGTCATCACCGGAGTATTTCTCGCACTCTACTATGTTCCTTCGGCCGACCACGCGCATACCACCGTAGCCTATATCACCAAGGTCGTCACGGCTGGCTCTTTCCTGCGGAGTCTTCATTCCTATGGCGCGAGCGCGATGGTTATCGTGCTGTTGCTTCACTTGTCCCAAACATATATCTACGGCGCATATAAAGGCCGGCGCGAACTCCTTTGGATTTCCGGGTGTGCCCTTTTTGGACTTGTTATGGCAATGGCATTCACCGGCTACCTGCTACCGTGGGATCAGAGAGCATACTTTGCGACCGCAGTGGGAACCAACGCGATCGGCGAAGTCCCGTTCATTGGCGGAATCCTTACACGTCTCGTGCGAGGCGGCACCGAAATGGGAACACTCACCATCTCGCGTTTCTTCGTGGCCCATGTTTTCTTGATCCCAGCTTGTATCTTCGCGCTCGTTGCCTCTCATATTTTCCTCTTCCGAAACGCTGGTGCTGCAGGCCCCATCACGGAAAATCCATACAAGCCCACAGCAAAATCCGAACCCTTCTACCCACGACAGGTGTTGATGGATCTCTCCCTCACGGCTCTCCTTCTGGTTGGGCTTGGCATGTTGGCCTTTTTCATCGCCGCGCCATTGGGTCCCGCGGCCGATCCCGCAAATGCGCAATACGTGCCGCGGCCAGACTGGTATTACCTCCCGATTTTCCAATGGCTGAAATACTGGCACGGTGCGGCGTCGGTGATCGGCGTCCTGGTCATTCCCACGATTCTGGCCCTGGCGGTCATCGCTTTACCGTTCCTTGACCGCAGCCTCGAGCGGCGCCCGTGGAAACGCCCGGGAGCGATGGGCGCATTTGCCTTCATAATGTTCGGACTCGTGGGACTCGGACTGCGCAGCGAGTATCAGGACCATCACGATCCGGCTGTCGCGCTACAACTGGGCAGGCAAAAAGCTGAAGAAGACGAATACATGCGCAAGCCATTCGAGCCCGATCTCTCTTCTGCTTCGCTCGCTGCCGCGAACGTCAACCTGGCCGATCCGCTCGCTGCCAAGGGGAAAACAATCTTCGAAGCGCAGTCCTGCAACGCGTGCCACGGCGACGGCGGGATCGGTAAGGCCGCCGCACCAGCTCTCGTCGGCATTTCGGCGAAATTTCCCAGCGACCAGCTCGCCAACTTGCTACAACATCCCACCGCCAAAATGACCGCGGGGGCCATGACCGCGGTAGATCTGCCTGCGGGTGATATGAAAGCCCTAATCGCCTATCTCGAAAGCCTTAAGTAAACAAGCCGCTGAAATTATGTTACGCGCCTACGAGTTCATCGCCGGACTCGGTCACCTGGAGATTACGGCGCACGTCGCACAGAACGACAACAACCGTCGCAGCCCGTTGGATGGTTCCGGAACGCCAAACGCGGGGCCTCAGGCTCGTCAGAACATTCGCATCGCGGGCGTTTCGGCAATGCAATCAGGTCAGTGGACACTTGGATATATAGTCGCGTTGCGGGACAAATTCCGAGTTGTTTCGTATGGAGTTCATGTCCGTCCGTCCGAGAGTAAACCGCTCGCCCAGAAGAGTATGTCCAGCAATTGGCCTCGCTCTTGATTGGTCAAATCGTTAGTGGTCAGGCTGACGGATGTGGCTTGATCGACGATCTCAAGCAGCGAGCCTCTTTGCACTTCGGTTCCACCTTCCTTCTCTTGGTCCCCGCGTCTGAACTCTTCAAGGTGTCGGTAAGAAGTAGAGATGAAGTGCACAACACAGTATTCGCAATCTCCCAGTGTCACAACGCTCGCTTTGGCACAATCGAGAAAGCTGCAACGACGATCCATGATCAACCTTGCGTAGAATGATTCGGCAATCAAGCTAACATAGTTGCGAGAATTCGTCGGAAAGGCTTGTTGCAAGATGGCATCGAGCCGCAAGAGCATTTCGGGAATGTTTGGTTTACGCGCGATACATCCAGTAAGGCAACGACGTAGACCTTGCAGGATGGCAGAATATTACAGACAGTTCGCGCGTCTGCCCTTAGACAAGGGAATGGTGTCGTGCTAAAACGAAAAATGTAGATCCCAAAGTGATGTTTGGGCTCAAAATGGCAATGTCAACGGAAGATACCGAAGACAGAGTCTATGAGGAGCCGTCATGGACATTCATCCCTCCCAAGGCCCAATTCATTCGTTCAAAGACTTTCTTTTTCATCTACTCACGGTGGTAATTGGAATTCTTATTGCACTCTCCCTGGAAGGCTTGCTCGACTGGCGCCACCACCGAATGCTCCTCCAGGAAGCTCGATCTAATCTGACCTCTGAAATTCGAGAAAACCGCCAACGTATTACAGAAGGATTGGCCCGTGCGCCCGATGCTGAGAACCGACTGAAGACGACGATTGAAGCAATCGACAGCTATCGTAAGAACCACGATGACCGGGCGTCCAAACTCGACTGGTCCTTCGGGCTCTTCCCACTGAACGCAACAGCTTGGAGCACTGCCGCGAGTACTGGAGCTGTTAGCTACATGAATTACTCCGAGGTCCAAGACTATACGCGTGTTTATGTTGTGCAGGAGCAGTTCTTGTCGCTCCAGCAGCGCACCTTGGGGAAATGGCTCGAACTCCAGAAATGGAGTGTCAGGATCACCCCTGGCGGCTTTTCAAAGCTCAACAATGGGGAACTGTCCGAGATTGAAGATGAGGCCAGCGCGGCTCTCATCCACACACAGACAGAAGAAAGCATTGCGGGATCACTGGTGAATGAGTATTCGAAAGTGCTGCAAGGGAAGTAGTCCTCGCGTCCACGCCTTGTGGGCGTATGTCGGGCCCTTGCAAGTGACGACCGGCCCGAAAGTAGTGTCCCGAATGCCTTCTTATTTTGGCGGGACAGTAAGCGGCACGATCTCTATTGGAGACGACCGCGCAATTACCATGACAATTGCAAAAAAACCATAGTCACCGCATTAGCGGCAAGCCCTTGCCGCGTTCAGAACCCCGTTCCCTAGTAGCTCCACAAAAATCAGTTGTGCGCTGGGGCGTGCCTCGGTAAGCATTGGTTTGTTCACGAGGCGACGAATCACTCCGCGCCTCGGGTCGAGCCACTTTTTGTCGAGGTCCGCTTTCTCTTGGAGCGAGTGCGCTTCCAGAAATTCCGTGACGAACCTATCTAGGTAAATCGCTAGGACTGTCCAAATATCTCTACGTTGCGAACCCATTCTCCACCTCCTTCGTTCAGGCTATCCAACCCCTGCGCCGATGCAAGTGATTTTGGATGGTATTGTGACGGAAGGGCGGACAAAGGTCCGCAAAACTAGACAACGGATTTGCTGATTTTACAGCTAGCCTAGTTGGTTGTCGGACGTAGCGCGACCGGCACTAGGGAGCAAGCCGCGCCCGGGGCCGCATTGCCCCCAGGCGTCGCTCGCGGCCCGATACTGGCGAACCGAGGAAAAGGGAAACTCGGTGCTGCCGGCAAGCTCGAAAAAAAATGTGGGTGCAAAATGGGTGCAGAATCAGGGCGTATGTGGCTGAAAAATGGCAGGTGCGAGGGCTAAGGGTATACAGATCAGCGAGACTTAGCGTTGACCTCTCGGGCTCATAACCCGGAGGTCGTTGGTTCAAATCCAACCCCCGCAACCATCCTTTTTCTGCAGAATCCCAAGAAAAAACGAAGTTTCTCATTGAGCGAAGACAATTGTACAGAAATTGTACAGGCAGTTTGCGCGACGGCGCGAGCGTTATGACCGAAGTCATCGTCCAGGTTTTACCCTCCGGCTCGGTCAAAGCTTAATCTGCTGATGTAGCACGGGTCCAGGCAAGAACATTAGTTTCGCCGCTGCTGCGTCTATTTACAATGCCGTGGGCCCGGCTCTAAAATCGGCCCATGGATGAGGTCAAGATTTCGGTCATATTCCTGGGCGGAATTTTGGCGTTCTCCGAACAGGTAGTCCAAAAATTTTGCTCCCAAACGACCCCAACCTGGCGGTGAAACTAAGCCTGCTGCATCATCGTACGGCCTTTGTGGCTCCCTTGAGGATATTTTCAGCCGCACAGCCTTGAAGACCAAGGGCCCGACCACCCTGCGACGGCTACGCGATTTTCATTCAGCGGTGCCAACGTGTCGGCATCGGTGGTGAGCTTCACTTACAATTCCATCGATGAGGTGAAGAGCGCCATTGTCCGTGAACCTATTTCCGCGGCTGCGTTGGAGCGTGTTTACATTCTGGCTTCGCTCAAAGTGCTCCACGAATACCCATTCCTTTCGGACGCAAAAGCACGAAACGTGTTTTGCGTCTGCCAGTTTGACGCGCTCCGGATGAAGGTTTGCGCACGATTCGAAGGCGCTTTGGGTCCGGATTGATTCGGATAACCGGTAACCTGGGTACCAGAACCCACACATTATAAAAGGGCGCCCCTTTGGAGTAGGTTTTGAGTGCTGGCTCACTCCCTACAAGAAAGGAGCACCCTCATGACTAGCACTAAATATATCGGCATGGATGTGCACAAGGAAAGTATTTCGATTGCGGTGATGAACTCCATCGGCAAATTTGTGATGGAAAGCGTCATCGAAACAAAGGCGAGCACGATTCTGCAGTTCATCGACGGCCTGCGCGGAGATTTGCGCGTCACGTTCGAAGAAGGAACCTGGGCGGCCTGGTGGTACGACCTGCTGAAGCCGCACGTGACGGAAGTCGTGGTGTGTAATCCGCGAAAGGCTGCCCTGCTAAAAGATGGCAGCAAGGGTGATCGTATCGATGCCCGCAAGCTAGCCGAACTGTTGTATATGAACAGGATCAAGTCGGTCTATCACGGAGAGCACGGCTTGCGAACGATGAAGGAGCTGGCGCGCAGCTATCTGACCATCACCAAAGATCTCACGAGAGTCATGAATCGGTTGAAGGCCTTGTATCGCAGTTGGGGCATTCCGTGTGCCGGTAACGAAGTGTACGCCCCAGGGCACCGTGCGGAATGGCTCGGCAAGATCAGCGAAGCTGGCGTCAGGCGGCGCGCCGAACACTACTACCAACAGCTGGATGTTTTGCGCCTCCTGCGGCAGGAAGTGCGGCGGGACTTGTTGGTGGAAGCCAAGAAGCACAAGGCGTGGAAACTGCTGCGCCAGATTCCGGGGATCGGTCCGATCCGGGCAGCCGTTTTGATCGCGCTGATCCAGACGCCACACCGTTTCCGCACCAAGCGACAACTGTGGACCTACAGTGGTCTGGGATTAGAAACGCATGACAGCGCACAGTTCCACGCGGTGGAAGGACAACTGCAGCGTTCCAGGAAACCCGCGACGGTTCGTGGCCTAAATAAGGACCACAACCACGACCTCAAAGATATTTTCAAGGGAGCAGCAACCAGAGTCAGCAGCAGGAGTGGACCGTTCCGCGATTTCTACGAGAATTTACTCGCTAAGGGGAGGAAGCCCACGATGGCGCGCCTGACCTTGGCGCGGAAGATTGCCGCGATCACCTTGATCGTCTGGAAGAAGGAGGTACGTTTCGACGCCAACTATTTGAAACAACAAGCAGCTTGAGCGCCTCTGGCTGAGAGTCCGTTCTATCCGAGGGAACCATTTCCTGGCGGTGACCGTCGGGCTCTTGAGACGCTCGATTTCGAGGGGAAGTAGCAACCGGTAAAGTCAGGCCCGTGCTTGAAACACGCGAGTCTCCGAATCCACCCTATGCCCTCTCGGACAATCGAAGAAAGCCATAGGCCAAGAGTCTCCAATAGGACCATGCATTGCCACTCACCGAGTGGACAATCGTCCAGGCTTGTTGTTTCAGAAAACGATGGGCGCCGTCACAACAGCGAAATGGCACCACAGGAAAGAAGGATTGATTCTCCGCTTCGCACGCGGAGACGAACCACGACCTCAGGACCGGAGCAAGACCACTCTCGGAGTGGACGTTCAAACGGTCGGGCTGAATGTCGAGAAAAAAAGATCGGCATCGAGCCTAAGGGGAGCTCTTTTCTCTTGACATTCCCTTTAATAGGACTTTACCGGCTACGGCGTTAATCAGATGGGATGAGAAGGCCGGTCTCCAGCGGGATGCGATACGCTCCCAATGAACGACGCGCTCTAGGCGCAAAAAGGAGACCGGCGATGAAGAAGATTAGCACTGTGCAGGTATTGGGGAACGAAATTTTGAAGGAGCAAAAGCTAACCATCGGTGTGGATTTGGGAGATCGTTGGTCGTTCTACTGTGTTTTGGATGAAGCGGGCAAAATCATTCTGGAACAGAAAGTAGCGACGACAGCGGAAGCGATGAAGCAGACGTTTGCAAAGATACCGCGAAGTCTCATCGCCCTGGAGACAGGAACACATTCGCCATGGGCGAGCCGGTTGCTAACGGAGCTGGGGCACGAAGTGCTCGTGGCGCACGCACAAAAAGTGGAATTGATCACCAAGAGCAACCGAAAAGATGATCGACACGACGCGCGAACGCTGGCCAGACTGGCGCGCATCGATCCCGAGCTATTGGGGCCGGTGCGGCATCGCAGTGCCCAGGCGCAAATTCACCTGACGGTGATCCGGGCGCGAGCCGAACTGGTGAGTGCTCGAACGGCCCTGGTGAACGCAGCCCGCGGGTTGGTGAAATCTTATGGCGAACGACTACCTAAATGTGGCACGTATCAGGTGAACGAGAAACTGGCCGAGGGAGTGAGCGCGGAGTTGCGTGATGTCCTGGCGCCACTGTTGCGAGAGGTCGAATCGCTGAACGAGCACATTAAGGAGTACGACGAACGGATGGAGAAAATCGCCCAGGAAGTGTACCCGGAAGTGTTCTTGCTCAAGCAGGTGAAGGGTGTAGGAACGCAGATCGCGCTGACCTATATCCTGACGATCGAGGACCCGTATCGGTTCGAGAAGAGTCGCGAGGTGGGCTGTTTTCTGGGGTTAAAACCTGGACGCAGGAACTCTGGGAAGAGCGAGCCACAGAAGAACATCAGCAAAGAAGGAGACCGGTATCTGCGAACGATGCTGGTGCAGGGTGCGCACTACATTCTGGGACCATTTGGAGAAGACAGTGATCTGCGGAGATGGGGATTAAAGCTTGCCGAGCGCGGAGGAAAAAATGCCAAGAAGCGAGCGGTAGTTGCCGTGGCTCGAAAGCTGGCAGTACTGCTGCATCGGTTGTGGGTGGGCGGAGAGGTGTACGAACCACTGCGCAATAGTCAGAAGGCGATGCGGGCAGTGGCTTAGAGTTTCGATCCGGACCGCCGAGCTCGACCGCCGAGTCCAGGTGACTGCGGCTAAGTCCTGGAGCCCAACTCCCACCGAAAAGGTGAGAAGAGAGGACGCTAATCAGGTAGCAGCACCTACTGAATCGAGAACACCCACCTTGCACCGAGCGAATATCGCTCACGAAGAGTGCGGATGGAAGGATGGCGACAGGGGCGGCTTGGCTGAGCAGGAACTGATTCTAAGAAAGAAGAAAGTCAAAGTGTGCCTTGACATCAACCGGCCTTCTCATGGAAGGACTTGACTCTTCGGATGCTTTCAGAAGAGGATGCCCCGCCTTTAGTTGAAACTTGAGAAGAAGAAGCAGCGGCTCTCGCCCGAACTCGGATAGAGTTCGGGTTGAGAATCCCTTTTTAAAGGAGAGAGCCGCCGTGAGAAACAAATACCAGAGCAAAGACCACAAGTCCAATCCCAAGTTTGAGGTCGTCCGTGGGCAGGAGTTGCTGGTGCAGGTGCCGTTGCCGATAGCCGAGGTGTGGAGCGAACTGCAAGCGCAGGTGGAAGAGCTGACGGGGCAAGCCGGGCTGCAGATTCTGCGCGCCATCTTGGAAAACGAAGTGACGAGCCGAGTCGGACCTCCGCATCGGCCCAATCCTAGCGCCGGCTGTGTGCGCTGGGGGAAGCAACCGGGTTATGTAGTTTTTGCTGGACAGAAAATTCCACTGGAACGACCGCGAGTAAGAACCCGCGAAGGGCGAGAAGTGGAATTTAGAGAGCTACGGTCAGTTGCAACAGGGCGGAAAACTGCAACGAGCGGTGCGGGAACGCATGGTGGCCGGGTTGTCCACACGGAACTACCGGCGCGCGGTGGAGAGTGTTGTGGAAGGCTACGGGATCGCGAAAAGCAGCGTGAGTCGGCAGTTTGTAGAGGCCAGTAGCAATCAGTTGCGGGCGCTCTGCGAGCGACGATTGGAGGATCTAAATCTGGTGGTGCTGATGATCGATGGCATTCACTTTGGCGGCCAGGTGCTGGTGGTGGCCCTGGGCATTGCAGAAAGCGGAGAAAAGCACGTGTTGGGAGTGTGGCAAGGAGCCACGGAGAACACCACGGTGGTCAAAGGGTTGTTGGAAGATCTGGTGGACCGCGGACTGGATCTGCAGCGGCGGTATCTGGTGGTGCTGGATGGATCGAAAGCGTTGCGCGCCGGTGTGGAACGTGTCTTCGGAGAGCAAGTGGAAGTCCAGCGTTGTCAGATCCACAAGCGACGGAACGTGAAGGAGTACCTGCCGGAGAACTGCCAGAAAGACTACGATCGGCGAATGCGCAATGCCTACGCGATGAGCAACTACGCGGAGGCCAAAGAGGCGCTACAGAAAATCTTCCGGCAACTGGAAAGAATCAATCCGAGCGCTGCCCGAAGCTTGGAGGAGGGGCTGGAAGAAACGCTGACGGTACATCGCTTGGGAGTAGGAGCGGTGTTGCGGCGGAAACTGGCCACTACCAACCCGATCGAATCGTGCTTGTCGACCGTTCAGCTGGTGGCGCGGAACGTAAAACGTTGGCGCGAAGGAAATCAGCCGCTGCGCTGGACCGCCACAGGACTGTTGGAAGCAGAAAAGAAGTTCCGACGCATCAAAGGCTATCAAGAAATCTTGTTGCTGAAGGAACGTCTGAATCCGTCGCGCATTCAGCAGAAGGAGGTCCGGGCAGTAGAAGTCGCTTAAACTTGGTTGTAGGTAGACTTACAGTGCCGAACAATCGAGAGTCGCTGCAATCAACTAAAACTCGGACATCCTCTTTCAGAATTGTCAGGGCTTCTTCGAGTCGTTCAGTTGGAACGAGTAAGTACACTTCATTTCCTCTTGGGTGTGGAATTGGATTGTAGCCATGCTCGCGGTCATAGTCCGCTATCGCGACCTGTTTGGCCTCGACACCACCACGTTTGAGCGTCTCCACCCACTGGTCAAACAGGCGACTGGGGTCACCGGCTGCGATAATTTCAAATGATTCCTCAGCAATTTTAACCCTTCCGGGCAGTTGTCCGGTACGGCGTTTACCAGGACTTAGCGCAAGCCAAAGCCGATTCGTGATTTGGTTTGGAAACGGATGCGACAAGATGGCGAGCCGAGGCAAATGGGGTATATTGGCTTGCAGCCGAAAGGCAAAACCGAAATTTCGGTCTAAACATATCGAGGAGCAATCATGACCAAAGTTCTCGCCCTTGTTTTCGCAACTCTCACTATGGCCCTGTTGTGCTATGCGCCGGCGGCGCCAGCCCAGGTCTCCGTCAGCGTTGGAGTGGCGCCCGTGTGCCCCTATGGGTACTTCTCCTACGCTCCATACAACTGCGCGCCCTACGGCTACTACGGACCCGATTGGTTTGTTGGCGGCGTGTTTGTTGGAGCTGGCCCCTGGTTCCACGGCCCTGACCACTTCTCCGGCCATGTCGATAACCGGTTTGACCCTCATCACGGTTACAAAGGACCGACGCCTGCGCGCGGAGATGAACCCAACAACCACTTCCACGGCAACGAGGCGAGAGATGGGAGAGGCCACGTAGTCAAAGGCGATCATGACGCCGGCAATGAACACGCGCTACCCGGACATCAGGAGGGCGGCCACGCCCCGGAACACCACTAGAACGCGACCCGCTGGAACGCGCTATGACTGCCACGAAAATTCACATTAAGGCTTGAATGAGCAAGCATAGGGCGTGCATTCAGCATAAAGGGAATGCACGCTAAGACTGCTCCGAGTGGTGTGACAAACTCCTGTGTAGTCGCGTAATCGGAAACTGACCTGTGTGCGATGGAATGTGGTCAGGCTTTTCTACAAATCTTTCTGTTTTCGCGAGACAGCCTCATCCCAATCGTAGAAAAAAACTGTTCGGAATAGCCCGCCAGCGCAGCGCGGCTCGATTTCCCGCGTGCTACGAGGCGGCGGGCGACTCTGGTATCGGCTCAAAGTGCTAGAATCCCGGCGTGAGCGGCTGACGGAGGAAGAGTGGAGACTTACGACTGGGCGATTATTGTCGTGTCCATCACTCTGACGGTCGCTATCGTATGGGTCATCATTATCCCAGAGATTCGAGACTGGCTCCGTCGTAAGAAGCATCGATGACGGTGGTGTTGTCCTAAGTCGGATTCTTGCGTTTCGACTTCTTGCGGCGTTTGGTGCGCGCCATTCTGAGGCTGCGTTCTGCCATCCGACGCGAGAGAGCGGCAAACGGCTCAATCCCTTCGGCTTCAAACTTCTCCGCAGCCAATATCTCTTTCTTGGCGTGCCGCCGTAGTCGTTTACGCTCTTTCTTTCGGTAACGGAACGGGCTGCTCATACGGTCAATCATAACTTTGTCCGCAGAGAAACCGTGCGTAAGCATTCGATTTTGGAACTTAAAGGGCACTTGAGGCGTGCGGCGTGATTGTCGCTACGTTACGATTCGGAGCGAGGATTACGCCCTATGAAGATTGCGCCTATGCTGGACTCGAATGCCGTAAGAGTGAAGAACCTCACTGGAATGGAAATTTGGCTCTTTATCATCGCCCGGGTTCTCGCTGGCTTCGGACTCGGCGTGTTGGGCATGCGTTATTTTCCTCAAATCGTCTGACCACTGGGATTTCCGACTTTGGTAATCGGCCTAATCTTATTCTCAATCGCGGCCAAAGGACTGCGTCGGACGAATCCGACTTAAACGAAAGCGGGGGTTGAAGGCTTTCGCGGCCAGTGGACTTTGCCCGAGAGAGTTTTGATGTGTTCGGGTAGTGAGGTACTTTCCGATTTCAGCGGTGGTCTCAATGGGTCGACGCAACACTTTCTTGAAGTTTACTCGCAGGAGTGTGAAAACCTAAAGTTTGTCGTGGGCGTTGATTTAAGCGCTGCGCTACTTTGTTCAGATCCGACTGGGAATAGTCGGTTAGGTCTGTGTTCTTCGGGAAGTATTGTCGTAAGAGCCCGTTTGTGTTTTCGTTCGAGCCGCGTTGCCAGGGACTCTGCGGATCACAGAAGTAGACTTTCACATCCGTGGCCACCGTAAAGTCCTTGTGTTTCGCCAACTCCAGTCCCCGGTCCCAGGTCAGCGAGCGTCGCAGGGTAGCGGGAAGTTTACGAACGTGTTTACTCAATGCCTCCACAACCTCCGCTGTATTTCGGCTGGGTACCTTGATCAGCATGACAAAGCGCGAATGGCGTTCCACCAAGGTCGCAATGTGACTGTTCCCTGAGCCGCGCAGGAGATCGCCCTCCCAGTGACCCGGAATGGCACGGTCCTCCACTTCCGCGGGCCTTTGGCGGATCGAGATGGCCTCAGGGATTTGACCGCGCCCGTCTTTAAAGATACGAGAGTGCTGCGACCGGCGTATGCGGCGCTTGGATCGCAAGTGCTCCAGCAGCTCCTTCTTCAGCGCTCCACGGGCTTGAATGAACAGGCTTCGGTAAATGGTTTCGTGAGACACACGCAGGCTCTCATCCTCGGGATACGGGGTTTTCAGCCAGCCGGAAATCTGCTTCGGCGACCAGTCCAGAATCAGTTTACTCGCAACGATGTTCCGCAACTTCAGGTTGACGGAAAGAAGGCAGCGCTTGGGGCGCAAGGCCGACTGCCAGGCTGCGCCGTCCGCTTGACTGGCTCGATACTCCGGACGGCCACCCTGACGTGCGACCTCTCGGCTCACGGTCGATACCGCTCGCTCTAAACATTTGGCAATCGCACGCATCGACGAACCGGAAGCCAGCCCGCGAGAGATTTCCTCGCGCGCACGCTGCGTGAGCGCGAAGAGCGCACGCCGCCGGACGGCCGGAGCAATCCCACCGTGACGCAACACGAGACAACGAATGGAGGAATGTTCTTTGCCAAAAGCGCGCCCGATCTCATGCAGCGTCTGTCCTGCCTTCCAACGACGCCACACGTCAAGTTTCTGCTCCGCGGAAAGCCCAAACCGTTTCCCTGGTCTCATAAACACCACCTTTAAAAACAGCTTTTATACCAGATGGTGTTGCATCGACCGTTTGAACCGGCAGCGTTTACCAGGCACGTTAGTCGCGTGAGGGACAATAAGGGCTAGTTTCCGATTACGACGTTGATCCGGCATGTCAATCGAATCTCATGGCAATTGCGATCCAACGTGCGCCGTTGTATCGTTCTGAGCGGTGGATCTTCCCGAGCAATGGGCATTGATCGAAGCCGATCTTGAGCGGGCGAGGAGCACTTTGCCTCAAGAGGCTGCGACCAGCGAACCCGTTCGCTACTATCGAGAGTTTCTCAACCACAATGAACTGGAATTGGCGTGCGACATGCTCGAAGCGTATGCTGAGGATCATCAGGTCAGTAAAGAATTTTGGATCGCCCTTCGCGATGCCGCCACGAAAATGAAGTTGCCGAGCGCAACACGATACACGGAATTTGCCGAAAGTACTTAGCTTGGCCTCTGGCTATTCGGGCATTCAAAAATTACTTGTCCGGTTTCGGCTGCCGGTTCAAACGGTCGATGCAACACCATCTGGTATAAAAGCTGTTTTTAAAGGTGGTGTTTATGAGACCAGGGAAACGGTTTGGGCTTTCCGCGGAGCAGAAACTTGACGTGTGGCGTCGTTGGAAGGCAGGACAGACGCTGCATGAGATCGGGCGCGCTTTTGGCAAAGAACATTCCTCCATTCGTTGTCTCGTGTTGCGTCACGGTGGGATTGCTCCGGCCGTCCGGCGGCGTGCGCTCTTCGCGCTCACGCAGCGTGCGCGCGAGGAAATCTCTCGCGGGCTGGCTTCCGGTTCGTCGATGCGTGCGATTGCCAAATGTTTAGAGCGAGCGGTATCGACCGTGGGCCGAGAGGTCGCACGTCAGGGTGGCCGTCCGGAGTATCGAGCCAGTCAAGCGGACGGCGCAGCCTGGCAGTCGGCCTTGCGCCCCAAGCGCTGCCTTCTTTCCGTCAACCTGAAGTTGCGGAACATCGTTGCGAGTAAACTGATTCTGGACTGGTCGCCGAAGCAGATTTCCGGCTGGCTGAAAACCCCGTATCCCGAGGATGAGAGCCTGCGTGTGTCTCACGAAACCATTTACCGAAGCCTGTTCATTCAAGCCCGTGGAGCGCTGAAGAAGGAGCTGCTGGAGCACTTGCGATCCAAGCGCCGCATACGCCGGTCGCAGCACTCTCGTATCTTTAAAGACGGGCGCGGTCAAATCCCTGAGGCCATCTCGATCCGCCAAAGGCCCGCGGAAGTGGAGGACCGTGCCATTCCGGGTCACTGGGAGGGCGATCTCCTGCGCGGCTCAGGGAACAGTCACATTGCGACCTTGGTGGAACGCCATTCGCGCTTTGTCATGCTGATCAAGGTACCCAGCCGAAATACAGCGGAGGTTGTGGAGGCATTGAGTAAACACGTTCGTAAACTTCCCGCTACCCTGCGACGCTCGCTGACCTGGGACCGGGGACTGGAGTTGGCGAAACACAAGGACTTTACGGTGGCCACGGATGTGAAAGTCTACTTCTGTGATCCGCAGAGTCCCTGGCAACGCGGCTCGAACGAAAACACAAACGGGCTCTTACGACAATACTTCCCGAAGAACACAGACCTAACCGACTATTCCCAGTCGGATCTGAACAAAGTAGCGCAGCGCTTAAATCAACGCCCACGACAAACTTTAGGTTTTCACACTCCTGCGAGTAAACTTCAAGAAAGTGTTGCGTCGACCCATTGAGACCACCGCGTTTACCAGGCATTGTTATGCAATCACTAGCCCTTGTTTTATCAAACTCGATTTCACAGCGCATGGCTGTGATGCAGACTCTCTCACTCGCCGTGGTACAAAAAACCCGATCCAGTCAAGGGGACTGTCGCAGACGATGAAGACGACGAAGGAGCAAAATGCCAGATCAAGAAAAAAGTGCGGTAGGAAGCGAAGAAGAACTCATAATCGGGCAAGAACTGAAACTGGCCGACAGGCTTGCTGTGCAAAGGACAGTTCTAGCAGCAGACCGAACGATGCTAGCCGGGGTGCGCACATCGATGTCATTTATCGGCTTTGGATTCACGATATTCACTATTTTGAGGTATTTGCAGGAGCATGCTCCCGTGAAGCTCATGCGGCCTCAGACGCCGCGGAATATCGGGCTCATCATGCTGGCGGCAGGAACGATCCCGTTATTTTTTATGATCGTTCAGTATTCCCGGACATTGAAGCGGATGGGAAAGACAACGGATGTGTTCCGTAACCCCAATTTTCAGATGGCTGGCGTGATTCTCTTGCTTGGGATCATTCTCCTAGTCAGTCTCGTAGGGAATATTCTTCTGCTTTGAAACAACGGTAGCTGGTCTTGCCCGGTAAGTCTTAGTGCTGATGACATAACGAGGTCGGCCTCGCAACGGTCCGAGTAAACTGTGGAGTGTCTGACCTACAGCGCTCGGATCGAAGGAGGCCGAGATGAGAATTATAGGCGTGGACTTACATACTCGACAACAATCGGTTGCGATGTTGGATACCGACACAGGGGAGTTGATCGAGAAGACTCTCCAGCATGAAGAGGACGAAGTGCGGGAGTTCTATTCCGCCCTGCCAGGCCCGGTCCTGGTAGGGATCGAAGCCACGGGATCGATGCCCTGGTTTCTGAAGCTCCTGGAGGAGCTGAAGATAGAATGCCGAGTGGGTCATCCGGCGAAGATCCGCGCTGCCGAGCCACGCAAACAGAAGCACGATCGACGGGACGCGCAGTTGCTGCTGACCCTACTGGCAGAAAATCGCTTTCCCGCCATCTGGATGCCCTCGACCGAGCAACGCGATCTGCGCACGTTATTACGGCATCGTCACCAGTTTGTACGGATGCGGACGCGAGTGCAGCACACGCTGCAATCCCTGGCCCTGGCGAACGGTCTGCGACGCGGCACCACTCTCTGGAGCCAAGCAGGTCAACACGCGCTGCAGGCCTTGCCGTTGGCTCCCCATGCCAGCGAACGGCGGGCCGCCCTGCTGGCGTTGTGCCCGGGTTTGCAGAAATCGATCGACCACCTGGACCAGCAGGTTAGCGAACAAGCGTTGCTCCACCCTCAGGCGCGACGCTTAATGACGCATCCGGGAGTCGGTCCCGTCACGGCCTTGGCCACCGAAGTGTTCTTGGGCGATCCCCTGCGGTTCACGGATGGGAAAGCGGTGGCCAGCTATATCGGGATCATCCCGAAGGAGCGCTCCAGCGGCGGACGCCGGCAGCGGCTTGGTGCGTTGAGCAAGCAAGGCAACGCTCTGGTGCGCTATCTCTGGGGCGAGGCAACGATGCACGCAGTCCGGCGAGATCCGGAGTTGAAACGCTTCTACCGGCGCAAACTGATACAGAAAGGACTGGGGAAAGCGAGAGTGGCTGCCGCTCGCAAACTCGGAATCCGTCTGTGGATCATGCTACGCGACCGGATTGATTACAAAGAGTTCTGCCGCCGCGGACGGATACGGCAGAAAAGCGGTGATGCCCGTGCGGGAATGCCTGGTCCGATAAATGGTCCTGCCCTGCAGTGACCGGAGTGCTGAATAGGTTACCCGCCTCCCCCGAACCGCGGAGGAGTTCGAATAAATCATCGTGGTCGAATAGTGGCCGGAGAGATGTTTGGTGGGCAACACCGAATTGATGAACTGACACGGGACGAGCGCAGTAGGTTGGACAGAGAAAAAAACTCGACGATCGCAGCGGCGTCATCCGCCAAAACAAAAGGCGTGGCGGTAGATGTCCGCAAAAGAATCCTGGTTAAGGACGAAGCTGTGCTTCGTCCGAGCGCGATTGTGGCGAGCCGTCCGCGGAGCGTCAAGGGTCTGGCGATGAACGGTCCGACCAAAATCGTCGGCCCGCCCTTGACGCCGCTCCCGGCTCGCAAGACTAGAGGTGTGTCATGAGGAGCTCTAGCGGGCACGATCGAAACAACGACAAGATGAAAAACACTCTTGACACAGGCCGACCGCGTTAGAGATGTATCGGAAACTAGGAAAATCCACACATTATAAAAGGGCGCCCCTTTGGAGTAGGTTTTGAGTGCTGGCTCACTCCCTACAAGAAAGGAGCACCCTCATGACTAGCACTAAATATATCGGCATGGATGTGCACAAGGAAAGTATTTCGATTGCGGTGATGAACTCCATCGGCAAATTTGTGATGGAAAGCGTCATCGAAACAAAGGCGAGCACGATTCTGCAGTTCATCGACGGCCTGCGCGGAGATTTGCGCGTCACGTTCGAAGAAGGAACCTGGGCGGCCTGGTGGTACGACCTGCTGAAGCCGCACGTGACGGAAGTCGTGGTGTGTAATCCGCGAAAGGCTGCCCTGCTAAAAGATGGCAGCAAGGGTGATCGTATCGATGCCCGCAAGCTAGCCGAACTGTTGTATATGAACAGGATCAAGTCGGTCTATCACGGAGAGCACGGCTTGCGAACGATGAAGGAGCTGGCGCGCAGCTATCTGACCATCACCAAAGATCTCACGAGAGTCATGAATCGGTTGAAGGCCTTGTATCGCAGTTGGGGCATTCCGTGTGCCGGTAACGAAGTGTACGCCCCAGGGCACCGTGCGGAATGGCTCGGCAAGATCAGCGAAGCTGGCGTCAGGCGGCGCGCCGAACACTACTACCAACAGCTGGATGTTTTGCGCCTCCTGCGGCAGGAAGTGCGGCGGGACTTGTTGGTGGAAGCCAAGAAGCACAAGGCGTGGAAACTGCTGCGCCAGATTCCGGGGATCGGTCCGATCCGGGCAGCCGTTTTGATCGCGCTGATCCAGACGCCACACCGTTTCCGCACCAAGCGACAACTGTGGACCTACAGTGGTCTGGGATTAGAAACGCATGACAGCGCACAGTTCCACGCGGTGGAAGGACAACTGCAGCGTTCCAGGAAACCCGCGACGGTTCGTGGCCTAAATAAGGACCACAACCACGACCTCAAAGATATTTTCAAGGGAGCAGCAACCAGAGTCAGCAGCAGGAGTGGACCGTTCCGCGATTTCTACGAGAATTTACTCGCTAAGGGGAGGAAGCCCACGATGGCGCGCCTGACCTTGGCGCGGAAGATTGCCGCGATCACCTTGATCGTCTGGAAGAAGGAGGTACGTTTCGACGCCAACTATTTGAAACAACAAGCAGCTTGAGCGCCTCTGGCTGAGAGTCCGTTCTATCCGAGGGAACCATTTCCTGGCGGTGACCGTCGGGCTCTTGAGACGCTCGATTTCGAGGGGAAGTAGCAACCGGTAAAGTCAGGCCCGTGCTTGAAACACGCGAGTCTCCGAATCCACCCTATGCCCTCTCGGACAATCGAAGAAAGCCATAGGCCAAGAGTCTCCAATAGGACCATGCATTGCCACTCACCGAGTGGACAATCGTCCAGGCTTGTTGTTTCAGAAAACGATGGGCGCCGTCACAACAGCGAAATGGCACCACAGGAAAGAAGGATTGATTCTCCGCTTCGCACGCGGAGACGAACCACGACCTCAGGACCGGAGCAAGACCACTCTCGGAGTGGACGTTCAAACGGTCGGGCTGAATGTCGAGAAAAAAAGATCGGCATCGAGCCTAAGGGGAGCTCTTTCTTGACATTCCCTTTAATAGGACTTTACCGGTAACCGCACTTTTGTCAGGCTAGGGGATCACGACCAGCCTGTGGGCGTGTGCGTCGCGTTCCCAGGCATCCTCGATCCTCCTGCGCTGCGCCGAAGATTCGTCGTATTTCTTCGATTGAGCTACGTGCGATGCTGGAAGCGGTGTGCTACGGCTGGCTCAGGTGCGCCCCGGATGCGATGCACGAGGCCGGCGCGATGGCATTGGTGAACGTCATGCGGATTCCGTGCTTCGGCCGCAGAATGACCATCGGACGAGCTTCGATCGTTTGGCCCGGAGTCAGCTGAAAATCGTATTTTCTGAGCAGATCGCTCAAAATCATGAGGATCTGCAGCATCGCGTAATTTCCACCGATACAGCCTCGCGGTCCGCCCCCGAAGGGAAAGAAGGTGAAGGGCGTGCGCAGCTTGTCGTTCGCTCTGGTGAAACGCTCCGTTTCGAAATTCTCCGGATTCTGCCAGTAGCGCGAAGCATGGTGCGCACCATACACATACACAATGACCGTTGATCCGCGGGGTATGGCGAGGTCGCCTACGCGGTCGTCCGCGACAGCCATGCGGTCAATCATCCAAAACGGCGGGTAGAGGCGGAGCCCCTCCTGAATCACCTGAGTCGTAAATTCGAATTTGGGAACGTCGGTGTAGCTCAGAGGCGCTTCGTCGAGCACGGAATCAAATTCCTGCCTTACCCTTTCGAGGCAATCCGGACGCGAGCTCAAAAGATAAAAAAGCCACGACAGCGCATTCGACGATGTTTCATGGCCGGCGACCAGAAGTTGCATGCTTTCACTCAGGATGAGCTCATCGCTCATCCCTTGACCATCGCTGTAACGCGCATCCATCAAAGTCTGCAGCAGATCGTGGCCGGGCGGTTCGTTGCGGCGCTTCCCGATGTATTCAAGAAGAACGGCGTCCGCGCGGGTTCGCATGTCTTCGTGTCTGCGCAGCTCCCCGGAAACGGCGAACCAGGGATTCAGATAGGGCTGAAGGGTTTGCCGAACAATGAATTCCTGGACCGTGCAGATGGTATGGCTGACAAGATCGATGTCTTCGTCCTTCAACCGTGCGCCAAATAGCGATCGGGCGACCATCGCGAAGGTAATTTTCATCAGCTGGGGGTAGATATCGACGGGGCCGCGACGGACCTGTCTGTCGAAATCCCGCAGCGACTCGGCAAGGGAGTCCTGCATGATTGAGGACAGCGCATCGAGTTGCGCTCGATCGAAGCCTTTCTGGATGAGACGCCGCTGCGTGCGCCAGGCTTCACCGTGGGTCGTGAGAAGACCTTTCCCCAGGAAGTGGCCCATCCGCTTTACTTGAATTTCGGACTTTTGGTAGTTCTCCGCATTGGTTTTTAACACGTGCTGAATGACAGCGGGATCGATCGTAACGATCGCCTCTTTGAGACCACCCAAATAAAGCCGGAATGTGTCGCCGAAGATTTTGTTGTAGCTGGACAAAACCTGCACGGGATTGCGGAACATTGCGCGGGAATCCGCAAAGCAGCGAAACCGTGAAACAACGGGGATAGGAGTGGATGAGGTCATGCCCAGCCATCCTGATACTGGCCGCGAACCGCAGGTGATTTCAGGTCACTTGTAGGAAGTGGCAGCGGGGCCATAGGTAAAGATAAAATGCTCAGAATCAGTTTTCGTTCCCCAGTTGCTTCAAGAGAATCAGATGATGCCGGATTGCCTGAGCCATGGTGGGGTGCTGCCGATAGGGAACCCCAAACTCTTCGGCGGTCTCCTTCACGATCCTGGTCAGCGGAGCATAGTGGGTATGGCACACGAAAGGGCACAGATGGTGGACGATGTGATGGTTGAGCCCGCCAGCGAGCCAACCGACCAGCGGGTTTTCTGTCGCATAATCGGCCGTTGTCGCGAAGATGTGATACACGCCGTTGTCAAACTCACCACGGTCCGTGGGAAAGTAGGTGCTGTCGATGGTGTGCGTCGTCTGGAATACAAGCGTTACGGCTAAACCGACGAACAAATGGACCAGGAGGAACGCCCCGGCAACCAGGAGAGGTGATTCCCCCAGCTTCATGACCGGCAAGACAAGCATGTAAGTGAGGTAGAAGGCCTTGCCGGCAACCAGAATGGCATATTCGCGCAGAGAGTGATTGGCGCGTTTCAGATAATCGTGGGACGGGAAGAAAAAGCTCTCAAAGTCCCTGAAGAACACATAGTCGAGAGAGAACATTGCATAAAAGAATAGCGCATAGATGTGCTGGAAGCGGTGCCACGGCGCGCGGGATTCATAGGGGGTAAAGCGAAAGATGCCGCGTCCCGAAAGTGCATCGTCTTCGCCGTGGAGATTGATGCAGGAGTGATGGCCCCGATGATGGAGGATACGCCACATGTACGAACTGATTCCGCACAAATCGAAGACATAGTTCAGGGTTTTGTTGACGCGCGGGCGGGACGAGATGGCGTTGTGATTGCTGTCGTGGGCGATGTTCAGTAAAAGGAACGTCTGCGCGAGGCCACCTAAAAGGTAGAGGGCAACAAACTTCCATGCAGCGGGCCTCAGGGCATACAGAACGATCCAGGCGCCCACGAGGACTGCCAGACCCACAGCGATCTTGACCCACATGGTACGGTCCGCTTTGTGTGTGATGTTCTCGTCGGCAAAAAATTTATCGAGACGGCGACGTAAGACTTTAGGGAAGGAAGACGCACCCACCGGTTCGGTAATCGACGCCGCTGAGGATTCCGATGGTACAAGATCCGGAGTCTCCGACTCTTGAGTGATTATCGCTTCGGTTTCGAACGTCACCGGCGCCTCCGCGATCATGCTAATTGGGCCCGACGCGTTCCATACGCCGCATCCGGGGTGCTGACCCTCAGCGAAATTGGTGCCGTGCCGACAGCCTCGCAGCACGATTTTAATGCGGGCCCGTAAAGACAATCAAGGACATTCGGAACGGATGATGCCTGGTTGCAGCGTGTGAACAATGGAAGCGACGACGCATAGCATTGTCCATAACGCTTTGTTAATATTATGACGTTCAATGAACCATAACGAACCGCCCTTCCTGCAAGGGAACATAGAAGGCCGGCGGAGCTCCGCAATTCCCATTCGCGCCCTTGTACGCCAAAAAGGAAAACATCCGTTCCCCAGAGCGTCGAGCGACGCTTATGCTGGAAGAAATACGCGTACATTCTCACGGTCGGCTACATTTCAGGTCTGCACTTTCAAACTCAATCGCGGATCACCCCGCTCGCTGGGGAGAGATGGTTCGTTTACTGGCTTGCGTTCTATTCAATATTGGAGGATCGCTGATTGATGACGGCGTCAATTTTGGGCCACCTGGATAGGTTGGCAGATGAGCACCCCGACAAACTCCTTTATGCGTACCTTGATGTAAGCGGCAATCCGATCGAAAGCTACACCTACGCGTCGTTTCTCCACCGAGTGCAGGCGATCGCCGGACATTTGTGGAAAGAGGGTCGTTTCGCGGCGGGCGACCGGCTCCTGCTTGCCTACCCGCCGGGGCTCGAAATGATCTGCGCATTTTTTGGCTGCGTGCGCGCCGGATTGGTCCCCGTGCCGGTCTATCCCCCCAGTTCGCGTGGTTTCCAGAGCGCGCTATACAAGATGGTTCACATCGCAAAGGATTGCCAGGCGGCTGGGATCTTAACTAGCAGAGACTACCAGGCATCCCTCAAGACGAATCTCGCCAGAAGTGGAGTCTCGGCGTGCGGCATTGACGTAGATTACATTTCCGGTCTTCCGTGGATCGCCACGGAAGATTTCGTGGATGCGATTTCGGACCGACCCGCTGTCGATCCTTCGAAGATCTTGTTTCTCCAGTACACGTCGGGTTCGACGATGGAGCCCAAGGGCGTGATCGTGACGCACGAAAACATTCTGAATACGTGTCCGCTCGTGATCGACCATCCCGCGCCGGTCGTCGTTTCCTGGCTTCCGCAGTATCACGATATGGGACTGATCGGGTGCTACCTATATCCAGCACTGAAAGGTGGCACGACGTACGGGTTCTCTCCCACGGACTTCATTCAGCGGCCGATCCTGTGGTTCGATGCGATGACCACCTACCACGCCACCGCCACGGCTGCTCCCAACTTTGCCTACGACTATTGCCTGCGCGCCGGGAGGCTGTCCAAGGAGAGTCTGGAGGCTTGTGATCTGAGCTCTCTTCGCGTTTTGATGTGCGCCGCGGAACCCGTAAAGCCGGATACCTACACCCGGTTTCTAGAAGCGTTTCAATCCTATGGACTGAAGTCCGAGAGTTTCTATGTCGCCTACGGGCTGGCCGAGAATACTCTGGCCGTCTCACTGGGCGGTCGCAAAATCGTTTCCGTCAACAAGCGTGCCCTCTCCCTGGGGACGGCCCGCATGACTACGGAGGTCTCTGAAATCGACGGGGCCACGCAGATTGTCAGTTGTGGACCGCCGCTCCCGAGTCTCGACGTTAAGATCGTGGATCCGGTAGGGCATTTCACTCTTAAGCCAGAGCGCACGGGCGAAATCTGGGTCGCCGGAAGCGGTAAGTGCCGAGGGTACTGGAATAATCCCGAATTAACTCTGAAGCAGTTTCGTGCGCGGCTTGTGGACGATACTCCCTATGACGACGGCTACCTCCGGACCGGCGATATAGGATTCTTCCACAACGGCGAACTCTACGTCTGCGGTCGCATCAAGGACATGATTATTCTCCGTGGGCAAAACTATTACCCGCACGACATTGAAAACGTTGTGGAGAAATCATCGGGTCTGATCCGGCACAGCTGCGTCGCCGCGTTCCAGATTCAGGAAGACAGCGAACCTGCGCTGGCAATCGTCGCCGAAGCCAAAAATCCCAGGGCGCTTCCCGACGCACGCAAGATTGCCGCCGCAGTCCGGAATTATCTCAACGTGGAAGTGGCGGTGATTTCCATCATCGCGCCGCGCGCGATCCCGAGAACGAGTTCGGGGAAGATTATGCGCCATGAGACCAAGCAGATGTGGCAGCGAGGTCAGTTCACCGTTCTTTCCGACTTTTCGCGGGAGAAGGACGCGGGAAACTCCCCGTGTGATTCCGACATGCATTCCTCTTTCGCCGAATTGAAAGCCAAGTACAACTTGACAGGTCTGGAATCGTACAACCTCGTCGAAGCCGGCTTGGATTCCTTGGATCTTGTGGTGTTCGTGCATGAACTGAAGGAACTCCTGAAAGATAAAGGCGCCGAGATGCTGGCGAGGCAGGTAGATATTGGTGTTATACAGCGCGTCGCCGTAGCCGAGCTGTTTGGACTAGCCGAAAAGTTGAAGCGCGCTCCCGAAGCGGCACTGCTTCATCTGCGTAATTCCCTTGCGGCTTTCCGTGAAGAGCAACGCGCCGCTGAAAAGCAGATGATGATCAATGACAGAAAGCTCATCTTCGAGCCTCCGGTGCCTTTGCCCATGCCGGAGACGCCGATGGCGAATCAGGTGCTGCTCACGGGCGGGACCGGCTTCATAGGGCCATTCCTCATGAAAAGCCTGTTGGAACAGACACGGGCGAAGATCTATGTTCTCGTCAGGTCTTCCGACGAACAGCAAGGTAGGGAAAGACTGAGAGCTGCGATGGAATCAATGGGACCCTGCGGCGTGGGTCTGATGGAGATGTTCGAAGCTCGGGTGATCCCCGTTTGCGGAGATCTGGGGCAGCCAAAGCTGGGCCTGACGCAGGACGAGTGGGATTTCCTCGCGAGTGAAATCGACACGGTGTTCCACAACGGTGCAACCGTGAACTACTTGTTCAACTACGATCTAATGCGTGACGCCAACGTGCTGGGAACCAATGAGGTCGTAAGACTGGCGTTCGAGGGAAGGCCCAAAGAATTCAATTATGTCTCGACTACCTTCGTGTTTGGCTGGGCGGTGAAATCAGTCCTGAATGAGACCGACCTGAACGAGAATATGGAGCTGCTCGATTTTGGGTACAGCCAATCGAAATGGGTAGCGGAACAGGTGGTTATCGACGCGCGCAACCGGGGACTTTCCGCGCGGATTTTCCGGCCTGCGCTCGTGAGTCCTTCCGTTACGGGCGGAGGTAACAACTTCGATATCGCCGTTCGCTTAGTTGCCTTCATGGTGAATCACGGCATTGGCGTTGATACTCTCAACCAGGTCAGCTTTGTTCCGGCGGACATTGTGGCGAACAACATCGTTGCGATCTCTACCACTCGCGGTACAGCAAATAAGACTTACCATGTCACGCGGGACGATTATTCGAACATGATGGATATTACCGCGCTTATTACCAAAGCGACCGGCCGGCAATTCGAAACATTCAGGCTTCCCGACTTCGTTCCCGAGCTGATCCGGAGATGCCGGAAGGAAGATCTTCTCTTTCCGCTGTTGGATTTCTTGGTGGGTTCTGTCGACAACATCTCCGCGATGGAGTTCAAACGCTATGACAGCTCCTCTTATCAAATGGCTCGCGATGCCTCCGTATGGGGCAAGGCAGATCCGTCTTTGGAAGATACGGTCAACGGCATTCTGAAATTCATGTATCGCAAGGGGATCATTTCGGTCGCGGCTCGTGAGGTCAACGGGCTGTCACCGAGCGATCGGCTCGTGGACTGGACAGATGCAATATCCGCTACTGCTTCTTAAACAAGAGCTTCTCCGTTACCCGCTGGCCCGTTTCCAACGTGCCTGTGGTGGATAGTGTCATCTGCTGCCCATCCGCGGAAACCGCCCACCGATCCTTTTGCGTGACTTGATCGTCCCGCCGGTAGCTCGCATCCACCGTATGAGGATCGACGAGTTCAAGCGTCACGGAATCGTTGCGCGAGTTCTTTAGATCGTATTGCTTTCCGTCAAAACGGGCGGTATAGCTGAAGTCACCCAGAAAATGAATCCCACCGCTTCCGTCCGTCTCGATTTTGAGCACCAAACCTTGCCGCAAACGGGTCTTGCCGAGATCCTGCGTCCATTCGCCCGCGAAGAGGTCATTCGCGACCTTCGCACCTCCGCTTCGCGTCCACACGGTGATTCTATCGGCGTGTCCGCCGGTCGCAGTCGTGGTCGTCAGCTCCCTGCCATCATTCGAAATTTTTTCGCGAACCGTCGCCACAACAGTTCCATCCTTCTTCTCCTTGACCTCCGCCTGCTTCTTATCAATCCTGCGCAGCTCAATTTGATTGAATCCGAGATTGCCTGGCGCGGACGATTCGTGCCCGTTCCAATGTGCAGTGAAATCGAGATGAGTTTCTCCGGACATGACTACACGCACCCCGTCATGCAGAGGTGTTATGGAGAGCCGGTTCGGAGGATCCAGACTAGACTCCGCAGAGATGAGCGTCCACGAGCCAAGGCGTGGGTCTGCCACTCCAGGTTGGATGGCGGCAAGCAGTCCGAGCAAAAGTAAAGTACGAATTGATCCTCCTAAATCCATGGCGCAGAGTTTAGCAAATTAGATACCTCTGCACGTGAGTCGTGCGCAAGCGCAAACGCACGAACCGGTTCCCTGTGGTTCTTAGATGCCACCGGACAGTTTTGGTGACGACGATCTTGTGAGATATGACATCATCCTAGCCATGCAAATGCGCCGTTTTGGGGTGTCAGGGATCGTCCTCGCAGCAACCATCGCACTTCTTCCATTCTCTTTTCACGCGGAGCGCCACCTGGAGACCGCAACCCGTGTCGAAGGGAGCCAGGCTGAAACTGTCCGGGAGGAGCTGGCGACTCGTTTTCGGTCGCCGTTTGTGGACCGCGTTGTCCTGGTGATCGAGGGACTCCCGCCTGCGGATTCGGAGGAAGGCGGGCAAGCGTTAGAAACCATCATGGCAAGACTGAGAGACCAACCCGGCGTTTCAGGAGCGGTGTCCTATCTCGAGTTGCGCGATCCCATTTTTCTGGGCCGGGGAGGGGGAACGTTTGTTCTCGTGGGACTCACGTCGGCCGGCGGTCCAGTCGAGTCGCTTGTTCCGGAGATTCACCAGCTGGCAAGATCACTTGAAAATCAACTGCGGGGCCGTTATCCCGCGGTGAAGCTCGAACTCACAGGCGAGATTCCACTGAATTTCGATATTCGGAAAGCGAGCGCCGCCGACGTCCATCGCGGCGAAATCCTGGTGATCCCTGCGACCCTCGCGCTTCTACTGGTGGCTTTTGGAAGCCTGATCGCCGCCCTGATTCCAGTGGCGGTTGGGCAGCTTGCCATCGCGACCACTCTGGCGATTACGGGATTCCTGGCCCAGCGCTGGCACTTGTCCATTCTGGTTCAGAATTTGGCCACCATGCTTGGCCTGGGCCTGGGAATCGACTACGCGCTCCTCATGATCAGCCGCTTCCGGGAAGCGATTTCCGCCGGGCACGACGGACCCGCGGCCTCGGTCATCGCGGCACGTCAGGCAGGTCGCACGCTCTTGATTTCAGCTTCAACGGTAGCCATCGGATTTCTAGCCCTCTTGACGGTTCCGATCAGCGAAATCCGTTCCATCGGTGTCGCGGGATTCCTGGTGACGGGAATGAGTGTGTTGCTTACAAATACCCTCGTTCCGGCAGCACTGGTGTTGCTCGGTCCGCGGATTGATCTTGGCCGATTGCCCTTTACTCCAAAGTTGGATGCGCAGCGGGCCGCGCGTACCGGAAATCGCTGGCGGCGATGGGGAAAGATGATTGTCGCGCATCCCTGGCTTGCCCTTTTTGTGGCAGGTACTCCTTTGCTTCTGCTCGGCTGGCAGGTCAGACGACTGGATACCAGTGTCCCCCGAGGGGATTGGCTACCGCAGGCGGCTGAATCAGTCCATGCGCTCCACGCCCTTGAACGGATGGATCGGGGCGGCGTTGTTGAATCGTTGCGCGTCATTGTCGAAATTCCAAACGATTCCATCGCGCAAAGCGACGCGGGGTGGAATGCGCTGGATCGTCTCACCAAGCGCCTCGCGAGCGACCCTCGCTGTGACCGCGTGATTTCTATCACTACGATTGTGGAGAGCAACCGGTCCTCCCTCCCTGACCTCTCGCGGGAGACGCGTCGAACGTTTCTGAGTAGTGACGGACGAGCGGCGCTGCTTGAGGTGTTACCCGCGAGTTCGGTCTCCCTGCGCGACCAGGTCAACTGGGTGCGGGAGCTCCGTAGGACCGGCGCGCCAGCTCTCACCGGAGTGCCCGGCGCAACCCTTCTCGTTGGGGGCATCCCGGCACTCAACGCCGATTATGAAACGATTATCAGAGACCACTTTCCGTCCGTAACGGCGCTGGTTGTGGGGGGAACGCTCCTTGCTCTGCTCTGCGGGTTCCGATCGATCTTCGTCGCCGTGAAGGCCATCGCACTCAACCTATTCTCGGTCGCGGCGTCCTTCGGAGCATTGGTTTTCGTTATCCAAGACGGACACGGAAGCAGCTTCCTGGGAGTTCCTGGGGGAACCGGTAGCGTGTTTCCCCTTGTTCCGATCGTCGCCTTTGCCATCGTCTTCGGATTAAGCATGGATTACGAGGTATTTCTGGTCGCACGCGTTCTCGAAGCCAGAAGGAGCGGGCAGAGTGAAATGGATGCGATCCCGGAGGGCCTGGCTAGAACCGCAGGCCTGATTACGAGCGCCGCCGCGATCATGATCGTGGTATTTGCGGCATTCACCTTCGGAGATTTCCTGGTGGTCAAGATGATTGGATTTACGTTGGCGGTCGCCGTGTTGATTGACGCGACGCTCGTTCGTATTGTGATCGGTCCCGCGCTCCTTCGTATCGCAGGCGATTGGAACTGGTGGCCTGGCGGGCTCGCCACAGCGCGCAGGGCGCCAGCGATGGCGAGTCGCGAATGATATCTTTATGCGATGACACAAAACATCGACGAGCCGTTGTCTGCACTCCAGACCGTTGCGTGCCCGCGCTGCTATATGAAGATGCGGGTTCACTACGAGGCGAGACGCGGAAGCCGCACGACATTTGACAAGTTCCTGACCTGCTTGAACGCGCAGTGCAAACACGTTTTTGTGGCATCGCTGTTCGGACCATACTCGGAAGGCCCCTTCCCTATCAGGTGAGCTGTTTAATTCACGCCGCGCATTTGCCACGACTGATCCACAGCGCATCAACGCCGCTTCGCACGCACGCGGCGGGGTTTAAATACGAGCGCGGAACATCTTTCCGAGCGTACAATCCAACAAATGAGCCGTAACTTCTGAAATCGGAGGTCAGCTATGACCGGAAAGATCGATTCGACGGTAGGCTATTTCCTCGCAGGACTCGCTATCGGATCGCTGATTGGTATCGTCTTCGCGCCGAAATCTGGCGAAGGGACTCGCGATTACTTATCGAAGAAGGCAAAGGAGGGGAGCAAACATGCTCGGAAGAAGGCGCGGGAACTGAGGGAGCGCACTGAAGACTTCGTCGAGCGCGGGAAGGAAGTGGTTAACCAGAACAGAGAACAAATTGAAGCGGAATTGGATGAGGCCAGCAAGCCCGGTCCGGAGAAATCGAAAGCGAAGGGCGCTTAGGACGACGCAACCGCTAACCCGGCTGGCAGTTCTCCCAAGCTGCTGCACGAAAAAAGCCGGCGCGATGGATAGCCGAAAATCCTATCTGACTGCACAGACTGGCAGCGGCTCGGAATTAGGCAGATGCGGATTTGCCGTGCAGTTTTACGCCTCGCTCGATACCGGAACCAGCATCAGCTGGTCATCGAAGGGCCGGAACGTTAGACCCAGTCGCCAAAATATCGACAGAACAGAGATTGGTGACGACAAACACCAGGACCGCAGAGATGCGCGCCGCAACGCGCGCGCCACGACTCGAATATCTGCTAGTCGGAGACAGAAACACTTCGATTATTGGGAAGTTGAGGTAGGGGCCACGATCATCGCAAGGGCTGGGATCATCCGAGTTCCTCCGGAGCGAAAGTGTAATCGCCTTTGTAGCTCGTGGGATCGTCATTTCTTGTACCGTAACCTGTCGGTACAATTTATCGCAAGGGACGTACTGACACGAAAGCTACGCTACGATTCAATGGCATCGAGACGAGTGCCGCCCAGAAATTGGCGACCCACGCGTTCCGAATCCGCGACCTCAAGTCCTGATTAAGGCTGCTTTATATGTCCGGTGACGCGACCCTCCAGGAGACAAACGCGTAAGTCGATTGTGTGGCACCCTCCAAGTACTCAAGCCTCGGCTTTTAGGGTTGCGGGAATTTGCATCGGGACGAGAAAGTCGCTTGCGAGAAGATAGGCAAGCAAGTGTCCAAGAGGCGGCGTGTGCCGCAGCTGGGTGGCAGAAACCATTCCATTCGTTTCACTCCATTCCCAACCGCTAACCGAAAAACCCTTCAGCCTTTCGCGCAGTTCCGCCGACCTCATCGGATAAACGTAGATGCGGACGTTCTGCGCGAGAAGACGCGCAAGCGCCTCCAGAAGTCTGCCTTCGAGATTGCCGTAAATGCCCTCAAACGCTTGAATCATCAGGGAAAGACCAACGGCGAAGCGCACAGGCGCTTGTGTGTAGCGGTTTACGAGAGCCTTCATATTGTAGAGCTCGCTTTGGCGAAAAAGCAGCACATCGCCGCCAGCAGCGAGAAGAGCGTTGATACGACGGAGCAAGTCGGGGACTTCTGGCGCCGGTTCGTTCGGTGTGAGCGGAGCAGCCGTCAGGCAAAAAAAGCCAGCGGGCGAAACCTTTGTGTCGCCCAACTCCTTCTGAAGATCCTGAATGGCCGAGGCCAACAATCGCATGTGAGCTTGCGAATGAGATGGATCCCCGTGGCCAAAGTATCCCGGGGCAAGTACTAAGGCTTTCTTGTAGAGAGCTTCGGTAGGAGGAACTGTGGGGCCCTTGGAGGGGAAAAATACAGCCTCGGCGAATCCACCACTGACCAAGTGGGCTGGCAGAGTGCGGCGATCCCAACCTTCGAATGCCGGTCCGCGAAGATCAACGTAGTCGATCTCGATTCGCTCCTTGATGACGTCTTCCGCCAAGCCTGCCAGAAATGATTCCTCGGTTTGCAATTCATAGAACGCGGCGTAAATGAGATTGACCCCCAGAATACCGATGGCTTCCTGCTCGAGGACATTCGAAGGATCGCGCATATTGATGTGCAGCAGGACGTCGTTTGGAGGGCCGGCGGGCCGCAATTGAAAGCGGAGACCGACCCAGCCGTGCGGGTCGTTCGTCCCGGCGAAGTTACGCGCGGAGACAGTATCAACAAAGGAGAAGAAGCGCGTATGCGAGCCACGGGTATCGCTTAGCTGCGCGAGAAGCTGGGCCCATTCCTTGTCCAGCATGGCCTCGAGTCGCTGCCTGGATACGTAGCGCGATCCGGAGCCATAAAGATCGTCGCTGACTTCCTTGTCGTAGGCGGAAACAGTTTTGGCGACCGTAGCGGAGGCGCCTCCAACCACAAAGAACCAGTGCGAGACTTCCTGTCCGGCACCGATTTCGGCGAAAGAGCCGAAGGCGGATGCATTGAGATTCAGCGTGAGCGCTTTGTGGTGAGTGTCGAGTTTTTCAGTGGAAGGCATAGTCAGGCTCCGCTCGTGCGCGACGTTCTAGCAGGTGCGTAGCATCCGTGACGAGCTAGCGAAACTCGGCGCGCGTGGACGATTTTACCCGAGATTTTTTGATTTCGAAAATAGCAAGGACTCTGCAACCGTTTTGTCCCGATGCGCGTTGATTGTACATTGCCAATGCATCACAATTGTCAAAATTGATAAGGGGAGTTTCCCGATTTTCTTGCAGGGGATTCCCCTATGCCCCGCATCACGCGGCAGAATCCAGTCAATCTACCGTGCTCAATAGCGATGCCCAATTCCATCCCCAACCGCCCCACCATCTGAGACAGTTCCCATCCGACGATTCGCCTATAAGCTCGTTCTCGGCTCGGTTCGCGTGGCATCAGCATAAGATTGATGCACACAGCGGCACGCACATCTGTAGTTTTGGAGTGAAGCTTTACGAGTCAGTTGCCCTAATAATGATCGAAAGTCGAAGACTCGGTTTCCGATGAGCGAAAAGCCAAGCTTATTGGACTACAATGACCGTGCAGGAGAACTCGATATGCGTCTACCGGACAGGATCCTACACACGCCCTGCCTCTTAGGCTTTAAGAAGGAAACGCCGCACTATGCAGGTTCCGGATTCGTGGTTGCCGTGCCTGGCGCCCACGGCAATTCGCACTTATATGTTGTGACCGCCAAACACCTTGCCGACAGGATGGAGTGCTGCCCGATCATCATGGGATTTAGCTATAGGGACGGCAGTAAGGCATTATTCGAAGAAGATAATGTCCATTGGTATGCTCACCCCACGGAGGCCAGTGCAGTTGACGTTGCGGTAACACCGTTTGCATCGGCGCAGCGGGATCTGCTGGATCTTGAACCAGTTCCTGAGCATCTCTTCACCTCGGGCGAGAGAATACCTAAGGCCTCGATTGGAGTTGGCGACGAGATTACCGCGATCGGCGTGTTCACGCGATTTTCTTACGAAGATCGTCACCTGCCCATTATCAGAACCGGAAATCTGGCAATGCTGCCGAGCCTGCGTATTCCGGTGAAGAACTTTGAGCCCATGGAAGCGTACGTCGCCGAAATCCAAGGGTTAAGCGGCTCTCCCGTATGGGTGCGGCCAACTGGTTACTTCAACGTAGCGCAAAAGGATGGGGGCGAGGAAAAACCGCCTGTTCCATTTAGTGGTGATACGGATGTGATTTTTTTGGGCCTGCTGCATGGGCAGTGGGCAATATCTAAGCCGGTGATGGAAGGACAGAATGCGCAGTACACTGAAAAAATGATCTCCGGCATGTCGATCATCGTTCCAGCCCACAAGATCCTGGAAGTTATCAACCAGCCAGAATTAGCGGCGATGCGTATGAAAAACGACGAGAAGATAGCTAAAAGGTCCACTTCCGCCGGGACTTACTAATCGGAGCATAATATAGATGACATAATGAAAGGAATATGATAGTGTGTGGGCATGGAAAAACAGGATGCTCGCTCGCTGCCGGGAGAAGCCCAAGAAGATCTTCGTCGGCGCGTTGTGGAGGCTGTCGAGAAAGGCCTGTCGCAAACCGAGGCGGCTAGGGTTTTCGGAGTGGCGCGCGGTACGGTGAGCCGCTGGATGGGGCTGGTGGAAAGCGCCGGCCGTCGGGCGCTGAAAGCACGGCGTCGGGGACGGCCCCCAGTTTCGCGCTTGGCACCGCACCAAGCAGCCACCACGGTGCGCCATATTCTGAGTGGCTGCCCGGACCAGTTGAGCTTGCCCTTTGCGCTGTGGACCCGGGAAGCGGTGCAAGAGTTGCTGTCGCGAAAATTCGATCTACAAGTCTCGGTGTGGACGGTGGGCCGCTACTTGCGGGGCTGGGGATTGACGCCGCAGAAGCCGGTGCGCCGCGCGTACGAGCAAAATCCGGTGGCCGTGCGGAAATGGCTGGCGGAAGAATATCCAGCGATTCGCGAACAAGCGCGGCAGTTTAAGGCCCAGATTCATTGGCTCGACGAGATGGGGCTGCGTTCGGACCATCAAGCGGGACGCAGCTACGGACGGCGCGGGCAGACGCCGGTGGTGTTGGGCACCGGGCAGCGTTTTCGCTGCAACATGATCTCGGCGATTACCAATCGGGGGCGATTGGCCTTCATGATTTTCCGTCAACGTTTCACGGCGCGAGTGTTTCTGAATTTTCTGGGCCGTCTGTTGCGCTTGATGCGGAAGAGCCGGCGGAAAGTATTTCTGATTGTGGATGGCCACCCGGTACACAAGTCGCGATCAGTGGGTCGTTGGCTAGCCGAGCACCGTGAACAAATCCGGATATTCTGCTTGCCGTCGTACAGTCCGGAACTGAATCCGGATGAATTGCTGAACCAGGATGTGAAGACCAATGCGCTCGGTCGGGTCCGTCCCGTGAACGTCCAGGAAATGATGAGCAACGTTCGCTCTTACCTACGGATCACACAAGCCCGGCCCAAGCTCGTGAAAAACTACTTTCGCGAGCGTCACGTGCAGTACGCAGCTCGCTGAAACGTGTCACATATTTAGTGCTCGGAGTAATAAGTCGCGGCGGAAGCATTCTTCCTAAGCCCGAGAAGAGTGCAGTCGATTTCGTGGTTGTCCACCACCTTAGCCGTTCTCGCGCGATAGGTCTCGGTCAGCGCGAACTTGAAAATGCTGGTCAAGCCGCGATCCGTAGAATCGTCGCCAGCAGGCCGCGTCACGGATGAACAAGGCCCTCATTGCTGACGCGCCAATCACAAGGTGTGCTAGACTCGGTCCCATTGTTGGCGGGAGCTAGTTGTAAAAGACTCCTCGGAATTGCAAAAGATAGTCTTCAAAAAATCCTTGGTACCGGCAGGGCCAGTGACGCGGACGCTCAGCGGACCGATATTCGGTTGAGCAGTCAACTCGAATGTCAAGAAAGGGCAACATTCGCGCTCTGCCACCATCAGTTCCCACACAACCGCCATCCACTTTTTATCCCCGGGCACTCGGAAAACATAACCGTCTGAGAGCTCCTCAGTGGCGATCAGAGCGGACTTGAAGTGGGCAAGGAGTGTTGCCTCACGTTTACGTAGTTCTGCATCCGACAAACAGCACGCTACAGGGATGTCATCAGACATCGTTGTGCCGCCCTCTGTTTCTTCGCGAGGGTTGGTCAGTCCATAGTAGAAACTGGCATCGGAACCAACTCCCCAGACCCTGTTTCATGTACGACTGGCCGGAGGCACAATGCCGTTCATGCGCAGGTATTCGACCATTTCTCCGTAGTGGTTAAAAGCATGAATCAACGACTCGACCGTAAGCGCCAGCCGAGTCGTCTCGGTAGCTTTTAGAGGTGAAATCGGAGAACGCTTGACCGCGGCGTTCTTGTCGCCGATCGCGTCGATGGCCTTACCAAGATACTTGAACGACCCGTTCAGGTAATCGAGGATTTCCGCTTTGGTCCGTACCGTTTCCGGTCCCATCTCGTCTCCCGCACCGGCCGGCGGCTCCTCGCCCAGCGCGGCGGCCGCCAGGATATAATTTGTCGCTGCCAGGTGTTTTACCTGCTGGCCAAACGTCCGGACGCCCTTGAATTCTCCCTCGGTTGGGGCGAACCCATACTTGGTAGCAGGCATGGCATCCGCGGCGGACATGATTTGCATCCGTACACTCTTTAGAAAGACCTGGAGTGCGTGCTTTTCCCTCTGTGCGTCGAGAGCAGTAGCGTCCTGATCAGTGTGTTCCTGAGCGGCCGTCATACCGGTTTGTGCCACAAGGACAACGCTGCCAAGTTTTTGTGTTTGCGCCAGCGCGACATGGTTGCAAGCAAGCAAAAGCAAAGATGTAAACATCCATTTCGTGGTCTTCATGTTCTTCTTTCTAGGCGCTAGGGTCTGTTGCGCTGACTAGCTACCTTTGACGACGTTACTACTTAAAGTCGACTTTAAGGCAAGCGGTATTTCATAAAATATCTGTCAATTCCAGGTGGGAATCGGAATCCAGGGATACTAAAATGCAGCTATGCCGCAACTGACGATTTCCGAAGTGGCCTGGCAGGTTGGACTGCAAGCGTCCGCGATTCGCTACTACGAGCAAATCGGGTTGCTTCCTCCCGCCCAGAGAACGAGCGGGCAGAGACGATACGACACCGCGGCGCTTTATCGGCTGGCCATCATTCAGCGGGCAAGGCAACTCGGTTTCACACTAGACGAAATCCGGCAGCTTTTCTTCGGTTTCCGCAATGTCACTCGCGCCTCGAAACGCTGGCACACGCTGTCTCGGAAAAAGCTCGCGGAATTAGATGGTTTGATGGATGGGATAAAAACGGTGCGCCGCTTGCTGAAAACGATGATGCACAACTGTCGCTGCGACACTCTGGAGCAATGCGGCAAGGGGATATTTCGAAGCGGAAGCGTAGGTGTTGCCGTGAAACCTCTATCTTTGAAACGTCGTCGAGGCCCATGAGTACTCTCGACAAGCAAGCGAGTCTTCATTTCTCACGGCAAACACAAAAGGATTGTCGCGCAACTAAAGGAACTTCTTGCTTTTGGTAACTTCGAGCCGACCGTTTCTGTTGAGCGCGAAGCGACAGCGATTCCCGTTCCAGAAAAAGTATTTGAGGACATGCGGTCATGCGCGGCTGGGGTGATTCACGTAGGATCGCGATGGCAACAAACACCCCAACATCAACGACAATGTGCTTCTCGAGATTGGTGCTGCAATGGCCCTCTATGGAAAAGAAGGTCATTCTTCTCGTGGAGAAGGGCGTGCCGCTTACTATCTAACCTCCAAGGTCTATACCGATGTGACTTTGCTGGAGATCGCCTCGAATACGAAGCCACGATGAAGTTGCTTAAGACTTTCAGTCAGTTCCGCTGAACGAAATCTGCCCGTGCGGAAAACGCTCTTGTCAAACCGCCTCTAACCCTCTGCGGTTCTAACGCCGAGCCCTCGCGGAGCGACTGTGCGTGCACCACAACCTGTGCACACCGTCTATTCCACAGAGGCTCGGATGCACTCTCGGGGTAGAGTAACCATCAAAACGCCTCCACAACACGGGGATTTCACCACGCACTCGCATCAGATCAAAGGGCGACAATCATCATGGAAGTAAACCACATCACCTTGACTTCGGCCGGGCCGCGTTCTAGAGTGAGCGCCCCTGAGGTAGAATCCAGGCTGGACCTCGAAGTTGCGCTCAGAATTCCGAACCTTGGCTAGAGGAGGCTTGTTGGATGTCCCTTCCGATCGGTCTTTCGGCTTTCGACATTTTCCTTGCGATCGCTGCCGTCGGATTCTTATTTCTGATGGTCAGTTTCGTTTTTGGCGAGCTTTTCGGTCACGGTGACGTGGGGGGACATGGGGGCGACGTGCATGGAGACATACACGGCGTGAACTTCCTGAACCCCCGGGTACTCAGCGTATTCGTAACAGCGTTCGGCGGATTTGGGGCTATCGGCGCGCATCTGGGCTACCGGACGGAAATCAGCACGGCTATCGGCCTAGTGGGAGGAGTGGTATTCGGAGGAATCATTTACCTCTTTGCACGCTTCCTCTACGGCCAGCAGGCCTCGAGCGGCGTAGTCGTGGGCGAACTGGTGGGCCGCACGGGACAGATCAGCGTAGCCATCCCCGCGGGCGGCCTGGGTCAGGTTCGCTGCGCGCTGGGGGAGACCGTCATCGAAAAGCTGGCTCGGGCAGTGGATGGCGGGGCGATACTCGTTAATACGTCGGTGAGAATCGAGTCCATCGCCGGCGAGACGGTTTTGGTTCGGCGCGCCGAGTAATTCGGAGTCTTAGAGGGAGCACGAAAATGCCAACCCACTTCTTTATTCCAGTCATTGTACTTCTCATAGTTCTGTCGCTGTTCATAGCGATGGCGCTTTTTAGCCGGAACTACCTGAAGGTGCCGCCAAATGCCGTGGCGGTGCTGAGTGGACGCAAGCGCAAAACCGCCGACGGGCAGGTTGTCGGGTACCGCGTTGTCAACGGCGGGGCGACGTTTCGATTTCCACTGCTCGAACAGGTCGATTATCTTTCGCTCAACGTATTCACAATTCCCTTGGAGATTAAACGCGCCTACACGCTGAAGGGCGTCCCAATCTCTGTAAAAGCGGTCGCCAACGTCAAGATCAAGAGCGACGACACGTCACTCCGGGCGGCAGCGGAGCGGTTTCTGGGAATGCCCCCCGAACAAATCCAGAAAGTTATCTTTCAGACGTTGGAAGGCCATTTGCGAGCCATCCTCGGAACGCTCACCGTTGAGGAAGTGAACAGCGACCGTCAAAGCTTTGCCCAAAAGCTCACCTCCGAAGCGGCACAGGATCTGGAACGAATGGGCATCGGAGTGGATGTGCTGACGGTCCAGGAGATCAGTGACGAGGAAGGGTACCTCGACGCTCTTGGGAAAAAACGCACTGCGGAGGTCAAGCGCGACGGCACGATCGGCGAAGCCGAAGCTACGCGCGACTCGAAGATCAAATCAGCTCTCGCCATGCAGGAAGGCGAGAAAGCAAAGTTCGATTCCGACGCCAACATCGCCGGAGCTCAGCGCGAGTTCAACATAAAGCAAGCGCAGTTCCTGGCGGAAGTCGAGACGCAGAAGGCCATGGCCGCTCAAGCGGGGCCGCTCGCGCAGGCCAAAGCCAGACAGCAAGTGGTGGTCGAAGAAGTTCGTATCGATAAAATGCGCACCCAGGAGCAGATTGCCGTTCAGGAGCAGGAGGTCCAGCGCAAGCAGAAGGAACTCGAGGCCACCGTTATTAAGGCCGCTGAAGCCGATCGGCAGGCGGCAATCTTGCGAGCCGAGGCTGCCAAGCAATCGGCAATTCTCGAAGCCGAGGGCTCGAAGTCTGCTCAGATAGCTCTCGCCGAGGCGCAGCAGGAAAAACTAAAACAGGAAGGATTAGGGCGTGCTGCCGCAGTCGAGGCCGAGGGACGCGCCGAAGCCGCCAAAATCGAGGCCATGGGCCTCGCGCAGGCTCGCGCCATCGAGGCCCAAGGAGTGGCCGAGGCGCAAGCGATCCTGAAAAAGGCCGAAGCATGGAAGCAATTCAACGACGCGGCGAAGCTTCAGACAATCCTCGAGCGGCTACCCAGCGTTTTGCAAGCTTCCGCGAGCATTTTTGGCGCGGTGGCCGCTCCGCTCGGGAACATCGATAAAGTCGTTGTGATTGAACAAGGGAACGGAGCAAATGGTGACGGAACGGGCGGTATCGGGCGCGTAGCCCACGCAGGACCTGCACTGGTCTTCAGCCTCCTTCAACAATTGCAGGCCCTGGGTCTCGACCTCCCCACAGTGCTTTCACAACTCGGAATAAATGGTGGAAAACTGACCGCAGCAGCATCCAAGCCGGTCGAGAGCAAGTCCAGCAAGCCGCAAGTGTAGACGAGAAGGACAGTTCGAACTCCGCCTTTACTGCTTGATTCTCTCCATGGACACCGTTCAGCTCACTGCGAAACTTAGACGCGGAGACACGGAGGTACTGGTCGTCCACTGCGGAGATTATCGATTTCAGGGCGCATTCTACGAGTTTCTAAACCGGACCCTGAACCTGAATGAGAATTACGATCTCATGGTGATTCCTGGCGGTCCCCTGAGCTTGACACTGTTTGAATATCTGCCAAAGTTTTCGTGGGCCAGCTGGAAGTGGTTCCGATTCTTCATGGAAAGACATGGGATCCGGCGGCTCATCTTGATTCAGCATCAAGACTGCGCTTGGTATCAGACGATGCCGTATCATCTGCATGCCTCTACTGAATTGCGTCAACGCCAGGAACAAGACCTGGGGCGGATAACCAAAACGCTAAAGAAAGATTTTCCGGAGTTGACCGTTGAGCTCTACTACGCCGGATGGGACACTGGCGATCGCATTACGATTGATGCGATCCCAGTGTGACATCAACTCGTCGGTTGCCCCCGAAGTGACTCTGAGGAAAAGACCCTTTGAACAATCCGATTGACCTGAAAAGAAACCGCAGCCCAGCCCATCCAATCAGACTCACGCATCGAAATCAATTCCGCCGTGTCGAGACATGTACTTTGCGGCACACCCTCAATGTTCGAAGGGCTGGAACTAGGCGGCAGGACAAAACAATTCAATTCGAAACGGGACGATGAGCGCGTTCGGTACGTTGCAGGCCCCGTCTGAGCGCCCGCCACTTCCCTCCCACGTTTCATCCGCTCGCGCCCCTCCGATCGTTCTGACACGCCCTTCACTTCAGGCGGCATATTCATGGCAAACTCGCGCGCGGGATATCAGCGGTGGCACTGTGAGCGGGCGCCTTCAGGGCGCGGTCCTATGGGTATGTGACCTCCTTGCGGAATCGCACCTCCAGTGCCGCTACTTCACGTATTATTCGGATGAACGATGCGCGTGCTGCTTGTGGAAGACGATCCGGGGGTTCAGCGCTTTGTCGCGAAAGGCTTGCGCGAGCAAGCCTATGCGGTGGATACCGCCAAAACCGGCGAAGAGGCGCTCTATCAGGCCGATATCAACACGTACGACATCATAATTCTCGATGTCATGATTCCCAGCCCCGACGGTTTTGAAGTTTGCCGCATTCTGCGCAAATCCGGCCGGCGGGTGCCCATCCTGATGCTGACCGCCCGAGATGCGGTGGAAGACCGCATCGGCGGCCTCGATCGCGGCGCGGACGACTATCTTACCAAGCCCTTCGAATTTCGCGAGCTCTTGGCTCGCATTCGCGCGTTGCTGCGGCGGCCCGAGAGCCTCCGGCCCGCCCAGATCGTCATCGGCGATCTCGTGCTCGACACGGCGGCACAAACAGCTACTCGCGGCGGCAAACGAATCTCGCTCACGCACAAGGAATACTCTCTGCTGGAATTTCTGATGCTCAATGCCGGACGCGTCGTCGGCCGCGCCGAAATCGCCGAACACGTTTGGGACGAGAGCTTCGACCCGTTCTCGAACCTCATCGAAGTCTACGTAAATCGTTTGCGCCGAAAAGTTGATTCGGCCAGACGCATCCCGCTGCTTCAGACACGCCGCGGAGCCGGCTATTGTCTCGCGCCGCCCAGCGACGCCGGACGCGATGAGGCAACGAGTCACAAAAACAATCCCGCTTCGCCAGCCAAATCCGCTCGCTCCTCCGGAAAATCCGATGTCTAAGCCTGCGCTGGCGTCATTGCTGCAATCCGCGTTCGGCTCCATGCGCATTCGCCTGACCCTTTGGTATTCCGCGGTCCTCGCTTTGGTGCTGTTGTTTCTCTCCCTCACGATCTACTGGATGGTCAAAAAAAGCATGATGGAGCGCACCGACGCGGACCTCACGCAACTCGCAGGGTCTTTCCTTGCGACTTTCAACGCCGAACTACAGGATCCCGAGAATCCAGGCGGCATCGTTTCCGCCGCCCACCAATCCATGGTCGAACACAACTATCGCGATCACACGTTCGCGGTGCTCGATGCATCAGGCAACGTGCTCGCCGATTCGCGCACCCTGCTTCCGAGCGACAATTTGAATGGCGCGAATGACTCGAGCAACTCCGGGACGGACAGTTCCCAGACGGACGGTTCGGCAGCGCGCGATTCGATCGATGCCTGCATCGCCGCCACTGCTTGGGATCGATCCTTTCACACGGCGTCGGTCGGCCACCACCAGTTCCGCTGTTACTCCGTTCCGTTCGGCGCAAAGGGTGGCGCTTATCGCCTTTTGATCGTGCAATCCTTGCACGCCCAGCGGGAAGTCCTGGAAAGGGTGGGCCTCGCCTTCGAGTGGCTGGTTCCACTTGCGCTGCTGCTGGCGGCCACAGGGGGATATTTTCTTGCGCGCAAAAGCCTCGCGCCCGTTCTGGCCATGAGCGTTCAGACCGATCGCATCACCGCCCATAATTTGCACCAGCGGCTTCCCGTCCAGAATCCCGCCGGCGAACTGGGCCGTCTGGCCACGACTTTCAATCGCCTGCTGGATCGCCTCGATCAGGCTTTTGATCGGCAGCGCCGCTTCATCGCCGATGCCGCTCACGAGCTGCGCACGCCTGTCGCCATTCTTCGCGGCGAAGCCGAGGTAGCGATCTCGCAACCCTCGCGATCTCCGGCCGAATATCGCGAGTCTCTCGTCGCGCTTTACGAAGAAGCGAAGCGTCTGGCCAAAATTGTCGAAGACCTCTTTACGCTCACGCACGCCGACTCCGGACAACATGCCCTTACGCGCCTGGAGTTCTACCTCGATGAGCTGGTCGCCGAGTGCGCTCGGTCCATCCGCACGTTAGCCAACGGCAAGCAGATTTCTCTGGCCGTGGATGCCGCTTCCGAACTTCCAATCTGCGCGGATGAGACCCTCCTGCGTCGCATGCTCCTCAACCTGCTGGACAATGCCGTCAAATACACGCCTGCAGGCGGTTCCATCAGCATCTCCTGCCGCGCCGTTCCGTCCGGCGTCGAGATTGCAGTCGCGGACAACGGCCCCGGCATCCCCAGCGAGTTGCAATCCCGCATCTTCGAGCGTTTCTTTCGAGTTGACCCGGCCCGTTCGCGCGGTGCAAGCGTGGGAGAAATGGAAGGTGGCGCCGGCCTCGGTCTTTCTATCGCTCGCTGGATTGCCGAAGCCCACGACGGACGGCTCGATCTCTCCCGTTCTGACGGCTCCGGCAGCGTCTTCACGGTCTTTCTGCCGCAGGACACCAAGCCCGCGCCCTCCGGAAGTTAATCCTGCGTTTATCTCAGTCCCGGTAGCCTATTGCTCGCGGACCCAGAGATGCGAGCGCTCGTACAATTTAGGCCAGCACGAAAGCGCGTTAGCGGACCACTCGAGGTTGCGCGGCTGGGCGCGCTTTGCGTCTTGTTCTGTGGGTCATCGGCCGCGCAGCAGCCACAGCAGCCCGCGCCAGCCGCGCCCGATTCTTCAACTCGTCAGGCCCCGGCTCCTGTGAATCTCAGCCTGACCGATGCACTGGCTCGCGCGCGCAAAAACAGTGTCATCTACCAGTCCGCCGTCACCGATTCCGCGGTGGCTCACGAACAGCGCACGCAGGCTCGCGATGCGCTGCTCCCGCAGGTCACCTACAACAACCAGTACCTCTACACGCAAGCCAATGCGGCCGGACAGGTCCGTTTTATCGCCAACAACGCCGTCCACGAATATGTCAGCCAGGGCGACGTCCACGAGGCCATCGACCCCGCCGCTATCGCCAGCTACCGCGTGGCCTCCGCGGCCGCAGCCGTCGCACGCGCCCGCGCTGAAGTTGCTTCTCGCGGACTGGCGGTCACCGTCACGCAAAATTATTTCGCGGTCCTCGCCGCCCAAAAAAAAGTGGAGAGCGCGCAACGCGCGGCCGAGGAAGGTGACCGTTTCCTCAAGTTGACGCAGGATCTTGAACGCGGCGGCGAGGCGGCTCATGCAGACGTCATCAAAGCCGACCTGCAAACCCAGGATCGCCACCGCCAGCTTGAGGAAGCGAAACTCGGGCTCCTGAACGCGCGCCTCGATTTCGCCGTCCTCATTTTTCCCGACTTCCGCGACAACTTCGACCTATCTGATGACCTCCACCGCACTCCGCCATTGCCGACTCTCGCGGAAATCGAGCAGCAAGCCGGGCACGAAAATCCGGATGTGCGCGCCGCGCTCGCGGCGCTCCGCCAGAGCGATGCCGAAGTCTCACTGGCTCGCGCCGGCTACTTGCCCTCGTTCAGCCTCGACTATTACTACGGCATTGACGCGCCGCAGTTCGCCGTGAACGGCATTTTCAAAAACGAGAAAGTGGAAAATCTCGGCTCATCGGCATTGGTCACTCTGAACATTCCAATTTGGAATTGGGGAGCCACGAAGAGCCGCACCAAGCAGGCGGAACTTCGCCGCGAGCAAGCCAAGCGAGAGTTATCGTTGGAGCAGCGCAAGCTGCTCGCCGAGATTCAGTCGCTCTATGCCGAAGCACAAACCGCCGCCGACGAACTAGCGGGCCTGGACCGCTCGGCGCAACTCGCTGCCGACAGCCTCAAGCTGGCGACGCTGCGCTACCAAGGCGGCGAAGCTACTGTGCTCGAAGTCGTAGACGCACAAAATTCTTTCGTCCAGGCCAATTTCAATTATCAGGACGGCGCCGTCCGTTATCGCGTCGCGCTGGCCAGTCTTCAGACACTCACTGGAGTGCTCCCAAGCTCATGAAGCGCTTTGCTCGAATTGCCGACAGATCCTTTTCCGGCTGGTTTCTTGCCACCGGCCTAATTGCAGGTGTTCTCACCGCCGGCTGCGGCGGGACGGCCAAGGAAGCAGAGCCGCTGGTCTCCGTCCAAGTGACGCCCGCGCGCCGCGGCGCCATTTCGGAAATCGTCACCGGTGAAGCCGTGATCTTCCCTCTGCAGGAAGCCGTGATCTCGCCCAAGATCAGCTCGACGATCAAAGAATTTCTCGTGCAGCGAGGCAGCCGCGTTCAAAAGGGTGAGTTATTGGCTGTTCTGGAGAGCGCCGATCTTTCCGCCGCCGCCGAGCAGAGCAAGGGCGACTACCAGCAGGCCCAGGCAGCTTACGTCACGACGACCGACGCCAGCCTGCCCCAGGAAATCCAAAAAGCGCAGCTAGATGCCGCCGCCGCGAAAACTAATCTCGACGCACAGCAGAAGATTTACGACAGCCGGAAAACGCTGTTCGCGCAGGGCGCGATTCCGCGGCGCGATCTGGATTCCGCGGAAGTAGCTCTATCGCAGGCCGTCAGCCAGTACCAACAAGCTCAAAAGCAACTTGATGATTTGAATCGCGTCGTGCACGCCCAGGCCTTGAAGTCCGCACAAGGTCAACTCGCTTCGGCCAAGGGAAAATTCCTCGGCGCGGAAGCGGAGCTGAGCTATTCCGAAATTCGCAGTCCGATAGACGGCGTCATCACGGATCGCCCGCTCTATCCCGGCGAACTCGCCGCGGCAAATCAGCCCATCCTCACCGTCATGAATATGTCGCATCTGATCGCCAAAGCCCACCTTGCGCAATCCGCCGCTGCGCAGCTCAAGGTCGGCGACGCTGCGGAAGTCACGATTTCGGGCCTGACTGAATCGGACGCCGAACCGATCTCCGGGCGAGTCAGCCTTGTTAGTCCCGCCCTGGATCCCGGCAGCACTACCATCGAAATCTGGGTGGAAATTTCCAAGCGGCCTTCGCAGCTTACCCCGGGCATGACGGTGGAACTCGCCATCACGGCACGAACCGCCAACGACGCCATCGTGATTCCCAGCGCGGCCGTCTTCAACGAGGCTGAGGCTGGCGACTACGTCCTCATCGCCGGTTCCGACGGCCTCGCGCACATTACTCCGGTTCACATCGGTCTTCGCGGCCAAACGGAAGTTCAAGTGTTGAGCGGCGTGAAAGCTAGTGACGCCGTGATCATCTCGGGCGGCTACGCCCTGCCGGACAAGACGCGAGTGAAAATCGCAACCGCTCCGTCCGCCGGCGATTCCAACGGCGGTGACAAAAACAGCGCCCAGCCCAACGGCGCGGATAAGGAATAGCGGTGATGGCTACACCGCCGTCATCCGCCGCTGCGAGCTCCGCATCCGGTTCGCGGCCTAGTTGGTTCCAACGCTTTTCGCGTCCGATCCTTTTTTTGATCATCTGCGTCGCTATCACCGGCGCTTACGTGGCGTTTTCCGTGCCGGTTTCCGTCTTTCCGAACACTGATTTCCCGCGCATCGTCATCGGTGTTGACAACGGTGTGACGCCCGCTGACCAAATGCTCGTCAACATCACTCGCCCGATCGAGGAATCCGTTAACAGCGTTCCCGGCCTTCAGCGCGTGCTCTCCACCACCAGCCGCGGTTCTGCCGAAGTGGATCTGTTCTTCGATTGGAACAACGACATGGTGCTGACGCTCCAGCGCGTGGATGCCGTCGTCGCCCGCCTCCAAGCCGAGCTTCCGCCTACCGCCAAACTCGAAACGCATCGCCTCACGTTTGCAAGCTTTCCGATTCTGGGCTACAGCTTAACGTCAGACACGATCCCGCAAGATAAGCTTTGGGAACTAGCCACCTACAACATCAAGCCGCGCATCAATCGGCTCGATGGTGTTGCTTCGGTGCTCGTTCAGGGCGGCCGCGTGCCCGAATTTCAGGTCCAACTCGATTCCGCGCGGCTGCTTTCGGCCGGCGTCACGGTCAACAATGTCCTCGACGCAATTCGCTCAAGCAACGTCATCGAGTCGCCTGGTCTGCTCGACCACGATCACCATCTTGTTCTCAGTCTCGTGAGCGGCCAAGCTCGCACGCCCCAACAGATTGGGCAAATCGTGGTCAAGACCTCCGCTGCCGGCGTGCCCATTCGCATCGCGGACATCGCTTCCGTAGCGCCTTCGGTCGCGCCGGTCTACACGATCGTCACGGCCGACGGCAAGTCCGCGGTACTTCTCAGCATAAATCGCCAGCCGGACAGCAACACTGTTGCCGTCGCCGATGAAGTCCACGCCCAGATCGCGGAGCTCGCGCCCGGGCTTCCACCTGGTGTGCACATCGAGTCCTTTTACGACCAGTCCACCATCGTGCGCGATTCGATCTCCAGCGTGCGCGATGCCGTTCTGCTGGGAGTCATTCTTTCCTCTGCGGTTCTGGTGCTCTTCTTGCGCGATTGGGGCGCTTCGCTCGTAGCTGGCCTGGTGATTCCCGTCACTCTTCTGGTCACCTGTATCGTTCTGAAGATCACCGGCCAGACCTTCAATCTCATGACCCTGGGAGGCCTTGCCGCCGCCGTCGGCTTGGTGATTGATGACGCCATCGTAGTACTGGAAAATATCGTGCTGCATCGCGACGCGGGAGAAAGCCGCGTCCAAGCCATCGAAAGCGCTCTGCGCGAAATCACCGTTCCGCTGATCGGTTCCACGATCACGCCCATCGTCGTCTTCCTTCCGCTGATTTCGATCACAGGCGTCACCGGCACTTTCTTTCGCGCGTTAGCCATTACGATGTCGGTTTCGCTGCTCACTTCGCTCGCGCTGGCCCTCGCCTGGACGCCTACGCTCAGCCAATATTTCGTGCGCCGCAAGCCGCAGCCGGCTGGACCTGAGGCATCAAGCGGGAGCGGCGAGATTCCAGGCACGCGCAGCGCTTCCGCGCTTCTCGCAAGCGAAGAAGCTCACTCGTCGAAATTCTTCGGGCGCATCGTCAATGTCTATGAGCGAGTGATGAAAGGGATCCTACGACGGCCGTTGATTCTCGCAGCTGCTTCGCTTGCGGTCGTCGTCTTGGCATTCGTGTGCTACCAGTTCCTCGGTACCGACCTGCTTCCCGAAATGGACGAAGGAGCTTTCATTCTCGATTACTTCACACCTCCCGGCAGCTCGCTCGCCGAATCCGATCGCATCCTGCAGCACATCGAGCAGATCCTGCGTGCCACGCCTGAAGTCGAAAATACTTCGCGGCGCACCGGCCTGCAGCTGGGCCTTGCGGCCGTCACCGAGGCGAATCGCGGTGATTTCACGGTCAAGCTCAAGCCGAACCGCAGCCGCGGCATAGATGAGGTGATCGAAGACGTCAGGTCGCGCGTCAATCGCGCCGAGCCCGCTGCCGACGTCGAATTCGTTCAGGTGCTCCAGGACATGATCGGCGATCTAAGCAACGAGCCCGAGCCGATCGTTATCAAGCTCTACTCCGAGGACCCGCAGACCCTGGCAGCTACCGCGCCCCGCGTGGCCGCTGCGATTTCCAAGCTGCCCGGCATCGTTGACGTTCTCGACGGTATTGAAAACACCATCAGCGGTCCGAGCGTGACCTTTCAAGTTGATCCGACTATTGCTGCCCGCGCGGGATTCACGCCCGAGGAAGTCGCCACGGACGCAACCGCGATCCTCGAAGGCCAGACGGCCGCCACTCCCGTAGTGCTCAATGACCGCTCCTACCCCATACGCGTCCGCTTTTCACCGCAAGACCGCTCCTCCCTCGATCGCATGTCCAATACGTTGCTCAGCAGCTCCACCGGCCGCACCGCCACTCTCGGGTCGCTCTCGGCCATATCCAACGTGGAAGGTGAAACCGAAATCCGCCGCGAGAATCTGCAGCGCTTGCTCGAGGTCACGGCCCACCTCGACAAAGTTGATCTCGGGACGGGCATCGCCGAGGTCAAAAAGGCCATGAGCGACCTCGGACTCCCGCCTTCCATCCGCGTCGAATACGGCGGTGCTTATCAGGAACAGCAGAAATCGTTTCACGACCTGCTGCTCGTGCTTTTCCTTGCGCTCGGGCTCTTGTTTGCCGTTCTGCTCTTCGAGTTCCGCACCTTCTCGGCGCCCGCCGCAATCCTCGCTTCGGCGCTGCTCTCCACCTTCGGCGGACTTCTCGCGCTTCTCGTCACGCGAACTTCATTCAACGTGGCTTCGTTTATGGGCATGATCATGGTGGTCGGCATCGTTGCTAAAAACGGCATTTTGCTGCTCGATGCCGAGCACCATTTCCGCGTGGTGGGCCTTTCGCCGGAAGACGCCATGATTCAGGCAGGCCGCCGCCGGTTGCGCCCGATTTCCATGACGGCTTTGGCCACCATCGCAGGCATGCTGCCTCTGGCGCTCGCCATCGGAGCCGGTTCGCAAATGCTTCAGCCTCTGGCCATCACCGTTATCGGCGGCCTGCTGAGTTCTTTGATTCTTTCTCTCGTGTTCACTCCGGCGATCAATTTTTACCTGCAGGAATTTGCACTGGGTTGGAATCGCTCGACTGCAAATCGCCTGGCCGACGCAGACCGGGAAGCATAGCTACATCCGCTGGACGGGAACGACTGGCGGGCAAGAGGAGTAAAAAAAACTCGGAGGTGTAACGTGCGAAAGATGCAAGGGAAGACTGTGCTGCTTTGTGAAACGCTCGCCGTGCTCGTCCTCGCGGTTATGGTCATCGCCCCTAGAGGGTCTTCAATGGCGCCGCGCGAGGCGTTTGCCGCTCCACAATCCGCCGGCAGCTCTGGCTATCACCTGATCAAAACGATAAAACTTGGCGGTTCGGGTGGCTGGGATTACCTCACGGTTGATCATGCCACCCATCGCATCTTCATTTCGCGTGCCACCCATGTAATCGTTGTAGATCCCGATCAAGGCAAAATCGTCGGCGACATTCCGGATACGCCAGGCGTGCACGGTATCGCGCTGGCCAACGCCCTCAATCGCGGATTCACTACCAACGGCCACGCCGCCACATCCACCATCTTCGATCTCAGCACCTTCGCAACCATCGGCACCGCCAAGACCGACGAGGATCCCGACGCGATTCTCTTCGATCCCTTCAGCAAGCGCGTATTCACGATGAACGGGGATTCCGCTACTTCCACCGCGATTGACGCCGCCACCGGTAGCGTCGTCGGCACAGTGGCCCTCGGCGGGAAGCCCGAGTTCGCCGTCTCCGACGGCAAAGGTCACGTTTTCGCAAATCTCGAAGACAAGAGCAACCTCGTAAAATTCGATCCGAAGGCCCTTAAAGTCGAGAACACCTGGCCGCTTGCTCCCTGCGAATCCCCCTCCGGACTCGCGATTGACGCCGAGCACGAAATCCTGGTCGTCGGCTGCCACAATAAGCTCATGACTTTCGTTGATGGCAATACCGGCAAAGTCCTCGGCACCGTCCCCATTGGCCAGGGCGTTGACGCTAACCGTTTCGATCCTGGCACCGCTTTCGCCTTTGCGTCTTGCGGCGATGGCACGCTTACCGTCGCGCATGAGGACGCACCTGGAAAATTCTCCTTGGTTGAAACTATCGAGACGCAACGCGGCGCCCGCACCATGGCGCTCGATCCGTCGAATCACAACATATATCTCGTCACAGCGGACTTCGGGCCCGCTCCCGCCGCAACCGCGGAGCATCCCCGGCCGCGGCCCGCGATCATCCCTGACACTTTCACTTTGTTGGTCTACGGCAGATAGCCGCAATGGATTGCAGGGATTTTCGGTCGAGTGCGGGCGCCACGGCTACCTGCGGATCACGTTCGCAAGGGAGCCAGGGCACCGAGAATCCCTTTCGGTTGGTGTGATCAGGTTCCCAGCAGGTTGATTTGCAGTTTTAGGTAGCCGTGCTCGCGCGCCCAGAGGTCCAGAGGTATTGTCGCCAGTTCGTCCACGATTGGCACAGCTAGGCCCATTTTGGTTAAGTCTATGCTCTTCAGATAGGTGTGGCAGGTGTCGCAGACGTCCACGCGCACGTGGGCGATTTCCGGCGCTGAATAGAACGCCATCTGCGGCTCCCGTTCTTCTCCGCACGCCGGACAATAAATCCTGCGAAACGCCCATTCGTGCGCACACAACATGCAGACCAGCGACTTCTTGGCGCCGTCGCCCTCAGGCCGCAAGACCCCGACGATCGGTCGGCCGCCGCATAACGGGCAAGTCGAGGGTGCGCCGTCCACGCTGATGGGGTCGCGCTGGTCGGCAAGATACTCGGCATAGGGCTGAAGAAAAATCCACGCCAGCAAGCGTTCTGAAGCGGTAGCTTCACGTGATTCAGCGGCCTGCTGGTCTTCTGGTTCGTCCGCTACCAGCGACATTTCCAACTCGCTGTGCCAAAAGTCCTCGATCCCCTGCTGCCACGCCGCGGGACCTTTCTGCGCCAGCCTGGCGGCGGCCTGCGCCAGGGGCGGCGGCGCAATCTGCTGGACCACAGTCAGAAAGCCAGAAAATTTTGGCAGGAGAATGAAAAGGTCCAATTCATCTCGCAAGGGGCGCTCGACGGAAACTTTCGGGGAATCTGCCAGAGCTTTTTGGATGTCCGCGTACAAGCTTCTCTGAAAAGTGGCGATGCGCGCGTAAAAACGCAGGCCTTCCGCAGCGAAGGGGTAAGAAGAAGTGAGTTCAGTAGCGCGACGGATGCGGCGATCCCACTCCTGGTGGATCATCGCTTGGGCCGAGATTCGCCGCTAACCTCGTAGTACCATTTGCGATGGAACGTCCACGCCCAGGCGCGGGTCACGTAGCCGTGAATCATGGAGCCGAAACTGCCTTCTTCCAGGATCGCGCTCATGTACACATGGATGAGGAAAAGGCCGATGGTGATGAGCGCGACGCTTGCGTGAATCAGGACGGCCGCGTACCGCAGGAATCGCAGGTCCCATGGAAGCAAGTCGGTCTCCCACAAGACCAGTCCGGAGAGCACCAGCAGAATAACGCTATAAAAAATTCCCCAGAAGAAAAGCTTCTGTCCGTAATTGAACCGTCCCTGCGGAGGTAGTTTATCGTCCTCGTTTTCGATGTAATAAGGCATCGCCTTGGCCCACGCGCGGTCGTCTGCGTCCACCTGCATGTCGCGATGCCATTCCTTGAACGTCCAAAACAGCGACAAAGTAAAAACCAGCCCAATCCACGGATGCCAGAACCGAGCCGTCGGCCCGCCACCGACGATCACGGCCATCCAAAACAGATAAGGCGACCAGAACGCCAGACCGGTAAGGAGGCAATAGATATAAGCGAACGCGCCGATCCAGTGATTCGCACGCTCGGAAAATGTGTAACGCGGAACCATCTCCTCGTTACCGCTGGCCGTATTGGAATGCGGAAGGGCACCCGTGCTCATGGCCGCCTCCCGTCATCCGGCTTGATCTCTTCTTCTTTCTTGGGCCCAAATCGCATGTAATGCCACGCGAGTCCAACGACGCCACCGACTATCGCCAAATTCCCCAGCCACTTCAGCGGCCCTTTCCATAGCCGGACCGACCAGGGGATGTGCGGATCCTTCGGCAGCCCGCCGTACAGCTCTGGATTCTTGGCGTCGTGCAGAACGTAGATGACGTGCGTTCCGCTCACCCCCGGGGGATCGTAGACACCTGCATCGGGGAATCCGGATTGCGTGCGAAGCTGCTGCGCGCGCGTCTCAGCCAGCTCCTTCATCTCCGACTTTGTTCCAAAATGCAGGCAGCCGGTGGGACAGGTCTTAATACACGCCGGTTCGAGCCCCACCGATACGCGGTCGTTACACAGAGTGCATTTGAAAACCTTGTGCGCCGCCGGACTGAATTTTGGAATATTAAACGGGCAGCCGGTGATGCAGTAGCCGCAACCGATGCAATTGGCTTCCTGGAAATCGACGATCCCGTTGGCGTACTGAACGATCGCGGCGTCCGCAGGACACGCCGCCAGGCAGCCCGGATCTTCGCAGTGCATGCACTGGTCTTTGCGCATCAGCAGCATCATGGTGCCGTCGTCGCGCTCGTGCTCGTTGAACTTGATCAGATTCCAGTAATTCCATGCCGTCTCCGGCATCGTTTGGTAGCTGTTGTTGAATGTGGTTTCGCTGAAGGTGTATCCGTTCCATTCCAGGCACGCCACTTCGCACGCTTTGCAGCCAATGCACGTGGTGGTATCTACCAGCTTGCAGACCTGGTATTCACGGTTCAGCCCCGCGCCAGGGACGGTCCCGGCGTGTCCTGAAATCCTGATCAGTTCCGTTGACGCCTGGCTCATCGTGCGCTCCCTACGCCTTCTCCACTTTCACGAGGAAGCCCTTGGATTCGGGGGTGTGTGCGTTCGGATCGACCACCGCCGGCGTCAGCAAGTTCGCCGGAGTGCGCGCGTCTCTTCCTTCGTCCTCGGTAATCCCGCGGTAGCCTTGGTGAATCGGCAAACCGATCTGGTAGACCTTCTTGCCGTCAATCATCATCGGCTTCAGCCGGCGGGTGACGAACGCTTTCGCCGTATAAGTTCCTCGCGCGCTGATCACATGAATCATGTCCGTCCCACGAATTCCTTTTTCCTCCGCCAGCTCCACGGGAATCTCGACGAACGGCTCGGGGATCAACTGAACGTTCACCGGATTATTTTTCGTCCAGTAGTGATACTGCTCCGTCAGCCGGTAGGTGGTGCATACGATGCTGAACTCTTCGGGAGCACCAAATTTGTCGTATGGGGTTTTGAATTTCTTTACCAGCGGATTATTCGACTGCTCGGGATGAAACAGATTCTTGGTCGGGCTTTCGATCGGTTCGTAATGTTCCGGGAATGGTCCATCGGCCAAGACTCCAATCGGAGCGAACAAACGCCCCACGCCTTCCGGGTTCATGATGAATGGGCCCAAGTGGTCTTTCGGATGAGAGTCGGCTTTAAAGTCCGGCACGTCATTACCAACCCATTTTCCGGCCGCTTCGTTCCACCATACCTGCTTGCGCTCCGGATCCCAGGGCTTGCCATCCAGGTTGCAGGAAGCGCGGTTGTAGAGAACTCGGCGGTTCGCAGGCCACGACCATGCCCAGTTAGGATAAACGCCCATGCCGGAAGGATCTTCGGTTCCTCTCTTCTGGATCTGCGATCCCGCCTCGGTCCAACTGCCGGAGTAAATCCAGTTGCCGCACATTGTGGTGCCGTCGTCTTTCAATAATGCAAAACCGGGCAACTGCTGGCCTGCTTTCACTACTACTTGTCCGGTCTTGTCGTCCTTCAAATCAGCCAGCGCTTTCCCATTCAGTTCCATGGCCACTTGCGAAAGCGGCGGGTGAGCCGCGTCTGCATACGCCCAGCTCGCGTTCAGAACCGGATCGGGGAATTTGCCGCCCTCTTTCCTGTATAGATCCCGGACGCGCAGGAAAATCTGGGCGACGATATCCTGGTCGAGCCGTGCGTCTCCGGGGGGCGGCACGGCGGCATATTTCCACGTGACCCAGCGCGCCGAATTGGTCATGCTTCCGTCTTTTTCTGCAAAGCCGGCGCAGGGCAGGCGGTAGACGGTCGTATTAATGGTTTTTTGCTCTTCGGAAGTGATTCCCGGTGCTCTCCAGAATTCGCTAGTCTCGTCCGGATAGATTTCGCCGACCACGAGCCAGTCCGCCTTCTTCAGCGCGTTGATATTCTTGTTGGTGTCCGGGCCGATCATCACCCCGTTCATGCCAAAGGCAAACATGCCCTTGACCTTGCCGTTGTACATGTCTTCCCAGATGTGGGTCCAGGAATAATCGCGGTCGGGCTTCGGCAGGTAATCGAACGCAAATCCGTTTTCCTTGGTCGCCGCGTCTCCATACATCGCCTTCATGAGCGACACGAAAAATGCGGGGGTGTTCGAATAGTAGTTCCACGAATTCCATTCCGAAGGCTTCGACGCGGTCGGGGTGATGCGCTTCAGGAATGAGACCAAATCCGTGTCCGTCGGGGTCGGCACCTTCAAGTATCCGGGCAGGCTGTCAAACAACCCGGCCATGTCCGTGGCGCCCTGAATATTCGAATGGCCGCGCAGCGCGTTTACGCCGCCGCCCGCCCTGCCGACGTTGCCGAGCAGGAGTTGGATCATCGCGGCGGTGCGGATGATTTGCGTTCCAAAAGTATGCTGGGTCCAGCCTACGGCGTAGATGATCGTCCCGACCTTCTTCATGTCTCCATCTTTGCGGACGGAGGTGAACAAGTCGACGGCCTTGAGATACTGATCTTTCGGGATGCCGGTGATGCGCTCAACGATTTCCGGCGTGTAGCGTGAATATTGCGTTTTCAACAATTGGAAGACGCAGCGAGGATGCTGCAGCGTCAGGTCGTAAGCGACATTTGGGGGCAGAGACGGCGGCGGAGCCGGAGTTGCGGACTTTGCGGCCGCGTCGTTATGAGCTACTTCGGCCTGCGCGGAGCCTGCGGCGGGTTCCGTCTTGCCGCTGAAGTCACCGCCCTCCTGATAATTCCAGGTGGTTTTGTCGTAGGTGCCGGCCTCGGAATTGAAACCCGAATACAGCCCGTCCTCCGGCAATTTGAATCCTTCCTTGACGATGAACGCGGCGTTCGTGTAGTTGACGAGATATTCCTTCGCGATGCGGTTGTTTTCAATGGCGTAACGGATCAGGCCGCCGAGGAAGGCAATGTCCGTGCCGGCGCGGATTTGCAGGAAGAGGTCGGCCGTGGAGGATGTGCGCGTGAATCGCGGGTCTACGGAAATCAGCTTGGCGTTGCGGTTCCGCTTGGCCTCCATCGCCCACTTGAATCCGCAGGGATGGTTCTCGGCGGGATTGCCGCCCATGATCAACATCATGTCGGTGTTCTTGATGTCAATCCAGCCGTTGGTCATCGCCCCGCGTCCGAATGTTGGTCCCAAACTTGAGACCGTGGGGCCGTGTCAAACACGGGCTTGGTTTTCTAAATACACCAAGCCCAAACTCCTCATTGCTTTCACTACCAAATAATTAAATTCGTTGGTGTCGGTGCAGCCGCCGATGAACGAAATGCCTTCGCAGCGGTTGACGGTGCGGCCGTTCGCATCCTTGTCCACGAAGGAAGCGTCGCGCGTTTTCTTGGTCCACTGCGCGATCTCGTTGAGCGCGTCGTCCCAGGAAATATCCTGCCAGTCCGTACCGCCGGGCCGCCGCACTTGCGGCTTCGTGAGGCGCCGCGGGTTCAGCATGTCCTGCTCGAGCGATGAGCCCTTCGGGCAGAGCGTCCCGCGATTGGTGGGATGGTCCGGATCACCTTCGACGTGAAGCACCTGCGGTGTAACGTTCTTGGCCCCATCGCCGATGGTGTAGATGAGCACGCCGCAGCCCACCGCGCAGTACGGACACGTCGACCGCGTCTCTCTGGCGTGCGCGATCTTCAATTCTTTCAGCTGGGCGTAAGCAGGCTTGAGGTCAAAACCGAAAACGGTGGCGGCAACTCCGCCGACAGCTGCCACCTTCAAGAAGTCTCTACGGGACGTCTGCGCCACGCGAACCTCCCCCAATCAACTCCGGAACCGGGCAGCAACCATTTCATAGGCTTAGAAGAATTGTTTGTCAAGAACTATGAAGTCAGCGGAGACGGGGAGACGCGAGCCGCATTCACAGGGCTGTAACAAACCGGCAGGCCATACTTCATGCAGCTCTCTCAGACATTTATGCGCAGCACGTGCCGCGGCCACGCTGTCCAGCGCTTGACGTGCGGGCCAGCCCCCCCGGGCCTGCAACTTACGGCATCGGGCGTTTTGCTCTTGCACCATCGAACGCCCCGTAGTGAAATATGTTGGGTGACCGTCGACCAGGAAATTCCGCGTCGATCAGCTTGATTGAGCCTGGCATTATTTCTTGTAAATGCAATGCTGCCCGGTCGTCCACTCCCTTTCGTCTGCCGCCGTTGCATTTGAAACGCACATCGAAATACGATGGATGATTCGGGGATGAACCTGGCTCCTGCCGCGGAGTTGACGATGGCGCACGGGCTCTATCGCAAATCGTTTGCGGGAGAACAAAGGCCGGTAAACGCACATAAGACCGAGCGTTTCGTTTCAGGAGGCGCGTTGTGAGTCACGATGTTCCTTCCCGGCGAAGCTTGCTCAAGTTAGCGGGAGCCGCGACAGCCACCGCACTGATCACCGGCGGCGAGTCTTTCAGCCGGGCTGCGCTTGCGCCTCTAACTTTCCAGCCCGCGAGTCAGCAATCAGAGGCGGGGCCTGCACACTACACACTGCGAATCAGCGCCACACCAATCGAGATCGCGCCTAAAGTCATCGTCTCAGCGATTGCCTACAACGGCGGGTTTCCGGGCCCTTTGTTGCGCTTCAAAGAGGGCCGGCCCGTGACCGTAGAGATCCACAACGACACCGATACCCCGGAGCAACTGCATTGGCACGGACAGTTCGTTTCGACCGATGTGGATGGCGCGGCGGAAGAGGGGACGCCATTTATCTCGGCGCGTGGAATGCGCCGGATCACGTTCACACCCCGCCCTGCCGGCCTGCGTTTCTATCACACGCATAATCGGGCGGGCGCTGATTTGCACGCAGGACAATACAGCGGTCAGGTGGGACCGGTCTACATAGAGCCACAGCACGAGCCGGGGAGTTACGACCGGGAGGTCTTTCTCGTACTCAAAGAGTTTGGACCGACTTTCAGCCAAGGCGGTGACATGGCCCAGGATTTTCTGGCGCCCACCACGCGAGTGAAGGCGCTGGAAACGGCCGGCGAATCCGCGATGAAGGCGTCGCTGGCGAAAGGAACGCCGCACGGTTATGAGGTCGGCTATCGCTATTTCACGATCAATGGGCGCATGTTGGGACACGGCGAGCCTGTGCGGGTGAAACAACGCGAGCGCGTGCTGTTCCACGTTCTGAACGGCAGCGCCACCGAGATTCGCAGCCTTGCGCTTCCGGGACACACTTTCAAAGTGATCGCCCTAGACGGCAACGTGGTACCGTCGCCCGCGGAAGTTCCGGTGCTATGGCTGGGCACGGCCGAACGCATTTCAGCGATTGTGGAAATGAATCATCCTGGAGTGTGGATTATGGGTGACCTGGCGGATGACGATCGTGGTCACGGAATGGGCATAGTGGTGGAATATGGCGGCAGCAAAGGAAAGCCCGCGTGGATGCCGCCTAAGCCGTTCCATTGGAACTACGCGCGTTTTGCGAAAAATGACGCGACTGCCCCTTCGCCGGACGAAACGTTGGAGATGACATTTGCCAAGGACAACGCCGCCGAGGGAGGCTTTAACCGCTGGACCATTAACGGCGCGGCTTACCCGATGACTCAAGGAATCGTCCCCGCCTCATTTCATTTGCAACAAGGCAAGCGCTACCGCCTGCACATGCACAATGCCAGCGACGACATTCATCCCCTCCATCTTCACCGTCACAGTTTTGAGCTCAGCAAGATTGCAGGGATACCCATGGCAGGCGTGATGAAGGACGTCCTGATGCTCGGCGGCTACCAGGAAGTCGAGGTGGACTTTACCGCGGACAATCCCGGCCTGACACTGTTCCACTGTCATCAGCAGCTGCACATGGACTTTGGCTTCATGACGCTATTCGACTACGTGTAAGGTAGCTCTCTATGGCCGTGGTTATCGCGATGCTTCGTGCCGTCAATGTTGGCGGCCACAACAAGATCAAGATGGAGGCGCTGCGGACGCTTTGTAAATCGCTGAAATTGCGAGACGCCTGCACGTACGTGCAAAGCGGCAACGTGATTTTCAAAACCGACGAGCGCAACCTCGCGCTGCTGGCCCAGCGGCTCCAGAAAGCGATCGAGCGCGACTTTGGCTTTCGTCCCGAGGTTATTTTGCGCACTTCCGCCGAACTGAACGACGTGATTGCGCGCAATCCCTTCGCGAGCTCGCGCGATATTGAGCCAAGCAAACTACTGGTCACGTTTCTCGCCCGTGATCCCGCGCCGGAAGCTCGCGATAAGGTTCTCAACATCAAAAGCGATCCGGAAGAATTGCGGATGGATGGCCGCGAGATTTACATTTATTTCCCCAACGGAATGGCGCGGCCGAAAATGTCCTGGCCCATGATCGAAAGAATGCTTAAAACGCCGGGAACCGGCAGAAACTGGAATAGCGTGACGAAGATCCTGGAGATCGCCGAGCAGCTTGCCGCTTCCAAGTAACCGTCACAGCATAGCGCGCGCGAAGCCATCCAGTTATCTTGCCGCCGAAACCACAACCTGCTGTATATTGCTCGCGCTTGAAACCGGCAACCACATTGCCGCAAATCCGGACTGAGGGGCGCTGGGCTATGGATCGCAGAACGGTTGTTGCAGCCGCGACGGGAGCACTTCTTCTGACAGCGATTCTTCTTGCCGGATTTTTTCGATCCTACGCAATGGTTCCAGGTCCGTCCGGCTATCACGTAGTGAAGACAATTCCCATTGGCGGAGACGGCGGGTGGGATTACTGCATCGTGGATAGCAGCGCTCGTCGCCTGTATGTGTCGCACGCCACGCACGTCGTTGTTCTGGACGCGGACACCGAGGCGATCGTTGGCGACATTCCCGACACGCAAGGCGTCCACGGCGTCGCCCTGGCCCCCGATCTGGGACGCGGATTTGTGAGCAACGGCCGCGCGAACACCGTCACGATCTTCGATTTGAAAACCTTGAAGACGATCGCGGTCGTCGGCACCGGAGGGCAGAATCCGGATGCGATTTTCTACGACGCGGCTTCCAAGCGCGTCTTTGCATTCAACGGGCGCAGCGGAAACGTCACGGCCATCAATGGCGTGGATGGCAGCGTGGTTACGATGTTCCCCGTCGGCGGCAAACCTGAATTCGCGGTTGGCGCGGGAGATGGGCATGTCTTCGTGAACATAGAAGACAAATCCGAATTGCTGGAAATCGATGCGCAGAAGCCGGCGGTGCTGCAACGTTGGCCGCTCTCGCCATGCAAGGAGCCTTCGGGCCTGGCAATGGATGCCAAGCATCGCCGCCTTTTCTCGGTGTGTGACAACAACATCATGGCCGTGGTCAGCGCGGATACCGGGAAAGTGATTGCCACGCCCAAGATCGGCGATGATCCCGATGCGGCAGGATTCGATCCTGAATTGCAGCTGGCCTTCAGTTCCAACGGGGGCTCAGGAACGCTCACCGTAGTCCACGAAGATTCCCCCGAAAAGTTCAGCGTGGTCGAAGACGTGCCCACAAAAAAATATGCGCGCACGATGGCCATTGATTTCAAGACGCACAATATTTTCCTGCCCGTCGCTGATTTTGAGGCGGTAACGCCGCCGGGCGAGCGCCGGCCGCCGATGAAAGCAAATTCCTTCGAAGTGCTGTTGGTCGGCAGGTAAACCTCCGCGCCCATCGTAGAGCTAAGAGATCAACTTCCGGATTCGCCTCGAATTCGATTTCGGTTATAGTCGCGCCTGCGAACGCGAAAGTCGGCTATTTGCAACGCACGGCAAGGCGGTGGCTCGCCAGTGCACTGTTGCTGAACATAGATAACGACCAACTTGACCGGATGCCGCCCATCGTGAACCTGATCGAGTCCATCATTGATTTGGATTTGACTGATGGTTCGCCAGTAGGTTCCATACCTTGTTGCGCCGGGCGTCTTTTCGGTTCCAGAAAGAAAGGAGCAAACGAAAATGAAGCGCATTGATGCCGTGATCAGGCCTTCGCAGCTGGAAGAGGTGAAGCAGCGTGTCACCGCTTTGGGCATCACCGGGCTGACCGTCTCCGAAGTGCGAGGGTTTGGCAGGCAGAAGGGCCACACGGAGACCTACCGCGGTTCGGAATATACCGTGGACTTTCTGCCGAAAATCTTTGTGAGCATTGCCGTGGCGGAAGAGCTGGTTGAGCCGGTCGTGGAAGCCATCACTGAGGGGGCGCGCACGGGAGTCATCGGAGACGGCAAGATTTTTGTTTCGTCTCTCGACGAAGTGATCCGGATACGGACTGGAGAACGAGGACCTGGCGCAATCTGACGATTTCGCTGAGCCGCGAACGGAACGCAGCCTTTATCCCAATCAGGGAGGAACTTCGAGATGCAAAGCGCATTGGTGGGACGCACGCGAAGGCGGATGTTTGCGGCGATTGTTGCACTCCTCTTCGCGCAGATTTTCGTGGGCTCGATCTGCACCGCATATGCGGACCAGTCACCGCAACCGGACCCCGCCGGAACCGCGACGGGCGACCGCACGCTGGTTTTTGATGCCGCCGGCAATCCGTTTATAGTCCCCGAACCGACGGACAAGACCGCGCCCGATTACCCGAAGAGCAAGCAGGAATTCGACAACTTTCAGGTGCAAGCCGCAAAGGAGCCCCTGGCGCTGAAGCTCGCCGATGATGTGGGGCACGTTCGCGTCGCCACCAACTTTTCATGGACGCTGCTGACCGGATACTTGGTGCTCTTCATGCAGGCCGGTTTCGCGCTGCTGACGTGCGGGCTGGTGCGCAAGAAAAATGCCGCGCATCTGATGATGCTGAATTTCGCCGCGTACGTTTTCGCTTTCTTGGCCTACTACGCGGTTGGATACGCGTTTCAGTTCGGCGCGGTTGCCGTGAATGCCGCTCCCACCAATCTTGGCGGCGTTCCGACGCTGAATCATTTCCTGATCGGCAGCGGCCAATGGGGCTTCCTCGGAGGCAAAGGATTCTTCCTAACTGGCCCTGCGTACGACGCCGGAAGCAATTGCCTGACGCTCTTCGAAGTTGTTTTCATGGAGACAGCCGGGTACATCATCGTCGGTGCGATTTGCGAGCGCATCACCTTCTGGGCGTTCCTTCTTTGCGAACTTTTTATTGGCGGCCTGCTCTACCCCATTTCCGGTTGCTGGGTTTGGGGCGGCGGGTGGATGTCGCAGCTGGGTTCGACAATGCACATGGGCCACGGTTATGTGGATTTCGCAGGCTCGACGGTTGTTCACGGCATCGGAGGATTTTGCGCCATGGCGCTGGCAGTGATTCTGGGCCCGCGTCTCGGCAAATATGGACCCGATGGAAAACCGCGGGCGTTCCCAGCTTCCAATATCGCCTTCGTCGTGACTGGCACGTTCGTTTTGCTTTTTGGCTGGATGGGCTTCAATCCCGGTTCGACGTTGGGAGCGACGGACCTGCGTATTTCCGTGGTTGCGGTGAACACGAACTTGGCTGCCGTCGCCGGCTCGGCGGCTGCGATGGTGCTGTGGTACTTCTTGTTTGGCAAGCCGGACATCACCATGGCCTGTAACGGCATGCTGGCCGGCCTGGTGGCGATTACGGCTCCTTGCGCGTTTGTATCGCCCACAAGTTCGGTGGTAATTGGCATCGTCGCCGGGGTTCTGGTATGTCTGGGTGTGCTCTTCAACGAAAGGGTGCTCAAGATTGATGATCCGTGCGGAGCGATTTCGGTTCACGGCTATTGCGGATGGTTCGGAGCAGTCGCCCTGGGGATATTCGCCGACGGCACCTACGGCGCCGGCTGGAACGGCGTAGGCGTTGCATCCTACCTTGGGAGGGCTGGCCAGGGTGTTACAGGATTGATCCACGGAGATTTTTCGCAGTTTTGGATGCAACTGGGAGGCGCCACACTATTGGTGGCGTACTCCTTCGGGGCCACGTACGTCGTTTTCAAAACTGTCAACGCTTGGCGCTCCATGCGCGTCTCCAAAGAAGTCGAGCTGACCGGCCTGGACGTGCCGGAGTTCGGCATGCTTGCATATCCCGAAGACGCGGTGGAAATGCTGACCGCGGGATCACAAGCGCAGCAGCGTGGAGTGTAAGAACTTAAGCACGACGATCAGGAATATTGAATAGCCATGCCTCCCACCCCATCGCTCGCGACTGAGTTGCGCGATTTTTCCGGGAAGGAGTCCGTGCGCATTCAGGAAGCATTCGTGGCGACGGGCGACGGCCGTGCGGCTCTGCTCGGCCGCGCAGCACTTATTGAAACAATCGTGCAGCGGTTGTGGAAGCAATATATCGGCGCCGAAACCGACGAGCCAGCGGACTTTGCAGCGGTTGCGCTCGGCGGTTTTGGGCGCCGCTGGCTTTTTCCTTATTCCGATATTGACATGCTGTTTCTGCACGCCGGAAACGGTACGGAAGCGAAACTCAAAGACGCGATTCGCAAATTCTCGCAAGAGCTTTGGGATTTGGGTCTCAAGCTTAGTCCCGCCACACGCACCCTCGCTGAATGTGGCCGTTTCGACGCCGAGAACGCGGAGTTCGCAATATCCCTGCTGGACTGCCGCTATCTCGCCGGGGATCGCGGCCTCTTTGCGCGGCTGCACGATGATGTGATTCCGAAGCTGATCGCGCGCGACGCCGGCCAGATCATCAAACGGCTGGCGGACCTCACGCGCACGCGTCACGGAAAATTCGGGAACACCGTATTTCATCTGGAACCCAACATGAAGGACGGCCCGGGTGGCCTGCGCGATTACAACGTGGTGTCCTGGCTTTCGCTTTTGACCGCGATCGAAAAATATCACGTCTGGCCGCGCGAAAATGCGGTGCTGCCGGAGGCGATTCAGAAGCCGTTCGATGCGGCGCTCGGTTCTCTGATGTCGGTGCGCTGTTTCCTGCACGTTCGCCACAAACGCGACGACAACACCCTGACTTGGGAGTCCCAAGACGCTGCCGCCGCCCACAAGATCGGCATCGCCAATTCATCTGCGGTGACACCTGACTCAAACGGCCCGGATTCCGAACCGCTCACCGCTTCAGATTGGATGCGCATTTATTTCGGCCATGCCCGCACGATTCATCGCGTGTGCGTTCAGCTTTTGGAAGAAATTCCCGCGGCTCGACCGTCGTTGCATCATCAGTTCCAACAATTGCGCGCGCGACTCTCGAATGCGGAGTTTTCCGTGGAAGACGGGATGCTCACGTTGCGCCAGCCCGCCGCGCTCAACGATCCGGAATTGATCCTGCGCGTGTTCCGCTTTCTCGCCCGCCACGGCCTCACATTGAGTTCGACCACCGAATATCAAATCGAGCGCATGCTGCCGGCGCTTGCTGAAGCGCCGCCGAAGGGCGCCGAACTGTGGCACTTGCTACAGGAAATTCTGATGGCGCCCCATGCTGCGGACGCTTTGCGCGCGATGCATTCGTTGCGCTTGCTGACCGTGCTATTTCCGGAATTCGCGGGCGTTGACGCCCTGGTAGTGCGCGATTATTCGCACCGCTTCACCGTGGACGAGCACACCTTCGTCGCCATTGACAACCTGCACGCGCTGCGGCAATCGCAGTCGAAATGGGACCAGCGCTACGCTGAGCTCCTGGACGAGATCGAACAGCCGGACTTGCTGTACCTTGCGCTGCTTCTGCATGACGTCGGCAAAGGCGCCAAAACGCCGGATCATGTTCACGCCAGCGTCGAAATCGCCGAAGATGCGCTCGACCGCCTGGATCTGGACGAGCCGGACCGCGAGGCCGCGCTTTTTCTGATTGGGCGCCACCTGGAAATGAGCGCGGCTTTGCGCCGCGACATCTTCGATCCGGAGACGGTTCGCGCTTTCGCTGAAACAGTGGAAACTCCGGAGCGATTGAAAATGCTATGCCTGCTCACGTACGGCGACATCAAGGCGGTGAATCCCGAAGCGCTCACTCCCTGGAAGGCGGAGAATATCTGGCAGCTTTACATTGCCACGGCGAATCATCTGAATCGCAGCTTGGACCAGCGGTTGCACGTCGACGCACACGACGAAGTGATGGCACACCTGGGCACGCTCGCGCTGACTGTGGGAGATCGACTGGACGCTTTTCTCGAAGGCTTGCCGCGCCGCTATCTGCTCACTCACGCAGCGGGAGACGTGCTGGCGCATCTGGAAATGGCGGCGCGTTTGGAAAAGGACCCGGTGCAGCTCAACCTGCGTCGCGGACGCCACTGGTACGAGCTTACGCTGGTGACCAGGGATCGCGCGTTTCTATTCGCGACCATGGCAGGCGTGCTGGCTGCTTGGGGCATGAACATTGTGAAGGCGGCGGGGTTTTCGAATAAGGCGGGAACCGTAGTTGACACTTTCTATTTTACCGACCGTTTCCGCACGCTCGAGTTGAATCTGCCCGAGTGGGAGCGCTTCCAAACGAGCATTCACGATGTGCTGGCGGGCAAAGCGGACCTCGAGCGGATGCTGCGCGACCGGCTGCGCGCGGAGAAAAACAGACCACCGAAAATCAAGGTGGAAACGCGCGTGAAAATTGACGATAAGTGCTCCGCGCAAAGCACGCTGATGGAGGTCGTCGCGCAGGATCAGCCCGGGTTGCTGCACCGTATCAGTTCGGTTTTTTCGCGCGAGAAGTGCAACATTGAGATCGCCATCATCGAGACGGAGGGCGAGACGGCCATTGACGTCTTTTATCTCACTTCTGGAGGCGCGAAACTCTCGCTTGAACATCAAGTCCGCCTGCACGAGGCCCTCTTGACTGAATTCGCATCTGCAGCATAAGAAAGCTCTGGTAGTCGTCCGCCCTCGCCGCACGGCTCTACTTTTCGAGTTGTTCTGCCGTCTTTCTTTCGAGCTCGGCCCACCGAGCGTAAAGTTCGTCCACGACTTTCTGAGCGCCTTCCATCTGGGCATGGGCTTCGTGCAGGCGCGGGGCGTCACTCGCAATTTCCGGATCTTCCATCGCGGCGCGTTTGGCGCGCAAGTCTTCTTCGGCCTTGGCGATGCGCTTTTCGATGGAGGCCGCCTCGCGACTCTCTGCACGGGAGAGTTGCTTCTTCGTCGCCGCAGGTTGCTGGCCATCCGCTGGCGAATTCACCCGCACACGCGGCGTCCGCGTGGCTGCCGCCGCTGCCGCGCTTTTCGTTGGCTGCGTGCGCAGCCATTCTTCCCACTGGGAGTAATCGGCAAAACGCTCCGCGGCGCCGTGCCCGTCGAGCCCCAGCACGATCGTGGAAATGCGATCGAGCATGTAGCGGTCATGCGTCACGAGCATCAGTGCACCGCGATATTCCAGCAGGCTTTCCTCCAGGATTTCGAGCGTCGGAATGTCCAGGTCGTTGGTGGGTTCGTCGAGCAGTAGGACATCCGCGGTCTGAAGCATCCGTTGCGCGATTAAGACGCGCGCCCGTTCACCGCCAGACAGTTGCCCTACGGGGCGATTCAAGTCCTCGTTTGAGAAAAGAAATCTTGCGGCCCATGACGCGACGTGGATTACGCGATCCTGATAAATCACCGAATCGCTATCGGGCGCCAGAGCACGCCGCAGGCTGACGCCCGGATCAAGCCGGCGATTCTGGTCGAAGTAAACGATACGCAGTGAACCCGCTTTTTGTATTTTCCCGGCGGTGGGCTCCATGTCGCCGCGCAGCAGTCGAAGCAAGGTCGTCTTGCCGCTGCCATTCGGGCCGACCAATCCCACGCGCATGCCGGCGGTGATCGCAAAATCAATATTCTGGAAGAGCGTGCGATTGCCAAGCACGTGTGTGACACCATCCAAGCGGATCAGTTGCTTGGTTTGACGGTTGGATGCCGAGAAATCAATTCCGGCAGCGCCCGTGCGCGTCCGGGAGTTGAGTTCGGCCAGTTCGCCAATCATCCGGTGGGCCTTATCGATTCGCGATTTCGCTTTGGTGGTGCGGGCCTTTGGGCCGCAGCGCAGCCATTCAATTTCGGTGTGAACCAGATTGGCCAGTGCCTCCTGGCGCTTTCCCTGGGCATGCAGGTACTCTTCCTTGGCCTCCAGAAACCTGCTGTAATTTCCGTTGACGCGCAGAAATCCGTCTTCGTATGCGCGATTCAGCTCTACCATCTGGTGCGCGATGTTTTCCAGAAAATAGCGGTCGTGGCTTACGACGACGTAGGCGAACGATGCATTTTCGAGAATCGTTTCGAGCCACTCAATCCCAGCAAGATCAAGGTGGTTGGTCGGCTCGTCGAGCAGCACAATATCCGGCTGCTGGACCAGCACCTCGACAATCGCGAGCCGTTTGCGCCATCCTCCAGATAAGGCCGCGGTGCGAATTTCCGGGTCTTCGAATCCGGCGCGATGCAGCGCTTCCTCGGTGCGAAACCCGCGATCGGTTTGCGGCATCCCGGATTCCGCGAGCGCCGCTTCGATCACGGAGCGGACCGTCTCGTTCGGATCGAATTCGGAAATCTGCGACACGCAACTCAGCTTCGTGGCTTTGCGAATGGCCACATCACCGCTATCGGGCTGCACGCGGCCGTGCAGAATTTCGAGCAAAGTTGATTTTCCCGATCCATTCGGCCCGATCAGGCCGATGCGATCGCCTTCCGAGATCGTGAACGAAATATTCCGGAAGAGTGGCGCGATGCCGTATCGTTTGGACAAGCCTTGCGCGTTGACGATCGGAGGCAAATTGTGAAGTTTTCTCCCGTGACCAGTTTAACCGCGAAGAGTTCGCGTGGCCCGGGCAAAATGGCCGACGGAATTAGAACCAATCACTGCGATAGGCAAACCACCAACTGATGTAGCCAATGGGAATTGTTGCGGCTAGCGCCCACCATAGCGGCAATGCCATATCGGCCATCAAGCCGAGGACCCCGAAGGTAGCCCAGAATATCTTTTTCTGCATATTCCTATTGTAAAGCGAACGGTATGGCTGAGGCGCTGCCTGTGCGAATCGGTCATCTTGCAGCTTCAGCGTAGAAAGACGGCCCAGCGACAGCCTCGCTTTCGATGCCAACTCACACCGCTGCCGCAGTCAAGAACCTTGCGGCGGAGTCATCCGCCTCGACGGCAACGCCATCCACAAAGGTCACAGTCCTGCCTGAACTCGAGGCCACACGGTCGCCGGGCACCAGCACGCCGACCAGGTTCAAGGGGTCCGCCGCGGCAATTGTGATCACCTCGCCTGTGGCCGATTGCCTGCCCATTGCGCGCAGTGATTCCACCGCGACAGGCAAAGCGAATTGTTCGCCAAGAAACCCGCTGACGAAGCGCCCGCCACGAATCTGGCCCTGATCCTCCAACCGGCGAAATGCAATGAGCAGTTCGCGCCAGCGCGGAACGATCGTTTCGCGCACCACCATTTCGCGAAACACGACGCCGTACCGTCGCAGCAGCATCCAACAAGTGGATTCCACGACTCTCGCCCGCTCGGCGGGCTCGCCTGCATACAGCAGCGACCAGCGTCCGGCGCTGTGGCGCGGGCGCGCATTGTGCCCTCTGCCCTGCCCCGCGCGGCGCTTGGGATCAATCAGCGCGCGAATGTTGTCGAAGCCATCCGCGGTAATCATTCCAGCCGTGACCAGTTCCCACAGCGCGGTTTCCACTTCTGCCTTGATTTTTCCCGTTCCGCGCACGATGTCCGCGAAAAATGAAGCGCCGCGCTGGCGCAAATGAGCCAACACTTCGCGCGCGGCAATACTCAATCCAGCTGTTTGGTCGTGGCCATGGGTGGCGTGCTGCGAAATCATCCACTCAGCATCTTCGCGAATGAAAAACGTAAGCGGAGCGGTGCTGGTAGGCACTACGCGGCGAATCGCGCCGCCGTTTTCGGCCAGCGTCGCGGGGTGCGGCGAAACTCGTCCCCAGCCGACGGCGCCGGTAAGGCACAGTTGATCGAGAACCTTCGGATCGTAGTTTGCAATTCTGCGCGCGAGAATTCGCGGCTCCCAGGCATTGGCGGGCGCTTCAAATCCCTGCAATTGCTGCAGCGCCTCCAGCGTACCGCGCTCACCCAGAAGTTTTGTCTCGGGCGTCAGGTGCTGCCAGCGCAACAGCCAGCGCATTAACTGTGCGGCAGTCACGGGCTGAATCTGTTTGCGCAAAGAGCCCAGCGTCAGCCGATGAATACGCGCCAGTAAACGCCGGTCGCACCATTCGGTGACGCCATTCGATGAATCGGTGAACTGCCCGCGCAAGATAGTTCCAGCCGCTTCCTGGCGCAAGAAGCATTTTTCGACGTCGGAGAGTGCAATTCCGAGGAATGTCGCTAGGCCCGCTGCGGTCACAGGTCCCAGATGCGCGAGCCAGCCCGTGACACAGTCGAAAATGGCCTCGTCACGCGACGGCTTCTGCGTCGCAACCTCAGCAAGGGGCGAATCGAATTCCGCGCTTGGAAACAAAGCCGTGAAGGTGCCGGCTTTTTCGGCAGCAACCCAGTAAATGCTGCGCTTCTCCGACCGCGCACGCGCCGCACGGCCCGCAGCGACCAGTTCGGCAAAATAATCCGCCCACGCAGAAATCGGCTTGGTGACGATCCCAACGCCGTGCGCATCTTCGCATGTGGGAATCGCGATTAATTCCTGCAGCACGTCGTGCAGCTCCTCGGCATCACGCACATCGGGCCATGCTACTTCGCGTACTTCGGCAATCGCCGCAGGATCCAGACGTCCAATTTCCGAAAGGACCGCTTCCGGCAGCATGCGGCGCATTTCGACCGCGCGCGCGCGACGCTCTTCCAGAGGAGCGTCATCAAGGTAGGCGTAAGGGTTCGCATTCAGAATCTCGTGCGAAAATTGCGAAGGCACCGGAGTATCCACGGCGATGCAGCGGATCTTGCCAGATGAAATATTCGCAAGGACGGTTTTCAACCCATCCACGTCCATGGCTTCCGTGAGCGCGTCCTTCATCGTTTCCCGCGCGAGCGGATGATCGGGAATCGCGATGTCGCCGGCAATATTTTCCTGGCAGGCAGCGGCTTCCGGAAAAACCGCGGCCAACAAATCGTCGGAGCGCATGCGCTGGATTTGCGGCGGAACTTTCTTCCCACCCATGAAGCGCAGCAGGGACAGGGCGCGTCCAGCGACCCAGCGCCAGCGCGTGGTGAAAATCGGAGAAGCCAGCACGGCTTGTTCAAGCAAAGGTTCCACGCTCTCGCCGTGAAGAAAATGAAAAACGTCGACGAGAGGAAAGCTGTGCTGGTCGCTCAACGAAATATTTAAGCCATTATCCGTGGCGGCAGCCTGCAACTCGAAATTGAACGACCGGCAGAAACGCTTGCGCAGCGCGAGGCCCCAGGCCTTATTGATGCGGCCGCCAAACGGCGCGTGAATCACCAGCTGCATTCCGCCGCTCTCGTCGAAGAAGCGCTCGGCAATCACCGTCTCTTGGGTGGGAACCGCGCGGAGCACGGCGCGGCCCTGCACGATGTATTCCACGGCTTGCTCGGTGCCGGGCCGATCCATCCCACATTCTTCCTGCAGCCATTGGATCGCGGCCGCGGCTTGGGGCGAGTTCATCAAGGCATCGGACGGAGCGGCGTTCTCGGTCAACGAACTGATTTTCTCCCGGATGTGCGCGACCTGCTGCGAAAGTTCCATCGTTCGCGAAGGAGCCTCCCCGCGCCAGAAAGGCACGTTGGGCGGCGCGCCCTTCGCGTCTTCCACGGACACCGAGCCAGACTGCACGCGGCGAATCCGCCAGGAGGTGTTCCCCAGCAGGATGATGTCTCCGCGCAGGCTTTCGACCGCGAAGTCCTCGTCTACCGTGCCGACGATTGTCCCCTCCGGCTCGGCAATGACGGTATACAGCGCGTTGTCCGGAATCGCGCCGCCGCTGGTGATGGCAGCCAAGCGGCTGCCGCGGCGTCCACGCAGACGATGATTCACTTGGTCGCGATGCAAATACGCGCCATAGCGGCCGCGCCGCGCGGCAATTCCATCGGAAAGCATCGCAATCATCTCGTCGAAATCCTTGCGGGCGAGATTGCGATATGGATACGCCCGGCGAACCAGCGCGAAGAGGCCGTCTTCCTGCCAGTCTTCGGCCGCGCACGCCGCGACGATTTGCTGGGCTAGCACATCGAGTGGCGCTTCGGGAATCTCGATGCGATCGAGTTCGCCGAGACGAATCGCGCGCACCAGCGCGCCACATTCCAACAGTTCATCGCGCGTAGTGGCAAAGAAGCGGCTCTTCGGAACCGCGCCACGCCAGTGTCCGGCGCGTCCGGCACGCTGCAAGGCAACCGCAATCGAACGCGGCGACCCGATCTGGCAGACAAGATCCACCGTGCCGATATCAATTCCCAGCTCCAGGGAGGCGGTGGCGACCAGCGCGCGTATCTCGCCGGCCTTGAGCTTCGATTCAACGGCCAGCCGTCGCAGCCGCGAAAGGCTGCCGTGATGAGAAGCGACCGCATCTTCGCCAAGAATCGCACGCAAATGATGCGCCACGCGTTCGGCAAGACGCCGCGTGTTCACAAAAATCAGCGTGGAGCGGTGCTGCTGCACGAGATCTGCGATTCGCTTGTAGATTTCTTCCCACATTTCGTTCGAAGCGACCGGCCCGAGTTCGCTTGCCGGAACTTCGATGGCAAGATCCAAGTACCGGCGCTGGGCCACTTGCACGATCACCGGCGCGGGCCGGGCGCTTCCGGTTAGAAATTGCCCGACGAGTTCGATCGGCTTCTGGGTCGCGGACAATCCGATCCTGGTCAGCGGCTGCTCTACGAGGGCTTCCAGGCGTTCGATGGAAAGCGCGAGGTGCGAGCCGCGCTTGTCGTCGGCGACGGCGTGAATTTCGTCCACGATCAAGGTTTTGACCGTGCGCAGGTTTTCTCGGCTTTTCGCAGCGGTCAACAGAATGTAGAGCGATTCAGGCGTGGTCACCAAAATGTGAGGCGGGCGCTTCTGCATGGCGCGTCGCTCGTGCATCAGCGTGTCGCCCGTGCGCACGGCGGTGCGGATTTCGGGCATCAAGTAGCCGCGCTCGCGAGCCAGTTGCAGAATTTCGCCGAGCGGCGCGTCCAAATTGCGTTGGATATCGTTGCCCAGAGCCTTCAGCGGCGAAACGTATAAAACTTCAGTCTGATCCAGTAGGTCGCCGGCAACGGCCTTGCGCACCAGCATGTCAATGCAAGCAAGGAATGCGGCCAAAGTCTTGCCAGAACCAGTCGGGGCGCAAATCAAGGTGTCTTTCTGCGCTAGGATTTGCGGCCAGCCGAGCTCCTGCGGCTCGGTGGGCGTTGCGAATTTAGTGACGAACCATTCCCGAACGAGCGGGTGTGCCCATTCCAGCGCGCGCGATTCGGCAGAGTCTGCGATGACTACGGGGTCCATGGGTACGCTCCGGCGCAAGACCATCAAGATTCGACGCGCAGGATGTCTTTAGGATAACACTGAGTGAAAAAGGAGGCGAATCGCCAAGATTCCGTCTTGTGACCGTGGGTGGTTTACTGAGTCTGGCGGATACCTACCAAAGAAGAAAAACCGGGAGGCAGGTTCGCCTCCCGGTTTCGAATGATTGTAAGCGCTGGTTCTTACTTCTGATTCTTACCGTTGTGCTTATCCTTGTAAATCTCCTTGCTGGTCTTGTTCTGTTCCTGATTTACCTGTTTCTTTTCCGCGCCAGTCAATTTGCCACCGTTGGCTTGACGGTCATCCTTGACCTGATGATTGATGTGCGCCTCCTGCTTTTCGACGTGGGCCGTTTCGCCCGCCGTCATTTTGCCGCTCTCGACGCCGTTGCCGATGCGCTTCTGCTGGTTTTCGGCGCGCTCACCCACTCGGCTCATCGCTGGATTCGCGGGCTTACCGTGATTCTCGGACGCGAAGTTCGACCGGTCCATGCTGGCCGAGTGTTCATGGGACTGCTGCTCCGACGTCCGCTCCACGTGCGACTCATTCATCGCCACGCGTTCTTGCGCGGTAGGTCGCGCAGCGATTCCGCCTGGACCGCCGTTGAAGCTGGTGTGGTTCACCACGGTCGTGTTAACCACGGTCCGGTTGACGAAGGTGTTGTGAACCACCGTGGTGTTTACATGGACCACTGCGGTGTTATACGCGAAATGTCCACCGCGCCACTCGCCGCCGACAAAGCCCACGCCGCCGTACCCGAATCCGTAATTCACGCCGCCGTAGAATCCGATGTGCGGGCCCCAGTAACCGGCATGGAAGCCATAAACTCCTCCCGCGAAGCCCCAGTAACCGGGAGTCCAAAGCAGGCCCACGCGCGGCGGAGCTACCCACACGCCCGGCACCCAGTAATAACCGGCGTCACCGTAAGCCCAGTAACCCGGCGTCCAAAGGTAGCCTTCCGTCGGGCAAGGGGGCTGCTCGTAAACCGGCAATGCCGGAGGCGCCACATGGACCGAAATGCCCACCGCGATTTGTGCCGAAGCGGGAGAAGCCACCGCAAGGAAGCCCGCTGCCAAAAAGAGAGCAAGCACAACTGCTCGAATAAAAGTCAACTTACGCATCGCAAAATCCTCCCCTAACGGCTCTAAGCCGCGGAAAATTTTCGTTTCGCAGCAGCGCATCTGAAATTGGAACGCGCTAACTTCTTACTTTATCTAACACCGCGACCCGAAGAAGGTTTCTCGCTATCTTGGGAAGAGTCCAGATAAAGGCTCATCCCGGTTCACACAATTATACGAACCGGGAAAACGTGGGGATGGCGATATGCAAAAGTACTCCCCGAGTCGGTAAATAGGACTTAACGTACTCATAAGACGGGGGCTACACTACGACAAAAATTGTCTACATCGAGAATCTACACGAGAAGATTCTCGATGCGAATGGGAAGGTCGCGTACCCGCACGCCAGTCGCGTGATAGGTTGCCGAAGCGAGCGCGGAAGCTACGCCGGTCAGGCCAATCTCTCCCACGCCGCGCGCTCCATATTCATTGAGGACCATGTCCGGATAATCGAGGAAGACGCAATCCATCTCCGGAATATCGGCGTTGACCGCAACGATATAATCCGCAAAATTGTTGTTGATGGGATGCCCATCGCGCGGGTCGTATACGGTCTCTTCGAATAAACCCATGCCGATCCCCATCACTACGCCGCCGAGAATCTGATTTCGCGCTGTTTTCTCGTTGATCATCCGCCCACCGTCCATCACCGTCAGCCACCGCCTAACGCGCAAGCGCGCGATCCCCGGGTCGAATGAAACTTCACAAAAGTGCGCGCCGAAAGAATGGCTGGAAAATTTCCGGGAAGCCGGATCGCTGTCCGTCTTGGCTTGTCCATCGAGCCCCACGAACTGCCGCATCGCGAGAATGTCCTGGAACGGAACTCCGCTATCGGGCGCTTTATCCTGCTGGTGAATTCGCGCTTGCGTCATCTTCAGCGTTTTTGGATCTGCTCCCTGAAAAGGTGAATTCGCAGTTTGCGTGGCCGCCTTCAGTACGGCGTTCACCGCGTTCTCGGTGGCCTGCGCGATCGCGGGCAGCACGGTCGCGGTCGCCGACGAACCGCCCGATGTCGGACCCGGCGTCAACGAACTATCTCCCAAGACAACTTGAACCTTGTCCACGGGTATCCCGGTCTTATCGGAAACAACTTCGGCGAAGACGGTATAGGTTCCCGTGCCGATATCTTGCGTGGCGCACGATGCCCGCGCGGTACCGTCGGCTAGTAGACGCACACGCACTTCGGCGGCGTGGCGCGTCGCCGGCCATGTGCAAGTCGCCATACCCCACCCGAGAATCAGGTCGCCATCGCGCATCGAGCCCACTTTTGGATTTCGCTTGGACCAACCGAAGCGGTCGGCGCCGGTCTGATATGCCTCGCGCAAATGCTTGCTGGAAAACGGGCGCTGCGAACCTTCATCGATCTCGGCATAGTTGCGCAAACGGAACTCGAGCGGATCCAGATTCAGCTTGAGCGCCATCTCATCCATCGCGGATTCAATCGCGAAGAGCGCCGGGGTTCTTCCCGGACCGCGCATGGGCGTGGGTGTGCCGACGTTCAAACGCACCAAGCGCTGCACGGCGCTGACGTTCGGGCAACTGTAGAGCATAGAAGTCGCTTCGACGCAGTTTTCGGTGTAATCGTCCACCAGCGAAGTGTGTTGCAGAATGTCGTTCTGCATGCTGACCATCTTGCCGTCCGGCGTCGCGCCGATGCGTATGCGCTGCTGAACGGCTGGACGATGCCCCACCGTGGTGAACATCAGCGTGCGCGGCACGGAAACCTTGAGCGGGCGCGCGACGTGGCGTGCGCCAATCGCCGCGAGCAACGAGTGCGGCCAGGGGAATAACTTCCCTCCGAAACCCGATCCGATGAATCGGGAAATCACTTCTATATTTTCCAGCGGGATGCCCAGCATTTCGGACATCACGTGGTGATGATTCACAACTCCCTGCGACGATTCGTACAGCGTGACTTTATCCTGATTCCACACCGCGATGGTTCCGTGCATCTCCATCGGATTGTGCGTTTCCGTCGGCGTCGTATACGTAGCGTCGAGTTTCACGGGAGCTTGCCCGAACGCAGGGTCGGCGTCGCCGCGGTGGTGTTGCGCCGCCGGCGTTTCACTGGGAGTTCCCTGGTTCAGGAAGATGGAGGGCTTCTTCGCGTCATAGTCCACGTGCACGGCCGCGGCCGCCGCTTGCGCCTGCTCGAAGGTGCTGGCGATTACCAGCGCGACGAATTGGCCGTAGTAATAGATGTTTTCGTCTTCAAATGGCGGGCGGCTTTCTCCGGCTCGGCTGGAGTCCTCGAAGCCGTTGGCCGGGCGATATAATTTCGGGAAATTGCCGTGATGCAATATGGCGAGGACCCCGGGCATCGCTTGCGCGCCAGACGCGTCAATCTTCAAGATTTTGCCGCTGGCGACCGTGCTAGGTACGCCCACCCCATACGCGAGATTTTCGAAAGGATAATCGGCGGCGTACAGCGCGCCACCGGTCACTTTCAGCTTCCCGTCGATACGCGTCACGGGCTGGCCGATTACGGAAGTGCTCATTTGTTTCCTCTCGGCATCGCAGTTCTTGATAGCGGCGTTTGACCCCTATGCGGTCTGCGTTGTGACTACCTTTAACGCGCGCACCAGGACGCGCTTCCCCAACTCCACCTTGAACGCGTTGTCGTGCAATGGCTTCGCGCCATGCAGCGCCGCTTCCGCTGCCGCACGAAAATTCTTCTCGTCGGCTTGGCGATTCTCAAGTGCGCGCTCGGCTTCGGGCGACCGCCATGGCCGCGTGCCGAGTCCTCCCAACGCCACGCGAACACGCCGAATTCGATTGCCGTTCATCGTGACAACGACGGCAGCCGAAGCTAGCGCGAATTCATAGGAGGCGCGATCCCGCAACTTCAGATAGTGCGAACGAGTTCCCTCCGGCAGCGCGGGCAAACTCACATCGGTAATCAGCTCGCCAGGAGCCAGCACGTTTTCGTGCTGGGGCGTTGAACCAGGCAGCAGATAGAATTCGTTCAGCGGCACGCTGCGATTTCCGTTTGGTCCCTGAATTAGCACGGTCGCCTCCAGAGCCATCATCGCGACGGCCATGTCTGACGGGTGCGTTGCGATGCAATGTTCGCTGGTCCCCAGAATTGCGTGAATCCTATTGAAGCCGTCCATCGCGGCGCAACCTGAACCCGGATCGCGCTTATTGCACGCGTACGCGGTATCGCGGAAGTAATAGCAGCGTGTGCGTTGCAGCAAATTCCCGCCTGTCGTGGCCATATTGCGCAACTGCGGCGAAGCGCCGGAGAGCAGCGCCTCCGACAGCACGGCGTAGCGTTTCAGTACCGTCGCATCGTGCGCCAGATCGCTATTGCGAACCATCGCGCCGATTTTCAATCCGCCATCGGAGGTTGACTCAATCTGGTCCAGCGGCAAGCCGTTGATATCCACGACGGTTTTTGGACGCTCGACGTTCAGCTTCATCAAATCAATCAAGGTCGTGCCGCCCGCAACAAACTTAGCCCCCGTTTGAGTGCGCGCCGCGTCCAAGGCATTGTCCACAGTCTTGGCTTGCATGAACTGAAACGCTTCCATCGCGATTCCCCTGTTGTGCTCGATCGATGTTCGGGATTGTTTCGCGGATTGTGACGGGCAATCGTTCCGCCGCGAAAGCATTCTGGTTATGTGCTGCGCCGCGCGGTTTGCACGGCGGCGACAATGTTGTCATACGCGCCGCAGCGGCAGATATTGCCGCTCATGCATTCGCGCACGGAGGCGTCATCCGCGCCGCAGGGTTCTTTCAGCAGCGCCGTGGCGGACATGATTTGACCCGACGTGCAGTAGCCACACTGAAATCCGTCGTGTTCGAGGAACGCCGCTTGCACGGGATTCAGCTCGCCATCTTCGGCGAGACCTTCGATGGTGGTGATTTTGTCGCCCTGATGCATGATCGCGAAGCTGAGGCAGGAATTGACCCTGCGCCCGTTTACATGAACCGTGCACGCGCCGCATTGCCCGTGATCGCACCCCTTCTTGGTTCCCGCGAGCTGCAAATTTTCGCGTAACGCATCGAGCAGCGTGACGCGTGGTTCCAGCACCACGCGATGATCGCGGCCGTTGATATTGAGGACCAACGGTATCGCACCGGGAACCTGCGTCTGCGGAAGCGGCTCGACGACCGTGACCGGCGACGCGGCCGCGTGCGGCGAATGAATCAGCGGCGCTGCCGCGGCAGCGATTCCGGCAGCGCTCAACTGGGTAAGAAACCTACGCCGGCTGAACCCGTCGGGCTTGCCGTTCCCGTCGCTTGAGGGATTGGTTGGGTTGGTGCCGCGCTCTGGCGGGTCTAGATCATGATTTTTGTTCATGCGCCGACTCTCGGTCGAACCGTGATGCCTTTGACGGTAGCGAGCCTCTAACAGGCTGCGAGCTCAATACATCGCAGGTGGTTGGTAAAGAGCAATACCAGAAATACCCTAGAGAGACGCCAGCGAGTTGCATCCGTTAGAAATGATCGCCGTCAGATCTTCTTCAGACCTCGCGCAGCATCCTTCAAACTTTGCCGATTCTGGAAGAAATCCGCCCAGGGGTCCTTGCCTTTCAACCGTTTTTGCAAATTGCCAAGATTAAAATCATACGGATCGAGACTCGGCTTCACTTCAGACCACGCCAACGGCGTGGAGACGGGTGCTTTATCCCGTCGCCGCACGGAATAGGGAGCAACCACGGTTTGTCCGAAGCCATTACGGAAAGGGTCGAGATAAACGCGTTCACCGCGCGCCTTAATGGAATGCTCGACGGTGAAATCCGCCGGATTCGACTGCGCGACAATGGCGCCGAACGCACGCGCGAACTGCAGGACTTCGTCCGTATCCGGGCCGGGGCGTATAGGTACGAAAACGTGCACTCCCCGGCCGCCCGAAGTCTTGGCGTAGGAGTCCAACTTCAAGATGTCCAGCCCTTGCTTTACTTGCAGTGCCGCGCGGGCTGCGTCGGCAAATTTCCCCGATCCCGGATCGAGGTCGAAGCATACCCAATCGGGCTGGTGCGGCGCTGCGGCGCGTGTCCCCATCACATGCACGGGAATACAGCCGAGATTCACGAGCGCAAGCTGAGTTTTCAGTGTGCCGCCAACGACGTAGCTCGTCGCTTCGTTCTTCGCGTCCGCGTGACGTATCAAAATTGTGCGCGTATCGGGCGGCATGCTCTTGGGCTTTTCTTTTTGGTAGAAACATTGGCCGCTCATGCCGTCGGGGCAGCGCTCGAGCGTGAGGATGCGATCTTTCACGTAAGGCTGAAGCTTGTCGAAGACTCCCGCGTAGAACTTGGCGAGATCGAGTTTTGTATAGCCCTCCTTCGGCCAGAAGACTTTGTCGGGGTTAGAAATCGTGACGGGAAGCTTCTCCGCGGTGGGCAATCCCGTTTTTGCCTTGATCACCTTGCAACCTCCGGAACCGAAACTTCGCGCGCGCTCTTATCATCGCGCAATCCTAAGTAAACCGGCTGGCGCAGCTTACTGTCCTCGGTAATTTCCTGATAGGAGATTTGCGCTACGAGCTTCGGCTCAACGAAAGTAACTCCCTTCGCGCGGGGCGGGTCCACAAACGCGGGCCTGGCGCGAACCAGCGGGCGCAGCTTCTGGTAGAGTGAACTCAAGGTCTGCTCGTCGAATCCAGTGCCGACTTTTCCGACGAAGTGAAGTTTTCCATCGCTGTAGGCTCCCAGCAGCAAGGCGCCGAAATACTTTCGCGAGCCGGCGGGCGCGGTGAATCCCCCGATAACAAACTCATCTTCCTGATGGACCTTCACTTTCAGCCAATAGGACGAGCGCGCTTCCACGTACGGGGAGGACAAGTCCTTGGCGACGACTCCCTCATAGCCTTTTTGGGTCGCCAGTTGGTACGCTTCGAGCCCGTTTGACGCCAACCGATGCGACGGTATTAGAATTTTGCCGTTACCGATCACCTGGTCCATCGCCTCGCGACGGGCTGAGAGCGGCTCCTTGCGAAAATCTCTGCCGTCGCGGTATAGGCAGTCAAATACCGCGTACACCGCATCTTGGTTGTCTTGTTGCAGGAGCTGAAAATGCGAGACACCTTTGCGATCCACCACGATGGCCTCGCCATCGAGCAGAAGCGTACGGGCTTTGAGAGCTTTCACCGCGGTCGCGATCTGCGAAAAGTGCGCGCTGCGGTCAATATCGTTGCGAGATATCAAGCTGACTCGATCGCCCTCCTTGTAAGCAAGGATCCGATAGCCGTCGTATTTTTCTTCGTAAACCCAGCCCTTCTTGTCGAAAGGCTTCCGCACCAGCGTCGCCAGCATCGGATGGACCCGAAATGGGATGACATTTTTCAACGAGACGCCATTCGCCTAGCGCTGGACTTTGTTCAGGAAGCTTTCTTGGAGTGTTGGCGCGAGCGTGCTGGACTCCGGGTTGCCGCCACTGATTTTTGGCTCGCTGGCCGCTTCGCTTGACGCGAGGGCTTCTGAACCTGTACTGGATCGCCTGTGGCGGCTTTCTCCACGTTTCCACCGCCTGCCTGCGCGATCTGGGCGAGGAGTTTATTGCTGACCGCCGAGCGTGGCTTTTCCATCGTGATGTCTTCTGTGGATGCATATTGATCGCGATGCTTGATCAGCAACCAGGATTTCCCCGGTTGACTGCTGCCAAAGCCCCGCGTGCGCACCAGCACCCACGAACCCTTTAGCTTCTTGCCGTGCAAAGTAAATTTCAGATCGCCTTTGGCCAGCGCGGCGTCCACGTCCGGGGATTCGGGCGTCCAGGTCCCCTGGTCCCACACCATCACGGTCCCGCCGCCGTACTCGCCCTCAGGAATCACTCCTTCGAAATTCGCATACTCCAGTGGATGGTCTTCTACCTGCATGGCCAGGCGCTTGACGCTGGGATCGAGCGAAGGACCTTTGGGAACGGCCCACGAAAGGAGCACGCCCTTCCATTCCAGTCGGAAGTCGTAATGGAGCTGTGTCGCGCGATGTTTTTGGATGACGAAGGTGAGGGGCGATTTTTTCTTGCTTTCAGAGGTCTTGCCCGAAGGCTCGGGCGTCACATCGAAGTGCCGTTTCTTGGCGTAGTCCTTGAGCGTCATTCGTTAGTCCTTGCACGCGCATAAGCGGCGGTGTATAAGGCCTATATACCTCCAGCAGCGATTTTGCGCAAAGTGCTTTCCGCATATGGTCACCCGCGCGCTCACTGCCATCAGACCTCGCTCATTTCCGCGCCGCTGACGGCGCGAAGCTCGAAGCCTTACTTAGAAAAATACTAACCCAACACCCCTGTGCCATACAGAGGATCGTAGCGCATACTTCGCTAAGCGTCTTCCTCGGTGAGCGGCCCTTGGAGAAAAAGTCCATATTGCTCCACCACCTGCGGTCGAATGTACTGCTCGAACTTCCTCGACGCTTCGCGTCGCGACCTTCCCCGCACTTCGCCGCCAAATCCGCCCATAGCTGCGCCCGGCATGCACTTTCCCTTGGCGTGACCAAGCACCTCAGCATCGAACATCGGTTTGGTTGGGTCTATCGGGGCGTTGCTGTAGGCGAACGGGGATTTTACTCGAGGCCTGGCAGACTCCGGTTGCGGCTCAGGTGCGGGGCGAGCACCCGCGACTCCCCGCGGGTTCACCCACTGTCTGGATGACCTTGAGGGATCAACGCGACGAGCCGGCTTAGTTTTTGGAGATTCGTTGAATGAGCGTTAGGAAAGCGCCTGCTCGATCGCAGCCTGCAATTTGTTCAGCCCGGCTTCCAAATCGGCACCCAAGTGGACGCGCAGCGCGCGGCGGTTGCGGTCGGCCAGCACCTGGAAATCTCCTCGCGCCTGTGCCGCCTTCACGATGCCGAACGTATACTTCTGCCCTGGCACAGGCAAGTCTGCAGCGTCGTCGCAGGTAATCTGCAAGAACACGCCTGAGTTCGGACCGCCTTTGTACGCTTGCCCGGTGGAATGCAGAAAGCGCGGGCCGAAGCCAAGGCAGGTCGCCACGTGTTTGTTGTCGCGGACCGAGTGTCGCATCGCCTGCAGCTGCGTCTGATGCGCCGCGTTTCGTTCGATATAACCGAGCAGGGCGAAGTAATCGTTCGCCTTGATGCGATTCAGGTGCGCGCGCAGGAAGCCCGCGAGCGTCGCAGTCCCCTGCACCGATTGCTTCAGCGCAGCGGCATTTTTTTCATCAGTATACAGTTTGATTCCCGGCTCTTCGAAAAACGGCGATTCGGGTGGCAGCGAGCCGGTCTTCTCGTACTGCTCGGTTAGCTTCCGCGTTTCGATCTTGCTGGCCTCTACGTCCGGCTGGTTGAACGCGTTGATTCCGATAATGGATCCCGCCACCGCGGTGGCAATCTCCCAGCGGAAAAATTCCTGGCCGAGATCGTACTTGTCTTTCAGGGTGATGCGCACGACGGGGTGGCCGGCCTTTTCCAACGCGCTGACGGCCGCTTCCTGCTTGGCATCGTTGTCGCCCGCCAGACTCACATACGCGAAGACGCGGTCCTTGCCGTAAACATCGGGCGCACCGGCTGTTTCGAGGTCCACCGGGATAAGCCCCTTGCCTTGCTTGCCGGTGGATTCCGCAAGAAGCTGCTCGAGCCACGCGCCGAGATCCGCAATTGCCGGCGAAGCGAAAATCGTCACTTTGTCGCGGCCCAATTTCTGCGCCGTACCAAAAATCACTCCCAGGATCGCGCCGGGATTCTCATCGGCAGGCACCGCCGATGCGCAGGCGTGCACCATTTCCTCCACGCGATCGAGGAACCTGGGCACGTCCACACCCTGAATCGCCGCCGGTATAATGCCGAAATTCGAAAGCGCCGAATAACGGCCACCAATGCTCGGGACTCCGAAGAATATGTGCCGAAAACCATCCGTTTCGGCCACTTTCTGCATGTGCGAACCGGGATCGGTGGTGGCGATGAAGCGCTTGCCCGCCTCGGCGGCACCCACCGCTTGTTTCACCCGCTCGTAGAAATATTGTTTGAAAATATTGGGTTCGAGCGTGCTGCCAGACTTGCTGGCAACGATGAAAATGGTTTTCGCGATGTCTATGTTCTTGTCAATCGTTCGGATTTGCGCCGGATCGGTGGAGTCCAGGACGTGAAATTGCGGATGGCCGGGAATAGTGCCGTAGGTCTTCTCGAAAACTTCGACGCAGAGGCTGGAGCCGCCCATGCCCAGGAGCACGGCATGCTGAAATCCGGCCTTTGCAATTTCATCGGCAATCTTCTTGAATTGGGCTTCGTGTGCAACCTGATCGTCGGCAACGGCCAGCCAGCCTAACCACTTGTTTTCATCCTGGTTGGTCCAGAGCGACGCGTCGCGCGCCCATAGACGCTTTACCTTTTGCCCTGATTTCCAATCTTCAATGTTTTTTTTTACAGCCTGGTCCAATTCATTCGGCAACTGGTAAGTCATCTCGTTGATTGATGGAGGCTGGTTTGGTGTGGTGTGTTTTTCCACCGCCGCCAAAAGCTTGTCGAACGCGTCCGCGAACTGCTTGACGCCGTCTTCGGTGAGCTTGTCGGTCGCGGCCTTCATGGATATGCCGGCGCGTTCCAATCCCTGCATCGTGTCATGCGCGGCTTGAATATTTTCTTCCAGGCTGGCGCGAGGCTTGCCGTGATCGCGAAATGCGTCGAAAGTGGCGGGCGGAATCGTATCCACCGTGTCGGGGCCGATCAGTTCCTCGACGTAGTACACGTCGCTGTACGCAGGGTTCTTCGTGCTGGTGCTGGCCCAGAGGACGCGCTGGGTTTGCGCGCCCTGCGAGGCCAAAGCTTGCCATCGTGGACCGCTGAAGATTTGCTTGTAGCGCTGGTAGGTAATCTTGCCGTTGGCGATGGCGACCTTGCCCTTCAGGTTGCGCAAAGCCGCTTGCTCTCCCGCGTTGGACGTATTTTTGATTTTTTCGTCAATCTCACCGTCGATCAGGGTGTCAATGCGACTGATGAAAAAACTGGCGACGCTGGCCATACGGCTCACCTCTCCGCCGTTCTTGGCGAATTGCTCCAAGCCTGCGATGTAGGCCTCCGCCACTTTCACATATACGTCAAGCGAAAAAAGCAGCGTCACATTGATGTTGATGCCTTCACTGATGAGCTGCTGATAGGCGGGAATACCCTCCGGCGTACCGGGGACCTTAACCATCAGGTTTTCGCGGCCCACGCGCTTCCACAAGCGCCGCGCTTCGTCCATGGTCTCCTGGGTCTTGTGCGCGAGGTACGGAGAAACCTCGAGGCTCACATAGCCATCTCGTTTCTTCGATTGGTCGTAGACGGGGCGCAGGAAATCCGCGGCGTCCTGTATATCCTTGATGGCCAGTTCTTCGTAGCGCCCTTTCGCGTCCAGATCCTTGCGTTTTTCCAATTCCTGCAACGTTTTCGTGTAGTCTGTGCTGCCGGTGATGGCCTTCTCAAAAATCGTAGGATTCGAGGTCATCCCGCGCAGGCCGTCTTCTTCGATCAAGCGTTTCAGTTCACCGGTGGTAAGAAGATTGCGGCGGATGTAATCGAGCCAGACAGACTGGCCAAACTTGATTAGCGCCTTTAACGGATTTTCTACGGGCTTTCCCTGGCTAGAAGCTGAGGTGGGCTTTGCTGTTGTGCTCATTGGGATCTCCTCCAAATCAATATTGCAAAATTGGTTGCGCCAAACTGAAGGGGTGGGCGCTGTGCAGGCGCCGTGGCTGTGTTTCACTCCGAAACGCTTTGGGGTGACGCCGCTCGGTCATGCCCCACCGTCACCAAACCAGCATTCTATCGCACAATCACGATAGAAGCGCGCAAAAGCAAAATTAGTCAGGCGGACCCGCCTTAGGGCCCTCTCGCCCGGCTGAGCCGTATTTGCGCAACAGTCGAAATGGACGCAACGCAATGTATAGCGGCGCGAGCGGACGAGGCAAGCGCATCATCACCCAGTCCTCTTCGGCGGGGACGATCGCTAACCGCGTCACGTAACGCCATCCTGAGAGGAAACCAGCGAGCATACGCCGCCGAAAACGCAGTCGTCCAGCCGCGCCCAACGTCCGGGACGGGCGGCTCAGCAACATGTGCTGGATTTCATCTGCAATCTCGCAGGCAGTCCGATCGCTTCGCACTCGCTGCAGAATTTCGGCGGGCAGTGGCGCACCCAACATACCGTTCGCCAGCGCCAACCCTGTAAGCAAAATCCGAACCGCGCCCACCGATTCGGCAACGCGCACGACCTCATCCCAATTCAGCGCCGGATGAGACTGAATCAATTCAGAGACGTCGGCCACCCAGGAAAACCGCTCCCAGAAATCCTTCGATCCGTGAATGCACAACATCGGCAGCAAATCATCGGCTGTGAACGTGAGCACCTCGTGATCGCTGACCAGCACCGGCGCGCGCTTCGCTAGAAAGTAATCCAGATCAGGTTTCACGGGAAAATGCCGGAAGGTAAGTTCCGTGTGAAGTTCGACGACCGCGCGGCGCGACTCGTTGCGGTAATGGTATTCCCCGGGAACCAGCGCTGCGCTCGCTCCTGGTGAAAGAATCCAGTCGAACTTCGGCTTGTATCCCACCGAGAGCATTGCTTCGTGCGCTTTCGGAACATCGCACTGGCGGAGGATTATGTCCAGATCATCGAATTCACGCAGCGTGAAATCGCCGTAAGCCTGCGCCGCAAGAACCGGACCTTTGTAAGGGAGCGTTGGAATTTCCCGGTCGCGAAACAGTGCGAGAACCTTGATCAACTCGGCGGTCAGATAGAGGCACCGAATCGTGTTCGCGCGACTGGTCTTCTTCAACTGCTCCTTCGCTGCGGCGGGCGCAGCGTCTGGCGCAATGGCCGTCAGATGACGCTCCAGCAACGGCGTGATCGAGTTTGCTTCGGCTTCCTCGAGCAGGTATTCCCAATCAAGCGGCTGAGCGGAAATTTCGCCGATTTTTTGCGCGTCCCTCGCGGTCATTCGCGCTCGCGCGCAACACGCGAGCAGCTGCTTTTCGAGGCTTGGACTGCTTGCATTTCTCGCCGTCATTCATTTTCCGCCCGTTGATGCGGTGAGGAAATTCTACGCCATATAAATGAAGGCCACGGGAGGAGAATTCGCCAACGTACCTCCCGCTGCACGCCCTCGGTTGGGCAGCCTTCGGGAGCGTCAACGGCCCTTCCGTTTCGATGCGGCGGCCGATCTTCAGCAAGCGTCTGCGAAAGCGATCGGCGTTCGGTCCCGCGCCGGCACAAACCATCTGAGACGCCAAAGGCTCGGCGAGGGAATACGTTGCCGCCGCGACCCAGAACCAGCCTGCATGGAGGGCTTCCGGCGCGTCAGGTTGAACATCAACTGAAAAGCGGGATTCGGTCGTTGCGATGGGATGGTTCGCAGGCGAGTAACTGTTCACCTCTGAAACAGAGCCGGATGCAATGCAGGCGCGGCGACATTTCGTGACAGAGGGGTTGAATTCGGAGGGAAGCGGGCCTACTGCACCATTTCGGTACTCAGAATCTCGCGCAATTTCGCCGCAAGCGCCGCCATCGTGAACGGCTTTTGCAGCAGAGCCGCGTCGGTGTCCAGGATGCCGTGATTAACTACCGCCTGATCCGCGTATCCGGACATGAACAGAACTTTTATATCGGGGCGGATGCTCTTGACGCGGCCGGCGAGTTCGCGGCCGCTGATACCGGGCATCACGACGTCGGTCATCAACAGCTGGATCGGCCCGACATGCATGGCGGCGAGTTCCAGTGCGGTGTGGCCATCCTCGGCCGCAATCACGGTATAGCCAGTCAATTCGAGATATTCGCGCGCCAGTTCGCGCACGCCCTTTTCATCTTCGACGAGCAGCACTGTCTCGGACCCGCGCGGCAGGGCCCTTGCGTCGCATTTAGCGTCGCGCCCCCGCGCGACCTGCTCATCTTCGATGCGCGGCAGATAGACCTTAAAGCTCGTTCCACGTCCCGGCTCGCTATAGACCCAAACGTAGCCGCCGCTTTGTTTAACGATGCCGTAAACCGTGGCCAGCCCCAGCCCGGTTCCCTTCCCTTTTTCCTTGGTAGTGAAAAAAGGTTCAAAAATATGCGCCTGCGTCTCGGCGTCCATGCCGCAACCGTTATCGGTGACCGCCAGCATCACGTACTTGCCCGGCGACAGCACCGCGGGCGGATGCGCCGCGGCCTTATCGAGTTCGACATTGGCCGTTTCAATCGTTAGCCTGCCGCCTTCGGGCATGGCGTCGCGCGCATTTACCGCAAGGTTCAGTATCACCTGCTCAATCTGGCTGCGATCCGCCTTGATCATTCCCAGGTCCGGGGCGCTGGAAGTCTCCAGCTGAACATCCTCGCCAATTAACCGGCGCAGGATTTTTTCCATTTCCGCGACCACACTCTGCACATTCAAAACCTTCGGCGCGAGCATTTGTTTGCGGCTGAAGGCCAGCAACTGGCGCGTAAGGGAAGTGGCGCGCTGCGACGCGGTCTGAATCTGTTCGGCGTTGCGGCGCAACGGATCTCCATCGGCGAGCCGTTCGGTCAATAGGTCCGCGTAACCCTGAATGACCATCAACAAATTATTGAAATCGTGGGCGATGCCGCCGGCCAACCGCCCCACCGCTTCCATTTTTTGCGCCTGGCGCAGCTGCTCTTCGAGTTGCTTGCGGTCGGTGATATCCAGCGCCATGCAGATAGCGCCCTGTAATTCGCCCTCCGCCGTGCGCAAAGGCTCTACGTGGCAAGTGTAGGAACCGCCCTTCCATTCCACGTGGAAGGTCACGGCCTCGCCCTTGGTCGCGCGTCGATGCGCGGCGATGGGCAGGAAGGTTTGATCGTTCGTCTCGAAATATTCCATCAGCGACACACCGACGATCTGATTGGGTTTCAGTCCCAGGCGCGCCAACCCTGCGCCGAGGGCCGAGGTGAACCGCAGGTCCTTGCCCACCGTCCAAAGCACGGCCGGCAATTGCTCCACCAGCACGCGCAGCCGCGCTTCGCTTTCGCGAATTTTTTCTTCCGCGCGCTTACGCTCGATGGCCAGCGCGATCTGGCCGCCGACTGATACCAAAAATTCCAAATCGCGTTCGGTATAGGCAGCCTCATTCTCATAGTGCTGCACTACCAATACGCCGATGGTCGCAGCCGGTGTGCGCAACGGCGCTCCCAGCCACGCCGGCGAAGGCGTACCGACCAGTTCCACTTCGCCTTCCGCGGCCAGTTGGTCGAAGAAGTTCTGCGGAATCAGCATCGCGCGCCCGGTTCGATACACGTAAGCCGTGCAGCTGCGTCCTACTTGCTGGGGAGGCGGCGCTTCGTCAAATTGATCGATAAAAAACGGGAAGTGGAACATTCCGGAAGACGGTTCGTACAACGCGACGAAACAATTCTCGGCGTACAGCACTTTCTTGAGGGCCTGGTGGACCAGATAGAGCAGATCGTCCAGATTGTCCGTGACGTTTACGGCATGAATGATTTCAAACGTTACCTGGCGCTCGAGTTCCGCGCGTTTCCGGTCGGTGATGTCCTCCATCGTTCCTTCGTAGGCTACGATCTCGCCGTTGGAAACACGGACCACTCTGGCGTTTTCCGAAACCCAGATTCGCGCGCCATCCTTACGGCGCAGTTGGTATTCGAAGCTTTCCACCGAGCCGCGCTCGGTCATCAGCCGCTTGAATTCCACGCGTGCTTGCGGATCGGCGTACAAGTCCTGACTCATGTCCCGCACGCTGAGAATCATTTCGGCCGGTGAGGAATAGCCGCACATACGCGCGAGCGCCGGGTTCACGCTCAGAAGCTGGCCATCCACGGACGCGCGGAATATCCCTTCCACCGCGTTTTCAAAAAGCTGGCTGAGTTTTTCCTCCGCTCGTAGCTGTGCGCGTTGGGCCTCGCGCCGCTCGCTAATATCCTCGTAGATCGCGAAGCTTCCGACGGGCTGGTTGTTCGCAACCAAAGGCACACAAGTGATCTGTACATCTACGAGCGATCCGTCGCGGCGCCGGCGTTGCGTATTCGCACGCACTACTTCGCCGGATGCTGCGCGCTCAGTGAACCCTTGCGCTTCTTGCGCGAACTCACCCGGCGCGAGCAGCGCATCCAGACTCGCGCCGCGAATGTCCGCATGGCGATGCTGGAAGAGTTTTTCGAACGCGGGATTGCACATCTGAATCTGGCCGTTTTGATCCAGGACCACCATGGCGTGGGGATTGCTCGAAAAAAGAAGTTGCAGGCTCTGACGGGTCAACGCCGTATCGCCACCCTCAGGAGTAGCTTGCGACCTGCGAGGTGTGCCAGTTTTCCCATGCCCCTGGGAGCGCAGGAAACCCTGCCCGTTTTCTGAAAACGTAGTGACCTTCTTCGGCATTGTTAGGTTCGGAGCAAGGCTCTTAGTCTGCCCACTTCCCCCATGTACCGGTATAAAGAGGCGCCGCTTTAGCGACAATGGTACGTTCGTACCAAAGGCTCACATTCCTCGACACTTAGGGGCTGAACAAACGGCCCGATGCGCGACGTTTGAGCGCACCAAACATGCGAGAGGCCAGACGAAGTTACTGACGGACGCGGCCCCAAAGCCGTGCATTTCACTCGAGATTCAAGAAAGGATCCAAGCAATTCGGCAGGGTGCGCAAGTCGCAACGCGGAGCCCAACTGTAGATTTGCCGGCCGAAAAAAAATCGTGGCTGGACGCCGCGCAATATTCGCCGCCGCGTCCAGCCAGGTTTACCTGCATCAGCCCGTAAAGGCGCTCCTATTTTTTCGGACGAGATTCCGGGGGCACCGAGCCCCTCGCACGGTAGTAAGCCACCAGCAATCCATAGTGCTCGCCCATGTGCTCGGTGTACCCGATCCAATCCTCCAGATGTTTTATGACGCCGGCGTCGCCTTCCTTCTCGGCCAGCGCCGCGCCGTCTTCCAGCGACTTCTTCAGGTACGCCACGACTTCCGTCTTGGTCTTGTATTCGCTCACGGGTGGGTCATTTCGCGCGTCGCCGGCCTTTGTGCCGGTCAAACGGTTAATCATGTCGTAGTTCGCCCCCGCGATGTGCAGAATCACTTGCTGAAAGCTCCGGACCTCAGGAGTCAGTTTGTAGCCGTATGTATCTTCGGGCCAATCCTGCGCCATGGTGATCAGCCGCTTGCCCACATCGTTCCAGTTGTCCACAACGGCTTTTGTCGGCGTGCGTGGAGCTTTTTGTTGTGCGCCATCCTGGGCGTGCGCCGTCCTTGCCGAGCCAAACAACACCAGCATCGCAAGGAGAAACAACGAGCGAGCAGAATTTCTCATGAATAGTCTCCTTCGTGAATTGCCCTCGCCGTGCGCCCCAGGGCCGGCGGCTAGCCTACCGGGCTTTGCCAATCAAGTCCAGGCAGGCCTTGCCCTCGAAGCCCCTAGAGTCTGGAGGGGGGCCACCCGCAAGCGGACGCCTACCTCGCCAACTGTGTTTGGCGTGGCGCTTCGGCTTGGGTAAGATGGAGTCCAGCCCTTATAAGGACTCCTACTGTCATGGAAAAAGAAAACCAAGTACAAAGTTTTCCTACAAATCCCCAAGAAAAGCTGCAAGCAGAATTCGAACTGATTGTCAGAGGCGAACATTCCGATCCCTTCGCGATTCTCGGGCCGCACTGGGTTACAAACGACGGCCAGCGTTCGCTGGCGATTCGCATCTTCCGCCCCAATGCGGTGGAAGTAACCGTGATTGGAGGCAAAAGCAACGAAATTTACAACGCCCCGCGGATTCATCCCGAAGGGCTGTTTGCAGCCATCATCCCCGCTCCCGCTTTTGGCATAGCGGCCGGCGATACAGTTCCGCCAACCGCGTATCGCCTGCGTATTCGATTTGGCGATGGCAATGTATTCGAAACTCTCGATCCCTACGCATTTCCGCTGGTGCTCACTGAATATGATTTATACCTTTCCGGCGAAGGCACGCACTACCTGAAATACGAAAAACTTGGCGCGCACGTGCGCGAAGTCGCCGGCGTTCGCGGCGTGCATTTCGGCGTATGGGCGCCCAACGCGAAACGCGTCAGCGTCGTAGGCAACTTCAACTTCTGGGACGGCCGCGTGCACCCCATGCGCCGTCGCGGCGAGAGCGGCATTTGGGAAATCCTCATTCCCGGATTGGATGAAGGCGAACTGTACAAATTCGAGATTCTCGGTCGCGTCGGGAACTATCTCGGGCTGAAAACCGATCCGTATGGATTCTCGGGCGAAGTGCGGCCGAAAAACGCCTCCATGGTGCGCAATATTGACGGCTACCAATGGAAAGATCGCGCCTGGATGGAGTCGCGCTCGCTGCGCGACTGGCTACACTCCCCAATGACGATTTACGAGCTGCACGCAGGCTCCTGGCGGCGCAAGCCGGAGGAAGGAAACCGCTGGCTCACCTACCGTGAACTCGCCGACGAGCTGATTCCTTACGTCAAGCGCATGGGCTTCACCCATCTCGAACTGCTCCCCATCATGGAGCATCCCCTGGATGCTTCGTGGGGCTATCAAACCGTGGGATATTTCGCGGTCACCAGCCGTTATGGAACGCCCGCTGATTTCATGTACTTCGTGGATCGCTGCCATCAGGAAGATCTCGGCGTGATTCTCGATTGGACTCCCGCGCATTTTCCGCGCGACGCGCACGGCCTGGGATTTTTTGACGGCACGCATCTTTACGAGCACGCGGATCCACGACGCGGCGCTCATCCCGACTGGGGCACGCTGGTCTTCAACTATGGGCGGAACGAAGTACAAAACTTTTTGCTTTCGAACGCCCTTTTCTGGCTGGACAAATACCACCTGGACGGGCTGCGCGTGGACGCCGTCGCTTCGATGCTCTACCTCGATTATTCGCGCAAGCCGGGTGAGTGGATTCCCAATCCATTCGGCGGTCGCGAAAACCTGGAAGCCATCGCGTTCCTGAAGCATTTGAACGAAGTTCTGCACAGCAGGCATCCTGGCGCGCTCATGATTGCCGAGGAATCCACTTCTTGGCCGGCGGTGTCGCGCCCCACCTATGTCGGCGGCCTGGGTTTCGATTTGAAGTGGAATATGGGATGGATGAACGACACGCTGCGCTATTTCGCGCTCGACCCGCTGTACCGCCAATACCACCACAACGAACTCACCTTCTCGATGATCTATGCCTTTCAGGAAAATTTCATCCTGCCGCTCTCCCACGACGAAGTCGTCCACGGCAAGCGGACGCTCCTTGAAAAGATGCCGGGCGATGATTGGCAGAAATTCGCGAACGTCCGCCTGCTTTTCGGTTACATGTACGCCCATCCCGGCAAGAAGCTTCTCTTCATGGGCAGCGAACTCGCGCAACGAGACGAATTCTGGGAAGAGAGCAGCGTGGAATGGCCGCTCGAGCAGTCCGCCTGGCATCGCGGCGTCCAGCGGCTGCTCGCCGATCTGAACCGATTGCACTCGACCGAGCGCGCCTTGTTCGAAGTGGATTTCGAATGGGCCGGGTTCGAGTGGATTGATTGTAACGATGCCGCCGCCAGCATTCTCACCTTCATCCGTCGTGCGCGTAATCCGGAGAACTTCATCGTCTCCGTCTACAATTTCACACCGGTTCTGCGCGAGGACTACCGCGTGGGCGTTCCGTCAGCCGGCTACTACCGCGAAATTCTCAATACGGACTCTGTCTACTACGAAGGCAGCGACAAAGGAAACGCCGGCGGCGTCAACGCCGAACCCATTCCATGGAATGGCCGCCCGTGGTCCCTGAAGCTGCGCGTGCCGCCCCTCGCCGCCATCTACTTCAAACCGCAGCGTGACTAGAGTTGTCTGCACGTAAGAAACTGGGCGTTAGGGGGCGGAGTTTAGCTCCGACATAAACCTGCCTGAATCATCGCGGGCTTTGGCCCCTGAGGCGTGGTTTTGATTTTTGGCCCGACTGTGGCCACTGGCCTTGCGCCGCCCAGCGCCATAATTCACGGAACATTTTGCCGCACGCCTCCGTACATACCTGCAGGAAGAGCACGGGAGGCTTCCCCACAATGCGAAAAGGTCTTCGATCACTAGCCGTTGTTTGTTTGTCGGCTGCCATGGTGGCAGGGATGGCCACGCCAGTGCTAGCCGCGCCCGCAGAGCGGTATCTTCACGTTAAGGTAGAGGACCCCTCCAAAGGCGAAAGCGTAAACGTCAATGTCCCTCTTTCCATGGCGGAAAAAATCCTGCCCACGGTAAACAAAGGCTCTCTCCACAATGGACACGTCACCATAAACCACGCCGACCTCAACGATGTAGACGTGCGTGCGATCCTGGACGCGATCCGCACCGCTCCAGACAATGAATTCGTCACCGTGAAGGAGAAAGATCAGGACATACGCGTTGCCAAATCGAATGGCAACCTCATCGTGCACGTCCGCGACACCGCCAAAGGCGGCGAAAAAGTAGACGTCACCGTCCCCATGAAGGTCGTAGATGCCCTGCTTTCGACCGCGAAACAAAATGAACTCGACGTGGCCGCCGCCCTTCAGGCACTCAGCGCAGAAGGCGACGCGCTTCTGGTAACCGTCCAAGACGCGACGCAGTACGTGCGCGTCTGGGTGGATTCACGCAATACCCAGGACTAGTTCGAATACCATCTGGACGAGGTGATCGCGATGATTCTCTTGGGAAAAGTTGCTCTTGGAATCGCTGGAGCCGCCATCGCGGGCGTTGGATTGATTTGCAGCGAAGGCATGATCGAGGTGAACGTGGTCGTAAAGCAACCGGAGGCTCATCACGTTTACGTGCTGGCGCCCGCGACGCTGGTTCCCATGGCCGTTCACTTCATCCCCAGCCGCAAGTTCGGGCATGCCTCCGCCGAACTGCAACCGTGGATGCCGACCATTCGTGCCGCGCTCGATCAGCTGCGCGAAGTTGACGACGTCACGCTGGTGGACGTCACCGAGCCGGGCCAGCAGGTCGTCGTCTCGAAGAAGGGTGGCTCGGTAGTGGTGGACGTCACCGACCAGGACGAAACGGTGCATGTCTCGGCGCCCATTCGAGCCATCTCCAGCACCATTGAACAGGTTGCCGCCGCGAGTCACGACTCTCTGGACTAGCTTGCAGCGGATTCCCTTACTGGCGGGCGCTGCGAAGCCCCTCGCAAGCGCCCGTCAGAATCAGGGATTCTTTGCCGGCACCCAGTACACTTCTTGCTGCAGAGATTGCTTGGCAAACCCGCGCCGCAAAAGTATTCCCATGCCCAGCTCGATCATTTGCGGGTGGCCGCAGAGGTAACCGGTTGTGTCAGCCGGATCCAGAGCCCACTGATCTGTGTACTTGCGGATCAAATCCTCCACACGGCCGGTTTCGCCCCGCCATTCCGAGTCTTCCCACGGCCGGCTAATGGTGGGAATGTAGGTGAGCCATGGCACTTCGGCAGTAATGCGTTCCAGTTCCTCGCGGTAGCCGAATTCCCAGGAGCGGCTGGCGCCCTGTATCACGTATAAGCGAATGTCCCCAGGAAAGCGTTTCTCTTTCCAATCGGCGTACAGGGTTCGGAGGTAGGAGATGTAAGGTGCGATGCCCGTTACGGTAGCCAGCAGCAGATGGGCATGATGCCCGCTCTTCAAGTCCAGTGTGAAGCGTCCCTTGGCGATTTTGCGCATGGACATTTCCTCGCCCACCTGCAGCTTGTGCAGCAGTGGCGTCAATTCGCCCTGCTCGACCAGCTCCAAGAAGATCTCGACCTCGCGTTCGTACGGTGACGACACAATCGAATAAGCGCGCTCGATTCGCTTCGCCGCCGTTTCTACACCCAGCGTCGCGTATTGCCCCGCGACGAACTTGAATTCACCACCAGGGTCCAGCTTGATCTTCCAAAGGTCCGGCGCGAGATTTTCACGATGAGTGATGCGCGCGAGAAAGAATTTCTCTTCAGCAGGCCTCATATCACTTACTCCCAAGTTGCGCGACGCCCGGCGTAATTCGAAACACTCATGCTAAAAAATAAGAGGCGCCCCGAAGCTTCCGGAGCGCCTCTAAGTAATGGAAACTAGAGGACCGCAGTTACGGATGCTGTTGATCTGGCTGCTGGAACATCATAGGGTTAAATGGCTGCGGAGTTCCCGTAATTTTATCCTTCCCATCGGTAATTACCTTGGTCAGGAGCATGGTCGTATCTTTGCCCTGAAATTTCACCAAGCCATAAGGACCGGCCTTGTCCGCAATCCACATATCGCCGGAACCATCCTTCATTTGGTAGTGTTCCGTCGCGAAAGTCCCCGCGGGAGTCGTCACGGACTCCTGGCCAATATCCGCAGCGTCACCGCGAATGTCGGTAGGACGCTTTTGGCCGTGCATCTGCACCATCTGGGCGGGCATTTCCATGGGCGGCCGACCCGGCATCTGCATGATCATGCGAGAAACGTAGGTTTCCTGGCCGTCCACCACCGTCAGCGCCTTTGTGACCATTTCTCCCATCTGCGTGTTCGCCATGGTATTTTCGAACCAGTACGCATCTTTTCCGTCCACCGTCTCTTTGCCTACGATCACCATCTCCATCACCATCTTGTCGCCCTTGCCCGTGGTGATCTCATACTGTCCGCCCAATCCCACGGTCGGATGCAATATTCCGCGGAGCTGCGGTCCGCCGTGCATTCCCATCTGAGCGTTCGCCACCAACACGATCGTCGCAACCAGAAAGCACGCCGTACGGAACCGCCGCAAGATCGTCATGAACACTCCTTGTGCCATCGCGCTTGAGGTTATCTGAGATGTGGATGAGGTTGCGCCCTAGTCCATGTTTCGTCTGAGACCCTATCCAAGGTCGAGCGCCCTCGAACCGTTGGGTGCACTTTATCCGCCGCCTTGCCTCGACGCAAGCGCTTTTGCTTCGGTTCTTACCGCAACATCTCCCGCGCGCGACGCCCCGTACACTGTTTCCACTCGGTAGATCGGATTCTCGCGCGACTCAAAATGAGTCCGCATCAGGAGTTCGCCCACCAAGCCGACCGCCAGCAATTGCACCCCAAACAGGCACAGCATCATTCCCATGACCAGCAGCGGTCCATGCTCCACGAAAATCGACGCGTGCGAGAAAATCTTCTCCAAGAGCAAAAACGCCAGGATCGCTCCGCCCGTGAACACGCCCAGCAATCCCGGCGGCCCGAAAAAGTGCAGCGGCCGCGTCATGTAGCGCATCAGGAACCGGATCGTGATGATGTCGAAGAAAACGCGCAGCGTACGCGATATTCCGTAATGAGACTTGCCGCCCGGCCGCACGATGTTGCGGATCGGAACTTCCACGATCTTGGCGCCATTCCAGGCGGCCAGCGCGGGAATGAACCGGTGCATTTCACCGTACAGCGGCACGTCTTTGATGATCTCCCGGCGGTACACCTTGAAGGTGGTTCCAAAATCGTGAATGTCCACGCCAGATAGCTTGGCCATCATCCAATTGGCGATGCGCGAAGGCAGCCGGCGCAAAATGAAATTGTCTACGCGCTTCTGCCGCCACCCGCTGACGATGTCGCTCCCGGTCGAGTCCATCGTTCCCAGCATCGTGGGGATGTCCGCGGGATCGTGCTGCAAGTCGCCGTCCATCGAGATGATGATGTCTCCCGAAGCGTAATCGAACCCCGCGGCGAGGGCAGTCGTCTGCCCGTAGTTCCGCTTCAGGCGCAGCACCGCCACTCGCGGATCTTGTTCGGCAATCTGCGCCAGAATCTGTGGAGTCGCGTCGGAGCTTTGATCGTCCACGTACACAAACTCAACGGGATCAAAGCGTCCAGTCATGATCGCGCTCAACTGGCTGTGCAGTTCGCGAACGCTTTCTTGTTCGTCGTGGAAAGGTACCACCACCGAATAACGCGGCGGCATCCCTGAGTGCTCCCGCATAGGCTCAGTTTAACTCGCGATAGCTGATTAAGCGAATGCCTCGTTCCGTAACAGCACTTCGCACGGCGGGGTCCAATAGCCCTTGCAGCTCGTCTTCACGCTGCTTCTGCAAGCGCGACCCCGAGCGCGCTAAATCGGCGTCGCAAACCCCCGGATGCAGCATGATCTCGGTGATTCCCGCAGCGAGCGTGCCGATGAGGCCGCGCAACACGGTCGGGCTGAGTTGCCCAGTCATGGCTAGTCCCAGGAAATGATCGGGAGAGAGCAGTGCGTACTTTTTGGCGATTGCCGTGAATTGTGGAGCGATCGCGCGCACAGCTCCCGCCGCCAGAATTTGCATCGAGACTCCCTGCCTGCCTGCACGGCTCGTCTCCCAGGAATCGCGCAGATTCTCGATCGGCTTGCGCACTCGTGTGATCCCACATTCCCTGGCGACTTTTCCGAGTGCTTCCATCACGCGCGGATGAGCGTGGGTGTGTTTGTGCGTGTCCAGGTGTGTCGGTTCGATTCCGGCGGCTCGAATTTTGGCAATTTGCGCGCGTAGCTCGCTCTCGATTTCCTCTACGCGAATCATCCCAGAGCTGAGCCTGGCGACAAAAAGCGCCAGCGAGTCCGGCAAAACACCGTCGGCGTCCACGAGCGAAGCCACGCTGTCCTTGGGCGCAATACATTTGCCTCCGACGAGCACCAGATGACCGCCGACTCCCAACTCTTTGTTGCCGTGGGCTCGCTCCACCGCGTCGTCGAATGCTTCGCCGTTGGCCATTAACGTTGTACTGGTCAGAATCCCCTCGCGATGCGCGCGGATGATTCCTTCGTTCACACCATGCGTCATTCCAAAGTCATCGGCGTTGAGAATGAGTTGTTTCATTTAGACCGGGAGCGTTTCCGAAAGGGCATTGCAAATATTATCATGCGCGCGCAACACGATGCATCCAGCGGATTTAATCGCGCCGCTGCAAAAAATTATTTCTGGATGGACGCTTCGCCGAAAGGAAACAGAATCAAACACGAGTCAACGCATTTTTGAAGCCACTCGCACGACGAACAGCGCCAAAAATATAAATGCTTTGTGAAAGTTTTCAACAGTTCTGTTGAAAAAGGTGTGGAAAAGACCTCTCGCAAAATAAAATCGTCCAACAATTCATAGGATTAATCCACTTTGCACCATTCTAGTGCAGCTCGTGAGGCAGAAAGAAACAATCGCAGCGGGCGAGACGTGCGGGGAGAAAATTTCAGAGCAGACTTAATACCAATGCGGCGGCGGATCGAGCTTGATTTCAATCGTGGCGGTGTCTTGCTCGATGTCGTACCACTTTCCGAAAGTGTGCAAGCCCTTAGCAATCACCTGAATCAAAATCTTCCCCGCCGGCACTGCGGGAACCTTGACGGTCCCGTCTTCGTTGGTCTTGAAACTCAGTTCGGCAAGCTTGTCGTGATGAAGGAATCCGCCCGCTTCGTTGAAGCGCACATACACGCTGGCGTTCCCCACCGGCTTATCTTCACTGTTTGTAACGACAATCTTCAGCCGAGTGGAGTGCGGGGCCGCGGACTTGTCATCCTTTCCGCCGGACTTGTCGTCTTTCGAGGAAGGCTGCTGGCTCTGAGCATCCGACTTGTCTGAATTGTTTGATTGAGCGCAACAAGGCTCGGCGCGCAGCAATCCAATTGCCAAGAACGCAACGAGCATGCACGCACAGCGAACTCCCCGGCGGAGCGTCGCGGAATCCATACTTCTCCTTGTACTCCAATCCGACGTGTCCCTCAAGTCCGCCCGTCTGGCTGCGCACCGTCGGAAGCTTTCGAAACTACGCTCATAGTCGTTTTCCCGGATGCGTTTTTTGCATCTTAGGTCCTTGGTGGTGCCGATCGATGTCGTACCCGCCGCTGTCTGAAGTATGATTAGGGTTCCCAGTCCGCAAGCGCCCGTGGATCGAACAGACGTACCCGCCTTCGTGCGAAACTTTAGAAGGCTTCCATTGCGATTCGCCGCGCCGTTGCTCTTGAATGTACACGGCGCATGGCAGAAACACGGCCACGAAACAATTTAGGAGGAACGAGATGGGTTTTTCTACCGACGCAATTCACGTGGGCCAGGAACCGGACGCGCTCACCGGCTCCATCGTCGCGCCAATCTATCAGACGTCCACCTACGTGATCGAAGCGATGGGTCAAAGCAAAGGTTACGATTATGCACGGACCAATCATCCGAATCGAAAAGCCCTCGAGCGCACCATCGCGAAACTCGAAGGCGGGCACGCTTCCTACGTTTTCACTTCCGGCATGGCCGCAATTGATTCCGTATTCCGGCTTTTGCGCCCGGGAGACCACGTCATTCTGTCGCAAGCCGTCTACGGCGGAGTTTTTCGTCTAACCACGCAACTACTGGTCCACTTCGGCCTGGAGTTCAGTTACGTGGACACCTCGCAGCTCGACAAAGTGTCGGCGGCAATTAAACCTACTACGCGCATGGTTTATGTCGAGACGCCCACGAATCCGACCATGATCGTCACCGACATCGCCGCCGTCGCGAAACTTGCGCGCGCGCGAAAGCTGATGGTCGTTGTGGACAACACATTCCTAAGCCCTTACCTCCAGCAGCCCCTCGCGCTCGGCGCGGACATCGTCGTCCACTCCATGACCAAGTTTCTGAACGGCCACAGCGATTGCACGGGCGGCGCCGTAATCGTCAGCACGCCGGAACAAGCGGAAAAAATATATTTCATCCAACGCTCCGCCGGCGCAGGCCTGGCGCCCATGGATTGCTTCCTCATTTCGCGCGGCGTGAAGACGCTCGCCGTCCGCATGGATCGTCACAATGCCAACGGGATGGCCGTCGCCAAGCACCTGGCGAGCCATCCCAAAGTCAAAAATGTGATCTATCCCGGCCTGGCGTCGCATCGGCAGCACGAAATCGCCAAGAAACAGCAGCGCGGCTTCGGCGGCATGATCTCTTTTGACCTCGGGTCACTCGATGCGGCCAAGAATTTCCTCAATCACGTAAAACTCTGCTCCCTAGCTGAAAGCCTCGGCGGAGTCGAAACCCTCATATCCCTCCCTGCGCTGATGACCCACGCCTCCATCCCACCAGACATTCAAATGCAAATCGGAATCACGCAGGGGTTGGTACGTCTCTCGGTCGGGATCGAAGACGTCGAAGACCTAATCGCCGACCTCGATCAAGCTCTCGCTAGAATTTAAGCGCTCGATGTAGGTGTTGCATTTGTAGCGGCGCACTTCAGTGCGCCATCGTTGCTGAGGCGAAGATCGCTCATACGGGACACGGCTCACCTGAGAGCAGTTGTCATCCTGAAGGAAGTGAGGAACCTCTCTCGGATTGCAGCCCTCGCCTATCAACGAGTCCCGACAGATTCCGCGATCCATTCCAAATACGCCCGCGAACCCTCCACCACCGGCAGCGCAATAATCTCCGGCACATCGTAACTGTGCAATTCAACAATCGCGGCTCGCAATGCCGCAAACCGCTTCTTGGTAGTCTTGATCATCAGCAAAAACTCCTTCGCCGATGCAACATTGCCCTTCCACCGGTACAGCGAACTCAGCGGCGCCCCCATCTCATTCACGCAAGCGGCCAGTCGCCGATCCACTAGCGCCCGCGCAATCTTCCGCGCCTCTCTCCGCGACCCGCAGGTCACCAGCACCACGATTTTGTCGATCATCGAATTCCGCCAATGCGCCTTTACTCTTGCGACTCGCCACATTCTTTCCTGAGTTGGTCTTGCAGGCCAAGATACAATAGTCGACCGTGACGAAACAAACGATCCATTTCGGAACCTCCGGCTGGCGCGGCGTGATCGCCGACGATTTCACCTTTCCCGGAGTTCGCCGTGCCTCCGCAGCCGTGGCGGGACATGTCTGCGCGAGCAAGAAATCCCCGAAGGTCATCGTCGGACACGACACGCGCTTCTTTTCGCCCGAATTCGCGCGCACCGCTGCCACCGTGCTGCGCAAACAGGGCTGCCGGATCGTCTTCTGCCCTGAACCCACCCCCACGCCCGTCCTCGCTCACGCCATCATCCACAATAAACTCGATGGCGGCGTGAACATCACCGCCAGCCACAACCCCGCCGCGTACAATGGCCTGAAATTTTCCGGCCCCGATGGAGGCCCCGCTCTTCCTGAAATCACAGAAGACATCGAAAAGCGCGCCGCAGCATTGCCGGACGACGAAACTCCATTCCAGGAAATGGCGGACGATTTCGAGCGGCTGGACCCGCGCGGCCCCTACTTCGCGCAACTCGAAAAAATGATTCACTTCGACGTCCTCAGCAAAGCCAAAGGCAATTTCGCCTACGATGCCGTCCACGGCTGTGGCGCGGGCTGGCTCGATCGCATCCTCACCGACCACGGCATGACCGTCGAATCCATCCGCACCAAGCGCGACGTCCTTTTCGATGGCTCCGGCCCGGACCCGTCCGAAGAAAATCTCGGGCCGCTGAAGAAACTGGTCGTCGAAAAGAAGGCGCTCGCCGGCCTAGCCACTGATGGCGATGCCGACCGCTTCGGCATTCTCGATCGCGACGGCTCGTTCGTCCAGCCCAACCATATTCTCGGCCTGGTGTTCGATTACCTGCTCGAAACGCGCGGCTGGAAACTCGGCGCGCACCGCAGCGTGGCCACCACGCATCTGCTCGACGCGGTCGCGCGCCTCCACGGCGTTAAGGTTTACGAAACGCCCGTCGGTTTTAAGTATGTCGGTCCGCTGCTCCGCGAGGATAAGATTGCGCTCGGCGGCGAAGAGAGCGCGGGCATGACCATCCGCGGTCATCTGCCGGAAAAGGACGGCATTCTCGCCTGCCTGCTGGTAGCGGAAATGATCGTGGCGCGCGGCGCATCTTTGGGCGAACAGCTCCGCGAACTTTTTCGCAAAGTCGGCGGCGAATTTTGGCCCATTCGCAGGAATTTGCATCTTCCCGCAGAGACGCAGGCGAAGTTGCCGGAGCGCCTGCGCTTAAATTTCAGTGAATTTGCGGGACGCCACGTCGCCAAGACCGACCGCACCGATGGCTTGCAACTGACTTTCGACGACGGCTCCTGGCTCTTGATGCGCCCTTCAGGCACCGAGCCAGTCGTCCGGATTTACACGGAAGCCGCGAAGCCTGCCGCCGCGGAGAAGTTGGCAGAGGACGCGCGGGTTTGGATCACGAAATGAAGAAGCGGCCCACAAAAACCCGGCAAGCGAAAGAGCGCAAAGCCGCAGCGGCCATCGCGGGGGCCGAGGATGCACACGAAGGTTTTACCGAACAGCTCCGCAGCTTTTTCCGCCGCAACATGAATTCGTTGCTCATCGCCGGCTTCGCCCTGCTGCTCCTGCAGGACATCTTCGGCACCCACGGCGTCCTGGCGATGCATCGCTCGCAGGTCGAAGCCCGCAAAATCCAGGAAGAGATCAACCAACTCGACAAAGAAAATCAGGCCCTGCAAAACCACGTGAAAGACCTGAAGACCGATCCGGCCACCATCGAATGTATAGCCCGCGAAGACATGGGCCTCGCCCGCCCCGGCGAACACATTTTCAAAACCCAGCCAAGACCCGCCGACCCAGCTCATCCAGCGCCGCAGCAAGAACAACCCTGCTCCTCACAGTAACTTCGAAGCGACCGTGAGCGCCGCGAGCGGCAGGGTTCATTTGGGAGTGCGGCGGCTCGCCGCCGCTTTCACAATGCCAGACGCACCACGGTCGCTCCCAGGCGAGGCCAGCCGCGCCACGTGCGACCCGCTCGCTGGCGACGTCTTTTCTCTGTGGCCTCAGTTTTTTCTCTGCGTCCTGTGTGTTAAATCTTTGCCTTCGACTTTGTGCTCGCAACCGCGAACGATATCCTAACTCTCCGCCGCAAACCGCAAAGTCCGCCGGAACCACGCCACAATCTCGGCCCCATGCCCCTTAGCCCGCGTCCGCACCACCGACAAAAGAACCATCCCCGCCACAACAATCAAAAAACCAAGCGTCGCCATCGGAATCGTCTGCATGTTTTTCCGCAAGATCGAAAATCGCCCGTACACAAACTCGATGTGCACCCAATAAACGAGCAGGGAAGTCTGCCCCAACTGCACGATTGGGCTGAACGGAATCCGCGCCACCACCCAGCGGCACCACCCGTAGCTCACCGGAAACAAAACCAGCATGATGCCAACGCGCGCGAGAAAAAAGTTAGGACTGGTGTGCCAGTAATCGTAAACGGCAAACATCTGCGCAGGCCGGGCATCCAGCCAACCCGCAAGATAAAACAGCGCAATCCCTGCCGCGCCCAACAAGGCGACGGCTCTTGCCTGATTCCTAGTCGCCCAATCACCGAAAAGAACAAATCCCACCGCCAATCCCGCAAACGCGAACCCTGCCCACGGAAACACCGGAAAAAGCCACGGCTGCGGTGATTTGAACGTATGCACTCCGTTGATGTACGACTCGAGATACCAGGGCAGCCAACTCGGACGCCAAGTTGTGTACAGCACCGGAGTAGCCAAGGCGATCGCCACTGCGGCCGCCAGCGCAAGCGCGATGCTCGCAGCCCGCGATCGCGCCAAACGGCACACAATCGCTACCAGCACAATCGAAAGCCCAATCGTGTTCAGAATGTCCACGCGCAGCAGGTCGGTCCACGGCGCCCAGGGCAGTCCGAGCAAATATTCCTGCAAGCGGAATAAATAACCGAGCGCAAGAATTTCCAGCCCACGCAAAATCATCGTCCGCATGATCTGGTTCGGCGGAATCTCCTTCTTCCGCGATTTATCCGTCACCAGCGCGCAGGACACCCCCGCAAGAAAAAGAAAAAGCGGTGCCGGCAGCGTCCCGCTAAGCTGCGTCCACTTGAAGAAATGCGTCTCGCGTCCGGACGCATTCAGCCACGAATCGTAAGAATGCACCTCGAACATCAAAACGCAGGCAAGCCCGCGCAGCCAATCAATGTAGGTGAGTCGTCCCAGTTGTGGAGATGCAGCCATGCCGTCCAAGCCGCACCAGAATCGCACAAGTATCACCGCGCTGGAACGCAAAAGAGTTTCGCGTGCTGCGTCAGTTTCCGGTGACGTAGATATTCGCGATGTGAGCTACTGGCGCCGGACAACTCTTGCACGGGGGATACAATGAGAATGCCTCAGGTCCAGCTAACCGAATACACGGAGAATATTCGATAAGGCCCCAGCTCAACATCATTCGAAGTGCCCCTCGTGATATACATCGCGGCCTCCTCGAACGAAGGAAGCAAGCAGTGAGAATTGGTTGGAAGCTCTTCCGCCAACCGATTGCAGGAAAGAGGGGAACACCCCGGAGACGTTTTGCAGGAAAACGTAACTACGTCGAAGCCTTCAAGTTGCTTTGTAACAGGAGCAACTACCGTCGTTTGAAATGACCGTTCCGGAGCATAAGCGCTCCAGCTTTCCCGATCAAATTCGTCTTCGTATGATTCGTAATAAAATAGGGATGTCCCTTCAAGATCGATTGAGTTTTCGAGCGTGATATTTCTGATCACTTCTGGCGAATCAAAGAGCCAAAAACCATTGTGCTTCCAATCGTTAATATAGTCCGCGAAGTCCGCGGAAACGCAACCACTCACTGAGTACTGTCAACAACCCGAGTCCCCCTTATCCAATCGGGCTTCTCGGGGTGACCCGCTTCGCCATGTAGCCAACAGGAATCATACGGGCCGAGTTGACCCGACGCGAGATAGCGGTAAGTCTTGAAAAGTTCTTCGCGGTGCTCCGCGCACCTTCAGTAGAATCTTTCGCAATGGTAAGAAACTCGCAATCCTGGCAAATCAATCTGCCGGCTGCCGCCGGCCTCTGGGCCGCGATCGTCATCCTCGCGGGATTCTTCTGGATGCGCCTCGGCTACCGAGGCTGCGCATTCGCGCTGGCGCTTGGCGTCGCGGCCGTGCTCTTCGCGTTTGAATTGTTTCTGGCATCTCCTGGCATACTCGATCACGCCCGTCAATCCCTCGGCGAACACCGAGGTGTTCTCGCGCCGCTGATTCCGCTCTTCGCCGTGCTCATCTACACCATCGGCGTCACGTTCAACTGGAAAATGGCGCTGATCGGCGCCGCTTACACCGTGCTGCCCGCCCTGCTGGTCGCCCGCAGCGTCGCTAAGCCGCCCGGCACGCCAACGGATTATCTCGCCGCGATAATCGTCTGGCTCCCGGTGGAATTCCGCTGGATGTATCGCCTGTTCCCGTATCCCGCGCAATTGACGCACACGCTCACCATCCTTCTGGCGCTCAGCACCGGAGTCGCCGCTTTCGTCCTGCTGCGCCGCCTCGAAGGAGTCGGCTACGCCATCGAATGGCGGCGCGGCTTCGCGGCAAACGTGTTCGTCCACTTCGGCGTTTTCGCGGCGATCGCGGTAGCTATCGGCATCCGCGTCGGCTTTCTCGCCTACGATCCATCCATCGGACGGCTGCGTTCCTTGCCGCTCACGATCATTGGAATTTTGTTTTTCACCGCGTGGCCTGAGGAATTTCTCTTTCGCGGCATCCTGCAGAATCTTTTTTCGCGCACCTTCAAAAATCAGTGGACCGGCTTGGTCCTCGCCTCAGTCATCTTCGGCCTGTCGCACATTTTCCACGCGCCATACCCCAACTGGAAGTATGTCGCGCTGGCGACCATCGCCGGCCTCTTCTACGGCCATACCTGGATGAAAACAAAATCGCTATTCCCAGCCGCACTCGTCCACGCGCTGGTGGACATCCTTTGGCACCTGTTGTTCCGGTGATTTTGCATTTATAGCGGCGCACTTCAGTGCGCCATGGATGTTGCGGCAACAACCGCTGGCGGCCTGAAAGCCCGCCGCTAGAAGAACCTACTTCACCACCCCAAGCAGCGGGCTAGACGCCGAAGCGTACAATTTCTTCTCGATGCGCCCAGCCAGAAACGCCTTGCGCCCCGCATCCACAGCCGAACCCATCGCCTCGGCCATCAGCACCGCATCCTGCGCTTCGGCGATCGCGCTATTCATCAAAACACCGTCCGCGCCCAATTCCATCGCGAGGGCCGCGTCCGAAGCCGTCCCCACGCCTGCATCCACAATCAACGGCACTTCCGTAATCCGTTCGCGCAAAATCCGCAAGTTCGCCACATTCTGAATTCCCATGCCCGAACCAATCGGCGCCCCCAAAGGCATCACCGTCGCCGCACCGGCATCAATCAATTTGCGCGCGGCGATCAAATCGTCATTCGTATAGGGCAACACCACGAATCCTTCCGCCACCAAAGTTTTCGTCGCGCTGATCAATTGCTCCGTATCCGGAAACAAAGTTTGCTGGTCCCCGATCACTTCCAGCTTCACCCACTCCGATAGACCGACCTCGCGTCCCAATCGCGCCGTGCGCACCGCTTCATCCGCGGTGTAGCATCCCGCGGTATTCGGCAAAATGAAAAAATTCTTGCGGTCAATGTAATCGAGCAGCGATTCTTTCGATTTGTCGGTCAGATTCACGCGCCGCACCGCCACGGTCACCATCTCGGCGCCGGATGCTTGATGCGCGCGGCGCATTTCCTCGAAGCTGCGGTACTTCCCCGTCCCCACGATCAACCGCGAATTAAAAGTGCGGCCGGCAATCGTCAGTTGGTCAGGCATGGATACTCCTGAAATCCATTGTAACGCTCCCGAAGAGCAGCGGCGCTCAGGCCAGGTGCTGCGGCCGCGGCTCTTCCACGTCCGCATACAGACGCGCAATCAGATCCTGATAGCGTTGCTCGATCACTCGCCGCTTCATTTTCAGCGTGTAGGTCAGTTCGCCGCTCGCGTACGTGAAATCCTGCTCCAGCAGCGCGAAACGCTTCGGCTTCTCGTATTGCGCCAGAGAAGCTGTCAGTCGTTCCACTTCGCGCGAAATCAAATCGCGCACCCACGGATCGGCAATCGCCTGCGAGCGCCCCGCCAACTCATGACCCTGCTTCTTCGCTTCGCCTTCAATCGCCGCAAAATTCACCACGATCAGCACCGAGACGAACTTCCGCTTGTCTCCCACGACGATCGCATTCGTGATGTAAGGACAAGTCTTCAGCAGATTTTCAATCGGTGCGGGCGCAACGAACTTCCCCGCGGCCGTCTTCAGCAATTCCTTCTTGCGGTCAGTGATGACCAGATAGCCGTCTTCATCAATTCTTCCGATGTCTCCGGTGCGGAACCACCCAGCGTCGCTCAAAACTTCGCGCGTGGCATCGGGCTTGCGGTAGTAGCCCTGCATCACGTTCGGCCCTTTCGCCAGAATCTCGCCATCCTCCGCGATGCGCAATTCCACTTGCGGGATCGGACGTCCCACCGTTCCCACCTTATTCGCGCTCGGCACATTCGACGTAAGCACCGGAGCCGTCTCGGTGAGCCCATAGCCCTGATACACGGGAACATTCAACGACCAGAAAAATTCCGCCAGTTCCGGCGCCAGCGGCGCCCCTCCCGAGCAGAACGAGCGAATCCGCCCGCCCAGTCCCGCGCGAATTTTCGAATAGACCAGCCGGTCCGCAAGGTTCCAGCGCAATTTCAGGCCGGCCGACGGTTCTTTCCCATAAGCGCGCCATGGCACGGCTTCGGCCGCCACGTGCAGCGCCCAATCGAAAATCTTGCGCTTCAGACCCGTCTCGTGATGGCCTTTGTCCAGGATGTTTGTGTACATCTTCTCGAAGAATCGCGGAACCGCAGCGGAAGTCGTCGGGTGCACTTCCAGCATCGCCTGCGCCACGTCTTCGATCGCTGCCACATACGCGATCGAAACGCCGCGAAATAGGTAGGCGTAACCGACCGTGCGCTCGTACACGTGCGCCAGCGGCAAAAATTCCAGCGCCACGTCTCCGGGCAGAAATTCGTACGCGCGAATCGAATCCATCGCATTCGAACTGAGGTTCGAATGGCTCAGCATCACGCCTTTCGGCTCGCCAGTTGTCCCCGAGGTGTAAATAATTGTCGCCCGTTGGTTGCCAGCAACCTCCTCCGCCCGTCGCCGGTATTCCGCCACATCGGCGTCTCCCGCGGTAGCAATCAACGCCTCGTAACGCAGAATGTCTTCCCGCAAATCCGCAGGCGGAGCCACCGAAATCACGTTTTCGAGCGCCGGCATTCGCTCGCGCGCCTCTGCGACCTTCCGGGCTTGCGCTTCTCCTGCGGTGAACACGATCCGCGCTCCCGAATCGTTCACGATGTAAACCAGGCGGTCCGCCGACTCGTTAAAATAAACCGGCACGCTCGCGGCTCCCAGTCCGGTGATCGCAAAATCGACTACGTGCCATTCCGGGCAGTTCGGCGCAAACAGTCCGACTCGGTCGCCCGCCTTGATCCCCAGCTCGCGCAGCGCTTTCGACAAGCCCGCCACCCGCCGCAGCATTTCCTGGGCGGAAGTCGATTCCCAGCCGCTGGCCGTTTTGTATATCTGCGCCTTAGAATTTGCGTAGCGATCAACTGCTTCCAGGAAGAGTTTGTTCAGCGAGGGATAGTCCATGTGCGCTCATGCAACTCTAACGTATAGGAAACCACCGTGCAACGCGATTGGTCTCGCCACTCCGCGCCAGGCAATCAAGTCGCCCGCCAATCGAGATTATGTAGCGGCCGACGCGCCCCACGCATTTCGGGACGCATCGGTCAGTCTTCCCCGCCCGTTCCACGACGTAGGAACTTAGTGCACGCACAAACGAGCAGGCGGTCTCCGTTGCGCTCCGCAGTTCTCCGTGACCTCTGTGTTTCAATCTCGTTTTTTGTCCGGCGCATTTCGTAATCGTGTTTCATCCTTCGCCACCTCCGTCGGTCTGCGCTAAGATACTTGCGGGAGAAACGCAAATGTCCAAGCTAGCCACCGAAGAAGCCGCTGGCTACCAACCGGTCCGCGCGCCACGCGGTGCAACCTTATCTTGCAAGGGCTGGCAGCAGGAAGCCGCCCTGCGCATGTTGATGAACAATCTCGACCCGGAAGTCGCCGAAAAGCCGGAAGAGCTGATCGTGTACGGCGGCCGCGGCAAAGCCGCGCGCAATTGGAATGCCTACCACGCTATCGTCGCCTCGCTCCGGTCGCTGGAAAATGACGAAACCCTTCTGGTCCAATCCGGCAAACCGGTCGGAATCTTTCGCACGCACACGTATGCTCCGCGGGTGCTCATCGCAAATTCCAATCTCGTCGGCCACTGGAGCGACTGGAAACATTTCGACGAACTGGATCGCGCCGGCCTGATGATGTACGGCCAGATGACCGCCGGCAGCTGGATTTACATCGGCTCGCAGGGCATTTTGCAGGGAACTTATGAAACCTTCGCCGCAGCCGCGCGCCAGCATTTCGACGGCGACCTCGCCGGAAAACTCGTCGTCAGCGGCGGCATGGGCGGCATGGGCGGCGCCCAGCCTCTGGCCGCCACTCTGAATGGCGCGGCATTTCTCGGAATTGATGTGGACCCCGAGCGCATCAAGCGCCGCGTAAAAACCGGCTACTGCGACGTGATGGTCAACGACCTCGACGAAGCGCTGCGCATCCTGAAAAACGCCGTACGCAAAAAGGAAGCCACCTCCGTTGGCCTGGTCGGCAATTGCGCGGACGTGATTCCCGAACTCGCTCGCCGCGGCATTCTTCCCGACTTACTTACCGATCAAACCAGCGCGCACGATCCCATCGGCGGATACATTCCGCAGGGCCTCCATGTCGAGCAGGCCGCCGGGCTTCGTAAATCCGATCCCGCAGTTTACGAAAAGCGTTCGCTCGATTCCATCGCGCGCCACGTCGAAGGCATGCTCGCTCTGCAAAAAATGGGCGCGGTCACTTTCGACTACGGAAATAACATACGCACCTTCGCGTTTCAGCAAGGCGTGAAGAACGCCTACGATTTTCCCGGTTTCGTGCCCGCTTACATTCGCCCGCTTTTCTGCGAAGGCCGCGGCCCCTTCCGCTGGGCTGCGCTTTCCGGCGAGCCCTCGGACATTCATCGCACCGACCAGCTCGTCCTCGAAATGTTCCCGCACGACGAAATTCTCTCGCGTTGGATCAAACTCGCGCAGAAGCGCGTGCGTTTCCAGGGTCTGCCCGCGCGCATTTGCTGGCTCGGCTACGGCGAACGCGACCGCTTCGGCGTGGCACTCAACGACCTGGTGGCGCGCGGCGAGCTGAAAGGCCCCATCGTGATCGGCCGCGACCATCTCGATTGCGGCTCGGTCGCTTCTCCCTACCGCGAAACGGAAAAGATGCAAGACGGTTCGGACGCCGTCGCCGATTGGCCGCTGCTTAATGCTCTGCTCAATACCGCCAGCGGCGCCAGTTGGGTCTCGATTCACAATGGCGGCGGAGTTGGCATCGGCTATTCCCTGCACGCGGGGCAAGTCACGGTCGCGGACGGCTCGAAAGAAATGAGCGAGCGCATTCAGCGTGTGCTGACAAACGATCCCGGAATCGGCGTAGCCCGCCACGTGGACGCCGGCTACGATGAAGCCATCCATTTCGCAAAAAAGTCCGGCGTAAAAGTCCCGATGCTGTAGGTTCTCGGAGTGCGGCAGCTGGCTGCCGCCTTTCGCGACTTACCAAGCACCGCTCGCTCGCCTTTCGTTTTCATCCTGAGCGTGGTAGCTCTGTTCAGCTGCGGAATCACGAGGAGCAAAAGAATGATCGTCATCACCGGAGCAACGGGACACACGGGAAGGCCTGCAGCCGAAGCGTTGCTCGCCAAGGGCGAAAAAGTACGCGTGGTTGGGCGCGATGCGAAAAGGCTCGAGCCTCTGATCCAGAAAGGAGCCGAAGCCCTGGTCGGTAACGTGGGAGACGCAGCATCCATGACGCAGGCTTTCGACGGCGCTACGGCCGTCTATCTCGTGCTTCCCGAGGATATTTCGCAACAAGACCTGCGCGCTCATCAGGAACGGGTATCCGATTGCTACGCCGCTGCCATCGCGAGTGCGCGCGTGCCTTACGTCGTAAGCCTCAGCAGCATTGGCGCGCAGCAAGCGGAAAAGACGGGCCCCATCGTCGGTCTGCATAATCTGGAACAAAAACTGAATCGCGTCGCTGGCCTCAACGTGCTCCATCTGCGCGCCGCTTACTTCATGGAAAATCTCTTGATGAGCATCGCGCCGTTGCGCTCGATGGGAATCCTTCCCGGCGGTTTGAAAGCCGATATGCCGATGCCGTGGATTGCTACGAAGGATATCGGCGAATACGCCGCCGGTCGTCTCGCTGCGCGCGATTTTTCCGGCAGTTCCACGCAGGAGCTCCACGGCCAGCGCGACATCTCGATGAAAGATGCCGCCTCGATCGTAGGCAATGCCATCGGCAAAGCGAAACTCTCATACATGCAGGTGCCGTTCATGATGCTGGAGCCTGCCCTCGTGCAGATGGGCTTGCCGAAGAAGACCGCCGCGCTCGTGATTGAAATGTGGAAGGGTGGGAATGCCGGACTCATCGTGCCGCTGGAGCAACGTTCCGCGAAGAACACAACTCCCACAACGCTCGAATCATTCGTCACCGAAGTTTTCGCCCCCGCCTACCAGGCGCAAGCCGCCAAAGCTTAGCGCCGCAGTTGTAGCGGCGCGCTTTCGTGCGCCATTGGTGTCGCCGCAACCACCAATGGCGGCCTGAAGACCGCCGCTACAAAACCTGACGCCGCACCGCGGGCGCCCAATCTGGCAGCGTCGTCATAAGCCGCCTCGAATTATTAACGAATCCGTATCCACTGTGGTTTTTGCCGCCTCCCGGCGTTAGTATCCAATCGCCCAATGCCCGACTGGCTGATCACCGGCTGCTCGCAGCTGCTGACTCTCCGCGGTCCAGTTCCCCGCCGCGGCAAATCTCTCGCTGAACTCGGCGTCATTCGCGACGGCGCGATCCTGGTTCGCGAAGACCGCATCGCCGCCATCGGTCCGCGCCGCCGCGTTGAAAAAATCCGCGCCGCGCGTCGCGCCGAAAAACTCGATCTTGCCGGTCGTGTCGTCCTCCCCGGCTTCGTGGATTCTCACACGCACCTGATTTTCCCCGCCAGCCGCGCCGCGGAATACGAACAGCGCCTCGCCGGCGCCACCTACGAGGAAATCGCCCGCAAGGGCGGCGGCATCCGCTCCACGGTCGCGCATCTGCGCCGCGCCCCGGCCGCGCAACTCGAAGCCCGCGCCATCGCCAACCTCAACGAATTCGCCGCGCACGGCACCACCAGCATCGAGGCCAAGAGCGGCTACGGCCTCGATTGGAAGAGCGAGCTGAAAATGCTCGAGCTTCTCTCGCAACTTCACCAGCGCCATCCGCTGGACATTCGCGCCACCTTCCTGGGTGCCCACGTCGTGCCACAGGAGTTTCGCAAACGGCCCGACGCCTACGTGGACTTGCTTGTCCGCCGCTGGATTCCGACCGTCGCAATGGCCGGCCTCGCCGAATTCTGTGACGTGTATTGCGATCGCGGCGCGTTCACGGTCGCGCAGGCGCGGCGAATCCTCACCGCTGGACGCGCCGTGGGACTCGTCCCGCGCATCCACGCCGAGCAACTCGCCAACACTGGCGCCGCGCGCCTTGCTATCGAGCTGCAAGCCGCCAGTGCCGATCACCTTGAAAAAATCAATGCCGGTGACATCCGCGCACTCGCTCTCTCGAACGTCGTCTGCATCCTGCTTCCGGGCTGCTGTTTCCATCTCGGCCTCACGCAGTACGCCCCGGCGCGCAAACTCATTGACGCCGGGGCCATCGTCGGCATCGCCACGGACTTCAATCCCGGCAGCAGCCCCACGCTGAGCATGTCCATGATCCTGTCGCTAGCCTGCACCCAGATGCGCATGACTCCCGCGGAAGCCATCGCCGCCGCCACCATCAACCCCGCTTATTCGCTTCGCCAGCACGATCGCGTCGGATCTCTCGAGGTTGGCAAATATGCTGACATCGCCGCCTTTGACGTGGCCGACTACCGTGAAATCCCGTATTATTTTGGTGTGAATCTTTGCAGCTTCACCATGAAACGCGGCGCCGTCATCCACTCGAAGAATCTCTGACTTCATGAAACGACTTGTCGAATGTGTTCCGAATTTTTCCGAAGGGCGCGACGCGGCTAAAATTGACGCCATCGTGGCAGTGATGCGCGAGGTGCCGGGCGTTTACTTGCTCGATCGAGAAAGCGACGCCGACCATAACCGCAGCGTCATCACCATCGCCGGCGAGCCCGAAGCCGTGGCCGAAGCAGCCCTGCGCGGCGTCGGCAAAGCCGCCGACCTAATCGACCTCACGAAGCACTCCGGCGCGCATCCGCGCATGGGCGCAACCGACGTCGTCCCGTTCATTCCCGTCGAAGGCCTCACCATCGAAGATTGCGTGGCACTGGCGAGAAAAGTCGGCCACGAAATTTGGGAACGCTACAAAATTCCCGTCTATTTCTACGAAGCCGCCGCCCGGCGTCCCGAACGAGCCAATCTTGAAAATATCCGCAAAGGCCAATTCGAAGGCTTGCTCGCGGATGTGCCGAAGAATCCCGGGCGCGCTCCCGATATCGGCGACGCGCGCCTGCACCCTACCGCCGGCGCTACGGTCGTAGGCGCGCGCAAATTTCTCGTCGCGTACAACATCAACCTCAACACCCCCGACATCGAAATTGCCAAGAAAATCGGCAAAAACATCCGTTTCTCGAATGGCGGCCTGCGCTACGTGAAAGCCATGGGCGTGGACCTCCGCGCGCGCCATCTCGCGCAAGTTTCCATCAACATGACCGACTTCGAGCAAACTCCTCTGCATCGCGTCTTCGAAATGGTGAAGCGCGAAGCCGAACGCTACGGCGTCACGATTGTGGGCAGCGAAATCGTCGGCCTGATTCCCAAGCGCGCCATCGAACTCACCGCGGATTTCTACCTGCAACTGGAAAACTTTTCGCCCGCGCAAGTGTTTGAGAATCGTATCGAGGCTTCGCTCGGTGGCGCCGCCGCACCTGACGGTCCGGGCAAATTCGCGTCGCTCGTGCAGCCTTTTCTCGATGCCGTCGCGGAGCCAACTGCCACGCCCGGCGGCGGTTCGGTCGCCGCGCTCGCCGGCGCGCTCGGAGCCAGCCTAGGACAAATGGTCGCCGGCCTCTCGCGCAAGAAAAAGTCGCAAGCGGCGCATGTGGACGAGCTGAGCGAAGCGGTCGCCGAGTTCCATGCCGCTTCCCGCGCGCTCGCCGAAGCCATCGACCGAGATTCGGCCTCCTTCGAGCAGGTAATGGCTGCTTACAAGCTGCCGAAAGATACGTCTGAACAGGAGGGGCATCGCGACGCCGCGATCCAGCAGGCTTTGCATGGTGCCGCGACCGTCCCGCTCGAAGTCGCGCGCAAGGCTGCGGAAGTTTTTGACCGACTCGGGCAACTGGAACCCATTGCCAGCCCGTCTATGTATTCAGACATCCGCGTGGGACGCTTGATGGCCGCAGCCGCCGTTCGCGGCGCGCTTGAAAACGTGGCCATTAATCTGGAATCGATCACCGACAGCGCATTGACATCCCGGCTGCGTTCGGAATCTGCGTCACTGGCCGCGCGCGTCAGTGAAAGCCCCGTAAACGTGGGGCGCTAACATTTCTGTGTGAATGACAAAGTTGAGGAACTGAGGGGATAACAAGTGAAACATTCAATCGTGCGATCCGCGATATCAGGTTTGCTTGCCGCAGCTCTGGTTTTTAGCACGGCCACCATTGCGCCCACGCGCGCTTCGGCCGGCACGCTCAGCACCGCGATTATCGGCATGTTCCCGAAAAACGTCGGCGAATTTGCCTACGCCGACCTGAAGGCCGCGCGCAAATTTTCCTGGTTCTCGCAGCTCAACGACCAGGTGCTTCCGCCGCGCTTCAAGCAATTCGAGCAATTCCTCGGCACGTCCGGCGTTGATCCGAACTCCCAAGTAGAAGAAATCGCCTGGGCCAATATCACCAGCGGAAAGGGCGATGATACGGTCGGCATCGCGCTCGGGCAATTCGATCCTTCCGCCTCCGAGAGCAAACTCAAAGCGCAGAAGGTTCCTGTATTCGAAGTGCAGGGATTTCACCTTTACGCCTTCGGCAGCGGCGCCGCGGCCGGCGATATCCTGTTCGTCTTTTTTGACGCCAATACCGCCGCCTTCGGCAATCGCTCCGTCCTCGAGCACCTTATTAACGTTCGTATGGGCGGCGAAGAAACTTTGCTCACCGGCAAACTCTTCCCGCTGATCTCCGAAGCCAATGGCAATGGCATCATCTGGGCCGTCCTCGATAAGGACCACACGCATCTGGCGATGCAGCAGTTAGTTCCCCAGGCCAGCCAATTCCCGCAGGCCGCAGCGATCATCGAGCGCATGCACGCCATGATCATCAATATCAGTGCCGACGACGGCGTGGACGCCCACTTCCAGGCAGTCTGCGATTCCGTGGACGACGCCAACCTGCTAAGCGCGGCGATGCAGGCCGGCCTGATGTACCGCCGCTACCAGGAAGCCCAGACCAATCCCGCGCTTGCCAAGACGCTCGATCAGGTTCGTGTCACGCCCAGCGGTGACCGCTTGAAAGTCGAAGCGCCCGTCAGCCAGGATCAATTGATGTCGCTCATCCAGACCAAAGCCTTCGCCGCGCCGATGTAGTCGAGAGTTGTGCTGTACGGAGGCCGTCGCAAAAATGGCGAAGGATCCCGCGGGTGGCGGCGCGAAGAGCCACGCGACAATTAATTTCGCTCTCTGGACGTTCATCGCACTTTACGTGACCGCGAGGTTCTTGCAGGTCGTTCCCGGCAAAGTGTCGATGCTCGCGGTCGTTGCACTGCACGTCTTGCCTCCGATGCTTTTCGCTTTGGTTCATGGCGCAATGTTCTATCGAACTCGCGGCATCCTGATTTTCTTCGCCATCTGTTTGGTGGTCGGAAACGTCGTCGAAAATCTGGGTGCGCGCACCGGTTTCCCGTACGGCCAGTATTATTTCACCGGTGTGATGGGGCCGAAGCTTTTCGCCGTTCCCATCCTCCTTGGACTGGCCTACTTGGGAATGGCCTATTTGTCCTGGACGCTAGCGCGAGTGATCTTGGGTGACACCGGAAGTCAACTGGTGGGAGCCCGAGTAGTCACGCTGCCTCTGATCGCCGCTCTTATCATGGTCGCCTGGGATTTTTCGATGGACCCGGTCTGGTCTACCATCGTCCATGCTTGGATATGGCTCGAGGGAGGTGCCTATTTCGGCGTGCCGGTTAGCAATTTCCTGGGCTGGTATTTCACGGTTTATGTGATTTTTCAACTGTTCGCACTTTATTTGAAGAAACACTCAGCCGCTTCTGATCCTCTGCCTCCCAATTATTGGCGTCTACCGGTACTTTTTTATGGAATCTCTGCGGCCGGGAATCTTCTGCTGCTCATTCCGCCGGCGGCGTCTCCAGTCATCGCCGATGCGACCGGCATACCATGGCGAGTGAGCGACATCACCGCTGCATGCGCTCTCGTATCCATCTTTCTGATGGGTGCGTTCGCTCTTCTGGCTTGGGTGCGGCTCAATATCGGCGGGAACCAAGCGCGCAGCTAAACTCTTGTCTTGCTTCCGTCGCAATACTTGATCAGCGTCATGCGCGAGACGCCGTCGCGCGTTTCATATTGCACCCGGTCCACCTGCGTCATCTGCAGCGCCATGCTCAACCCAGCCCCGGAACCGGCCACGGCATCTTTGACAAACGTATCGAGCCCCGCCGTAGGCAGCGCTTCGCCCTTGTGCTCGATGGCCACTTCGACGCGGTCCGGGTAATCCGAAACCACGACTTTTACCTTCTGTTCGTCGTTGCTCCGGCCTTCCATCAGCGGAAAAGTCTCGCGAGCCGCTTCGGTTGCCGCCGCCGCGAGTCCTTCCTGCGATTCAGTTGAGAGCCCGCAGCGCTGCGACGCATGCTGCACCACGGGCGTGATCGCCGCGAGCAGCCGCTCGTCGTCGGGCAGCGTGAGTTCGGTTCGCGCCGGCTCGTTGCTCATCGCTCAGTGCTCATCGGTGAAAACTGTAGATCACCCGGTGCAGGCTCGCGGATCAGCGCTCTTCCTTGTCGGCAACGCGCACGTCGCAGGCTTCCCGGCAATCCGGACAATAATACATCCCGTCCACCGCCAGGCGAATATTGTGCTGCGACTGGCAGAAGCAGCAGAATTTCTCGCAAGTGCATTGCGACTCCGGCTTGTCACACTGCGAGCAGAGCGTGATCACGGTTGGCGCCTCTCTGGAACGCTCACGATTTCCGTTCGACCAATAGTAGGGCAACCGCGCCGCAGCCACAAGCGCCTTGCAGAGTTCTATTACCTCGGCAGCCCGATACGCGCAACTTCCCCGCACATCGAGGCTTGCGTCCGCGCTTGGCCCGCCTTCCTTGACACTCAAAAACTCGCATGCTAGCGTCAATGTTTCGTCGCTTTCATGAGAAATCCTCTGTGAACACGTCGGCCGCCGTCGAATTGCGCAAAACAGCACTGAATTCCATCCACCGTCGCCTCGGTGCCAAGATGGTCAATTTCGGCGGCTGGGACATGCCCCTGGAATACTCCGGCATCATCGCCGAGCACGAGGCCGTGCGCACTCGCGCCGGCTTGTTCGACGTCAGCCACATGGGCGAACTCGAAATCCGCGGTTCTGGCGCTTTGCAACTCGTCCAGTGGGTCACCTGCAATAACGCCGCGAAACTAACCGTTGGCCAGGCGCACTATTCCGGCTTGATGACCTCCCGCGGCACCTTTGTGGACGACCTACTGGTCCACAAAATATCGGACGCTCACTACCTGCTGTGCGTCAATGCCAGCAATCAGGACGCGGACTACCAGCACATCGTCGCGAACAACAAATTCGACGCCCAAGTCGAAAACGCCGGCCCGCGTTATTCGCAGCTAGCGATCCAAGGCCCGCGCGCCAAGGACATCTTGCAGCATCTCACTGCGGTCGCGCTCGAGCCCATGCGCTATTATCTTTTCACTTTTGGCAAAGTCAGTGACGTTGACTGCCTGATTGCCCGCACCGGCTACACAGGCGAGGACGGTTTCGAAATTTACTTCGCCCCCGAGCACTCTGAGAAATTGTGGAACGCGTTGCTGCACGCCGGTGAATCAGCAAAAATGATTCCCTGCGGCCTCGGCGCGCGCAATACTCTGCGCCTCGAAGCAGGCATGTGTCTCTACGGCCATGAAATCGACGACACCACCACGCCCTGGGAAGCGGGCCTCGGCTGGATTTGCAAAATGGAAAAAGCTCCGTTTCTCGGCAGCGACGTGCTCGCACAACAGAAGCAAACCGGCCTGCCGCGCAAGCTGGTCGGCTTCGAAATGCTCGATAAGCGCATCGGCCGCGACGGCTACTCCGTGCTGATCGCCGGACGCGACGCCGGCCGCGTCACGAGCGGCTGCCCTGCGCCGTTCCTGAAGAAAAACATCGGCATGGCCTACGTCCCGCCGCAATCCAGCGCCGTCGGCACGGACATTGCAATCGGCATTCGCGGCCAGGCCGCGGCGGCGCGCATCGTCCCAATACCGTTTTACAAGCGACCGCACTAGCGCGATGGCATCCAACACGAGAGGCCCAATGTATCCAACGGATTATCGCTACACAAAACAGCACGAATGGGTCAGGGTCCAGGGCGACATCGGCACCATCGGCATCACCGATCACGCCCAACAGGAACTCGGCGACGTCGTCTTCGTCGAAATGCCCAAGGTCGGGGCCCGGCTGAAAGCCGGCTCGTCCTTCGGCACCGTTGAATCCGTCAAAGCCGTCAGCGAAATCTACAGCCCCGTTTCCGGCGAAGTCACCGACACAAATCATGCGCTCGTGGACGCGCCCGAGAAAATCAATTCGGACCCGCACGACTCGGCGTGGCTGATCAAAGTGAAACTCACCGATCCCAAGGAAGTGTCGGGCCTGATGGACGCCGCCGCTTACCAGGCCTACATCGCGGAAGCCGCAAAGGAACAGTCCGCCTGATGCGCTATCTCCCCAAAAGCCCTTCCGAACGCCAGGAAATGCTTGCCGCCATCGGCGCCGGTTCGATCGAAGATCTTTTCAAGTCGATTCCGGAAAAATTTCGTCTGCGCGAGCCGCTGAATCTCCCCGGGCCGCTTTCCGAAACCGAGATCATCCAATATTTTCAGGCCCGCGCGGCGGAGAATGCCCGGGGCTACACTTCCTTTCTCGGCGCTGGCGCCTACCAGCATCTTCGTTCCGTCGCAGCCGATGCGCTGATCCAGCGCGGCGAGTTCCTCACCTCCTACACGCCCTATCAAGCCGAATTCGCGCAGGGCACGCTCACCGCCATCTTCGAATTTCAAACCCTGATGTGTCAGCTCACGGGCCAGGAAGTCGCCAACGCGTCCATGTACGACGGTTCCACGGCGCTCACCGAAGCCGTTTTGATGGCCGAACGGCTCACCAGCCGCCGCCACGTGCTCGTCGCGCGCTCCGTCCATCCCGAATATCGCCAGGTCCTGAAAACCTACGCGAAGAATCTCGGCCTGGAAGTACAAGAAATCGGCTATACCGAGTCCGGCCAAATTGACCGCGTGGCGCTAAAGTCGGAAGCGCTCGCCACAGCAGCCGCCGTCGTCGTGCAGTCCCCTAATTTCTTCGGCGTCCTCGAAGACTTGCCCGCGCTCGCCAAAATCGCGCATCCTTCCGGCGCCCTGCTCATCTCGACGATCACCGAGGCCGTCTCGCTCGGCATCGTCCGGCCGCCGGCGGAAGCAGACATCGTCGCCATGGAAGGCCAGGCCTTCGGCATCGCTCCCAGCTACGGTGGCCCGTACGTCGGCGTGATCGCCACGCGCGACAAATTCGTCCGCCAGATGCCCGGCCGCCTCGCCGGCCAAACCACCGACGCCGAAGGTAGTCGCGGCTTCGTTCTCACGCTCGCCACGCGCGAACAGCACATCCGCCGCGAAAAGGCCACGTCCAACATTTGCACCAACGAAGCTCTCTACGCTCTCGCCGCTACCATCCATCTCTGCCTGATCGGCAAAGAGGGTTTGCGCGAGCAGGCGTTGCAGAATCTTGCCAAGGCGCGCTTCGCCCAGACGGAACTCGAAAGGATTCCCGGCGTGCGCCGCGTTTTCAGCGGCCTCACGTTCAACGAATTCACGCTCGAATTTCCGCGCTCGGTGAAAATGATCAACGCCGACTTGCTGAAGGAAAAAATCATCGGCCCGTACGCGCTGGGGGCGCATTATCCGGATCTAACCAAACGCGCGGTAGTCTGCGTAACCGAAACCACCCCGCGCGCCGAAATCGAGCGCTTCGCGGCTGCCGTCCGCCGCATACTGGAAAAGCCGGTCTAGCAGCCGTCGGTTCAGGGTCATCGAACCGGGCCGTTTTTGTCGGTGTTGATTTTAGCGGCGGACTTCAGTTCGCCAGCCTTGTTTCTGAATCGCGGCAAGGAGTCGTAACACTTTGAACCCAAAGGTCACCGATCTGGAAGCGCCAGTAAAAAACGTCGGCAAAGCCCGCGCGCACGTCAGCCAGAACGAAGGCCTGATCTTCGAACGCTCCGCGCCAGGCAAGCGCGGCATGGAATTGCCCCCGCTCGACGTTCCCGCCGTGGATCCCGCCACCGCGCTCGGCCCCGCCTTCACGCGCGACTCGATCGAAGGCTTCCCCGAAGTCAGCGAAATCGAAGTGATCCGCCACTTCACGCGTCTCTCCACTTGGAATTACGCGATTGATCTGGGCATGTACCCGCTCGGCTCCTGCACCATGAAATACAATCCGCGTGTGAACGAATTCGTCGCCCGCCTCGAAGGTCTAGCCACCGAACATCCCCAACAGCCCGCGGAAGTTTCCCAAGGCCTTCTGCGCATTCTTGACGATTTGCAGAAATGTCTGCTCTCCATCACTGGCATGGACGCTGCCACCCTGCAGCCGGCCGCCGGTGCGCAAGGTGAACTGACCGGCCTGCTGATCATTCGCGCCTACCTGGAAAGCCAGGGAAACGCGCGCCACAAAGTCCTTATCCCCGATTCCGCGCACGGCACCAATCCCGCTTCCGTCGTCATCGCCGGCTACGAAGTACAAAACATCAAATCCAATAGCCGGGGCCAGCTCGACACCGATCACCTCCGCGAATTCGTCACCGACGACGTTGCTGCGCTGATGCTCACCAACCCCAGCACCCTGGGAGTCTTCGAAGAGCGTATCGCCGAGATTGCCGCAATCCTTCACGAGCGTGGCGCGCTCCTTTACATGGACGGCGCCAACATGAACGCGCTCGCCGGCGTCACTCGTCCGGGCGATTTCGGTGTGGACGTCATGCACCTGAACCTGCACAAAACTTTCTCGACTCCCCACGGCGGGGGTGGTCCCGGCGCCGGACCGGTAATGGTCAAGAAAATCCTCGAGCCGTACCTTCCGGTTCCGGTGGTCGTCCAGAAACAAGACGGCACGTACGCCCTCGATCACCAGCGCCCGAAATCGGTCGGCCGCGTCCGCGCCTACGCCGGCAATTTCGGTGTGCTTCTCCGCGCCCTCGCTTACGCTCTGGCCTACGGTCCCGGCATGCGCCAAGCCACCGAAGACGCCGTGCTCAATGCCAATTACATTCGCAAGCATCTCGAGCCCTATTTCGATCTGCCTTACAATCTGCCGTCCATGCACGAAGTCGTTTTCAGCGACGCCCGCCAGAAAGCCCGCGGCGTCAACACCATGGACATCGCCAAGCGCCTCATTGACTATGGCTTCCATCCCTATACCACCGCGTTCCCGCTCATCGTTCCGGGCGCCATGATGATCGAGCCCACGGAATCTGAATCGAAGCAGGAATGTGACCTGTTCATTGACGCCATGCGCTCCATCGCCGCTGAAGCCGAGGCCAATCCCGAGCTCGTAAAGACGGCCCCGCACTGTACCCGCATCGGCCGCCTCGACGAAGTGGCCGCCGCGCGCAAACCAATCCTGCGCTGGAAGCCCGCGTAGCGCCGACCTGCCTGTCGGTAGGCAGGCGTGCCGCCGGCTTCCCGCATCTGCGCGGCCGTTACCAGTCGGGCTGAGTGCTAAACGCCAGGCCTTTGTAGCGGAAGATCCGTCGCGCGCTTTTCGGGACGTATCGGGCATCGGACGGACGCCACACCTCGGCGTGAGATTTTGGGCAGAACTGAAGGTTTGTAGCTCGTGGCTTTCGAGTCCGGGTGAAAGGACGAGAATCTTTGTAGGCCGCAGCTTTAGCTGCTGCGTAAACATGGCAAAATCACAGCCGCTTCAGCCGCTGAAGTACAGGTTTTGAATTTTGACAAACGCTCGTGCGCCGCAAGCATCTTATAAGCTGCGGCTTTTAGTTCGTCTTGGGGCCTCGATCGAGTCGGGAACCAAAGAGCGCCGAGGTTGTGGTTTCGACTAACCAGTTTCTGCAAAGGGAGCTACATCATGACGTCCGAGCAAGCAAAATTTCTCGCGGAAATCTTTCTGCCGTCAGTGCAGAAGGAGTACGGCACCACTCGCCGCGTACTCCGAGCCGTGCCCGCTGCCAAGGACACTTACCGCCCGCATCCCGATTCCCGCAGCGCTCTCGAACTCACCTGGCACATCGCTTCCTCGGAAATCTGGTTTCTCGATGGCTTCCTGACCGGACAATTTGAAATGGAAGACGATTCCATGCCGGGAGATATCGGCAATACCGAAGACATCGTCGCCCTCTACGAAGACGGCTTCGAATCGAAGTTTCCAAAGCTAGGCAAGATTTCTCCCGAATTCTGGGCCACGCCGGTTCCCTTCTTCGGTATCTACAACAATCCGACGGTCTTATACCTTCAATTCATGCTCCATCACACCATCCACCATCGCGGGCAATTGTGCGCCTATCTGCGCCAGATGGGCGCCAAAGTTCCCAACATCTACGGCGGCAGCTTCGACGAACCCATGTCCGAACCGTGAAACGCAATGCCCTAGGCATGAACTTTATGCTGAAAACGAGTGTACGGAATTTTGTCCGTTACGCTAAACGTGATTCACTCCAAGTAGATCGGCCATCCGCTTCTGCGGCGTCCTGCCGCTGTTTAATCCAACTCGAATATGTTGTGGATGTTACGCGGGAACTGCTGTGCCCCATCAGTCTAGCCACACGCTCGATCAGAACGCCACTTTCTAGCAATGAGGCCGCAAAGGTATGACGAAACCGGTGCGGATGTCCCTTAAGATATCACAAGAAATGCTGGCGGAGATGGTCGGCACCACACGCCCGCGGGTAAACTTATTCTTTTGAAATTAGGGGCCACAAGGAGGTTTCGTTACCGCTTTACGAATCCATTGATGCAGCCATTTATAGTGTTGAAGGGCTTTGCCGACGGAAAACTAAACAACGCGGTTCTGGGGGAAATATCGAAGCGTCAAGGTTTGAACTAAGAGTGCAATCGTCGCGTTCGACCTCCGAAGGAACCGACTGCACTCGCGGGCGTTTAGAACGTTCGGGGAGACTCAAGCAAGACTGCGGGATTCTTCTTCACGATGTGGAGCAACCGCAGCGCCATGCTTCGCGGCTTTCGAGATCCCTGCTCCCATCCGCGCACAGAGGCGACGCTCGCGCCCAGGTAGCGCGCGAACACAGGCTGACTGATGTGCAATTTCGCCCTCATCTTACGAATCTCAGAGGGCGCAATGCGCTTGGGCAAAGCAAAGCGCGAGACCTTCAGCCGCAAGGTTCTGTCGCCACGCTGGTATGCTGCGGCGTCTCGAACGCCTTCCTGTAATTCAGCGAATAGTGCTGCTTTCATAGGACCTCCCAGTTTTCCTTCGATTGCGAGCGTCGTAGGTGCGACACAACCCAACTCAGATTCGGATCAGACGTGGCGTGCGCGAAGGTCCGTAAGGTGGCGTGTGAATCGCGGCAAAGGCGCCGGAATACCCCCGGCGCCCGCCGCTAAAGAAGGAAACCGCTGTAGAACCTCTACTTCTTGTCGTTCTTGGCCTTTTCCACCGGCAAACCGCGCGCAGCCGTCGGCGGCGCCACAACCTTCGCGGAAGTCAGGTCTGCCGCAGCCGTCGCTGCGGGAAATAACGCCGTGCGGCCGTCGGAATTTGCCGCGGCGGCGTCGGCCAGGCGCTCGGTGGCGGGTGATGCCATCGGCACCAGCGCGCCCTCGGCTTCCTTCAAGAACGTCAACCCCAACTCCCCGCTGTGCCAGTCAATCGAAATCACGTCTCCCAAGGACACCTGCTCGGTCGCCAGCAGACTCGCCAGCGGATACACCACGTGCCGCTCGATGGCGCGCTTCAAATGGCGCGCCCCGTACTTCATGTCCGTCCCTTCCTTGAGCAGGAAGTCCCGCGCCGGCTGCGTCACCCGAAACAGGAACCGTCCCTTGGCCGTTTCCAGCACCCGCTGTTGTACCATCCCGAGCTCGATCTCCAGAATCTGTTCCAGCTGCTCCGAGCGCAACGGATGAAACACCACCGTCTTGTCGATCCGGTTCATGAATTCCGGCGCGAATTTCCGCTTCGCTGCTTCCGCCGCCGTCTTCTCCACCTTCTCGTCCAGACGCACCACCGTGTCTGCGCGCTGCACCGGAGCAAAACCCATCCCGCCGGTCATCAATTCAGTGATCTCTACTCCGCCCAAATTCGACGTCATGAAAATCATCGTCTGCGACAGATCTACCCGGCGGTTGTCGCCCAGCGTCAGCGTGGCCTTGTCCAAGATTCCCAGCAGCAATTGCCACAATGCATCGCTGGCCTTCTCGATCTCGTCAAACAGCAAGAAACTGATCTTCAGCTTTTCGGTGTGATATTGCGCCAGCGCTTCCTGCGTGATCAAAGGATGCGTCTCGCGGTGCCCCAAATATCCCGGAGGCGAACCAATCAATTTCGCGATCTCGTGCGAGTGCTGAAATTCCGCGCAATCCACCTTGATCACCGCGCGTGGATCGCCAAATAGCACTTCCGCCGTGGCTTCCACCACCCGCGTCTTCCCCGCTCCGGTCGGCCCCAGGAACAGCAAGTTCCCCACGGGCCGCCCCGGCGAATTCAATCCGGCGCGAAACACCTGGTACAAGTCCACCACCGCCTGCACCGCTTCGTCCTGCCCCACAATCTTCCGCCGCAGCCCCGCCTCGAAATCGCGTGATTCCACGCTGCGCTGGGTTGGATCGAGTTGTAGTCCTTGCGCGCCCACGGTCATGCTCCCTACCGGAACTTTCTGCCGCTTTCCGCATTGCTCGGCCCCGTGCGCTCGAATTGATCCAGCTTCACGTCGAGCGTTGACCGCAGCAACCGTAATTGCGTGACCAGTTCCCGGCTCGAATTGGCGCGATCTGCCAACAGCAACAGCGGCGGCGATAGATCGGCCAGGTCCAGGTTAAGGTTGCGTAACGAATGCATCAGGTTCTGCACATACGGCGAGCGAATGTCGAACAGCTCCACTCGCCCATTCACTTGTTCCCGCAGCTGCGACCAGTCCAGATCCAGAAATGGGTGGTTGCGCGATACCCTGCGTACCACGTCGTCCGTAATCCTTGGCCGTTCCCCCAGCCGCGCCAAATGCAACTGCTGCACTTTCCCTTGCCGGCGCACATTGTGCACCAGAAAGTAGGTGTTGCCTTTGCGCCGAACGAAAGCCACAACGCCTCCTTTTCGGGCGGGAACCTCTTACTGGCACCGTAGTGTATTGCCCCTCCACTACACCGTCAATGGTACGATGCGCCAAATTAAGGAAAGTTTGTATCGTATCGGTCATCACTTCGTCACATCTTGCGCTGCCGCTGCACAGCCCGCGTTTACACGCATTCTGGCCTCATTCTGCTGCATGCCGGCCGCGACTCTCATTCAAAAAACGAATATGTAAAATCAGGTAAGATGTGGGGCATGTCTTGGGACCCGGTTTATCGGCTCGTGAAACAAATTCCTCGCGGACGTGTTACTACCTACGGGGCGCTCGCGAAAGTTCTGCGTCTGCCCGGCGGCGCGCGCGCCGTCGGTTACGCCATGGCTGCTTGTCCGAACGGACGCGGCATACCCTGGCATCGCGTCATCGGCGCGGGGGGCCGCACGCGCATGCCTGAACCATACGCCAGCCTGCAACGCAAACTCCTCGCAGCGGAAAAAGTCGTCGTAGACGGAACTAAAATAGACATGAAGCTCTACGGCTGGTCGCCGAAAAAATCCCGCGGCAAGACGCTTAAATCGAAACGCAAGCCCGCCCGTAAACTCACCTCACGATACAGCGCCGGAGGCGCGGAATAGCTTAGCCCGGTGCGGAAGCACCGGGTCCGCCGCAGAACTTAAAGCCTTAGCGCCGGAGGCGCGACACAAGCCTCGTTCACAACCTCACGGCGTGCCGTCAGCGCGCAAACGGTCCACGTCCGTCCAATTCGCGCCCGCACCGAGCATTACGCGTCCGACATCCGACTGTGATACAAAAGATAGCTCCGCATCTCATAGGAAACGTCTCTTGGGCGAACCGATCATCCAGGTCGAAGGTCTTTATAAGAGTTACGGCGCCGTCGAAGCTGTCCGCGGCCTGAGCTTTGTCGTCGAAGAAGGGGAAGTCTTCGGGCTCCTCGGCCCGAACGGCGCCGGCAAGACCACCACGGTCGAAATCCTGGAAGGCATGCGCACCCCCGACCGCGGCATCGCCCGCGTTTGCGGCTTGGACCCCGAAAGGAGCGGCTCCGCGTTCAAACAACGAATCGGCGCCGTCCTGCAATCCACCTCCCTGCCAGACAAGCTGCGCGTTAAGGAAGCCATCGAACTCTTCGCGAATTTTTACGACAATCGCGCGGACACGGATCTTCTGTTGAAGCGCTTCCAGCTCGAGGAAAAGCGCACGGCCTTTTACAGCCAGCTCTCCGGAGGCCAAAAACAGCGCCTCGCGCTCGCCATGGCTCTTGTGAATAATCCGCAGGTCGTTTTTCTCGACGAGCCCACCGCCGGCCTCGACCCCCAGGTCCGCCGCGAAATTTACGACATCATCGAAGAACTCAAGCGCGACAAAAAAACCGTGCTCATCACCACCCACTACATCGAGGAAGCCGAGCGCCTCTGCGATCACGTCGCCATCGTGGACCACGGCCGCATCATCAAGACCGGCTCGCCCCGCGAACTGAAGCATTCGTCCGCGGGCACCACGCGCATCGAAGTCCGGCTGGCCAAGCCTCTCACCAACGGCGTTCTCACGAGCCTCGAAGGCGTGGCCGACGCGCGCGAATTTGACGGCACATACGTGATTCATTCGACGCGCCCGCCGCGCACGATCGTCGCGCTGGTGAAACAACTGGAAGCCGACGACAACGAATTACAAAGCCTGGAAATGTTTTCGCCGTCGCTCGAAGACGTCTTCATCGAGCTAACCGGCCGCCGTCTGCGCGATTAGAATTTGATTGAGGATGTGCTTTTGTAGCGGCGCACTTTAGTGCGCCATCGGTGTGGACGACCCTTCGCGGCCATTCTAAAGACCGCCCTGACGAACGCGCCGCCGAACAAAAGGACCCAAAATGTCATCGCATCCAATCCGCAACACCTGGACACTCACAAAAATCCGCGTGCGTCTCGCCATGCGCAACCGCACGTTCCTCTTCTTCAGCCTGCTGATGCCCTTGGGCTTCCTGTTCTTCTTCGTAACGATTTTTGCCAAACACGAATCGCAGTGGATTTCCTACATCCTCGGCTCCATTCTCACCATGACGGTCATGGGTAGCTTCTGGGGCTTGAGCGTCCAGCTCGTCATGTTCCGCGAAGCCGGCATCCTGCGCCGCTTCAGACTCGCTCCCGTGGGCGCCGGACCCATGCTGGCCTCCAGCATCCTGGCGAACTACCTGCTCGTCGTCCCTTCGGTCGCCGTCGAAATTCTCGTCACCAAGTGGTTTCTGCACATGCAATCGTGGGGCAATCTCGGGGCGATCTTCCTGCTGGTCACTTTCGGCTCCGCCGCCTTCTCCGCCTTCGGGCTGATCGTCGCCAGTGTCACGAACACCATGCAGGAAACCCAGGTCATCAACCAGATCATCTGGACAATGTTTCTCTTCCTTTCCGGCGCCACCGTCCCGCTCGCCAAATTCCCGCATTGGATCCAGGGCGCTTCTCTGTTCATGCCGGCCACGTACCTCGCGACCGGTCTCGAATTCGCCGCCACAAATCAAGCCACCCAGAGGGAAATCTATACAGACGGTATCGCCCTCGCTCTGGGCCTGATCGTCGCTTTCGAAATCTCGCGCCAATTGTTTCGCTGGGAACCGGAAGCCAAAGTCCCCGGTCGCGCCAAACTCTGGGTTCTCGCGGCGATGATTCCCTTCATCGTCTTCGGCGTGTACGAAAACCTCCACGGCGACCGCCTCAACCGCGTGCAGTACAATTTCCAAATGCTGTCCACTGGCGAAAGGCCCGCGGCAGGCACTCCCCGCGAAAATTAACGTGCCGCTGCCCGATCGACACTTTCGCAATCCGCATCCACGCGGCCTGTTTCCACATCCAATCCGCAGCCCAAGCGAGGCTACGAGGTAATTCGCGAATTCTTTGTAGGTCGTCGCTCTAGCGACGACCTAGATGTGGCGAAATCGATGACGGCTGCAGCCGCTGAAGTACCGGTTTTGCAGGTGCGACACGGACTCAAGAGACCACCCGCTCGCCCGAAAGGATTCTATTTTTCGCTCTAACGCAATATGATACGGCTGCAGTTTCTGAGCATCACCTCCACTCAATCAAAGGAGAACATCATGCAACGCAGCGCTTCCGCGGTCTGGACCGGCACTCTAAAAGAAGGCACCGGCAAAATCTCCACCCCCAGCGGCGTCCTCCACGACGCGCCCTACAGCTTCCTCACGCGCTTTGAAAACGCCAAAGGCACCAATCCCGAAGAACTCATCGGCGCCGCCCACGCCGGCTGCTTCGCCATGGCGCTTTCCGCGCAACTCAGTACCATGAATTTCACGCCGCAAAGCATTCGCGCCACCGCCAACGTCACGCTCGAAAAACTCGACGCCGGATGGACCATTTCAAAAATCCATCTGGATGTCGCCGCGCGCGTTCCCGGCATTTCGCGCGAGGCCTTCGAGTCGGCGGCCGCAAGCGCCAAGGCCAATTGCCCAGTTTCGCGCCTGCTGAAAGCGGAAATCACGCTGGCCACCACACTGGAGCAGGCTGCATGATTTTTCCGGTCGTCTTCGGCCTCGGCCTCATCGCCCTGATTCTTCTCGAGGCCTTTGAAACCATCATCTTGCCGCGACGTGTCTCGCGCTGGTTTCGTCTCACTCGTGCGTTCTATATCTCCATGTGGATTCCCACGCGAGCCGTCGCTCACCTGATCCGTTCCGCAAAAAAGCGCGAAACGTTTCTTAGTTTCTTCGGACCTCTTTCCCTGCTTATTCTCTTTGCACTCTGGGCCGCGCTGCTGATCATCGGATTCGGCTTTCTGTATTATGGAAATACTCCGCACGATCCTACGCGGCCGTCGCTCGAAACTTGTTTCTACCTTAGCGGCACCACGTTCTTTACCCTGGGACTCGGCGACGTCACTCCGCACACTTCCGCCGAACGCATCTTGGCTATTTTTGAAAGCGGCCTCGGCTTCGGCTTCCTCGCGCTCATCATCAGCTACTTGCCCGTCATCTATCAGGCGTTCTCCAAACGCGAAGTCAGTATCGTTCTGCTCGATGCCCGCGCCGGCTCCCCGCCGACGGCAGCGGAGCTGCTACGCCGCCACAGTGGCCCCCACGGCAGCGAAGCTCTGCAAAGGCTATTCCGCGACTGGGAGCGCTGGTCTGCCGAATTGCTCGAGAGCCACATTTCCTATCCAGTAGTCAGCTACTTTCGTTCGCAGCACAGCAACGAATCGTGGCTCGCGGCACTCACGGCGATTCTTGATTCAACTGCCTTACTAATCTCGACTTCCGATAATCCTTGCGCGCGCCAGGCACGCCTCACCTTCGCAATGTGCCGCCATACGATCGTGGATTTGTCGCAAGTTTTTTTTGCGCAGCCGCGACGCTCGGCGGTTGACCGCCTGCCTCCAGCCGAGCTCGCCAGACTCCGCCAAGCGCTCGCGGAGTCCGGTTTTCAGCTGCGCGATGACGAGGCGTCGATTAAGAAGCTGAATGACCTGCGCGAGATGTACGAGCCGTATCTCAACGCGCTGTCGCACTACCTCTACGTTGGATTGCCGCCGTGGGTCCTGGCCAAAGCCATTCGCGATAACTGGAAGACCAGCGCCTGGGGCCGCATTTCAGGAATCGCAGTCCAAGGAAAAGAAGAAAGCTACGCAGATGACCACTCCTAGCGCCCATGTGCCAGCTCAAGAATCTTTGTAGGTCGTGGCTTTGGCCACGACCTAAGCGCTGCGGATTTTGGGGAGGCTTTTAGCCGCTGAAGTTCCGATTTGAAAGTTATGACACTGATTTCGTGCTTCCCTACATCAATCGCGCGGGATTCTTTGATTTCCGGAGGGCAATCCCATGAGCAAGCATCTCGAAAGGCTCGATAAAGTCATTCGGGGCGAACTCCCTGCGCCGCCGATCGCGCAGCTGATCGGATTCAAGCTAGTCGGCGCAAAGCACGGCGAAGCGCTCCTGGACTTCGAAGCGAGCAGCAAGCACGCAAACCCGATGGGCACTGTTCACGGCGGCGTTTTGTGCGACGTAGCCGACGCGGCGATGGGCATAGCCTTCGCCTCCACTCTCGCAGACGATGAATCCTTCACCACTCTCGAATTGAAAATCAATTTCTTACGCCCAGTCTGGAACGAAAAACTGCACGCCGTTGGGAAAGTAGTCAGCCGCGGCAAAACCGTAGGCTTGACCGAATGTGACATCACCAACTCAGCGGGTGCTCTAATCGCCCGCTCCTCCTCCACCTGTATGGTCCTGCGCGGCGAAAAAGCCGCCGGGCGCTAGTCCGCGGCGTCCCTGCTGTAATTCTCGCCGTTCTCCGTGTCCTCGAAGCCTTTCTCCGTGCCCTCTGCCTTTCTCGGTGCCCTCTGTGTCAAATCTTTGCTCTCGGCCTTTCTCTGCGAACTCTGCGTCTGTGCGGTAATTTCAGTTTTTCCGGAATCCAATTTGGCAGCGTCAAATCCGCACATCCCGTCCCACAAACGAACGCATCATTTTTGCGTCCGCAGTGCTAACACTCCCCTCCTCTCGCTCGTCTCTATCAACATCCGACGACTCACAGCAGGAGGCCGCATGGACTCACTCCTTCAAGATGTTCGCTTCGCGTGGCGGATGCTTCTCAGAAGTCCTGGCTTCACGCTCGTGGCAATTCTCACTCTCGCCCTCGGCATCGGCGCGAACGTCGCCACCTTCAGCATCGTCTATGCCGTCCTGCTCCGTCCGCTTCCGTTCCCGCATCAAGAACAGCTCGTCCGCGTCTTCGACGACCTTCGCGGCTCGAACGTTCCCAACGTCGGCATGTCCGTTCCCGAGCTGTGGGATTTTCAGCAACGTTCCGGCGTCTTCGACCAGATCTCCGTCGTCTGGCCAATCAGCGCCGACCTATCCGGCGGCGACCGTCCCGAACGAATCGAAGCTCTCGCCACCAGTCCGAATTACTTCACTTTGCTCGGAGCGCAGCCGCGCATCGGCCGCGTTTACACCGACCGAGATGCAGTCCCCGGATTTATAGACGCCGTGATCCTCAGCGATGGCTTCTGGCGTCGCGAATTCGGTGCCGACCCCAAAATTCTCGGCAAGAATGTTCGCCTGGACAATGATCCTTACACCGTTCTGGGAGTCATGCCGCCAAACTTCCGTCACCCGGGACGAACGCTCGAGACGGACGTGGATGCGTGGATCGCCGCCGGCTATGACGCCAACCCCTTCCCACATCCCGCCCAGCGCTCCATAAGAATGATTCCCGGCGCGGTCGCGCGTCTGAAACCGGGACTCACCGTCCCGGAAGCCCAAGCGAAGCTTGAGGCTTTTTCCGCTCAGCTGACTGCGCAGTATCCCACCGACTATCCGTCGGCCGCTCGCTGGATGCCTCGCCTGGTTGGAATGCAAGAGGATTTGGTCGGCAAAGTTCGCACGGAACTTTTCATCCTCTTCGGCGCGGTAGGATTCGTGCTCTTGATTGGCTGCGTGAATCTCGCCAACCTGCTCCTGTCGCGCTCGGCTGGCCGCCAGCGCGAAATCGCCATTCGTCTGGCGCTGGGCGCCGGACGTGGCCGCCTGATGTTTCAAATGCTCACAGAAAGCATGCTGCTTGCAATAATCGCCGGCGTGGTGGCGCTCTTGACGGTCTTTTGGATGAAGTCCTCATTGCTGCGGCTGGCCCCGGAAAATCTTCCGAGGCTGAGTGAAGTCAACATCAGCGGCGGCGTTCTGATTTTCGCTTTCCTCATCTCCATCGCCACTGGAGTGTTCTTCGGTCTGGTTCCCGCACTGCAAGCATCGGGCGTCAATCAAGTCTCGAATCTCCGCGAAGGCAGCCGCGGATCGGGCTCCAGCCGCAGTCACACGCGAATATCGCGGATTCTGGTGATCTCGGAAATCGCACTGTCTCTGATCTTGTTGGTCGGCGCGGGCTTGCTGCTCCGCAGTTTCTGGCGCTTGCTGCAAGTACAGCCAGGTTTCAATCCCAACGGCGTGACCACCGCGCAAATCTGGATTCCCATTCCCAATGATCCCAGCACGGATCCCTATCGCCCTCCGGAGAAGCGTGCCGCGCTTCTTCGTGAAATTGTCGGTCGCGTTGGCACGATTCCAGGCGTCGCAGGCGTCGCCATCGGTGGCGCTAACAGTCTGCCCCTGACTGCCGCGCGTAATGGCTTCCCGTTCAAGATCGAGGGCCACCCAGAAGATTCCGAGCGCGCACCGGTTGCCGAGTTTGCGGGCGTAAGCCCCACCTACTTCGACATTCTCGGCACGCCGTTGACTCAGGGACGCGTCTTCGCCGAATCCGACGACACCCATTCCCAGCGCGTCGCCGTGATCGACCAGACCCTCGCCAATCGCTACTGGCCCGGTCAGAGCCCCCTCGGGCAGCACATTCAGTTCGGCACGCCTGATCCGAAGGACCCCTGGTACACGATCGTCGGCGTTGTCGGCGACATAAAATCCGATGGCTTTGACGCTCCCACCGCCCCGCACATTTATCTTTCGGCTTTTCAAGGTCCACCCTATTCTTCGGTCCTCTACTTGCAAACACACGCAAACCCAGGAACTCTGGGCGATCAAATCCGCACCCAGGTTCAGTCCATCGATTCGAATCTGCCGCTGTTCAGCGTCCGGACCATGGATGAAGTCGTTGCGCGCTCCATGGCCGAACGCCGGTTCGCACTCGAGATACTTGGCGTCTTCGCCTGTGTCGCTTTGCTTCTCGCCGCCATCGGAATTTACGGCGTGATGTCCTATTCCTTCAGCCGCAGAATCCACGAAATCGGCGTTCGCGTCGCTCTCGGCGCGCAACGTGCCGACATCCTCCGTATGGTCCTCCGCGAAGGAATGCGCCTGGTCCTTTTCGGGTTGGTCGCTGGCCTCCTCGGCGCCGCGGTGCTCACGCGCTTCCTCCGCACCCTGCTCTTCAACGTAACGTCCACGGATCCCATCGTGTTCGCGTCCATCGCGGCGCTGCTGGCCGCGGTCGCACTCTTGGCCTGCTACATCCCAGCCCGCCGCGCCACCCACGTAGATCCGTTGGTAGCCCTCCGCGAAGAATAACTACTTCGCGTAAGGGTTCTCTGCGCCCTCTGCGTCTGTGCGGTAATCATCGCCTTTTCTCCGTGTCCGCAAAGCTTTTCTCGGTGCCCTCTCTGTGTTAAATCTTTCTCCAGCTGCCAGCCAAATTGGACACCCGCACTCGGCAAAAGCGCCTCCTGATGGATTGACACCACCGAACGCCTGCTCTAGTCTGGTTTTGCAACCATATCCACGAAGAAACCGGAGCATCGGATGCCCATCCCAAAGACCGAAAAGATCTGGCACAACGGCAAATTCATCCACTGGGACGACGCCAAAATTCACGTCCTTTCCCACGTCGTCAGCTACGGCTCCGCCGTCTTCGAAGGCATTCGCTGCTACGACGCTGCCCAAGGTCCGGCTGTCTTTCGCCTGAAAGACCACATGCAGCGCCTGCTGAACTCCGCCTACATCTATCGCATGGAAGTTCCCTACAATCTCGAAGAGCTCTGCGAAGCTAATCTCGAATTGCTCCGCGTCAACAAAATTGGCGCGTGCTACATCCGTCCTGTCGTTCTGCGCGGTTATGGCGAAGCGGGCGTGGATCCGCAAGGCTGCCCGATCGAGGTCTACCTTGCCTGCTATCCCTGGGGAAAATATCTCGGAGAAGAAGGTTTGCGTGCCGGGGTGGACGTTTGCGTCAGTTCCTGGAACCGTCCTGCTCCGAACACTCTGCCGCAAATGGCCAAGGCCGCAGCGAATTACATGAATTCCCAGCTCATTCGCATGGAAGCCCGCGCCAACGGCTACGTCGAAGGCATCGCGCTCGATACCAACGGCTACGTCAGCGAAGGTTCCGGTGAAAACGTTTTCCTGGTGATGGACGGTACCGTCGTCACTCCGCCCCTTGCGAATTCCGCGCTGCCCGGCATCACGCGCCATTCGGTAATCACCATCTGCCGCGACCTGGGCATCCCCGTCGTCGAGCAGATTGTCCCGCGCGAGATGCTTTACATCGCCAATGAGATTTTCTTCTGCGGCACCGCCGTCGAAATCACGCCGATCCGCTCGGTTGATCGCGTGAAAATCGGCATCGGTTCCCGCGGCCCCATCACCAAACGCATCCAGGACGAATTCTTCGCCCTAGCCGAAGGCAAAAAGCCCGACCGCCACAGCTGGCTAGCGCCAGTAAGCACAACAGCAAACGCCACCGTAGTCACTCGCTAAAAATTGAGTCTGTAGGGGCGGGCCTCAGACCCGCCCTACAACCTCAAGTCCGGCGTGATCTCGTGGACCGTTCTTTCTTGCGCTCTCAGCGCCCCTGCGGTAATCCTTCTCCGTGTCCTCTGTGTTAGATCTTTTCGGCCCGGTTTTCTCTGGGCCCTCAGCGCCTCTGCGGTAGGATTTGTTCTCTTATTCCGACCTCTTATTCCTAAACTTTTAACTTTCAACTTTTAACTTTCAACTCTCTCCAGTAGAATCGCGCCCGGCTCAAGAGGAAGCAGTTTGCGCCACACTTTTCCTGGGAGCACTGCGTGTACAGCCTCACCCAAAGATTGCTCGCTGAATTCTTCGGCACTCTCGCCGTCGTTTTCTTCGCCGCCGGAGTATTCTGCGCCGACCAATATCTTCGCGCCACCGGACAAGGCAGCGTCACGCTCCTAGGCCTCGCGCTCGCCTACGGCCTTGCCGTCGGCGTGATGGTCACCGCCGTCGGCCACATCTCGGGCGGACATCTCAATCCCGCCATCACCATCGGCTTCTGGGTCACCCGGCGTCTTGGCACCATCCAAGCTTTCCTCTACGCCATCGCGCAACTTCTCGGCGCCATCGCCGCAGCCTACCTTCTTGCCATCATCATTCCCGATTCCAATTGGCGCCCCGAAGCTCTCGGCGCCATCAATCCCGCGCTCGCCTCCGATTTCACGCGCCTGCACGCTATGCTCCTCGAAGGTGTGATGACCTTTTTCCTCGTCTTCGTTTTCTTCGCCACCGCCGTTGACGTCAAGGGCGCATTCAATAAAATCGCCGGCCTCGCCATCGGCCTCGCCGTCACCGTCGACGCTCTCGTCGGCCTCCCGCTCACCGGTGCCGCCGTTAACCCCGCCCGCGCGTTCGGCACCGCTCTGGTCACCCGCAATCACTGGACGAACCACGGCGTCTACTGGCTCGGCCCCCTCCTGGGCGGCGTCCTAGCCGGCTTCCTCTACGACCGCATCTTCCTCCCCGACCAACCCCCACTCTAGGCAAACACATAAAGAAGCTTGTCATCCCGAGCGCAGCGCGCGCACTCTGCGTTCCGGATTGGTTTTGCGGGACGAGGCCTGCCAGCCGCAGGCAGGATCTCTGTTCGCTTCCCTGCAGACCTCGACGTATAAGCTGCCTCCGCGCCAGTTTTCCCCCTTTTCTATTTTCCGCTTTCCCTTTTCGCTTTTGTTTTATCTGTGTTCATCTGTGGTGATTTGCAAGCCACCTGTCCCAAAGTTCAGGTTGTCCAATTCGCACCAACTTCGCCCGCATTCGTTGCGGCCTCCGCAATCCATGCTAGCTTGGCTAGAAGCTTCTTGAGCTCAAGGACCTCTCATGGCCATCAATATTGACGATCTTCTGCGCCGCGCCGTCGAAAGCCGCGCCTCCGACTTGCACCTGAAAGTCGGCAACCACCCGTACCTCCGCGTGGACGGTATCCTGAACCCGCTCAATGACGTGCCGCGCATCACGCCTGAAGAAATGCTTTCCATGGCCTTCAGCATGATGACCAATCGTCAGAAGCAAAAGTTCAAGGAAACCGCCGAACTCGATATGGCCTATGGCGTCGCCGGCCTCGGCCGTTTCCGCGTCAACGTCTTCCAGCAACGCGGCAATGTCGGCATGGTCCTGCGTGTCATTCCCACGAAAATTCGCACGATTGAAGAACTCGAACTTCCGCGCATCCTCTCGCAAGTCTGCGAAGAGCAGCGCGGCTTGATTCTCACCACCGGAACCACCGGTTCCGGCAAATCCACCACGCTCGCGGCCATGATTGATCGCATCAATTCGCTGCGCTCCGAGCACATCATCACCATCGAAGACCCCATTGAATATTTGCACCGCGACAAAAAAGGTTTCATCAATCAGCGCGAAGTGGAAGTGGACACCGCGTCGTTCTCCACCGCGCTGCGCGCTGCTCTTCGTCAAGACCCGGACGTCGTGCTGGTCGGCGAAATGCGCGACCTGGAAACCATCTCCACCGCCATTCTTGCCGCCGAGACGGGCCACTTGGTGCTCTCAACCCTGCACACTCTCGACGCCACCGAAACCATTCAGCGCATCATCGCCGTCTTTCCGCCACCCGAGCAGAAACAAATCCGCCTGCAGCTCGCCGGCACGCTGAAAGCCGTCATCAGCCAGCGCCTCGTGCGCAAAGCAGACAATACCGGCCGCGTCCCCGCCGTCGAAGTCATGATCTCCACCGGCTACATCCGCGATTGCATCATCAACCCGGACAAAACGCGCATGATTCGCGACGCCATCGCCGCCGGCACCAGCCAGTACGGCATGCAAACATTCGATCAATCGCTCTTCGATCTCTATTCCCGCAACCTCATCACCTTCGAGGAAGCCATCCTGCGCGCCAGCAACCCGGACGATTTCCGTCTGCGCGTCCAGGGCGTCCGCTCCTCCGCCGATTCCGCTCGCGAAGACATGGAACGAGCCATGACCGAATTCGACCGCATCGGCGGCCGCTAGTCTTCACATAGAAGCAGCCGGGCCCCGATCCCCCACAGCATTGGCGGTTTCACTGTTCTCGCAAACGGTTTGATCTCGATCGATGGCGCGCCACTCGATTACGAAGAATTTGCACCACCCTTATGGTGGTCGCTGTGTTTGCCGCTCCTGTACGCCACTGCTTACTACTTAGCGCGCCAGCACGCGGAGTTGCAATCGTCGTATCTGGTCAATTCCTGCTTTCCCTCCTCAGCTTCCCTCACTTCCTCTACTTCCTCAACGTCCTCAACCTCCTTCCCTTCCTCCACCGCCTCAACTATCCTCGTCCCATGCGCCAGCGCAGCCCCACACGCAAACTCTCCACCGAAACCCAGCTCTACATGTCCGCCCAACGCGCTCTCATGCGCCGCGCCCACTCCATCCACGAAATGAAGCAGCACCTCGAACGCCGCGCCGAAAATAAAGATCTCGTCCCCCCGATCATCGCCCGCCTGCGCGAACTCAATCACCTCGACGACGCCAAGTACGCCCTGAACTACGCCTCCCAGCACGTGAAAGTTCGCCGCCAGGGACGTTTCCGCATCGTCCGCGAACTCCGCGCCCGCGGCGTCCCCGACCGCTACATTGACGAAGCCATCGCCAAAGTCTTCGCCGAAACCGACGAACCTGCGCTCGTCCGCGCCCGCCTGAAACGCCGCCTGGCCCTGCTCGACAAAAGGTCCGGCGAGGCCAGCGCCCCGCTAGACCAAAAGAAGATCGCCTCCCTCTATCGCAATCTGCTAACCGCAGGCTTCTCAGCCGACACCATCCGCGACGAACTAAAACGCATCAGCAACGGCGACCTCCCAGACGATCAAGAAGCCCCAGAAGACGAGGCCTAGCCGCTCGCGCGCAGGCGTCCAAGTCTCCGTGCCGTCGTGTCTATCTCTGTGCGCTCTGTGTTAATTCTTGGCCTGCGGTTTTCTAGGTTTTCTCTGCGCCCTCTCTCTGCGTCTCTGCGGTACTCCTTGCCGTTGCGGTTGCTTCCTCTGTGCCCTCAGCCGTTCCTCTGTGACCTCTGTGGTAATCCGTCGCGTTTGAATCTCCAAAAATCGCGTGGCCCAAAGAGATTTTTTAGCCGCCGCTGCGTCTAAGCCCCACAGCGGGTGGGTCTGGAACTCCATGAAATCGAGCGCCATCGCAAGTTCTGGCACATCGCACTGTTCGCTGGTGGAAATTTCTGCCCAGCCTGTTCGCCGGCGACCACCGTCCGCCACTAAAAGGAGATGATCACCATGAAGAAGCTGCTGCTTTCCGCTCTAGCTGTCGCCTTGCTGTCCGGCCCCGCCGTCCCCGCTTCGCAATCCTCGGCCGCACCATCCGCGCCGCCTCAAGCCGCCGCGCAGTCCACGGACAAGACTCCGCCCAGTTACGACATGAAGCCGCAATCGCTACTGGATCTCGACGCTATGCACAAAAAGTACGTGGACCTCGCCACGGCCGTCCCTCAGGAGAAATATACTTGGCGTCCCGCCGAAGGCGTGCGCTCCATCAGCGAAGTTTTCCTCCATGTCAGCGGCTCGAATTACTTCTTTCTGCAGCTTCTCGGCACACCGCTCCCCACGGGCATGGACATGAAGACTTTCGAAAAATCCACCACCGACAAATCCCAGATCATTGACGCCCTGAATAAGTCCTTCGACAGCGCCCATGCCGCTATCGAAAAAATGACCAACGCGGATTTCAACAAGCCGCTGCCCAAGCTCGGCCCAGACGCCAACGAAGGCGACGTCGTCTATCTAATCGTCACCCACCTCCACGAGCACCTGGGTCAATCCATCGCCTACGCTCGCGTCAACGGCGTCGTCCCGCCATGGACCGCGGCCGCCGCAGCCAAGAAAGGCCAGGACTCCCAGGAATAACCACAGATCGAAACGAGCGCCGGCGGCAACAACGCCGTCACACCTAGGCTTTACGGTTTGGGAGGACGGGGCTTTGTGGTCATCCCGAACCCAGCCGCGTCGTTTGCGGCAGGCGACGCGCGGTGCTCGCGTCCCGAAGGAAGTTGCGGGAAGAGATCTGCCGTTTGTGTAAACGATCGAAGCCGACCGGGCTCGCGCGCCGCGCAACCGCACTCGTAGGGGCGGGACCCACCCTGCTACTTGCGGCGTCCCTACTAACGCCGTGGGAGCACAACAGATTTTCTCTGCGAACTCTGCGTCTCTGCGGTAGCTTTCGCTTTGGCGGCCTCTCTGTCCGTGTCCTCCGCCTTTCCTCTCTGGACCTCTGTGGTAGATCTTTTCTCTTCGGTTTCAGTGGCCGCATCTCCCTCCAGCCTCCCAGTCGTTGCGAGCACTGAATCCATCTGCAATAATGATTTGTTTCCGTTGAGGGACCCCTTGACCAGCGCGGCACCCAGCACCAACTGGACCGGCAACCAGGTCCGCCAGACATTCTTGAAATTCTTCGCAGAGCGCGGCCACCGCGTCGTACGCAGTTCCTCGCTCGTTCCGCACAACGATCCCAGTCTGCTCTTCACCAACGCCGGAATGAACCAGTTCAAGGACGTCTTTCTCGGCCTCGAACAGCGCGATTACAAACGCGCCACCACCTGCCAGAAAGTTGTCCGCGCAGGGGGCAAGCACAACGACCTGGAAAACGTCGGCTTCACCAATCGTCACCTCACCTTTTTCGAGATGCTCGGCAATTTTTCCTTCGGCGATTACTTCAAAAAAGACGCCCTTGCCTTTGCGATGGAGTTAGTCACGTCGCCGCAATGGTTCGGCTTGCCGCTCGAAAAACTCTACTTCAGCGTGTTCGGCGGAGCCGAAGTCTCGCCCGGCAAGATACTCGACGCGGATGACGAAGCCGCGGTTCTCTGGCTCAACACCGGCGCGCCCAAAGAGCGCATCGTCGCCATCCCCGGCCTGAAAGACAATTTCTGGGCCATGGGAGATACCGGCCCCTGTGGCCCCTCCAGCGAAGTCTTTTACGATATGGGACCGGAATCCTCCGATCAGGGCCACGCCGACTGCCAATTTCCCTGCGACTGCGGCCGTTACATCGAAATCTGGAACCTGGTCTTCATGCAGTTCAACCGGGACGCCGACGGCAACCTCAATCCCTTGCCCAAACCCTCCGTGGACACCGGCATGGGCCTGGATCGCATGACCGCGGTCCTCGAAGGCAAAATCAGCATCTTCGATTCGGATATTTTTCAGCCGCTGATTCGCGAAGCCGCGAAGCTCGCACACGTTGACGTGCACGACACGAAGCTTCAGCCGTCGCTTCGGATCGTCGCCGACCATTCCCGCGCCGCGACATTTCTGATTTCTGACGGCGTGATCCCCTCCAATGAGGGACGAGGTTACGTCCTCCGCAAAATCATCCGTCGCGCTCTGCGGCACGCGCGCGCTCTCGACGCCCCGACGCCGTTTCTTTCAGTGATGGCCGCGGCGGTGCGCAGAGAAATGAAAGACGGCTACCCGGAGCTTTCGGAGAGTGCCGCGCGCGTGGATCGCATCCTCGATGCGGAAGAAACTCGTTTCGCTCGTACCGTTGACGTGGGGTTGAAGAAGCTTGACGAAGACCTTACGGCGCTTCTCCGCGAAGCGGGTTCTGAAAAGCTTCAGAAAGACGTTCGGGAAACAAGGCGATTTCAGTCAGATGCCCAGGAAAAGACCGCCAAGGTCTACCGCGGGTCCGTGATCCTACCCGGGGTGGTATCTTACGCCGGCGAGAAGGCGTTCAAACTGTATGATACCTACGGTTTGCCACGCGACTTCATCGAGGACGTGCTGCGCGACGCCGGAGTTGATGTTGATTGGGGCGGCTTTGATCGCGCAATGCAAGAACAGCGCACGCGCGCGAAAGCTTCGTGGAAAGGCGCGCACAAGGAAGCGGCGAATCCCGCTTACTCGAAGCTCTCGCAAACTTTCAAGACCGAGCCGGATTTTTACTTTGGCACCAAGGCCCGCGACGCTCGCATCGAATCCATCGTCACCAAAGACGGCGCAGTAAATGAAATCAAAGCCGGGACGGAAGCCGAAGTCGTCCTCGACCGCACCTCCATCTACTCCGAATCCGGCGGACAGGTCGCCGATACCGGCGCGTTCTACGACAATTCCGAAGCGCTCGAACTCGCTGAAGTACGCGGCGCCTACTATCCCGTCACCGGCGTGATCGCGCACCGCATCGTCGCGAAGGAAGACCTGCACGTCGGCGATCGCCTCGCCACCATTGCCGATCCCGAACGCCGCGTGCGCGACATGCGCAACCACACGGCCACGCACCTGCTGAACGCTGCCCTGCGCAATATTCTCGGCACGCACGTGAAACAAGCCGGCTCGCTCGTCGCGCCCAACCACTTGCGCTTCGATTTTTCGCATTTCGCGCAGGTGGATCCCAGCGAGCTCAGTGAAATCGAGCAGCAGGTCAACGAAGAAATCCGCAAAAACCTCGAAACGCGCACGGACATCATGAATATTGACGACGCGCTCGCTTCCGGTGCCCTGGCCTTCTTCGGCGATAAATATCCCGAAGCCAACGTCCGGGTAGTCACGATTCCTGACGCCTCTGCGCCACGCGGTTTCTACAGCAAGGAACTTTGCGGCGGCACCCATGTCGTCCGCACCGGCGATATCGGCGTTTTCAAAATCGTCACCGAGCAATCGGTCGCTGCCGGCGTTCGCCGCATCGAGGCCATCTCCGGCGACCGCGCTCTCGCCGAATATCAAAAGTCGCTCGCCACGCTGCGCGCCGTCGCCGGAATGTTGAACTCGGGTGAAGACGACATCCTCGCGGCGCTCGAACGCCAATTCGAATCCAGCAAGCAGCTGGAAAAGCAGCTCGAAGCACTGAGGCGCAAGGAAGCAGGCTCGCTCGCATCCAATTTGGCCGAACAAGCCTGCACGGTAAAGGATGTTCGCCTGATTGCCGCCCAAGTGGACGGCCTAGATCGCGAGGCCCTGCGCCAATTGGTGGACGCGCTGCGCAAGAAAATAGGCTCTGGGGTCATCGTTTTAGCCGCCGCCGAAGACGGCAAAGTTGCTCTAATCACAGGAGTTACCAAAGACCTCATCCCCAAGGTCCACGCCGGGAAAATCGTCCAGGAACTGGCCAAGATCGTAGGCGGTTCCGGGGGCGGAAAACCCGATTTGGCGGAGGCTGGCGGAAAAGACACATCGGCCATACAAAAGGCCCTTGACCACGTTTACCCCCTCCTAGACCAATTGTTATAATTCCTGTTGCGCCAGATGCTTACGCCGGAGAAGCCTCCTTCTCGGGTGTGTGTGTGTCGCTTGTTTGTCCGCGAAAAAGCGCTCTGCCTTCCCAAGGGCCTTTGTTGGGTGTCTGTGTCGGTTGTCGTTCGCAGTCGGGTGTCGGCAAGCATTATGAAGACCAACTGCATCCCAGTTGCAGTGCTAGTCGCAGCCGCGTGGTTGACGCTCGCCTCGCCAAGCCACGCCCAGATCTCCACCTCTCTGGACGAGCACGGCAAGCTTGTCTTCGTGAATGGGGATTCCCCCAAAGCACGTCGTGGGAGTACTATAGGTTCTCCCTTGGCGACTGGGGGCGCTTCTACGGCGATGTCGTCGCAGGAGACAGCCTCGACGCTCGGCGCTACGGACGGGCGGCTCGATCGCATCGTTCGCGACGCCGCTGCGCGCCATCAAGTGGATCCCGCGCTGGTTAAAGCCGTCATCAGCACGGAATCCGGTTGGAATTCGCGCGCGGTCTCCCGTAAGGGTGCCGTGGGACTGATGCAGCTGATACCCGGCACGGCGCAACGCTTTGGCGTTGGTAATCCTTTTGATCCTGCGCAGAACGTGGAAGGCGGGACGACGTATCTGAAGTCGCTGCTCGATCGTTACAACGGCGACCTGACCAAGACGCTTGCGGCGTACAACGCCGGTGAGCGCGCCGTGGATCTGAGCAGGGGCGTTCCGGCGTACCCCGAAACGCAAAGATACGTGCAGAAGGTCACCGACGCATATTTTCGGCCCGGCTCCGGCCGCGACTCGGCGCTCTGGACTCCGCCAAGAAATCCAGTGCGCAAGGAAGTGGACGCGAATGGCCGGTTAATTTTCACGAACGAATGACGCACGTGGTTTCCGCCAGAACCCAATTTTCGGCCAAATGGCTGGTCCTAGCGTTGGCGCTAGCTTTCGCTCTTTCCGCGTCCGCGGGCGTGGACAGGAGGATGCAGGCGCGCGAACAGTTCGAGCGCGCCGTGAGGCTGCGCACGACACTGGAAGGCACGCGTGATAATGAGCGCACCCTCCCGGATTACCGCCAGGCTCTCACCGCTTATCACAAAGTCTATTTGATTTCTCCGCAAGCCGAGGAAGTTACGCCGAGCCTTGTCGCCGAAGCCGAGCTGTACGACGAGATGGGCCGTTTGTTCGACGCGAAATACTTCCAGTCCGCCATCGAAACCTACGACTTTCTGCTGAAACAATACCCCGGCAGCCGCTATCGCAGCCAGGCGATGTATTCGATCGGCGAAATCCAGAAGGAAGGATTGAATCAGCCGGATGTGGCCGAAGCCACGCTGAAAGATTACCTGAAACACTTTCCGAAGTCGGACCGCTCGGAAGACGCTCGCGCCCTACTGCAGCAAATCGCCGCCACGCGCGAGAAAGCGAACGAACAGGCGGCGGCAGCGGCGGCTTCTGCTGCTGCGGCGGCCGCAGCTGCGAGTGCCGCCGACGCGTTGCCCGAGCTCAAGGGCAAAGTGGTAGAGCAGCGTGAAAGCGAAAAGGGCACGCCGCGCGTCCTGGATATTAAGACCTGGAACGCGGACAGCGCCATGCGCATCGTGGTCACGTTGGACGATACCGTCGCATTTAACGCCGCGCGCATCGCATCCCCGGACCGAATTTATTTCGATCTGCACCGGGCGCAGCTCACGCCCGCGGTTGCGAAAAAGAATTTGGACGTTAAAGACGGGCTCCTGAAGTCGGTGCGTATCGCGCAGAACAAGGATGGAGTCGTACGCGTGGTGCTCGATGTGGACGGCGCCCGCGATTGCTCGGCGTATTTGCTGGCGAACCCTTACCGCCTGGTGATCGAGGTTCGCAACAAACCACCGGTGATGACGGCCAGCGGAGCCCTACAGCCTGCGACGACCGCCGCAGCAGCTGCGCCACCCCCGGCCCTTCCGACGCCTAGTGTGGTGTATGCGGCGAAGGGCGAATCCGGAAATCCCGCGGCGCGACCCGAAGCTGCCAATGAGACCGCTTCAGTTCGCCCTGAAGATAAGCCTGCGCCTTCTGCGAGGATGGGAACGCCCGTCGCCGCCGGCAAGAGCGCTGCTCCAAAAACGAAAGCTGATACGACCAAGACCGTATTGGTCCCGCCGAGCGAATCCAAGCCGACGCGCGATGGCCAGCGTTCGCTCACGCGCGCGCTCGATTTGAAGATCAGCCGCATCGTGATTGATCCGGGACACGGCGGCCACGACACCGGAACGATCGGCCCTCATGGCCTGATGGAAAAAGATCTCTGTCTGGATGTTGCCCTGCGGCTCGGCCACGAAATCGAAGAAAAGCTGCCCGGCGCGGAAGTGATCTACACGCGCAAGGACGACACATTCATACCGCTCGAGCAGCGCACCGCCATCGCCAACGAAGCCAAGGCGGATTTGTTTGTTTCGATCCACGCCAATTCCAGCCACGACGAAGCCGCACGGGGAATCGAAACTTACTACTTGAATTTCGCGACTTCCGAGGAGTCCATGGAAGTCGCCTCACGCGAGAACGCCCTGGCCCAGGAATCGCTGCACGATTTGCAGGACATCATCAAGAAAATCGCGCGCAACGAAAAAGTCGAAGAATCCAAAGAACTGGCCAGCGACATTCAAGACTCGCTGACGCACCGGCTGCAACTGGTGAGCCAGAACGAGCGGAACCGCGGGGTGAAAAAAGCGCCATTCGTCGTACTCATCGGCGCCAACATGCCTTCGGTGCTTTCGGAAATCTCCTTCATCAGCAATCCTAGCGATGAAAAATTGCTGAAGAAGACCGATCAGCGCCAGCGCGTGGCTGACGGGTTGTATCGCGGTATCGCCTCTTATCTTGAAAGCTTGAATAGCCTCTCCTACGATAAGTCCAAGCTGGTCTCCGACAACCACAATGGCTCCGTTGGTGGCGGCGGCTCGGCAATTGTGGCTGCCGAAGGGAACCCTAAGTAGAATTCCGGCGTCTAATGTAAGATGTTATCCATGCGTCGCTCCATATTCTTGTTTTCCATTATTGCGTTTCTGGGGGCAATGCCGACGTTCGCCCAGAACATCCTTCCTAACTCCTTCGCGGGATGGAGCGCGGGGACTACCCTCGCGAAGGGAAGTGAATCCAAGGGCCCGGACACGGCTGCCGCAGCCCACGAGTACGGAATTCTCTCCGCCGAGACGGCGAACTACGAGCGCGACAAGGACGCCCTGCTGCAGGTAACGCTGTACCAGATGAAAGACCCCAGCGGAGCCTATGGCATTTACTCCTACCTGCGTTCTCCGGACATGCCGCGCGCGGATGTGACGGATCATTCGGCGATGTCACATGAACGGGCGTTGGTACTCAATGGGAACTTGGTGCTTGATATCCGCGGCGCAGACCTTGAGCGATTCGGCAAAGATTTGAACGCTCTAGTGGCCGCTATAAACCCCAAGGCTCAACAAGGGCCGCTTCCAACGATCTCCGAGCACTTGCCGACGAAGGGATTCATCGAGCGGTCCGACAAGTACATTCTGGGACCGCAGACGCTGAACCAATTTTTCCCCGTGACACCCAATGATTGGCTCGGATTTGACGGCGGGGCGGAAGCCGAGGTGGCAAGATATCGTGTGGACGGACGGGAACTCAATCTGCTGATTGCGGACTTCCCCACGCCGCAAACCGCGCAAAAAAAATTGGCGCAACTGGAGCAGGATTACCATGTGAATTCACCGGGTACGGCTCCGCACTCCCTACCGATATTCGCCAGGCGCTCGATCACTCTGCTCGCCCTCGTCTCCGGAGCGCGCACCCCCGAGGAAGCAAACAAATTGCTGGATCAAATTCAATCCGGCACCGAAGTAACCTGGAACGAGCCGACATTCCAATTCAAAGAGCCGGCCATCACTACGATGATCGTGGGGGCGATCATCGGGACCGGAATTATCTGTTGTTTTGCGTTGATTTCCGGCCTTGCGTTCGGAGGATTTCGACTCGTAGTCAAACGCTTGCTGCCGGATAAAGTCTTTGACCGCAGTAGTCAGATGCAAGTGCTGCAATTGGGACTTGGCAGTAAGCCTATCAATTCAGAGGACTTCTATGGCATCGGCCACAAATCCTCGAAGTGACCTGTCGGT
>CAWCGE010000030.1:0-106217 GCA_963795005.1 uncultured Acidobacteriota bacterium | reverse complement strand
AGCGCGCTTTGTCAGCTTTACCACGCCGACGAAATCCTTCGGCAATGTTGGCAGGGACAGAAACTGCGACTCGCCGTATTTGCAGCACCAAGCCGTACGTCTCCTCCTTCGGAAAGGTCGCCGTGAACGAGTACACTGCCAGCACCAACTCGTGTGCTTTGCGCCACACCAAAAGGTCCTGAAAAGTTCGCGCCGCAGCTCGAGGGGCAGGCATAAAACAGAGAGGCGTCCAGTGGGGTATGCTCCAGGGATCTCACCCCTCTGGAGGAACCCTATGAACGCCTTTTACGAACACCATAAGGATAACATCCGTTTTGCGTATCGTTGCTTCGATCGTATCCTGCTTCATGCTGCGATCCAGCCCTTTCAGCAGGAACAGCGGGCCGTCGGCTTCTTCTGGAGCTATCGCCACATCTATCCAGTCAGTCGGCAACTGTTGCGGGACATCGCCACGCAATACCACAACTGGGTCAAGAACCGCTCTCTGAAGTTGGGCGTACCCATTCAGGAAGATCCCCAGGCCGGCGCGATGACTTCGTGGCTCGCTACTTCCGACGTGCCCAACCCGATCAGGTGGTGGCCATCATTAAAGCGCGCGAGCCCGCCACCATCATGACCGCCATCGGAAAAGACGACCGTTGGCATCTGGAGATGAAGCGCCGTTGGGTCGAGCAATACAACTTCTATATCCAGGACCCCCGTTGGGGACAAATGTTTGTACGGGTCTGCCCCTACTTTCCCTTCTCCGCCCGAGTCTGTCTCAATCAGCATTACTGGCTGGCCCTGCGCATGCGAGAGCAGGGCATCCGCTTTCAGCAGTGCGCGAACGCTTTCTTGCAGTGTTCGGATCCTGAGACACTGCAGAAACTCGCCGATTCCCTCACCGCCGACGATCTGATCCGTTGTGGCCAGAAGTGGTTGACCCGTTTCACCCCCTTTTTCACTTCCGAGGAGAGAAAGCACGCCAGCCTTCAGCACCGACTGTTTTTTGCGCAGGTGGAGACCTGCGACAATCTCATCTTCCGTCGTCGCGCCGCCGTCGATGCTCTCGAGCAACGGCTCCTCGACGCCAATCGCACCATCGGTCAACCCAACAAACTCACGCTGATCTTCGGTCGCCGCATCACCCGGCGTCATGGTGACAAGCTCCAGACTGTGATCGAGGATCTAAACCTAGCCAACCCGGTGATCCGCAGCCACTACCGCAAGGGCTTCCTCAAACAGTACGTCCGCGATCGTTTCCTCCTCCGCACGGAACCTGCGACCAACAATGTCTCTACCGATTACGGCATTGGCAAAGCCGTGGAGAATCTTCCTCAGTTACGAGAGAGGCTTGACGGCATCATCGACCGCTATCTGGACGTGCAGCAAGATATCTTGGAAACCTTTGTGGATCGCGAGCAACTTCGCCAACTCACCCAGCCCACGCTTCTTCCCAACGGCAGACGCATCCCCGGTCTGAAGCTCGATCAGCCTCGGCAGTTGGCCCTCATGCACTCCCTGCTGCGCTTCTGCTACCTCGCGGCAGAAGGCACCTTCACCACTCGCGACTTATACCCACAAACTCTGCAGGCACTGCACAGGGCACCGGAGGAGTACAAACTGGCATCCCTCCGTTATGACCTCTGGAAGCTGCGCGCCAAAGGCTTGGTGGAAAAGGTCCCTCATTCCCGCCGCTACCGGCTCCTCCCCCATGGCTATCAGCTCTGCCTGGTGTTCCTGAAGCTCTATGAAAAAATTTATGCTCCCTTGACTGCTGGCATTTTGCAGCCCTTTGCCGCGGACCAGGCCATTCCGAAAGAAAAGATCACTTCTCTCGATTCTCGATATACTGCCGTCATTCATGCTCTAGATGACCTCGTGGACGCTGTCGGCCTCAAGGCAGCCTAAGAAAGACACGCACTATGAGACCAAAATTCTCGTTCAGGACCCTATAAGTTTCTAAGGGTTGTCCAGACACGCTTTCCCGAGCAAATCGCCACGATTGCGCGGCTTCTACCGCTGCCTTCACCAAAAGCCGGGGGCCGGAGACCACGTAAAAGGACTGAAGTGGCTCATGGCTACCGGAACTCGCGCTGGCCCGACGAAGCGTGATTACTCCTATGCAAGCAACAAAATAACAAGCAGTCGATTCCGCAATATCGCGTCTCCCAGTGGTATCGACCGAATAATTGCAATTCAATTTGTAACGTCCGTTCTTGCAGAAAATGCCGTCCCAGATTCTTAGTGCTTTTCCAAATACTCAATCGCACGGCGAACGACCTCGCACCGCGCTTCCCATGCCGTGAAACGTTCACTTCCAACGACGATGACATAAGAAAAAGCCAGCGCAGGAGACAACCACGCATATCGCGGGTCATCCAATCTGTCAGATACTTTCTGAACGCTCCGTTGAAGCTCCCGAAAATCGGCCAACTCAAACCCGGAAGGTATTTCTGGATATGGAGCGAAGAGTTGACGTTGCAGGTTCTCGGAAGTCCTACCCCATAAGGCCGCAGCGAGAGTCGTGCAGCGCCGCAAACGAGCATCCACCCGCATCGCGTCATCCCTTCCGAAGGGCCGCGATCGCATCAACGAATCAAACTCTTCTTCGTCCATCGACGTCCTCCGACTTAGGGATAGGCGAACACTGTCTCTTAATTGCAGCATTTACTCGAGAACTAGTCTCTTGGCGCGATATTACCGCAAATTGGCTTGTCTAACTCCTGGAGAGTCGCGCTATCGGAAACGTGAGCCAAGTAGACGGCTTTATCGAACGCGCGAAGAGCACCTCGCCCAACTTCACGCTTTCCTGAAAACGCGCCTCCGATAGATCACTAGCGTGAATCTCATCGGGAATAACACCTCCACCGCGAACTTGCTTTTCGGATTCACGCGCCGACCAAGCCGACGCAATAATTGATGCAGGCGAGAAGCGAAGTATAATCCCTGCCATGCCACGACACGACCTCAGCAAACTCTGGGAAGAACACACCGCAGACGAATTCGTCACGCGCGACACCGAAGCCACGCTGGCCACTATGACCGAGGACGCTTACGTCAACCACGTCCCCGTCATGACGGGCGGTTACGGCAAGGCCGCCCTGCGCCACTTCTATGCGCACGGGTTCATACCCGTGATGCCACCCGACACCTCGCTCACTCCCGTCTCCCGCACTGTCGGCGAAGATCAGCTCGTTGATGAAATGATCTTCTCCTTCACTCACACGCAGGAAATGCCCTGGATGCTGCCCGGAATTCCGCCCACCAATCGCCGCGTCGAAGTGCCTCTGGTCGCGATTGTTCGTTTCCGCGACGGCAAACTCGCCCACGAGCACATCTATTGGGACCAAGCATCCGTCTTGAAACAGCTCGGGCTTTTGAACGACCCGTCGTTGCCCGTCGTTGGTGTGGAAAGCGCCCGCAAAGTCCTCGACCCAAAATTCGAACGGAAATATTAGATAACGCGTAATCTGAACAAGTCCTGCGTAGAGAGCCGCTTTTCCTTCGATATTCCGAGCTGGCCCATGTGGTCCGTTGGGTCACTGCATGGTGCGAAGGATCTCGTCGGCTGCCGCCATCGCGAAATCTATTTCCTCATCCTTGTTGTAGAAGTGTGGCGACATCCTCACACCGCCGCCCGGCCGCCAGTCAACCAGAATGTCGCGCTTGAGCAACTCGGCGCACACTGCCTTTGCGTTGGGCATATTCACTGCGACGGTGCCGCCGCGGCGCGCCGGATGGCGCGGCGCGTTGACGTGCCAGCCGCGTTGCTCTGCCAGCGAGACGATCCGCGCCGTGAGGCGCTGCGATTTTTCGCGCACCTGAAGCATGGGCAGTTCGCGGAGAATCTTCAGTCCGGGAAGAGCAGCGTACAGAGCCGGAATGTTCGGCGTTCCGTTAACGAACCGATAAGCCCCGTGCGTGTAGCGCGTCGCGCCGGTTTCAAAACCGAAGGGATTCTCGTGCGCAAGCCATCCCGTGAACTTCGGCGCTAGCGTGCGGGCCAAATCCGGGCGTACGTAGAGATAGGCGGCTCCGGGACCGCCGCAGAGCCACTTCATCAGTCCTCCGCAGGCAAAGTCCACGTTGAGCTCTCGCACGTCCACGGGAACGCCAGAGCCGAGCGATTGAAAGGTGTCGAGAATCACGTGCGCGCCCACCCTGTGCGCCTTCTCGCAGATCGCCTTGGCGTCGTTAATATACGAGCTGCGGAAGATCACGTGCGACACCGGAACCAGCAGCGTGGTTTCGTCAATCGCATCGAGCAGCCGTTCGGTCGGAACCTCGATCCCATCATCCGTCTTTACCATGTGGACGCGCGCGCCGTGCTGCCGCTGCGCTTCCCAGAAATACATCACGGAAGGAAAGTTCAAATCCGTGTAGACCACCTTATTGCGCTCGTCGCTGAAGTCAAAGCAGGAAGCGACCACTGCCTGGCACTGGGTGACATTGCCGTGCATGGCCACTGAATTCATCGGCGCGTTCATCAGCTCACCGATTCGGTTGCCAATCTCCAGCGGCAGCGTCCACCAGTATTCCTCCCACGCACGCACTCCGCGCGCAGCCCAAACCCCGGCATAGTCGTGGAGTGCGTCAAAGACTCCACGCGGCATCGCACCCAGTGAATTGCTGATGAGATAAGTCGTCTTCTCCAGGATTGGAAACTCCTGGCGATAGCGCAAGAGAGGGTCAGCCATGCCGGCACCTAATTCCGTGAGCGTGCTTTTTTCGCCATGAGATAGAAGACGGTCAAGAGAAACAGATACGGACCTGCACTGACAATGGTAATGCGAGCCTGCGGTGTCCACCACGCGCACAGCACGATCACCACAATCGCCGCGAACGCGACCTTGGATGCCGCTGCTCCGCCGGGAGCGCGCATCGGCAGCGCCGCCACTTGCTCTGGCGACAGCCTTTTGCGCATGGCCACGTGCGAGGCGAGCGCGATGCACCACGCCAGCATTCCGCCGACCAGCGAAGCCCCGATGATATATAGGAAAGCATTTTGCGGTGCGACGTACTGCACGACCAGAGCGACCACGATTCCCGACGCCGATAACAGCACGGCGTTGCGCGGCGAGCCCTTTGCCGATAGCTGCGCGAGTCTTGCAGGCGCATATCCCGACTCAGCCAGCGAGTACAGCATGCGCGAAGTCACATACAGGGCGGCGTTCGCACCGGAGAGCGCGGCCGTCAGCACCACGAAGTTCATCACCAGTGAAATGGCCGGCACGTGCGCCACCTCGAACACCGTCACGAAGGGACTCTGCCCCACGCCAACCAGGTTCCACGGCACGACTCCTACCAGTACCGCGGACGCGCATAAATAAACGAAGGTGAGAACGCTCAACGATATGTAAGTTGCGCGCACGATGTCCGAAGTGGAACGTGCTTCGCCAGAAGAGATGGCCACCATCTCGGTTCCAAGAAAATTGAACAGAACAAACGGGAGCGCCAGCAATGGACCTGCGGCGCCATGCGGCAGGAAACCGCCGTCGGTGGTGTAGTGCGCTTGTGCCCTTCCGCCTAGCAGCAATCCGGCGCCGATCAGAATGAAGGCCGCAATCGCTACGACCTTGATCATCGCGAACCAGTATTCAAAACTGCCGACGGTGTGTACCGCCCCCCAATTAATGATTAGCAGGAGCGTCGCGAATCCCGCAATCCAGGCCGTGGCGGGAATATGTGGAAACCAGTAACGCATGTACGTGGCGGATGCCACGAGTTCACCGCTGATGGCGATTACCAGTGAAAACCAGTATCCATAACGCGAAATGAAGCCTGCCCAGCGGTTCAGGTACTTATCGGCGTAGACTCCAAACGAGCCGGCGGCTGGATGCAGGCTCGACATCTCGCCCAGCGCCGTCGTCACGGTGAAAGCAATCAGCGCGCCCAGGATGTAGGAGAGGATGACTCCCGGCCCGGCAATCTGGACCGCCGCGCCCGATCCCAGCAGAAGACCGGTGCCGATCGAACCGCCGATCGCGACCATGGCCATTTGTCCTGCGCGGAGCTCGTGGCGGAGTTGGGGAGGTCTTTGCTCCATGAAGTTGACGAGAGAAGGGTAGCCCGCCACCGCACTTTGGCCGCCGCTACTGTTTCCTTGGATTGATCTCCTTTTCGCTTCAAAAACAGACGCCATTCTATACCGGTCTTGAAAGTTCGCAATGTTGTAGGTGACTACAGTCTCACCCGCACCGAGTTCCGGGTGCGAACTGCCCGGCGGTGGTCACAAAGGCTCTCGGAGCCTTCGGACCAGCAGCAACAGGCGAGAAAAGGTCTCCCGACCGGTCGGACGCGGTCCCGAAGCTGCCATCGCGCAGTACTGATTTGGGTGCAAGATTGGGTGCAGTTGGAAAAGAAGAGCGGCGTGCGTTCTGGACGTAGGCGACGCCAAACAAACGAGATGTGAATTTCGACCCAACAACTACGAACCAAAAGGTCGGGAGTTCGACTCTCTCCGGGTGCGCCATTTTCCTAACAAAAACGAATGTTTTTGAGTTAGCGGCTTGGCCGTCAGGTTTGGTTATACTCAGGCTATACCTTTCGGAACGTTACGAGGATTACGATATACCCTCTGCCATGGAAGTCAGGTCCGAGCATTGGTCGGAGATTCAGGTTGACAATGGTATTCAGTCATCTCAAGAGAGCATCAATGACTCGTCGACTGCAAGGCGGGGCATAGACCCCGGAACCCTGGAAGCCAACGTGGCCCGTCCTTATCGACCACCAATATTGATATGGGACTGCTGACGTCCTCTGGGTGAGCGGCAATCTCGGCACCGACGAGGTCGAGCATGCCGGGAACCAAGCCCTTGTTTCTCCAAAAATGGGGAGTTTCGTTAAAGAGCTTGGTCGCTTCGATGTTGTCGCCAAGCACCATTTGCGCACCGGCCGAACACCCCGGCGGACAATCGAACGGTGATGCTGGCTTGACGCAAAGCTTTCGGTCGCGACTTCAACTACGAGGCCGCGAACGGAAAGAACCGGAAGTTTTTTTCAACTCGAGCGAAAGCCAGTTCGCTACTAGCGCGATCGCCGACCACCTTCAACAGACGGCCGTATCGCAATTCACGGAAATGATCGCAGCATTTCCAGAGCGAAGACCCAACTGACTTCAACAAGCGCTGTGCGAATCGCAAGGTCCGAGCCATCAGGTACGGTAGCTAACCAGGCGGGTGGAACCTACTTCCGAGTTTGCCGTTATATGACAATTGCTATCGATGGTTTTTTCCCTGCTACTGCGTCACTTCGTTGGTGAGGTGCGGAGAGCGCGTTCAATAAGCTCGCAAGTCTTCGCAAAATCCGTCTTAACGCCCGGTCCGGAGTTTGGGCACCTCGCGGCCTCCGTGGGATCAGCCCCGTTCTGTAAAAGCAAGGTCACCCGATCTACTCGTCCATTGATAGCTGCCCAATAAAGCGCCGATGCACCCCTATATTCGCAGTTCACAGGCGCTCCTCTATCGATCAGGGCTCGCATTACCTCAAGGCTACTACCTTGGGTCGCCAGAGAGAGGAGAGAGTCCCCCTCTCCGCAATCGTAGGGAACAACGGCACCCGCTTCTAAGAGTCGCAGCGTAACCGCCGGGTTGGCATGGTCGCGCGTAAGGGAAATGCTAAGGGCGCTGGCATCGAAAATCTCGCGTTCATTGGGGTCGGCCCCGCTTTTCAGAAGTGCATCCACGGTCGGCAGATTGTTGATCGATGGATCGTACCGTGCGATGGCTTCGTAAAGCGCCGTCTCACCATCATCAGTTTTGTGCTTGACATCGGCACCGTGCGCCAACAGGTCCCTGACGCGGGCCAGATCGTTGCGAGCTGCTGCCTTTACCCGAAGGACTCGGTGTTCGACTCGTCCGGAGGATGTTTCGCAGAAACCGTTTGCCGGTGGATGGATTTGCCATGGCACAGGTGCTCGGGCGGTCTCAAGGGCGCAGATTCGCCTTGACCGCGCAGGTCGTTTACAGGGAGCGCCGCGACTACTGGATCAATGGGCTTGTGCCAGCGATCGTTGCCCGCATGATTTCGGAAGGCAAATCCGTCCGGCCAGGTGTCCACTTCCTGGTTGACGCGGTGGACCCGATTGCCTTGATGGCAGACTTGAAGAGAATTGGCGTCGAGCAGACGGAGAACTTCGCACCTTACGCGTCGTAGGGAGCGGACAACAAACGTGATGGAGGTGGCTGAAAGCGGCGCCTGGTGAGTTGGGCGCTGGAAGTTCGCTGCTGGTGGCGCTGTTGCTGTGGGACCAAGCGACAACCGCAGCAGTGGGATTGGCGTGGGGACTTTTCGGATTGGCGTTGGTAGAGACGGCGGAGGCGCTGCGGGAGAAGCCGCTTTTGATGCGGGCACGGTTGGTGTTGCTCGCGAGTCTTGTACGCATTTTCGTTGCTGATCTGAATTCCATAGCGCGCGTGGGGTCGGTGGCGGTTCCGGTGATCACGGTGGCGCTCCTGGCGGCGATTTATTACTACGCAGCGTTCCGGACGCAAGACTCGCCCGTGGTGCGAGGGACGCTGCCATGGTTCGGCACGCTTTCACTGGCAGCGTTGTTGCGGTTTGAGCTGCCGGTGGAGTGGGTCGCAGTGAGTTGGGCGGAGATGGCCGTGGGGCTCTACGCGCTGTCGCCATTCATGCGCAACGCGACGTTTCGCCAGCAGTGTTACGCGATGACGCTGTTTTGCGGGTTGCGGTGCGCGTTCGATAACTTCTACCAGCCCGCGCCCACTGCTCTATTTGGTGGCCGACACGGAGCGAGAGTCGGAGCGGATAGGAGCGTTTCGCCGCGCGCCAATACAATCCCGGCATAGAGCTGGAAATCGTCACTTTAGCATCATCGTAGCAGCACCAAAGACACCCAAGCGATTAGACACGGCCGAGCGGCGGTGTCATCGGGACGCAATATAAAAGGGCGCCCCTTGTGGAGTAGGTTTGGAGTGTTCGGCCTCAAACTTACAACAAGGAGGAGCGCCCTCACATGAACAGCGTGAAGTATATCGGGATGGATGTGCACAAGGAAGCGATCTCCATCGCCGTTCTAAATTCTTCTGGCAAGCTGGTGATGGAATCGACGATCGAAACGAAAGCCCTCACCATTTTGGAGTTTTTCAAAGGTCTGGGCGGATATCCGCACGTCACCTTGGAAGAAGGTACCTGGGCTGCCTGGTTATATGACCTGCTGAAGCCGCATGTGACGCAGCTGGTGGTGTGTAATCCCCGGCGGAATGCTCTACTCAAGGAAGGCAGCAAGAGTGACCGCATCGATGCGCGGAAGCTGGCCGAGTTGTTGCGAGCGAACCTGCTCCGTCCGGTCTATCACGGGGAGCAGGGAGTGCGGACGCTGAAGGAGTTTGCGCGGAGTTATCTGACCATCAGCACCGATCTGATACGGGTGATGAGCCGCCTGAAGGCGATCTATCGGAGCTGGGGGATTCCCTGTGCGGGAAAGCAGGTCTATGCGCTGCGCTATCGTGCGGAGTGGCTGGGCAAGATCAGCGAAGCCGGCGTACGGCGCCGAGCGGAGTTCTACTACCAGCAGTTCGATTTCCTGAGGCCCTTGCGCAAGGAAGTGCGAAGCGAGTTGTTGATCGAGGCGAAGAAGCACTCCGCTTGGAAATTGCTACGCGGGATTCCCTTCATCGGCCCGATCCGGGCGGCTCTGCTGATCGCTCTGATCCAGACACCGCATCGGTTCCGTACCAAGCGACAGCTGTGGACCTACAGCGGATTCGGCATCGAGACCTACCGCAGTGCCGAGCATCGTTGTGTGAACGGAGAGCTGAAGCGCGCGAAAGAAGCCGGTCTCGATTCGTGGGCTGAATCGCAATCACAATCACGATCTGAAGAATCTGTTCAAGAGTGCAGCTACGGTGGCTGCGGCCAAGCCAGGACCGTTCCGGGAGTTTTACGATCGACTGGTGGCCAAAGGAATCCGGCCAGAAATGGCGCGTCTGACGCTGGCGCGCAAAATGGCAGCCATCACGTTGATCGTCTGGAAGAAGGAGGTGCGCTTCGACGCCCAACATCTGAAACCACAAACAGCTTGAGTGTCTCTGGAAATCCGTTCCCTCCCTGGGATGGATCCTAGTGGTGGTCAGCGGTTCTTGAGACATTCGGGTTCGAGGGCGAGTCTCAGCCGATAAGTTAGGCTTTGCATGCCTCGGGCAGCTATGTAAGTCTCACACGCGACTCTAGTCCCCCTCGGACAACCCGAAAAAGCTATAGACCACGAGTCTCAAATAGAACCATGGTTGGCACCTGACAACCGTTCTGCTTGTTGGTCTCAGAACTGATTGGCTTCGTCGCGCAGAAGCGATGAAAACCGCTGGTAGAGAAACCCAAAAGCGCTATAGGAATGATGTAGCGTCCCGAGCTTACGGAAACGGAAGGCCAGAACAAACCTGCTCCATGGGGTGGGCTGGACGGCAAGGAAAACTCCGGCCGGAGGAGAAGTGTTTTTTCCTTGACTCCTTTTATAGAACTTATCGGCATTGCCGAGTACTCTCGGCTGCCTCGGAACTAATGAAGCTTCGCATACTCAGACTTTGCAGCGACAAGGATGGGGATGTCGGGCACAGCACGAGGAAGTCTTTGTAGGCGGCGAGTGCTCGGACGCGGGCGGTGCAGATGCTAGATGTTCCACTGGCAGAGGCCACTACGTCTTCGCTCGAAGCTCTGCAAGCGTACCTCCTGCAGCTCATGGAGGACTCGCTGCTGGTGGTCCATGGGCAGCGTGGAGTAGGAGACGACGTCCATGAACAGGACATGTGCCATCTCCAGGCCGGGAGTAGGGTTAGGATTGTGCGCGTCCATTACAGGCTGCTCCGCGAGCTGACTATGTCAAAAGCGTACCTTAATCAGACGGAGGCGGGTTTCGGCGCACATCTTAGGTTGCGGTCGGAGGCAAGTCAACGAACCGGGAATCCTTCTGGGCTATCTACCGATTAACGCTTACCGGAGGCGACCTCAAATACAACGCAGACGGCTCGCTCGACCTCTACCTCCAACACGAAGACCCCGGCTCCGACAAAGATTCCAACTGGCTGCCTTCTCCTGCCACGGGCACGTTGGGTGTCACGATGCGCCTTTATGCACCCAAGGCACAAGCATTGGATGGTCGTTGGAGCCCACCTGCGATAAGACCAGTGGACGGGGCAGATATTCTTCCGCACTAACAGCGATTTGTAGCTGACATCGTTGATTTAACACGGATGAAGAAGTCAGTGATTAACGCCGTTCTCGTCCATGTGCATTACTACAGCTGGCCCCGCCTTGTGCGCCTTGATATGAGGTGGATCGAAGCTGTGAGGACCCATTCCGGGTGTGAGGGTGGCTCGTGACACATAGCGATCAGAAAAGGTACGGCACCAGGGCAGAGGTCTGACGAGCATAGGTGGCATACGTGTCGCCGAACTGGGAATGCATCCACTGTTCCTCCATGCGGAGCTTGATCCAGAACACGAGAAAGATGAGAACGAAGGCGACGAAACCGCGCACTTGGGAGATGGCAATCGCCATGCCAAGGAAACCGGCCAGAATGCCGGTATAGATGGGGTGACGGACCACGGCATAGGGACCGGTGGTGATCAGCTCGTGGCCCTGCTTAATGGTGACGGAGCGGCTCCAGTTTCTGCCGAGGTGCTCGCGCGCCCAGACAGCGAAGAGAAGGCCGGCGATGGTGACGGCAGCTCCCAGCCAGAAGGGCCAAAGGCCAACCGGCCAGAGCTGGAGGTAAAGCCATCGCAGCGGGATGCGAGTTGTCGAGAGGAGGACGATCACGATCAGGAAGATGAAGACGCGCAGGATGCGCGAGGCAGCCGGCTCGAGGCGCTGGGTGGTTTTGGTATTGGTGGCTTTGATTTGCCAGTAGAGAAGAAAGAGGATCCAGACCACGGGAAAGAAAGATTCGTAGAACCAGAGCATTCAGGACCTCCGGGCGTTGTCTCCCACTCAATCACACGTATACCTCAAGTTCTGAGTAACGCATTCATCGTAAACTCGCGCTCAATGTCCGGGTGGCCCGGGACGGCGCACCGTACCCTTTCAATCAAACTCCTACTTACGGCGATACTCTACAAACCGTCATCGGCGCCATCTAAGTTGACTCAATGATATTCTTGTCCTGTGACGCCCCTTAGGGATGAGGAAACGTTTCGCCCGTCTGCCTTCTACGCTCGACGGACGAACGAATTGCGCAGTGACATTGACGATAAGATGAGCCGTCTATCGTCCTACAATATGGCCCTGGCCGTCCTTGGGTTGGTCACCTGCGTGGCGTTGTATTACTCCCTCATTTCAAAGTTACTGCCGTTTTGGGCGCCCATCCTGGTCGCTGCCTCTGCTGTGTTCGTTCTGCAGCGTCGTCTCGCGTGCCAGCGCCGCTTGATTCGACTCTGGAACGTCGCTGAGTATTACGACAAGGGAGTAGCCCGGCTGAACCGGAAATGGGAATTCCTCGACGCAGGTGAGCTTCTTAGCGATCAAGATCACTTCTACTCCACGGATTTGGATCTTTTTGGCCAGGGATCACTTTACCAATTATTGTGCTCGGCTCGAACTCAGATGGGCCGCGAGACGCTCGCGGACTGGATGAGAGCTCCGGCGAGCATAGAGGAGATCCGCGATCGCCATGCGGCCATCTCAGAGCTTCGTGAGCGTCGAGATTTACCCGAGTCGCTCGCGACTGCTGGCAAAACGCAGACATCAGACTGCCGTCCCGAATTCCTGAAGACGTGGGCCGCTGAGCCCTGTTCTCCGTTTCCGTTGTGGGCTCGCCCCCTGGCCTTCGTTTTGGCACTTGTAGTACCCGTATTGCCGATTTTGTTTTGGTTCGGCCTCTTCGACCTGCATAGCTTGTTGGTCTGCGCACTTACTGTGCTCGCGATTCAGGGTGTCTTCGCGGGAGCATTTCGTCCACAAGTGAAACGGGTACTCGAATCGCTCGGACCGCTTTCGATCGAGCTGCCCATTGTGTATGAACTCCTCCAGATTGTGGAGCGGGAGCGATTTTCCTCGGCGAAACTCCGTGCGCTTGCGGGTTACCTGGCGCGGGAGGGATCGGCGGCTTCCAACAACATCGGTCGCTTGCAACGATTGATCCGTCTGGTTAAGGAACGCGACAATGAATATTTCACGTATGTATCGTTTTGCTTGTTGTGGGGAACCCAGTTCGCGATGGCAACCGAACACTGGCGCCGTCGTCACGGTGCCCCACTGCAGGCTTGGGTGGCAGCAATCGGGGAATTCGAGGCACTGATTTCACTTTCTACTTATGCCTATGAGCATCCCGGAGACACAGTTCCGCTGCTCGTAGAAAACGGTCGTGTGTTGGAGGCCGAAGGACTCGGTCATCCGCTGCTCGACGAAACTACCTGCGTGAGGAACGACCTCCAATTGGGCGACGCGGTGCGGTTTCTTATCGTCAGCGGATCGAACATGTCTGGAAAGAGCACATTTCTGCGCGCCATCGGACTGAACGTGGTTCTGGCATTGATGGGCGCGCCCGTTCGATGCACAAAGCTGCAGGTGTCAGCTCTGGCGGTAGGCGCCGCAATCCGGATTCAGGATTCCGTGATAGACGGTCGATCCCATTTCTTGGCGGAGATACAGAGATTGCGTCGCATGATTCAAATTGCGGATCAAGAACCCGTCTTGTTCTTGGCTGATGAGATTATGAGCGGCACAAATTCACACGACCGAAGAATTGCTACCGAATGGGTGCTCCGGGCGTTGATGCTCCGGGGAGCGATTGGAGCGATTACGACGCACGACCTCGCCTTGACTGAAATTGCAACTGACGGCCTGCCTGGCCGCAACGTTTACTTTGAGGATTCAGGTGAGTCAGGCGCCCTGACATTCGATTACAAGCTCCGCCAAGGCGTGTTGAGCCGCTCTAATGCGTTGAATATCGCTCATCTGCTCGGGATCGATACCGCCGCTACCGAATCTGATTAGACGCAGACACGGATTTCATTGCTGCGTGAGATTGGGAACTCCGCACCGGTCATCTCTGTTTTGTCAATCCACTCAAAGCGGCGTGATCCACTCAGAGATGACTCACCTGATTCCGACCGTTTGGCCCCGGACCAAAAGGTCAGTTTTTTTGGGTTGCAACTTGATTTCCGATAACCCAGCAAGAAACCAACCAATCGCCACGAGGGAGCAACTTGGGACCAAAGATCTGTCAGAATCTTGTCTAACGCTTGTCCGTAAGTCGCAGGAAAGCAAGGCGGACCACAGCTTAGGTTAGTGTTTGTTCACTCTACGAACCAAAAGGTCGGGAGTTCGACTCTCTCCGGGCGCGCCATACTTTCCCTATGTCGCAGGCCGCTCACCCTATATCTAAAATAGCCGATAGCGATCGGACTCCGCTCCTCGACCGCTTTTGCTGCCTCTTTGCCTCCATCGTTCGCAGCACTGTTCACCCAATTGTCATGTGCCCGTAACAATGGCGCAGTACCGTCACCCGCTCCGCACTAAATCTGATCAACGAGGTGCTGAATGGCGGCAGGTACGTCAGCTCTAGATGCCAAAATGACCGTGAGCGCGCCGGCCAAGATTGGTATGGGAATCTTCGGCGTGGCTTTGGTAATCGGCCTGGTCTATGCCGGAACGCACTTGCTTCGTGACCTCGCCGACGTGCATCCCAGCAGCGCATTGCCTTTCATCCTCCTGGGCATCGCGCTGCTCACCGCCCTCGGATTTGAATTCGTAAACGGCTTTCACGACACCGCCAACGCCGTCGCCACCGTAATTTACACCCACACGCTGGAGCCGCACGTCGCCGTAGTCTGGTCCGGAATGTGGAATTTTCTCGGCGTCTTGGTCTCGAGCGGGGCCGTAGCTTTCGGGATCATCTCCCTGCTACCGGTTGAACTAATCCTCCAAGTAGGAGGCAAGGCCGGTTTCGCGATGGTTTTCGCTCTCCTGATCGCCGCCATCATCTGGAACCTCGGCACCTGGTGGTTCGGGCTTCCCGCCTCCAGTTCGCACACTCTGATCGGCTCCATCATCGGCGTGGGCATCGCTAATCAATTGATGTCCGTCAAGACCGGCACCAGCGGCGTGGATTGGGGCCAGGCCACCAACATCGGAAAATCCCTGCTTCTTTCTCCGCTCGTCGGCTTCGTTTGCGCGGCCCTCCTCCTGATCGTCTGCAAAAAGCTAATTCCCAACAAAGCCCTTTACGAGGCTCCCAAGGGCACCGCGCCGCCGCCGTTTTGGATCCGCGTCCTGCTGCTCATCACTTGCACGGGCGTGAGTTTCTTCCACGGCTCCAACGATGGTCAAAAAGGCATGGGCCTGATCATGCTGATTCTCATCGGCACCGTCCCCACGGCCTACGCCGTCAACCACGCCGTTAATTTTCAGCAGACTCAAGATTTCGTCGCGGTGTCGACTCAGACCGCCAACATGCTCGATCACTACGTTTCGCCCAACGCCGTCATCGGCGACGCCCGCGACGATTTGACGGACTACATTCGCAGCAAACAATTCACTCCCAATACGATGCTCGCCTTGCGCGAGACCGTGAACAGCATCGGCACGGAAATGGCCCTGTACAAGGAACTCAAATCCGTCCCGCAAGATAAGGTTCGCAACTTCCGCAATGACATGTACGTCGTCAGTGAAGCTCTGCGCTTGATGAATAAGACCCATCAACCGGAATTTTCGGCGGCTGACTCCGTCATCCTGGCGAACTACAAGCACCACATTGACAATGCCACCAAGTTCATCCCCACCTGGGTGAAAGTTGCAGTGGCCCTCGCGCTTGGTATGGGAACCATGATCGGCTGGAAGCGCATCGTAATCACCGTCGGCGAAAAAATCGGAAAAGACCATCTGACCTACGGCCAGGGCGCAGCCGCGGAAATTACCGCCATGGCCACCATCGGCGCCGCGGACTGGTTCGGATTACCCGTCAGTACGACGCACGTGCTTTCTTCCGGTGTCGCTGGAACCATGGCCGCGAATCATTCCGGATTGCAGATGGGCACGCTCCGCAATCTCGCTCTGGCGTGGGTACTGACGTTGCCCGCCTCGATTTGCCTAGCGGCTACACTGTTCTGGGCGTTCAGCAAAATCGGCGGCTAAGCACCTGGCTCGCAGACGCCGGTTCTTTAAATTTAACTCGACGTCCCGGGACAAAAAGGTTTTTATAGCGGCGCACTTTACTGCGCCGCCACGTCGCGGCAACAGACGATGGCGCCCTAAAAACTGCCGCAACGAAACCAGACTCACACAAGAACGCTCAGTTCGCTTTCTTCAGGAGCGTGGAACGGGTCCGCAGGTAATCATTCGTAATGTCGAGATTTGCCCTAACACTATTCACCTTTCTTTGTTTTGCCTACGCATATCCCGGCCTCGGCGCCCAAGACTTACCAGGCAATGCGTGCCCTCGTCCCGCCATCGGAAATTCCGTCCCGGAACCCACAGACTTACGCAGCGTGAACGGGGTCCTAAAGGTTGACCTCACCGTTCACGATCACACCGACGCGAACGGCGCCACTCGCTACTGCTACATCACCGCGGACGGCAATGAATCCCCCACTCTGCGCCTGAGCCCGGGCGACCTCCTGATCCTGAACTTGAAGAACGATCTGCAGAATCCGGAGCACGCCGCCACACCCCCCGGCCATCATCACGGCGTCGCGGAAAAAAATGCGGATCCGTGCACCAGCGGGTCCATGACCATTACCTCCGCCAATCTTCATTTCCACGGCTTAACCGTGCCGGCCCTTTGCCACCAGGATGACGTTCTGAAGACCTCGATCCAACCCGGCGACTCGCCATTCGAATATCGTTTCTACATTCCCGCGAACGAGCCTCCGGGTTTGTATTGGTATCACCCTCACATTCATGGTTTCAGCAAGGTCCAGGTCCTGGGCGGATTGTCTGGCGCGATGATCATCGAAGGAATCGAGCGAGCCTATAAGGAAGTGGCCGGCCTTCCGGAGCGAGTTCTGATTATTCGTGATCAGGATTTGCTGAACCCCAATGCGCCGCCCTCGAAATCCGAGCCAGTTGTTCCGCCAACGCTGATTGACCATGACGGAGACGCCGCGAACAACGGTACCGGCTTTGGCAAGCCTGCCAAAGATCTCTCGATTAACTACGTGCCGGTTCCCTATCCTGACTACCCACCCGCCGCTATTGCGATGAAACCCGGCGAACGCCAATTCTGGCGCGTCTTGAACGCCTCGGCCATCACCTACCTCAACCTCGAGGTTCTATATAAATTCAAGCCCCAGCAATTGGGCATTGTCGCTCTTGACGGCGTTCCGCTCAACTCCAATGGCACGTCGGGAGATTTCATTGATTGGAAAAGTCATATAGGAATTCCACCCGGCGGCCGAGTCGAATTTATTATTACGGCGCCGCCCATCGGGGTACCGGGACTGCTCGTGACGCGCACGGTTGACACTGGAGCAGGCGGGGAAAACGATCCCAATCGCATGATTGCGACGATTACGGCCTCGAATGACGCGCCCGAGCCTCGTTCGAAGCTTTCCGCGTCACCCGTACCGTTTCCTCCATCCACGCTACCATGGCTAGGCAGCGTCGCTCCCGTCCGTACCCGCAGGCTTTATTTCTCCGAGAAACTGCTCGACCCTAACGATCCCAACAGCGCAACGACTTTTTATTTGACCGTGGACGGGCAGACTCCCAAGGTCTTCGATCCAACTTCGCATGTGCCCGACATCGTGGTGCATGAAGGAGACGTGGAAGATTGGATCATTGAGAATCGGTCCACGGAACTTCATGCCTTCCACATCCATCAGCTGCACTTCTTGATGACGGCTTGGATGGACGTGCCCGTGAACGAACCCTTTCTGCGCGACACGGTCAACGTGCCCTTTTTCAATGGCAAAACCCTTGCGTACCCCAGCGTTACTTTGCGCATGGATTTTCGCGACCCCCACACCGTGGGCACCTTCGTTTATCACTGTCACCTTTTGGAACATGAAGATGGCGGAATGATGGGCACGATTCTCGTTGTGCCCGCGGATTCATCGCAACAGTCCAAAGCAAAAAGTCCCAGTACTTCATCTCCTAATTCACCTGTTCACCCGTCCGATACTTATTGATGCAGACCTCTCTACCGCTGGTCTGCAAAAATTGCGTGAATATTCTGTGAATAGCGCGGCGTTTTGTCGGACATCGCAGGGACCCAGCGTATTTTTTCCTCCTGCTTTATTTTTCCATTAACAAAGCAAAAATCCTGCAGCAACAGACCGCGACTATTACTTGCAAGCTCCACTCGGAGCTGATTTTGAAAAATCAGGAGGGTGAATGTCCTTCAAGCACGTAGCATCAAATACTCTGCACTGCATGCGCATCGGGTTGGCCTCGCTTGCACTATTCCAATTCTCGCTCGGCGGTCCGCTCGCGAGCACGGCACAAGCCCAGGACGACAACGACTCAAAGACCACCTCGCCCATCAAACACGTCATCGTCATCATTGGTGAAAACCGCAGCTTCGACCACGTTTTCGCTACCTACGTGCCGAAGGGTGGCCAGAAGGTTTGGAACTTGCTCTCGGAAGGAATCATCAAAGCCGATGGCGCCCCCGGACCCAATTTCGAAAAAGCCCATCAAAAAGCCGCGGTGGATCTCGGCGAGGGCAAGGGCGGCGATCCTTTCCTGCTGAGCCCTCCCAAGCTTGATTTCGGCGGCGATGTACTTCCCGCCCCGCTCGTGGGTGGCGCAAAGGATTCCTACATTCCGGGCGACAGCATAACCCTTGCAGAAGAAACTGAAAACGGATTGCCGCTGCCTGCACCCCCCGCCGTCCCGACTTACTACGAAGCTTTGGTTTCCGGAGGTACCGGCTTGACGTCTAAAACTCCGGATATCCGCATTACCAACGTTAGCGACCTTCCCGCCGGTCCGTTTCAGCTCACCAACGGTAAACTCTTCACCTACAACTCGTACGCCGCAAGCCCGGTGCATCGCTTCTACCAGATGTGGCAGCAGTTGGATTGTTCCCGTGAACACATCACTGATGACAATGCTTCCGGCTGCAACGCCAAATTGTTCTCTTGGGTTGAAGTCACCGTCGGGGCCGGCACGAACGGCCTGAAGCAAGCTGCCGATTTCGACATCAACTACCTGCCTGGAGCCACCACCACGGGTGAAGGCTCAACGGCTCTTGGGTTTTACAACGTCCAGCAGGGCGATGCTCCTTACTTCAAGAGCCTCGCCGATACCTACTCCATGAGCGACAACTTCCACCAGTCCGTCAATGGCGGAACGGGCGCTAATCACATCATGATGGGCCATGGTGATGCCATCTGGTTCAGCGATGGCGAAGGCCATGCCAAGATGCCGCCTCACAATGTGACCGTGGACCCCGGAACTGCAAACGCGGGAGTAGTGGATGAAATCGAAAATCCAAATCCACAACGCGGCACCAACAACTGGTATACGGAAGATGGATACGGCGGCGGCTCGTTCGGCTCTCCCTCCTACGGCGGCGGCTCCTACAGCAACTGCGCGGACCCCACGCAGCCTGGAGTTTCAGCCGTTGTGAAATACCTCCAGTCGCTTCCACATCCAGTTGATCCGCACTGCGAAGTGGGCCACTACTATCTGCTGAACAATTATAATCCCGGTTACTTTGGCCAGGGCGAAAACGCCTTCACCGACGAATCGCCCTACAACACGGTATTCACCATTCCGCCGTCCGCGACGCGCAGCATTGGCGACGAGCTTATCGCCAAGGGCATTTCCTGGAAGTATTACGGCGATCAGTGGAACGATTACGCGGGTGTGGGCAATCCGAATCAGCGCCCGTGTTCGTCAACCGTGACCACAAACTGCTTCATCCCCGAGGATAAATATCAGATCAATTACGGAGCAGTCGGCTCAGCCAATGGCCTCGGCGCACCGATCACTCACGCCGATGAGTATTGCAACATTTGCAACCCGTTCCAGTACGATACGTCCATTATGGCCAATGAAGCTAAGCGCACCGCCCACATCCAGGACACCGTGAACCTGTACTCGGACATCGCCCACAGCACGCTGCCCGCCGTTTCCTTCGTCAAGCCCAGCGGGTTCGTGGACGGCCACCCATCTTCGTCCAAGCTCAATTTGTTCGAAGGCTTCACGGAGAAAATCATCGAAGCGGTCCAGGCCAACCCGGATCTCTGGAAAACTACGGCGATCATCATCACCTTCGACGAAGGCGGCGGCTATTACGATTCCGGTTACGTCCAGCCGCTGGACTTCTTCGGCGACGGCACGCGCATTCCTTGCATCGTCGTCTCGCCGTTTTCTATGGGCGGACACATCGCGCACGATTACGCGGATCACGTCTCCATCCTCAAGTTCATCGAGAGGAACTGGAGCCTGAACCCGGTCACCTATCGCAGCCGCGACAATTATCCCAACCCGATTACCGAGGGTAACCCCTACGTGCCGCTCAACGGCCCGGCGATCAGCGACTTGTTCGAGCTGTTTGAGTTCCCGTCGTCAAAGTAGCCAGCTTCTGAACCATTCCACCGGAATAAAATGTCCGGGGGAACGGCAACCACCGTGGCGCCGACTTCGCCCCCGCGGAATCGGCGCCATTTGTCGTTGCGCCCTTCAGCGCCCAGCCTTTCCTCAAAATCCTCTGCGTCCTATCCCCTCAACTTCCCAGCATCTTTTGCTTTGCGAATTCATCTACTCAGGTTAGGATTTCACTATGAATCGCTGCTCCTGCTCCCATCAATGCGCGTCGTGTTGTTGTCCATGCGACGCTTGGGGCCGGGTGCGATCCGAATAGTCCAGTAATCCTATAAACGGATTTCGACCCGCCAACAGCCAAGCGGTTGGGCGGGTTTTTTGTTTTTACGGCCCAAAGCTGAGCAACAACGCGAACCACAGGAGCAACGTCATGAGTGACAAATTTGAAGCCGTACCCAACGACGCGGCGAGAACGCCTACGGTGTCATCGTCACGCAGCCTTTCCCTGGACACCTGGGCAGTAATCGTAGCCCTGGTACTCTCCGGCGCAATCTGGATCGGCGTAATCAAACATGTTCCGTGGTAAGTCGGACGCGGACGTGAGACGTGGATTTGTAGCGGCGCACTTCAGTGCGCCATCGGCTTCGCGGCAAGATTCATCGCCGCACGAACATCGCCCCTAAAAATATTGTTGCAAACGCAAACTCGCACCAGCGAACGCGCACAAAAAATCAGCGGAGGGACACAGCATGGCCAGCTCGATCGCAATACCACAACCGGCCACAGAAAACTTCTCCAAACAAGCCGCGCGTCTCATCCCCGGCCTCGCGCTCCTCACCGCGGTAGGCTACGCCGGAAAAATCATCGAGCGCTCGATCGCCACCTACGGCAAAGCCCACCACCTCACGCTCCCGAATATCGAATACGTTTTGTGGGCCATCGTGATCGGCCTGGCCATCGCCAACACGGTCGGCGTGCCGCGCATTTTCCAGGCCGGCATCGCCACGTACGAATTCTGGTTGAAAACGGGCATCGTTCTGCTCGGCTCGCGCTTCTTGCTCGGTGACGTAGTCAAACTCGGCGGCGTGAGCCTGGTTCTGGTCGCAATCGAAATTGCCGTCTCTCTGGCGTTCATGACCGCTCTCGGCCGCGCCTTCCAACTGAAACCCAAGCTCACCGATTTGCTCGCAGTAGGCTCTTCGATCTGCGGCGTCTCCGCCATCATCGCCGCAAAAGGCGCAATTGACGCCGACGACGAAGACGCTTCCTACGCCATCGCCGCCATTCTGTCACTCGGCGCCATCAGCCTGTTTATTTTCCCCCTCGTCGGCCATTGGCTGCATCTGAGCGACCTCAGTTACGGCTTGTGGGCCGGCCTGGGAATTGACAACACCGCCGAAGTCACCGCCGCGGGCGCGCTATATTCCGACGCCGCCGCAAAAGTAGCCGTCCTGGCCAAAACCGCGCGGAACGCTATGATCGGCTTCGTCGTTCTGGGGTACGCCATCCACTGGGCGCGCAAGGAAAAAACCGAAGGCGTGACCAACAAAGCCGCGTTCCTCTGGCAGAAGTTTCCGAAGTTCGTGCTAGGTTTCCTGCTGATCTCCGCAATCGCCACCGCGCACGTCTTCAGCAAAGACCAGCTAGTAAGCCTCGCCAATCTCTCGCGCTGGGCGTTCCTGCTCACCTTCGCCGGCGTAGGCTTGCGCACCAACATCCGCGAACTAGGCAAGCAAGGTTTCCGCCCATTCTTCGTCGGCGCGCTAGGCGAAATGGCAATCGCGTTCCTAACACTGGGCCTGGTCTTCGGCGCAGACCACTATCTGCGATAAACGGCGAGAATCCTCGCGTCAGTGCCCTAATTGCTGATCCAAAAATTTCGCCATCGTCGCGTCCGCCTCTTTCGCTTCCGGCAGCGATGGGTTATTCCAAAACGCATGCGGCAAAGCCTCAAATACCACCAACCGCGCATCCACGCCGGCGCGCAAGAAGTGCCAATGCAAAATCGCAGTCCCGCTCAGCAAAAGGTCCCGCGTACTGGTAATGAAAAGCGTCGGCGGAAATCCGTGCACGTCCGCAAAGACCGGCGAGAGCACCGGATCTTGCGGGTTCGTCGCGCCGACGTAAGGATCGGGCCTCGGAGCCGCCTTCGGCACATCGAGATGCCCCGAAAATCCATCCAGCGCGTAAATCGCCTCCGAATCCGTGTACCGGCTGTAATCGCCCATGCCCGAAAAAACTCCTAGCGCCGCTGGCAGCGGCAAATTCAATTGCCGCAAACGCACCGCGACCTCCGCCGTCAGAATCGCGCCCGCCGAGGTGCCATACAGACCAATATTCCCCGGCGCGTAGCTGCGCAGCAATTCCTTGTAGACCGCCACGGTATCGTCCACCGCCGCGGGAAACGGATGCTCCGGCGCCAGCCGGTACAAAACCGAAATCACTTTGATGTGCGTCAGATTCGCGATCGGAATGGATTCGGTCAGCGACCCCGAATCCAATTGAAATCCTCCGCCGTGCACATTAATCAGGACGCGCCCGCGATTCCCCTCCGCACCTTCCGGCGTCACCACGCGCACCGGTACTCCCGCAATCGTGTCCGCGCCCACCGTCACCGGATACATCGCCAGACTCTCGTCCCCTGCCCGCTTCTGCCAAGCATCAATAGCAGCCCGCCGTTGCTCTAGCGTCTTGGTATCCGGCACATCGGCCACCACCCGCGCCAAAAACTTCTGCGCCTCAGGACTAATAGTCGCAGGCACCGGCACGACGCGCGTAGCACGCGCAGTCCCATCCGGCGCAATGTAACTGGAGTCAAGCTTGCGGCGGCGCGCACAGCGCGCCCGGCCCCCCAGTCTGCACCGTAACCTGCGATGAAGCCTGCGGAGCCGGCGAGCTCGATTGCGCCTGCTGCGCAGCCCGCGCGTTCCTCGGCAGCGGGCTGAGCCCCGCGAACGCTGCGCTCAGTGCGATGATCGTAAGAATTCGAATGGATGATCTAGAACCCATGTTGGCTCCTAGCCCCCGCAACCCGTGTAGAGAGAGGCAGCGGATGTCGCCTGTGGAGCCTTTTGTATCACGCGGAGCGGGATTCGTAAGCCGTGATTTGTGGCGCGGAAAGCACGGAAACAGTGACGATGAGGAGGGCTGAAAAGTGCGGTCTTATTGGCGTTTTTGGTGATTTCTATCGCGAAGTGTGACGATTAGAACGGCCGTGATTGGTGCGTCGTGAACAGTGTCGCGCGACACCGACCGGGACGCAAACAGCGCGATCGGCGATGCGCGAAGTGGCTGGTCTTCGGGACAGAATCGACGAGGTGTCCCGCACCGCCTCCGTACTCCTGAACTGCAGCCGGGCGCCTCGCTTATGCAGAGGCCTTCCCTGCTTTTTTCTTGGTGGCGGGCTCGGCAAAATAGCGTTCGAGAGTCTTTTGGAATTGAGCGAGCCATGTAGGATGCGCGGGCCAAGCGGGGCCGGTAACAAGGTTGCCGTCCGTGACGGCGTCGGTCATCTCGATGGCGGCATAGGTGCCGCCGGCATTTTCGATTTCGGGAGCGCATGCCGGATAGGCGCTGAGGCGTTTGCCCTTTATGACGCGCGCGGCGGCGAGAATTTGCGGGCCGTGGCAGAGCGCGGCGATGGGCTTATCGGCCTCGGCAAAATGGCGGACGAATTCCAGAACTTTGGGCTTAGTGCGCAGATATTCGGGCGCGCGGCCTCCAGGGATTACCAGCGCGTCGTAATTTTCGGGATGCACGTCGGCGAAGGTCGCGTTGAGCGTGAAGTTATGGCCGCGTTTTTCGGAGTAGGTCTGATCGCCTTCGAAATCGTGGATCGCGGTGCGCACGGATTGGCCGGATTTTTTGTCGGGGCAAACGGCGTGGACCGTGTGGCCCAACATTTGCAGCGCTTGAAACGGAACCATCACTTCGTAGTCTTCGACGTAATCGCCGACAATCATCAGAATTTTTGCGGTTGGCATGGCGTGCCTCCTCGCGGAAAAGTTGGTTACAGCGAGCGATGAGGTCCAATGATAACACCGCGAGCGAGTTCGCAGCGGAGGCGCTACTTCCTGGTCATCCCTCATCCACGATCGTGGCCCGGCGTCGCGATCGAATGGCGAGTCTTTGCAGCCAATGGGAAGCCAAAAACCAGGTGAACCACAAGAGAATTTTGGTGTCCGACATGGCGTTTCAAGCCTCCCTACATGAAACACTTTTGTGGCTGTTTAGTTGCGGAGCGGTTGCCGGCGAACCAGTGGCGGCACAGTTTCCTTCCGCAACTATTGAGGCTGCGACGGATGAAGAAGTGGGGGCGCCGGTCAGTTGAGGCGATTGAGGCCGTTAAATGCGGCCGTCTTGTAGCACTCAGCCAGGGTCGGGTAGTTGAAGACCGTATCTATGAAATAGGTGATCTTGCCCTTCAGCCGGAAGACGGCTTGGCCGATGTGCAGAAGTTCGGCCGCGTTTTCGCCGAAAATGTGCACGCCCAGCAATTCCAGGGTTTCTCGGTGGAAAAGGAGTTTGAGGCGGCCGTCCGTGTGGCCCGCGATTTGGCCGCGAGCAATCTCGCGATAGTAGGCCACGCCGACTTCATAGGGCACGTCGGCATCGGTTAGTTGCTCTTCGGTCTTGCCGATGAAAGAAATCTGCGGGATGGTGTAAATCCCGTAAGGGTAGCTATCGGGATCGGTCTGCACCTGCAGGCCGAAGGCGCGCGCCGCGGCGATGCGGCCTTGTTCCATGGAGACAGAGGCCAAGCTGGGAAAACCAATAACGTCACCGACCGCAAAGATGTGCGGCTGCACGGTGCGGAAGTCTGCGTCCACCTTAATACGGCCGCGGTTGTCGGCTTCGATCCCGGCCGCAGCGAGGTCAAGCCGTTCCACATTGCCCTGACGACCAACCGCGTAGAGCAGAGCATCCGCGTTAATGCGCTTTTTGCTGACCAAGTTCGCGGCCACTTTCCCTTCAGGCGTTTCCTCCACGCTTTCAACTTCCTCGTTCAGGCGCATGGTGGCGCGGTGATCGCGCATCTGGTAGCTGAGTGCTTCTACCATTTCGGTGTCCGCAAATTCGAGCAGGCGCGGCCGCTTTTCGACGATGATCACGCGCACGCCGAGAGTAGCAAACATACAGGCGTACTCGACGCCAATGACTCCACCGCCCACGACGATGAGCGTTCTGGGAATCTGCGGCATGCTCAAGATTTGATCGCTATCAATGATGTTGCGGCCATTGATGGGCACTTTGGAGTTGGACGCGGGCTTGGTGCCGGTCGCGATGACGATATACTCGCCGAGCAATTCGGCGAAGCCGTGGCCGTTATCGACGCGGATGTGGTGCGCGTCCATAAATGTTCCGACGCCGTGCAAAACGTCCACGCCGTTGCGCTTGAGCTGGTCCTGAGTCACTCCGACTTCGTTTTCGACGACGCGTTGGACGCGGAAAAGAAGGTCCGACATCGTAGTGGTTTCCGGGGCAGCGCGATTGGCGCCGTAGAAATTCTTAGAGTAGAAACCAGACAGGTGCAGGACGGCTTCGCGCATGGTCTTGCTGGGGATGGTGCCAGTATTGATGCAGGCTCCGCCGATGGCATTTTGCTTTTCGATGACAGCGACCCGCTTGCCGGCTTTCGCTCCCTGGATGGCGGCACGCTGGCCGCCCGGTCCGGAGCCAATAACGATCAGATCATAGCGCTGCATTCGAATCATCCTCGCTGATGGTGGATTCTATGCGCCAGGCGATTTCGTGGCACGTGTCGTGGAGCGTTTCATGGGAAGGAAACTGATAGCGCATATGTGTTACGGCTAGATGAATGAGCGAGATTCGGCGGAGCGCAGCAGGGCCGGGCTTCACAGATCTTGTCCGGAAGTGGGGCGGTAGGCCCCGATCAATCTAGCGACCAGGACGGCGAGATAGAGGACGCCGAGAATTGCTTCGACGACGGTAAGCGAACGTGCTTGGGGCGAAACCGGCGTAATTCCCGCGGCGCCGAGCGAAGTCATGATGCCGTAACTGTAATAAACGAAATCGAAGCGAGTGGGAACGGTGTGCAAGTTCGTGTGAGGGTCGAGGTAGAAGGCATTGGGTTGCAGCGTAGCGACCATGCCATAGATGCTAGCGAAACCAAACCCGACGAGCAGGTAGATACAGAGCGCTCCGAAGACGGTTTCTGAATTGGCCTGCTCCCTGGCGAAAACGCGGCGGAAGATAACCACGACAATGAAAACATCAAAAATGAAACTCAGAACGATGTTAATGATCGAAAATGTGCTGGCGGAAGGTTCAGGAAGTCGAAGACGTTGCACGAAAACGGGAACGGCAAGGATCAGCGCGAAGAGCAGAACACTGCGCCGAAAACCGACTGCGTACACACTAATGATGATCACGGCGCTCCCGAGAACCCGGAGAGCGTAAAACCCGAAGCGGCTGGTTTCGGCGTACGGATAAAGGATCAGTACCGAGAGCAAAAACAGAAAAAGGAGAAAGAACCTGTAGCCGGTGGTGACCGCCTCAAATTGGGTCGCATATTTGTGCATCATTTTGGTCCTATGAGCAACTCTTTCGGGGATGGTACAACAATTGCCTTGAAATGCGGAGCGTATAGGCACGAAAAGAAACATTGCGATTGCGATCAAACCGCGGATATTTATCTGCGACGTCCCTGCTGCCGAGCGCATCGCCGTCTACTTGCTGCTTGCGGCTAGAGCTTTTTCGATTCCTTGCTTGGCGTCAGTGGCGTGCGCCGCGCCAGCGAGAAACGCGAGATCCTGCACGACCGGTCCGGGGCCAGTTACTGGCGATGCTCGCGGGCGTTTCTTCAGGTACTGTGTTCCAGATCGGTCTTTGGTTCCCTGTTACTTACAAGCTGATTCGGGAGGAGCGAACATGGCGCAACATGCGCATAAATTCACGATTGGCGATGACGCGGCGGTACACGCACTATTGAACAAACTGACGAGGCAGAGCGGCAAACTAGCTGGACGCGCCAAATTGCTGCGTGCGCTGGATGACGCCGCGCGACACTACGAGGATTCGAATCAAAAAGTGCGGCAGGCATTTTTTCACGGGCTGCTGACTGGATATGCCGTCGCGCTGAAGGTTCGCTAGCGGCAACCCAATCGCCGTGGAGTCATTGAGACACGGAGCGAATCAAGAATCGAAATGCGTTCGCGGCAGAACTAAAAGTAGCGCGGTTTATCGGCGATGCCGACGCTGGGCAGCACCTGAGACAGGACGTAATCTACCCTGTCCGTGGCCATATCGAGAATGCGCAATCTCTCGGCAGTGTCTTGCGACGACATGACCAGCGCAAGCGGCGTAAATACATCACGAACGTAATGGCTTACTGCTTCGACGACCATCGCTCGTGCTTTCGCTTGCTCGACGACCTGGTTCTTGCGGCTTTGCGACAGAAAAACTACCAGCAAGGCCGCGCCCGTAACAGCGATGGCAACGTCGTTGAGGATCGTCTTCGCAGCAGCGATGCCCAGAAAATACAATATGGCATCGCACATATAGGTAAGAGCGAAAAGCACCAGACCGGCGACCGCCGCCGACCTCAGAATGTCGTAATTCACGCGCGTGGAAAACCTCTTAATCCATGACATAAAGACTCCTTGGTCGCCGCGTTCCGGAGAGCATAGAACAATTTATGGACAAGCTGCCAGAGCAAAAAAACAGGGTGTGAATCGCGCTGACGAGCGCTGAAGGTTCTATGTTTCCGGCGTTGTGTGATTGGGCGGGGACTGGCTCGGTAAGCCGTCGTGCGGCACCCAGCCTTTGAGTATCACGGAATAAAACACGTCCTGGCCGAACGCTGTGTTGTCGCCTAGTTCGACGCCCTGGGAATTGTAAATCGCCGCCGTATCGAAATCCGGGCTGGGAGGAAAATCATTAAATTTCACTCATGGATTGCCATTTCCTTGGAACTCGGACAGGAGAGTTCCAGCAGTGCTCAACGGGCGAAAGCGGGTCGCGGATTACGGGATTTCGACGGCAACCAGGGACATATCGTCGGCGGGAGGACCGTGACGGAATGCGGCGACGCGATTGACGATCTCATGGGTCATCTCTGACAGGGGAAGCAGCGCGGTTTCGCGGACGATTTCAGACAAGCCTTCGACGCCGAGCATGTCGTCCTGTCCATTGAAGCTTTCGGTGAAGCCGTCGGTGTAGAGAATGACGCGCTCACCGGACGCGATGGGCACTTGCTCGACGGTTTCCGCGTCGACGGCGTCATGAAGCAGGCCCAGCACCGAACTGCGCGATTCGAGCAAGCGTGGCCCGTCACCGGGTTTAACGATCATGCCCGGCGGATGGCCCGCCCCGGCGAATTCGAGCGACCGGGCGCCGAGGTTGACGCGTGCGGCTACCAGGGTGAAATAAAAGACCGAGCTGCGTAGATTGCCAATCACAAAACGATTGAGGTGCTGCATCATCGGACCCAGCGCGACGCCGCGCTCGATTTGTGACATCGTTTCGGTGTAAATACGGTTGGCGACCAGAGCCGAGCCGATACCGTGGCCCGAGACGTCGCAGATCATCAAGTTGAGATAATCGGGGCGCGGCGCGACCAGCCCGAAATCACCGCCGATTGTTCGCACCGGCTGGTAAAAGGTTTCCACGGCCACTCCGCCCCAAACCAGACTGCCGGGCGCCAAGCTCTGCTGCACGCGGGCGGCGAGCAGCAAATCCTCTTCGATTTCGCGATGACGCTGCTCGAGCTGGACGTTCGCTTCGCGCAGGGCCATCTCGGCGCGTTTCTGTGCGGAAATATCGGTCATAGTGACAACTGCAAAGATTGCGCCGTCGGGGTCTTCAATCTGTCGAGAGGTGACGACTACCGGCAGCCGACTGCCGTCACGCTGCGGCAAGTAGAATTCGAAGAGGTCACTTCCCTCCCTCTGCCTGCGTTCAATGTGTTGCCGCAAAGCTGGAACGTCCTCGGCAGGAAACAAATCGGTGACCTTGCAGCCGATTACTTCCTCGGCGGAAACGCCGATCATTTTCAAATAGTGAGAATTAGCGAAGATGATTTCGCTGCAATCGTCGTTGATGATCACGCCCTGATTGAGCGTTTCGAGAATGCCGACGACACCGTCCAACCATTCGCGCGATATTTCGGTCACTGAGTATGCCTCGGGGTGCGAGCCTGAGAATCTGACTACGCGGTGTGCATCCGCATAGAATCATATCATCATTCAATGTTCGCCCAGGAAGCGCACCCCTGGGCGCTTGCCGTGGCTGGCCGCGATGCACGTGTGACGCGCGGTCACGCGAGCTTTCGCTGGCTTCAGTCGGTGTATAATCCACGCAATTACAGACCTCAACGTCGAAGCACCTGCCGGAGGTCGCATGAGGAAGACGCATTCGGTCATTGGCGCGGTTCTCTGCATATTTCTTGCGGCTTCTGCCTGGAGCCAGGAACTGGCGAAGAGGCTGACCAACCAGGACGTCGCTGATATGGTGGCGCTGGGACTCTCCGAGGACGTCATCATCACAAAGATTCGCAGCAGCAGTCCGGACGCACTGAAATTCGATACGAGCGTGGATGGATTGAAGGCCCTCAAGGCCGCCAAAGTGCCGGACGCCGTAATCAAAGTGATGATCAACCCGGCGCCTCCTCCTGCGCCGGTGATCGCGGCCAGCACGGCGATTTCGCTCGATCCGAATCTGCCGCCCCCGGAAGTGGGGGTGTATTGGAAGGACGGCGCCAATTTTGTTTTGATCGAGGGCCAGGCAATCAGTCACGAGAAGGCAGGCGGACGGGCGGCGAGTTACTTCACTTACGGCATGCGCGGGCAGCATTGGGACGCGACGTTGGACGGGCCGACGTCGAACAATCGTCTGAAGGACCGGCGGCCGCAATTTTATTTCTATGTACCGGATGGCACGAGCGCCGCGGATTTCGTGCTGATTAAGCTGCAAAAGAAAGGCGATCGCAGGGAATTTCAGGTTGGCTCGTTCGGCGGCGTCGGCGGCGGAAAATCGGGCGTGAAGCGCGACACGGAGATTCCCTATACGTCCGAGCACGTGGCCATCAGGACCTACAAGATCACGCTCGCGAGCGATTTGAAGCCCGGCGAGTACGCATTTTTCATGGGTACCGGTGACCAGGCCAATATGTCCGCGGGCCGCGTGTCATCATCGTCAGGCGGCAACGCCGGCGGCAGAGTCTACGATTTCACTATCCCCGAGTGAAGGGGGCGCGTTTCTCGACTCGTCACGCGCCCTTTGTTTTATTGAGCTTCTGTTACTCCGCGTCGCCGTAGTACGCCTGTTGATATCCGTCGCTGTAAGCGTCCCGGTAGAGCCGCTTCGATTGATCCACGTCACCTCTGTCGGCTGAGCAAAGACACTCTGCTTGCCGGTAGTGCTCGGTGGCGCTCGGGCGAAAACGCGCAGATTCCTGGCGGTCTTTGAGTCCGTCATTGATGCCAGCGCGATAGCCTGCTCGCTCCACCGGCACCGAGGAGGCAAATTCCTCCGCGCCTATCGCTCCGTATTTCTCGCGATAGGCTTGCAGATATCCGGAGACGAACAGGCGACGGTCCGCGTTCTCACTCCAGCGGCCGCTAATCAGGTGCTGTTTTCTGCCGGCCTCGGAGTCAAGACGGCCCAGAAACAATCCGTCACGGAAGGCCGCATCCATTCTGCTGCCGGGTTGATCGGCGACAATTTCCGACCGGTGAACTGCGCCAGCGGCAAGCAACACAGTCGCCCCGCAGGTAAGAGCGATGGCGGATGCGTACAGCGAAAGCTTTTTCATGCGATCTCTCCTTGTGGATGCTTCTCGCCAAATTGGCGCGGCCGTTAGGCTCCGGGCCGTGGCTTGAAGATGAAATCAACGGATTTGGTTTCGTTTGCGCCGACGGTGATCTTCTGCGTTGCGGTCCCCAGTTTTTCGTGCCAGGCCTCGATGGTGTAAGTGCCCGGAGGCAGGTTTTCCAGATTGAAGCTGCCATCCTTCCCCGTTACCGTGAAATAGGGATGCTTGAAAACCGCGACGTAGCTGTGCATCCAGGGATGCACGTTGCACTTCACGGGAATTGCGATTTCCTCACGCGCAAAGGCCTCGTCGATCTTCGCGCCCGGCGGCTCCGCTTTGTTCCATTCGCGATTGTTGGCTGGTATGGCGTGGATGTTGTGGCTCGTGGGATCTTCATTGATCACCTCGAGCGGTTGGTTCGCCCGCACCGCCAGTACGTGCGGCTGATACATACAGCCTTTCTGCTCGATGACAGCCGGCTGACTGGGCGGGTCAAAAGTGCGGTCGCCCAGCCCATCCGCGACGAAGACGATCACGTTTTGCAATTCCCCTTGCGCGTCGGCTAGGACCTCCTGACTCGCAACTGGACTGGGGTGTTGTTTGGAACAGGTCGGGTCCGCTGCCATGTTGATGGCCGCGGGTTTGGGCAATCGGCCTTCGAACTTGATGTTGCCGTGGACCGAGGAGGTGTTGGTGACGTCGGCCGTTGTGATTGGGGCACTTCCGGCCTTCACGGACTCCCTGCCGGCGGTCCAGATCACCGCCAGCAAGGCAGCGATGAGAATCAAACTCTTCGTTTTCATATCCAACAAGCTCCCTCTGCGCTGGCCCCGAAGTTTTCGCTTAGCAACTGCGAGGTTTTGTTTTAGCTGGGCGAGACAACGGTAAGGCGGGCGGAAGATGGAGTTGTCAGGCGTTGGTCAGCGAGAAGTAATGTTCGTGTCTTTGTTTTGTCTGCGAATCGCAGCGCCTGCGTCGCACGACGGACGGGCTTGACTCATGTAAACTGTCGCTTTCCGAACGAGTCACTGCTATGAACAAGGACAAAAGGGGGCTGGGCTGCCGTGACTGATACTCCGATTCAGCAAGGGCTGGCGATTTTGGGAGCCGGCAAGATGGGCGGGATTCTGATTGAGGCGTTCTTGAAGCACGGGCTGGTGGCGCCCTCGCACATTTTTGCGACCGTGCAGCAGACCTCCTCCGAGCGGCGCGCCATTTCCAGTGGGAAGGTTACGCCGGGGACAGACAATCGCGCGGCGGCAAAAAAGTCGGATGTGATTCTGGTGTGCCTGAAACCGTTGCAGGTGGGACATGTGCTGGATGAAATTCGCGGCGAGTTGCATGACCAGAAACTGGTGATTTCGATCGCGGCGTCGGTGCCGACGGAATACTTCGAGAAGCGGCTGGGCGGGAGTGTCCCGGTAATTCGCGCGATGCCGAATACGCCTTCGATGGTGGGCGAGGGCATCACCGCGATTTGCAAAGGAAAACACGCGACGACGAAGCATCTGGAAATTGCGCGCAAGCTTTTCGACGCGGTGGGCAAAACTGTCGTGGTGGATGAGAAGCATATGGATGCGATTACTGGACTTTCGGGCAGCGGTCCGGCGTTTCTTTATATTATTTTGGAGGCGCTGGCGGAAGGCGGCGTGAAGATGGGTCTTTCGCGGGAATTGGCTACCTTGCTCGCGGCGCAAACGATGTTGGGCGCGGCGAAAGTTGTGTTGGAGACCGGACACCATCCGGCGCTTTTGAAGGATACGGTAACGACTCCAGCGGGATGCACGATTGACGGGATTTTGGAGTTGGAGGAAGGCAAGCTGCGGGTGACTTTGATCAAGGCAGTGGTGAAGGCGTCGCAGCGGGCTAAGGAATTGTTGTTCACGGATAAGGAGAATTAGCTTGTGCGGCTGTGCCGGATGAGAGACGCCGGATTTACCGCAGAGACACAGGGTCCGGTCGGGTTTCCGCACCGAAAGGCTTAAAAGATTTAACACTGAGAAAGGCAATGCGAGTTCACGGAGACGCCCAGAACACGGATCGGACCGGATGAATTTGCTGACGCGGTTCTGTTCGGCGGTTGGTCTGGGGCGAGTTTTACGGTGGCTTGGATTTCTAGATTTACCGTGTCGCTGGCCTTAAGCAGCCACGTGCTGGGATCTTTTAGTCCCCATTTGATGTAGGGGATGGTGAAGTGAACGGCGGCATGCATTGCGGGGCCTTCGGGCGGTTGCACCGCGATTGTCGCGGTAAGCGGGTGGTCCTGGCCGCGAAGCTGGAATATTCCGGAGAGCTCCAGCTGGGAGGCCGCGCTGGGATTGAACGTGCCGCTTACTTGTTGCGGAGTGAAGAAGATCTCCGGATATTTCTGACTTTCCAGAATTTCCTGGTGCATTTTCTTATCGCGGGATTTGTTGCCACTGTCGCCGCTGGCGGCGTCCACAACGATGCGGCCGCTGGCATTGCCCGTGCCGGGATCGAAGTGAATCTCTCCGCTCTCTAGCTTGAAAGTCCCGTGAACCGTGTGCAGCGTGGAGTCCAGGGTGTATTCGATCGTCGTTTGCGCTGGGTCGAGGGTGACGGCGTATTTCTGAGCGGCGAGCGGAGGGGCGAGGGCAATGATGGCGGCCGTCAGCGCGAGAACGATCTTCAGGGACAATCGCTTCGAGCCGAGTGTCGCACCTGCGGCGCTTACCGGGCCAGCTGGGATGGCCTGAGGTACTTCGGCGATCACGCGCGTAGGACCTGGCAACCTACATCGTTAATTTCGCGTGTCGCTATGGATTGCGAATCGGTTTTGCCAGCGTGCCTCGAGACCAACCGGGCAAACAGATTTGGATTCTTGGCGAGGATGCTGAGCGTTTTTCTGCGGAGCCATTGATTGCGATCGAGGAGCAACAGCAGGCGCGCCATCCGCGCCGGCGCCGTTACGATTTCCCGATGCGCGATTTCGTAAGGAGCGAGGTTTTCCGAGGCGAGAGCGTCGCCGAGGTGAATCGCTTGTTGAAAGGCGAGGCTGAGGCCCTGGCCAGTGATTCCGTCGACGGTGAAAGACGCGTCGCCAACGAAAGCAACGTGACCGCGCGCGACTTTGCCGAAGCGCTCCAGCACGTTTAGGCCGCCGAGTTCAGCGGTCAGGGGCTGTGCGCCGCGCAGGCCATTCGCTAGTGCTGGAAATTGCTGCAGCGCGTGGGCAATGCGCATTTGCGGGTCGCTCGCAAGGAGCGCGACGCAGACTTCACGGGGGCCAGTCGGCGTGACGTAAATTTGGCAGCGCCGGCCCCAGTACACCTCGACGAAATCGGTCCAGGGAGCAACAGCGAAATGGCGGCGGAATCCGAATCGCGAAGAGCGCAGTCGCCGAGGTCCGACTTTAGCCCATTTTCTGACGAGAGACTTTTGCCCATCGGCGCCGATTAGCCAGCAGAAGGTGAAATTCGAACCGTCGAGCCGCGCTGAATCGGCCACGCAATCGGAAACGCGAGTTCCCCACCGGAATGAAACGCCGAGTTCGTCAGCGCGCTGCACTAAGAGCGCGTGAAGAACGCTGCGACGCAAACCGAACGATGCAGCGCCGTGCGGCAGCTTGCTGCTTACAGAGGATGCCTCGTCGCTGAAACGGATTCCGGCGATGGGAAAAGCAACTTGGGAGTTTAAATGGAGTCCAAGCCGGGAGAGCGCCGCGACGCCGTCGGGAAGCAACCCTTCGCCACAAGTTTTTTCAATCGGCGGCCTGCGCGCGTCGGCGACCGTCACGCTCAGTCCCTTTAGTCTTGCTGCTATCGCGGTAGCTAGCCCCGCTGGGCCCGCACCGACGACCAGGACATCCGCGTTTTCGGCCACAGGCCCCCGTTTCTACCACCGTAAAAGAACTAACTCAGCGCAAAAGCCCGGCCCCATCGCCGCCAGAATGCTCAGTTCGCCCGGCTTGGGGCGCTTGTTGGTGTAGACGTCTTCCAACACGAGCAAGACCGACGTGGAGGAGATATTGCCGACGCGGCGCAAGCAATCCCACGAAGCTGCAAGATCCGTAGCCGTGATGCCGAGCGCGGTGGCGGTCGCTTCCAGCACCTTCGGACCACCGGTGTGCATGATCCAGGACTTAATGTCCGAGCGCTTGTGCCCGTTCTCGGCGAGGAAAGCGTCCACGTCCTTGCCGAGATGCTTGGTTACCATCTCCGGAACTTCCGGAGACAATACGATGCGGAAGCCCTTCTCGGAGATGTCCCAGCCCATGACCTTCTCGCTGTGAGGATAGAAGCTGGATTTTGTGGCGAGGATCTCGGGGCCGTCGGACTTTCGGTTGGAACCGACCACGATGGTGGCGGCAGCGCCGTCGCCAAAGAGCAGGGCCGAGATCAAGTGAGCCATGGAGAGATCGTCGCGCTGCAGCGTGAGCGAGCACAGTTCCACGGAAAGCAGCGCGGCAGCCTGGTCCGGATAACCGTGGACGTAATCGGCCGCGCGGGAGATGCCGGCGGCTCCGGCGACGCAACCCAGACCGAAAATTGGAATGCGTTTGATGTTGGTGGAAAGCCCCATGCGATTGACGAGGCGCGCGTCGAGCGACGGCGCGGCAATGCCGGTGACGGAGGTCACAAAAATCGCGCTCAGTTCCTTGGGGGCGATACCGGCCTTGTGCAGCGCCTTGCAAAGAGATTGCTCGCCAAGCTCGAGCGCGTGCTGAATCCAGGCGTTATTGGCCTGTCCAAATGTGGTGAGATTTTCGTAGAAATCTATGGGATGCACCAAGTAGCGGCCCTCGACTTGCATGCTCTCATCGAGGCGGTCAAGGATGTCCGGATTCGGCAAACGATGACGCCAGTCGTTCTTCAGTGCCTCCGTCAAGATCTCTTGTTTGTAGTAGTACTCGGGGAAGGCGCTCGCAACGCTAGCAATCCTCATCGAAGGGGGCTCCTGTTTGTGTGTTAATCGTTCCGAAGGATAGTATCGCGAGAATCCCGAATATCAAGAGGCTTTGCAAAAATAGCTTCCATAGCAGCGGCAGGGCCGTGAACCTCAATCTTTGGGCCGAGATGAGCCGCACACTATGGTAGCGCATTCTGGGGCATAAAAACTGGAAAAGTGTTTGGCCTAAAGAAGGAACCCCGGGTCTGGGGGCGCAGACCCGGGGCGGGGGTGAGGGACGCTGGGCCGAAAACTCTTTGCACTTCGCCGCGCCTGTTGCTAGTAGTTCCAGCGGCGCATTGCAAGGGACGCGCGAAACACAAGCTGGATTGCCAACACAATAAGGATGTCGCGCAAGGCGATCAGGTTCCGGCGCATAACCGAACCCTCCGCAGAATCAGGAAGAGGCATCGCGTGAATCGCCGCGGAAGTGCGGTTACCCGGCTTCCAACCCATGCTGGTCAGTGCGCTCATGCCCTTGCTTTTAATTCACAACGTAAACAGGATTGTCGTGCTCGACGCCAAGAACCATTGACTTGAAAATGTCTACGTCCCAGCTGTCTGCGATGCGCAAGCGAACAACTTCCCTGGTTTCCGAAACCAGGCGCCCGCGCAGCGGGACGCGCAGATTGCCTGCAACGACTCTAAGAACCACCGGCTGCCCCATCCAGATTGCGAAACCGCCTTCCATTTAAGCCCCCTTGGTGAAGCTGGCTCGCTCGAACAATGCGATTGTGGCGGAGGGGGTGGAACTGGCCAATGGTACAGCGGGCTAAAGCTCGTAGGAGGAAGGTACCAGCAGTCCCAGGTCCCTTTGAGACGCGGCGGTAAGGGGTTTTCTGTTATCGTGTCTACAGTGATTTACGGCCTTATTTCGGCCTATCGGAACGCCAAGGGACCTCTGGATGCTTGAGCTTTTGAAAGAGCTTTTGCACCGCCTGATGGACGTGCGCGGCCTAGTGGCTTTGGGCGGGATGCTGATGGTGTGCGTGATTGTGTTTGTCGAAACGGGGCTTTTTGTGGGGTTTTTCTTGCCGGGCGATTCCCTTCTGGTCACGGCAGGAGTGGTGGCGGCGGATCAGTATTCGGGCCTGAAGATCGCCTGGCTGCTGCCGCTGGTGACGCTGTGCGCGATTGCGGGAGATCAGCTCGGTTATTTCATCGGGCGAACGATGGGACAGAAGTTGTACCAGCGCGAAGATTCGCGCTTTTTCAAGAAACGCCATTTGAGGCAGGCGCACGAGTTTTATGAAAAGCACGGCGCGAAGACGATTATTCTGGCGCGCTTCGTCCCAATCATACGGACGTTTTGTCCGCCTGTCGCCGGCGCGGCGCGCATGAGTTACACGCGATATTTGCTGTACGACATTTGCGGCGGATTATTGTGGGTGTGGGGAATGATTCTGCTGGGCTATACGCTCGGGAACACCATACCGAACATTGATAAGCGCATTCACTACGTGATCGCTATCGTCATTTTCCTCTCGCTGCTGCCGGCGATTATTTCAGCGTGGAAAGCACGCACACACAAGAACCCAGCAGGCCTAAAGAGAGCGCAACCTGAACAAGAGTAGGCCGCTCAAGCAGTGGGCTTGCAGGAAACCGAGCACCATCTGAAAGCGCAAAACGGGGAGCCTGGCGGCTCCCCGTTTGCTTCCGTAGGCCGCCGCGGCGCCGAAGGCGTCGCAGCGGTGCGCACCGCAAAAGCGGTGTGTAAACGGTGATTAGCTCAAAGTCTCCTGCCCGGTGGCGTCATACAGCATCCTCCGTGCATTAACGACTTACAAGGCCCGTTCTACTCCGCTGCAACGGCAATTGCAACTGGAAAATTAGCAAGAAGCGGAAAGCGCCGCCCGGCAAACTTTTCGTAGCGGCGGCCTTCAGACCGCCGTCAATCCGCGCGGGCCTTTGTGATTCCCGACGCAACATCGATGCCGCACGGAAGTGCGCCGCTACAAATGCAAATTCATTTTTTGCGGCGGCATCGCCTGTTGATTGCGGTGTGTTACGCCGACCTTACTTCAGGAACAAGGCTTCGCGGACCTGGTCGCGGCCGACGAACGTTTTCGAGGAGCGAAACTTTCCAAAGATATCGAGGATTTCGCGATTCTGAAACACGCGGGCGTGAACTGCGAGCGTGGGGGCAGGCACGAGTTCAATGTTTTGCGCGTCCACGATTTTGTAGCGGTGAAACCTTTCAGGGGCCCTGCTGTGAAACGAGGCCAGCACGGCACCGCCAGGGCGCATCAGGGTGTAGATTCTCTCCATCACGCGTGGCAGTAACTCCGCGTCGAGATAGTCGAAAAGATCCCAGGCCAGCACGCCGTGAAAATTATCCTCGGGATACTGCATAGCGGTATCGAGAAACTTCCCGGCCAGCATGCCTTGCGAGACGCGTGCGCCTTCGTCGCCCACCTTCGCCTTGCGAAGATTTTCCTCTTCCGCCAGAAGAAATTCCTTCCAGGAGCGCAGCAGGTCTTCGGTGGAGAGACGAAAACCCCTCTCGATGAAAAACATCACGGTGGATTGAAAGACCGCGCCAAGATCGAGAATTTTGCCTTGACCGGAATCGGTGATCAGCCAGAGAAATTCCTTCAGGCCGTTGGATATGCGGACGTTAGCGGATGCGGGAGCTGACGCGGCGGCGGCTGGGCTGGGTTTACCCGTAGTTCTCGTCGGCAGTGCTGAATTCGGCCGTGTTTTCGCCATCCAGTTCATGGGACGCCCTAGCTACTTTGCTTACCGGCTGCGACCGACTTGGGACTCTGCAAAGCTTTCGAGTCTTCCTCGGGCGCGGCGTCGGCAAAAGCGCTGGCAGAATCATTGGCGCGAATCATTTCGACTTTACCGCGGAGGCGAGCTCCGTCATCAATGGCGATGCGCCTGGTCAGGATGCTGCCCTGCACGTGGCTCGTCGCACCCAAGCGCACGCTGTCGCTGGCCTTGAGGTTTCCTTGCACATCGCCGTCAATGAAGATTTCCACTGCTTCGATGTCTGCGCGAACTCGGCCCGTGGCGCCGACCGTGACACGCCCGTTGGCCATTTGCACTTTCCCTTGCACGTCGCCTTCAATGACCAAATTCGAATTCCCGGTAATGTCTCCGCGAATTTTCAGCCCGGTACCGATGGTGGAACTGGAAGCTGGAGCCGCAGGCGCGACGTATGCACGTACGGACGAGGCAGCGACTGGAGCAGCGGCGATGGAGGCCGGCGCTGTAGAAGCGGGCAGCGCAGCGGGTGAAGGTGGCGTCAACGCCGGTGCGGATGCTTCGGGCGTGCTTAACGAGGAAATCGGAGTTTGATTTTGTTTCGAAGCCGGAGCGATCGGTGCAGACGTCTGGGATCCCGGCGAGGACGGCTTGGCCTCTTCGTTTTTACGCCACATCATGTTTTCCCCCAGTAAATTCGGACCCTGCGCCGGGTAGCAGAAGCCCTGAAGTGATTCCCGGACACTATAGTACAGAGGCGTGCCAGGGCGAAAGGGGCGAGCGTACTTAAATGACAATGCGTTGCAAGGAATGCAGATACGGGAACCGCACCGCAATGGCGCGTCTCTTGGCCCCGACACAGAAGCTAGGGGCTTATGTGGTGCGGACGTTGTTATGGCGCATATCCCATAGCGCGGCGAGGTATCCCGCGGCTTCGTGGAAGAATATTTTCAAGCCTTCGCGAGTGCGCCACCAGCTCTGCGGGTCGTATTCGACATCGGGTGCAGAGATTACGCGAAGCTGCGTGCCGGGCGGCAGAGTGCGTTCATAAATGTACTGCGAGCGGCGGGTGTGGTAATTGGAGGTGACTAACAGAATTCTCTTCCATCCATGAGAGGCCACAAATTCGCTGACGGCGACGGCTTCCTCGCGCGTGTCATCGGCGCGAGGAGTCAATGGAATGATCGCGGTCACCGGAACGCCGTGGTCAACCAGATCACGTTTCATCAGGTCCGTGGTCGTGGCGTAGGAGCGCAACGATCGTCCGGTGGCGACCACATGCGAGGCCATGGCTGCTCGGAAGAGCGCCGCGGCACGGGCCGCCCGCACCGCGTCATAATTATCGCCGCTCAGGACGATGATGACGTCGGAGCTTTCAGGCGCGTCATCCACAATCCAGAATTCCCCCGCGAAACGTAATAAGGGGACGCGTACGAGATACAGGACGGCGAGAAGGACGACGAAGAAGATCAGGAACAGCAACTTGAAGATGATTCCACCACGTTGCGGTTCCCGCTTCGCCAAAACTGAAGCGGCCCGATTCGTCATTGCTTTGCGGGATCGAGCTGGCGGAGGCGTTCGGCGGCTTCTTCAGGGAGAGTGCCATTGAAGTAGACTTCCTTGATGCTGTAAGACTTGCTGCGCTGCTCGACGATGGGCAGGATTTCGAAATGCCAGTGGTAATCGCCCGCAATGGTTCGCCAATAGGCGCTCAGCTCGCCCTTGGTTTGCAGCGTGTTGGGCGCGGTGTGGACCACGAGATGATAACTGGGCGAGACCTGGAGCAAGCGCCGTAGCGTGCGCCCCAGCAAACTGGCCATGTGCCGGCGATTTTCTCCCGCGAGGACGTTTTCGAATTGATGATTGTGCGTGCGCGGCAGAATCCAGATTTCGTACGGCACCCGCGAAGCGTACGGGCAGAAGGCATAGTAATCGCCCACGCTATCCACGATGCGTTCGGCCTGACGAACTTCCTGGCGCAGGATGTCGCAAAAAACGCAGCGCTCGCGCTCGCGAAACCATTCGCGGGCAGAGCGCAGTTCATACAAGATCCGGCGCGGAACGAAAGTGGTGGCGGTAATTTGAGAATGGCTGTGCGGCCATTCTTCTCCGGCCTGCGCGCCGGCGTTTTTGAAAACGGTGACGTATTTGAAGCGCGCGTCGCGCTTTAAGTCGGCAACCCTGCGAGCGTAGGCGTCCAGGACGCGTTCGACTTCCTCGTCGTTCATTTGCGCGAGCGAGCGCGTGTGGTCGGGAGTCTCTACCACAATTTCGTGCGCGCCCACCGAAGCCATACGGTCGTAGATGCCTTCGGCGCTGCGTCCGGGCTCTCCCTCGATGCGATACAACGGGCGGAAATGGGGGTATACGCGGACCTGCCACTGGCCTTGAGAAGGCAAATCGAGGAGCGTTTTCGTTTCCAGGCGGTTCTCGGGGCAAAGCGGACAAGGATCGGGGCGAATTTTTTCGCGCTCCGGATGTCCTGCCACAACCCAACTGCGAGTGATTGGATCTTTGCGAAGTTCCATCATTCCCCGAAAGGCAAAAGCGAAGGGGACATCTTATAACGCGAGACGGGCGAGGGCAAAGCTAACGTGTGCTCATGGGAAGGAGCAGAACCGGCCACGGTCTGGAGTGTGGATTTGTCCGTGGCCGGTTCGCTTGGTGCTGAGGCTGCTGCTCCGGTTGCGGCTTACTGCGGGTTTTGCGGAGCAATGTTCAGAGCGACGTTCTTGCCGTCGTCAGTTGATTGGTACTGAACGGTGGCGTCGGTTCCAACGCCAACCCGGCCTTGAACTTGAGTTCTTTCGTCCAAAACAAACTGCATGGTGCGTTTGTTGTTGCCATCGTTCACGTCCAGCGAGAACGACTTCTTGTCGCTGCCAATGGCGGTCACTTTTCCATTCACCTGCTTGGCTTGATCGGCCTGCTGGCCGGACTAGGATTGCTGCAAAGCCGTATGCGCCTGCGTGGAAACTCCCAATATCAGTAGAGCGCCCAGAGACGCTGACAGGAGACATTTCCGAATCATAAGGTGTACACCTCCTCCGATATGGGCGGGTGTAGACCGGAGGGCATGTATGGTTCCATTCGCGCAAGTAACTTAGGCGATAGCAATCCTATGTAAGGGAAAGCGTTTTGCGCGATTTCCTCACGAAAATTGACCATATGCATTGCGCGTGGTTCGCGACAGCAGGCTGACACGGGAGAATTTTTGCACAGAGCTGCCGATTCTTTCTCAGTGGAACGGGGTAGGCGGCGCCGGCAGAAATGGCCGCTGTTTAGGTGAGACAGTTTAGTTCGATGTAGGCGTCGGCTGCTTCGTGGAATTTCCTTCAGTCTGTTTTTGCATCTGGGCGATTTCGCTCTGTACGCGCTCCTCGGCCCGCGTGATCATTTTTTGGATAATGCCCATGGACGCTTGCATAGCCTCCGTGGTAATTGCTGGCATTTCCTTGAGAACCTTCTGACCCGTCGGGCCTGAATCAAACGCAGTAAGCACCTCGACGTCGCCCTTCGTCAGATGCTTTTGGTACACGGGAATCATCACCTGGAGAACGTCCTCGATGGGAAAATCCTCGGGCATGTCGTCCATCATTTTGTCCATGCGGGCTTCGGCATCGGGCGGCAGGTTTGGCTGCTTTTTCAGCTGGTTCGTGAGTCATTTGATGGACCTGCTTGGTCATGGCATCCATCATTGTTTTCATCATGTCACGCGCATGCATCACGTCTAAATACTTCTCAATATCTTCTTTGGAGGCCGGGGCATCCGACGGATTTTGCTGCGCAAAGCTGATCGAAGCAAACCGTAGGGGTACAAGAACAGCCAACGCGAAGCGCTTCATGGCGGCCTCCTAGGATTAAGGCGATCGTAGCGTCGTGCCCGTCAAGTTAAGGGGCTGCAACAGCTTGTCAGCGGGTGTAGTGCATGGGTGTGGGGCCGACTTCGAGGCGATGGCGATCCCAGATGGCGCCTTCGCGGCTGTAATGAGCCATCTCGAAATCCTGGGTCAATTCCAGACAATCGGTGGGACAGGCGTCTTCGCAGAGGCCGCAAAACATGCAGCGGGACGTGTCGTAGGTAAAGGTGGTGAGGACTTTGCGGCGCGTGGCATCGTCGCGCAACCAGCCGACTACGATCAAATTTTCCGGGCAGGCCAGCGCGCACAGATTGCAGGAGATGCAGAGCGACTCGCCAGTTTCAGGATTGATGTTCAGGCGCGGCGCGCCGCGATAGCGCTCGGCCACCATCGGGCGTTCCTGGGGATATTGCTCCGTGTAGACATTCTTAGGCGCCTGGTAGCGAAAAGTGAGCCACATGCCTTTGAACAGGTCCACCAGGAAGACGCGGCGAAGAAGTTCTTTCATTTGGCGAATTGTGACTGGCTGATTTGCGGATGTCAATAGAGGTGTGAAGCCGCACGAAACCCGCCTGTCATGCTACTCTGCCGAGAATGACTGGACCGAATGGCGATGTTTTGAGATTCATGCAGGCCGCGCTGGATGAAGCGCGCGCGGCGGGTGAACGGGGCGAAGTGCCCGTTGGCGCGGTGGTCGTAATTGATGGCGAGATCGTCGCGCGCGCGGGCAATCGCACGATTGTGGATTGCGATCCGACGGCTCACGCCGAGATGGTGGCGTTGCGCGCGGCGGCCCAGAAGGTCGGGAATTATCGCCTGCTGGCCGCGAGTCTCTACGTGACGATTGAGCCTTGCGCAATGTGCGCCGGCGCGATGATTCAGGCGCGGATTGCGCGGCTGGTTTATGGCGCGGAGGATGCGAAGGGCGGCGCGGTGCGATCTTGTTTTAATGTGCTGGACCATGCGCAATTGAATCATCGCGTCGCGGCCACGTCCGGAGTGTTGGGCGAGGAAGCGGCGGCATTGCTGAAGGATTTTTTTGCGGCGCGGCGATCGTGAGCGCTCGGCTGGTTGGCTCGTAAGGAGTTGCTGACGATGGAGAGGCTCTTCGCGCTCACAAGGGTAGTGCTGATTGTAGGCGTCCATCAGCGACTCCTGCGAACCATCAGGACGGAACGAAGGACGTGCTCAGAGCATTCCCAGTCCGTTTGCTCCCGGGATATAAGGCTAAAGTGAGCTATGGCATTGATACCTGGAATGCCAAGATTTGGAAAGACGGTGGCGCTAACGATCGACTCGATCCACGGAACGTTGGCGTTGAGGCTGATTCAGTTGAAAAAGACGAAGTGGCGTGGCGGGAGATAGTTCTCACATACGAACCGGTGCACGGATCTCCCTGCGAGTCTGGCACAGTTGAGTTTCCGCGCCCGGAAGATCCCAGGTAGTTTCAAGAGTGTGGTTCGGAACTGCATCGTGAGGAATACTGCGTAGGTTTCCGGGAGACTGAACATGGCTTGCGAAACTAGAGGGTGCGCTCGAAGCGCGACACGACTTTTGCTTTTGGGCGCGGCCTTTTTGTTTGGAACTGCGGCTTCCCTGCCGGCGCAGGATGCACAAAGCGCGCAGTCCGCGGTGGCACCCAAGACGCCGGCGGAGAGCGCGCGCAAGGATCTGCTGGCGCAATTCAACGAGTCATTGCAGGAGTTGACGGCGCGCGTATCGCCCTCAATTGTCCAGGTGCAAGTGACCGGCTACCGGGCACTGGAAGATAAGAGCCAGGATGAAGCGAACCTGATCGGGCGGCAGCGCAGCCTGGGCTCGGGAGTGATCGTGGATCCCGACGGCTACATCATCACGAATGCGCACGTGGTGAAGGGCGCGCAGCGCGTTCGCGTGGTTCTGACGCCGGCCACGGCCGGGGATTCGCAGGTGCGCGCCAGCCTGGGGCTCGGCGAGCACAGTCCCCCGATTGACGCGCGCATCATCGGGATCGCACCGGTTATTGATATCGCGTTGCTGAAAATTGAACAAAGCAATTTACCCGCGATCGCCTTCGCGGATTACACCAAACTGAAAAAGGGCGAGCTGGTATTGGCTTTTGGAAATCCCGAGGGCCTCGAAAATTCGGTGAGCATGGGCGTGATCAGCGCCGTAGCGCGGCAAGCGGACCCGGATGTGCCGTCCGTGTACATCCAGACCGACGCGCCGATAAATCCGGGAAATAGCGGCGGGCCGCTCGTGAATACCAACGGCGAGCTGGTGGGCATCAATACCTTTATCTTGACGGAATCCGGCGGTAGCCAAGGATTGGGATTTGCAATTCCCAGCAGCGTTGTGGAATTTGTTTATCACGAGTTGCGCAAGTACGGACGCGTGCACCGCAGCGTGATCGGCGCGGAACTGCAAGACATTACACCGGACCTGGCGGCTGGTCTTTCGTTGAAAAAGGAACGCGGCGTGCTGGTGTCAGACGTGGAGCCCGACGGACCGGCGGACAAGGCGGGCTTGCAGATACAGGATATTTTGCTGAGTTTGGATGGGCGCGCGATCGGCAGCGTGCCCCTGGCGGAAATGATTGTGTCCACTCGGCCGGCCGGCGCGCTAGTGAAGGCGGAAGTTCTGCGCGGGACGCAAACCGCGACGCTAACCATTCCCGTCAAGGAACAGAAAAACGATGTGGACCAGTTGGGCGACCTGGTGGATCCGCAGAAGGATTTGGTGGCAAAGCTGGGAATTTTTGCAGTGGCGATTGACGACGATCTGGCGAAACAGCTGCAAGACTTGCGGGAGCCTTCCGGTGTGATCGTAGCGGCGATGGCCGCGGATTTGTTGGGTGTTGAAGCCGACCTGCAGCCCGGAGACGTGATCCACGCTCTCAACGGCAAGCCCGTCACGACGCTAGATGGCTTGCGCGCGGCGTTGAAAGCGCTTCCCGTCGGCGCCGCGGGAGCATTGCAAGTCGAGCGCGACAGCAAGTATATGTACGTCACCTTCGAGATGGATTAACGAAAGGTTTGCTGCGCGCAGCGCGGCGAACGCAGGTGCTTCGTTTCGCGCGATCGCTACCCTGCCGCGCGCATGAGGTTGTGAGCGGTCGGCGCGTTTGCTAAGCTTGTGAAGCTACAGCCGCGGAGAGGTGTCTGAGCGGTTGAAAGAGCCCGCCTCGAAAGCGGGTAGCCTGGCAAAACCGGGCTCGTGGGTTCAAATCCCACCCTCTCCGCCATCCCAGCCCACGAAAACCAGGCGCCTCCTGACTGACATTCATACATTTCTTTATGCCTTCATTTCGCGGAAAGAATAGTCTGACGAGAATCCGGTTGCAGGCAGCCGGCGTAATTTTGGTTCTGCTGCTCGGGCCTGCAGGGGTGTGCAACGCATATTCGGTGCTGACACACGAAGCCATTGTGGATGCGGCGTGGGACGATGCGATCAAGCCGCTGCTGTTGAAGCGCTTCCCAAATTCCACACCACAGGAACTGAAGGAGGCACACTCGTATGCGTACGGTGGCTCGGTGATCCAGGATCTGGGCTACTACCCGTTCGGCAGCCATTTTTTCAGCGATCTGGTCCACTACGTGCGCAGCGGGGACTTCGTGCAAGCTCTCCTGCGCGATTCATCGAACCTGGACGAATATGCTTTTGCGTTGGGAGCCCTGGCGCATTATGCCGCGGACAACGAAGGGCACCGGCTCGCGGTGAATAAATCGGTCCCGATGCTGTATCCGAAACTTCGCAGAAAGTACGGGGACGTAGTGACCTATGACGAGTCGCCTTCGGCGCACTTGAAGACCGAATTCGGTTTCGACGTCGTGCAGGTTGCGCGGGGGCGTTACGGTTCGGACGCCTATCACGATTACATCGGATTCCAGGTATCGAAGGAACTCCTGGATCGAGCATTTCAGGAGACCTATTCAATGGACTTGAAGTCCATTTTTACGGACTACGACTTGGCTTTGGGGACCTATCGCCGCGGCGTGAGCGAGGTGATCCCGGAAATGACAAAGGTTGCCTGGCAAACGAAGAAGGACGAGATACAGAAAGACATCCCGGGAATTACCAAGAAGAAATTTCTGTATCACATTTCGCGCGCCAGTTATGAAAAACAGTGGGACGCCCATTACCAAAAACCCGGTTTCGGGGCGAAGTTGCTGGCGTTTCTGTTCCGGCTGATTCCAAAGATCGGACCGTTCAGCGCGTTCAATTTCAAGGTTCCGACGCCCCAGGCTGAACAGTTGTTCATGGCCAGCTTCAACGGTTCGGTGACCGAATACGAACGATTTCTGCGAGAGAAAAAAGACACGGATTCGATCGCCTTGGTCAACGACAATTTCGATACCGGTACGGTGACCAAGCCGGGAGAGTATCCGCTGGCGGACAAGACCTACGCGGATCTACTCGATCGCCAGGCGAAAGACAATTTCAAACAGATCACGCCGGAGTTACGCCAGACCATTCTGGATTTCTACAGCGATCCGAATGCGCCCATCACCACGAAGCAAGACACGAAGGAATGGCCTAAGGTTGTTCGCGAAGTGCAAGATTTGAAGGCATTCAGCCCGCAGCCGCAAACCGCGCCGCTTCCGGCGTCCAGCAGTTCGACCCGACCGTAAGAGGCAAGTGCACATCCGGACGACGATGGTTGGCTATCGGCGCTATGACTGCTTATGCGCCGGCTTGTTTGAAACCGGGCCACCGATTTTATTCAGCGTGTCCAGCGCGCGTTGTTTATAGGGCGTGTTCAAGGAGATCACTTCGGTGAGCACCGTGCGGGCTTCCGGAATGCGCTGCATTTTCGCTAAAGTGAAACCCAAGCGATATTGATTTTGTGCGTAGCTGAAGTTATCGGACTTCAGCAGCGGACTGGCTTGCTTGAATGCGTCCACGGCTTGCGGATTGCGGCCTTTGTTCACGTTCACTTCGCCCAACGAGGAATAAGCCAAGCCCTTCTGCAGCGAGACTTGTTTCTGCCATTGATCGTCCGCAACGTTGTCCGGCTTTTTGGCCTGCGCCAGCAAATCGAGGGCTTTCTGGGCGTCGGCAGCCGCCTTATCGAGTTGATGCGCATCGTTGCACCAGTTATCGGCAAGCAATAGGAGCATGGAGATATTGTTCGGATCAGCGGCCAGCACGGCTTGCGCCGCCGCGAGCATCTTGGGCTGGTTCTGGGCCTGCTGATACGCGACGGCGGTCTGCTCGCGCACGGTTGTGGTGTAGGTGGAATCGGGGAACACGGCAACATAGCGCTCGAAAAGTGCGGCACGCGCGGTGGGGTCCGCGGTCTTGTAGGCGGCATTGACCATGGCGTACTCGACGTAACCGATGTCAGCCTGCGCGTTTTTTATGGTGGCGTCTTTCTGCGAATTCCACCGGTCAGCATCGGCGCCTTCCGGCGGCGGCAAAGCCTTATATCGCGCGATGATGGCCGCAACCTTCTCGCCTTCTGCAAACACTTGATTGGCATCACCCTGCTCGTCAGCGGCGTGGACCATGTTCACTGCCGCGGAGAAGTTGTCGCGGTCGAGTGCGAGAGCTTTGTCGCCGTATTCGTACACCCTCGGGTAATTCTTTTGCGCAAGGTACGACTGGACGTAGAGCTGGTCGGCGAGCAATTCGAGATCGCCCTTGCCGTAGTCCGCCATGAATTTATCGAGTAGGGCGATTTTGTCCGGGCCGTCCGGCGCCGCGTAGATTTCGGCGAGCGCCTTGTCTTCGGGCGTCCCGGCGGCGACCGAGACGCTCTTGCCAATCTGTGCCGCGGCGGTGCTGGCGAGAACCAGGACCATCACTAACGAACCCGTTAGGCGAACCATGTTTCACCCCCTGTTAGAATTTTCAGTGTCCGTTCTTTCCTCTCCCGCGCGCTTATCAGGGTGCCGCTACCCTTCGCGCGCCTTGATACTGATCGGCAAGAAGCGCGGCACCTGGCGGCAATAATCTTCCTAGACTGCGCCAAAACGAATGCGCAGTTCGTGCTCTTCCATGGAGATTGCCATCAAGGTGAGCACTGTCCAAAGCCCGGCGCGTTCGGTCTGGCCGATGAGCCGGGACGCGCCGAGGTCGCGTTTCACGCGCCAGAAAATCCAGGCTTCCAACGACAAAAGCGCCAAGCCCACGATCGCGCTCCACAGCGGTGGCCACGTGTGCAAGAAAAGCTCGCGGCGCAACATCAGGAGGAATACCTTGACCGGCACCCACGCCAGCAGAAGTGCGACAGCGTAGCCTGCGCTCCGATGACTGCGCCAGAATTCTATTTGGGGACGCATGACGAACCAGTAGAGCGGGATCGGCAATTGCGCGAAAAGAACGAGTGCCGCGAGCCAGCCGAGAGGCGTCACGCGGGCATATTAGTCGAAGGTAAGGCTGCGCGACAGTATTTTCGTTTCCCCCGGCGGCGCCGAGCGATTTTGCCGGGCGTGAACATGGATTGGCTACGGAGGCACAGAGGTATTCGGGCAATGAGACCTGGCTCTTGCCGTGATAGCTGTGGTGCGGATCGCCGATCCGGCGGCATTTTCCCGGAGGTGGCGCAGAGGCATTGACGATTTCGCAGTTTCGATGGACGATTCCTGCTCACAGTCTTTTATCCTCGAGGGGTGCCAGATGCCTTTAGCGACGTCATTTGAGAAAGTAGAAAAAGAAAACTTGAGCGCGCACATTACGCGGCAGATGTTGAATGGCGAGGACGCGACCCTCGCGCGGATTTTCATTGCGCGAGGAGGGATCGTGCCACGACATTCGCACCGCAGCGAGCAATTTTCGCTGATTCTTTCGGGCGCGCTGAAATTTTATTTCGACGACGGGGAAACCATCGTCGGCGCGGGTGAGATCATTTTGATTCCTGCGAACGTGCCACACAAGGCGGAGGCTCTGGAAGACACCGTGGACATAGACTTCTTCGCGCCGCGCCGCGAAGACTGGATTCGCAAAGACGACGCGTATCTGCGCGGCGGCGCGGCAAAGGATTGAATTCATGGACCTGGGTCTGAAGGGACGCGTGGCGATTGTGGCGGCGGCGAGCAAAGGGCTGGGCCGCGCCGTCGCCGAAGAATTCGCGAAAGAAGGATGCGAGGTGGCGATTTGTGCGCGCACCGCTCCCGATTTAGAGCGCGCGGCGAAGGAAATGGGCAATGCCTCGGGACGCGAAGTGTTTTGGCGCGCGCTGGATGTGACCGACGCGAACGCTGTGCGCGATTTCGTTGATGCGGTGGAGCAGAAATTCGGGCGACTTGATATTTGCGTCACGAATGCGGGCGGTCCGCCTTCCAAGAAGTTTCTGGATACCACCATAGATGAGTGGCGCACAGCGGCGAACCTCACCTTGCTGAGTGCCGTGTATTTCGCACGCGAAGTGTTGCCGCGCATGCAGCGGCGCCGCTGGGGTCGCTTGATAACGATCACTTCGATTTCTGTGAAGCAGCCGATTGACGGCCTGATTCTTTCCAATTCTTTGCGCGCGGGCGTGACCGGAATGGCAAAGACTCTGGCTAATGAATTTGGCGCCGATGGCATCACGGTGAATAACGTCTGCCCCGGTTACACCTTGACGGACCGCCTGGAAGAGCTTTTCGAAAAGCGGGCCAAAGATTCAGGCGCCAAATACGAAGACCTTCTGACGCAAGCCGCCGCGAGCGTGCCGATCGGACGCTTTGCACGGCCTGATGAATTTGCCGCGCTAGTGGCGTTCCTGGCCTCGGAGCGAGCCAGCTCCATCAACGGAACGACGATCCCGGTTGACGGCGGCATGGCCAAAGGTCTCCTCTAGTTCTCGCGAAATGATCGCCCGCGGAGAGATGTGGCGGTCCGTAGTTCCCTGTCCGTTCGTACAGTTTCTCAGTCGGCTACTCTCCTGAGCAATAATCCCGCTCTTCTATCAGGCAGGCTGCATACTTTGAGAAGGCACCGACCCGGACCTGGAGGTCCTCATGCACCGAAAACCCTTGCTCGTTGTATTTGTGTCCGCTGCCGCTGTTTGCCTGTGCGCGGGACGCGCCGCTGCGCAAACCGGGTCCGGACCCGCCGCAACCGTGACGGCGGTCAGCACGAACCCAGCCGCGGTGCCGGGCGGAGACGCACCGCTTCCAACGGCAACCGAGATTTTGCAGAAATTCGAAAAAGCCATCGGTGGACGCGAGGTTTGGTCTGGATTTACCACGCGCACGATGAAGGGAATCTATCAGCCTGAAGACCTTTCTGGATTCGCCGGAATCGAGATCATCAGCAAGGCCCCCAACAAGAAATTCATGAAAACTACCTTTCCTAACGGCCTGGCACTGCGCGAGGTTTGCGACGGCAAGTCCGCATGGATTGAAGACCCTCGCGGAGGCATGCACGAATTCACTGGCGCCGCCCTCGAGAGCCGTTTGCGACTGGCAAATTTCAACAACACGAGCGCCGGCATGCTGATGATGCTTACGGGGAAGGTGGTCGGGACGGCTCAGGTAGGAGCACATTCGACATACGTAATCGAGTTCGGGGCCGACAAGAAAGTCACTTCGAAGGTGTACTTTGACGTGGATAGCGGTTTGGCTGTGCGCGCGGACGATACGATCCATCGAGAAAACGGCGACTATACGGTGCAGACCTTCACGGATGATTACCGGCTCGTGGACGGCGCTTATTTCCCTTTCCGTATCCGTCACCTGGAACCGGGCAACGTGTTTACGGTGCGGATTACGCAGATCAAGAACAACCCGCCCGTGGACGATTCGGTTTTCCTGAAGACGAAAAGCGCGACGGGCGATCAATGAGCTCCTGGAGGGCCGTGCCCATGAAAAAGCCACGGGTCGTCCTGGCCACGGGAATTCTAGGCCTGGCCCTTACCAGTCCGGCTGATGCGCAGTCTACGCCGCAGCAGGCCTCACAAACAGTCGCGAAAAACTCATCACCCTCGGCACCGCCACCGTCATCGTCGTTAACTTCCTCTTCGTCTTCGACGTCAATTTCCTCTTCGTCTTCGACGCAACCGAGCGCAGCGAGCACTGTTTACATTCCACCCGACCAGCCGATGACGCTCGGCGAATTGGCGCGGCGCGAGCGTGCGCGGAAGAGCACACAACCGAAAGCCGTAAAGATCTTCGACGATCAAAACATGCCCCGAGCGCCGATCAGTTCAGGCGAGAAGGCACCGGGATTTGCGGATGGCGGTTCCTCCAGTTCCGGAAAGGTGACGTTGCTGGACTTCTGGGCCACCTGGTGCGGTCCTTGCCGTCACGCGTTGCCCGGGTTGAAACAGATCCAATCGGTGTATGGGAGCGACCAACTGGAGATCATCAGCGTCAGCGAGGATGACGATGAAGGCGCGTGGCATGACTTCGTCGCGCAAAACGACATGACCTGGACGCAGCGTTTGGATGCCAATCACCAGATGATGCGACAGTATGGCGCGAGCGCTCTGCCAACGTACGTCTTGATCGGCAAGGACGGCGCCGTGGTGAACCAATACGTGGGCGACGATCCCGACATGCCTATCATCGAGCGCATTGGCTCCGATTTGAAGAAGAGCCTGGACCGATAAGCCTAAGTTCAGTGCATCGCGTCGAACTTTGCTCGGCTTTTCCACCGCCGCCGGTGCGCTTTGTCGCCGCCGGACTTCCGCTATCGATCTGTGATTGGGACCGTCTAACCTCAAGCGCTCGCCAATTTCCGCGAAGTATGGGGACCTCGCAATTCACGCGCGGCGTACTATAATTATTTGTTTGGCTTCTGACATTATGCGACTGAGGGGGAAGAGAATGATTTCGAGTTTAGGGCGCTTTCGCCCGCACGTGCCGAAGATATGGTGCGCCGTGGCGTTGTCCATGGCGCTGCTGATTTCCGCGCCAGGACGCGCCGACGAGCCTTACGCGCGAAGCCGCGATTACGATTTGCAGAATGTGAAGACGCACCTCTGGTTTGATACCGCGCAACGCGAAGTGCGTGGAGAGGTAACGCACAGCATCGCGATGTTGCGCGATGACCTGTCGCAGGTGAAATTCGATTCCGTAGACCTGAAAATCGAGGCCGTGACGTTAGACGGCAAAGAGGCGAAATTTTCCACGACGGATAGCGATCTGATTGTGCCGCTGGAGCACGCCTCCAAGCGCGGCGAACGCCACGAGATTTTCATCCGCTACCAAGGCCAGCCGAAGAAGGGCTTGTACTTCGTGCTGCCCGACAAGAATTATCCCAATCGTCCGGCGGAAGTGTGGACGCAAGGCGAGGCGGAAGATACGCGCTACTACATTCCCATCTACGATTATCCGAACGACCGCACCACGTCGGAAATGATGCTGACGGTTCCGGCGACGTGGATCACCATTTCCAACGGCCAGCTCGTCAACGTGAAAGATGAAGCGGACGGCGAGAAGACCTGGGACTGGAAACAATCCGAGCCACTTTCCACCTACCTGATTACCGCGGTGGCCGGTGAATTCGTCGAGAAGAAAGATACCTGGCGCGGGATACCGGTGCGTTACGTGGTGCCGCGCGGCAAAGAAGACACGATTGATGCAACGTTCACGCGCACCAAGGAGATGCTCGATCTTTTCTCAGACAAGCTCGGCGTGAAGTATCCCTGGGCCCAGTACGCGCAGTCTTCGGTGAACGATTTCGTCGAGGGCGGCATGGAGAACACCAGTGCTACGACGCTGACGGCGCGTGAGTTGGTGAATCCGAAACTCGCGCCGGAAGAACGGCGCGGTTCAGACGACCTGGATTCGCACGAATTGGCGCACCAGTGGTTCGGCGACCTGGTGACTTGCAAGGATTGGGCGAACATTTGGCTGAACGAAGGCTTTGCGACGTATTTCGAGCACTATTGGGCCGAGCAGCATTATGGAGCGGATGAGGCTGCCTATGAATTCTGGCGCGATCAAGCGAATTGGTTCCGTCAGAAACGGCTGTATCCGGTGCCGATCGTGACACGCAATTTCACGGACAGCATCGAGTACGCGGGGAACGTTTACACCAAAGGCGGCTGGGTGCTGAAGATGTTGCGCACGAAATTGGGTGACGAGGATTTCTTTCGCGGGCTGCATCATTATCTGGAGACAAATCGCAACCAGAACGTGGTCACCGGTGATTTGGAAAAGGCCATTGACCAGTCTACGGCGACGAATGTGGATCATTTCTTCCATCAGTGGATCTGGCGAGCGGGCGCGCCGAAATATGAGGTGAGTTACAAATACGATGATGCCGCGCACCAGGTGAAGCTGAACGTGAAGCAGACGCAGAAGGTTGAAGTCATGGTGGATTTGTTCGATATGCCGGTGGAAATCGAAATCGCGACGGCCAGTGGCCACCGGACGTACCCGATCTCGGTTAGCAAGGCGGACGAGACGTTTACTCTGCCGGCCGACAGCGCGCCTTTAATGGTGATTTTCGATAAGGGCGACAACGTGCTGAAGTCCGTCGAGTTCAAGAAGGACCCCGTCGCGTTGATCTATCAATTGACACATGCCGAGACGGTTCCGGACCGCGCTGACGCGGCCGTAGCGCTAGGGGAGATAAAAGACGATCCGCAGGCCGTGGCGGCTCTGGGCTATGCGGTGCAGCACGATGCGTTCTGGGGAGTTCGCGTGGAGTCTCTGAAGGCTCTGGGGAAAATTGGCGGGGGCGCGGCGGAGAAACAAATTCTCGTCGCGTTGAACGACGACCAGCCCTGGGTCCGCAAGGCTGCCGTGCAACAGCTGGGAAATTTCACGGACGATACGTCGCTCAGCCCGAAGTTGATCGAGATTGCGTCCAAGGATAAGGCTTACGGCGTGCGGGCGGCGGCGTTGAACGCACTCGGAGAAATCAAGGCGCCGAAAGCGTATGACCTGCTGACTGCCGCGCTGAAGACGGATTCTCCCGACGACACGATCCGCAATGGCGCTCTGGAAGGACTGGGCTCGCTTGGCAACGACCGCGCAGTTCCCTCCTTGCTGGAATGGTCGGCTCCTGGCAAGGATCTTGACACGCGGGGAGCGGCGATCCAGGCGGTAGCAGGACTGGACCTGCAGAACAAGACGATCACTCACACGCTCATTTCGTATTTGAAAGAACCCTACACGGATGTGAAATTTACGACGCTTTTTGCGTTGGGCCGACGGGGCGATCCCGACGCGATTGCGCCGCTGGAGGAGCTCGTCAAGTCGGGCGATTTGAACCTGGGAGCGGCTCCGTACGTCGAGATGCAGATTCAAGCATTGAAGGCGAAAGCGGCGGGCAATCAGCCTGGCGGACCGAATCACACAGCGAATGCCGGCAGCGGACCCAATGCTGGACAGGCACCCAGTGCGGCTGCGAATCAGCAGCCGACCAGTGCGACTCGTTCCACTACGGCTGCCGCGAGCGGGCCAGAAATGACGTTGGACGCGCTCAAGCAACTGCAGAAACAGATGGACGAGATTAATACGCGCCTGGACAAAATTGAATCGCAGCTTAGCGACACCAAGAAGTAGCTCCGCAACGCATTTGCAGGGAATGGCAGATTCAAGCTAGACGTCGTTGAGTTCGCGCGCGCCGGTCACTGCGCTAGCAGAACTCGTAGGTCGCGAAGATTGTTGCCCGTGGGACCGATGACGATCGCGTCATCGAGCTGTGCGAAGAAATTGTGAGCGTCGCAGCGGCCGAGAAAATCCGCGGGATCGAGGCCTGCGGCGCGCGCTCTGGTGAGAGTTTCGCCGTCGGCGACCGCGCCCGCCGCGGGACTGTTGCCGTCAATGCCGTCAGTTCCCGCACTGAGCACGGCGATTTTCTTTCCCGCAATTTTCTGCGCGCAGGTCAGTGCAAACGCCGAATTGCGGCCGCCGATTCCCTGGCCGGTTACCGGGCTGCTTAATTCTCCGCCCGCGAAAATGGCTACGCGCTTTCCGGGATATTGCCGCTGCAGGTTGTCGAGCTCGCGGAGCAAATGATCAGCGGCATTTTCCAGTGGCCAGCCATCCGTTGCAATATCCACCATGCAGATAAATCCTTCGGCTTCGCAGCAATGATGCGCGGCGTGCAGCAAATCGTGTTCGCCGAGCAGGATTTCGAAATGGGCGCGCGCGAACACTGGATCGCCCTCCTTGGGCGTCTCGGGGAGCATTCCTTGCTCGATCATTTCGCGAAACGACTTGGGCAATTTCCGTTGCAACGCGTATCCGCGGATAATTTCTTGCATGTCGCGCAGCGTCGTGGGGTCGGGCACGGTTGGCCCGGACGCTAGCGCAGACTCTTGGCCCTCCGGAACGTCACTCAGCGCGAAAGTCAATTTGGTCGAGCGCGGAGCGGCCGACGCTAGGCGGCCTCCTTTGGTTGCGGACAGGTGCTTACGGACGACGTTGATTTCTTCGATGGGCGCGCCGCAGGTGACCAGCGCGGAATGTAGTTGCTGAACATCCGCCAGAGTCACGCGCGGGTCGAGCGGAAGTTCGACGAGCGCGGAACCGCCGCCGGAGATCAGGAAAAACACCAGGGTGCGCTCGTCGCAACGCGCCAGACGATCCAGGATGGCGCGGCCAGCCTCGAAACTCTCCGCCGTGGGTATGGGATGGCCGGCGACAAATGTTACCCATCCTGGCAGCGCGCGCGGTGGCGGCGACGGGACGATCAGGATGCCTTGCAGCGGAAATTCAGGCGCAAGTATGGAAGTCAAACCCTCGGCCATCGTGCAGGCGGCTTTGCCGAAGGCAATGGCCACGATTTCGCTGAAATCACGAAGGTCAATCTCCGCGGTGCCCACGCAAATGCGGGAATCGCTTCGTTGCAGCTTCCGCGCGAGCGCCGAGGGGACGTCAATCGCCGCGAGGGTGTGCCGAAAAACGCGCTCAGCCGTTTGCTTCATGTGGCGTTCCGTTCACTGATAGGCAAAACGCAGATTCCTCGCTGCGCTTCAGAATGACCAATTTCCGCAACAGCGCTGACGCAGGTGCACGACTAAATCTTACTTCAAATCCAGCGCGTCGGCGTTGAGCGCGTTGGGCGGGCGGCGGCCTGCGAAAAGCGCGGCGACGTTGTTGGCCGCCATCACCGCCATTTTTGTGCGCGTATCAACCGAAGCGCTGGCGATGTGCGGAGTAAGGATTACGTCGCGGCGCGCGATGAGCTGCGGATGAACTTGCGGCTCGTGCTCGTAGACGTCGAGGGCAGCGCCCGCGATTTTCTTGTTTTCGAGAGCTTCGGCCAGGGCAGCTTCATCCACTACCGGGCCGCGAGAGGTGTTGATGAGGAAGGCGGTGCGTTTCATTTTTTCCAGGTTTTCCGTGGAAATCAGATGGCGCGTATCGGGCAGCAGCGGCACATGCAGGCTGATAAAATCGGACTCGCGGAACAGAGTGTCGCGGTCCACGAATTCGGCATGCAGCTCGCCTTCGGCCTCGGCCGGCGCACGCACGGCATCGTTATAGAGCACGCGCATTTGAAATCCCCGCGCACGGCGAGCGACTCCGCGGCCGATGCGTCCGAAGCCGAGCAGGCCCAGCGTCTTGCCGCACACGTCACTGCCAACGAGTTGATCGAGGTCCCAGCCGGGCCAGGTGCCACTGCGCATCCAGGCATCGCCTTCGAGCAGGCGCCGGGCGATGGCCATGAGCAGGGTCCACGCAAAATCAGCGGTGGTGTCGTCGAGGACGCCGGGAGTGTGCGTGGCGACTACTTTGTGGCGCGTGCAAGCGGCCACGTCAATATGGTCGTAGCCGACCGAAACCGTCGCGGCGATTCGCAGCTTGGGCGCAGCGGAAAGCAGTTCCTCGTTAACTTTTTCCGTGAGCAGGCAAATCAGGCCGTCCTTGCCCGCAACGCGCTTCAAGAGCTCTTCGCGCGAGATGCTCTCGGGCCGCGTCCAGTAGTCCACCTCGCAGTGCTGGTCCAGAATTGTACGCGCGGCGGGAAAAAGGGGTCGTGCGGAGAGTATTTTCGGTTTGGTCAACGCTTGCCTCGCAAAAGTGGCTAGGCGGAATTTGTAGCATATACTGGCGAATTAGCAAACGACCCGCGGATTTTCGAACGGCGCGCCGGCACGACTGAACGAAGCGTGAGCGGCGCAATGGCGTGACTCATTGACGCCGGAAGGAAGGGAGAGCCATGAAGCTTCTGCGACGGACCGTGGTGCTCTTATTTTTTAGCTGCTGTTTCGCTCACCTCGTGATGGGCCAGACGACGATGCGGATAAAGATTCAAGCGGCCCCGCTAGATCGTAGCTTGCTATTTCAAAAGCTGAACGACCACGGCGCGGACCACCACATGAGATTCGTCATGGTGGAGGAGGGATTCGACTACCGGGTCGCGTATGGGACCGCGGGCGGCGCGGTGATGACGCCGTACGGACCTACGGGCGGAAGCGCGTCGGTCACAAAAGTTTTTGACCCCGCAGGTGCGGAGCTGTTCGAGTTCTCACGCAACGGACGATGGACGAACGACGCAGCCGCCAATGCCACCGCCAAGGAGATTATCAAGCGCATACGAAAGCTGCGGGGACTCAGCTAACGCGCCGCCTAACACCTTACCCGCGGAGTTGCCAAGTTTAGTTGGTTAGTGTCTAAGACTGTAGCAAAGTGAATCATCTGGTCTTGCTGTTTTTGATTTCTTTGGGCTAGCGGTTGGACGCAGACCGCTCCGGAGAAAAAACCACTCGCCGGATGCGTACCTGCTCGTAGAAAACACGGATCGATTCTCGCCGGACCATTTAAATTCCCGGCCAGGTGAATCCTATCGGCACGCTCCCACAATCCAATTTCAAATTACGGAAGAAGGTAAGACAGTTCACGCGGAAATTGTTCGCAGCTCTGCTGTGAGCGACATCGACGCAAAGCAGTCGCGGCAATATCTGAATGGGATTATGGCCCTCGAACGGGATGCGGGACCTTGGATTCCGAGATTGCGTTGCTGATTCACTGGCAGTGAGACAGTTCGCAAAACCAAAAACGCGCCTCGTGCCTTGCGAAAAGTCGCGCAACGCGAAACTGAAACACCTCCGATTGGGCCTCGTTGACGCCTGTCGTTGCACACAGCTATAGTGGCCGTGCAAGCGTGCGCGCTGCTTTGGTGCGTGCGAGCCGGCCACTTTCATGGATGCGCGACTCCTCCACGATTTGAAGTTGCTGCTTGGCTCTGACGCCGTTTTGCACCGGCCAGAGGAATTGCTGTTGTACGAATACGACGGCTCCGTGGAAGTGGCCCGGCCGAACTGCGTGGTGTTTCCACGGACGACGGCCCATGTCCTGGGCATCGTGAAGCTGGCGAACCAGTATCAGGTTCCGTTGGTGGGACGCGGCGCGGGAACGGGTCTTTCCGGCGGAGCGCTCTCGCGCAAGGGCGGCATCTTGACCGTTTTTTCGCGCATGAATCGCATTCTCGAGATTGCTATTGAAAACCAGCGCGCCGTGGTGCAGCCGGGCGTGGTGAATTCGGACCTCAGCGCTGCCGTGGCGCACGCTGGATTGCATTTTGCGCCGGATCCATCCAGCCAGAAAGCATGCACGATCGGCGGAAACGTTTCCGAAAATTCCGGCGGGCCGCACACGCTGGCTTACGGCGTAACCACCAACCACGTGCTCTCGATGGAGGTGATTCTGCCCACAAGCGAACTGGTGCGTATTGGCAGTCCTGCGCTCGATGCTCCAGGCTACGATCTGATGGGACTTTTCGTGGGTTCCGAAGGCACGCTGGCGCTGATCACGGAAATCACCGTGAAACTGACGCGGCTTCCGGAAGCCGTGAAAACGTTGCTGGCGATTTTCGAGACGCTGGACGACGCGACAGAAACGGTCGTGGAAATTACCTCGCGCGGTATCACGCCGGCCGCTTGCGAAATGCTGGATGGCTGGACGCTGCGCGCGGTGGAAGCTTACGTCCACGCGGGATTTCCGCTGGATTGCGCGGCCGTGCTGCTGCTGGAGGTCGATGGACTGCGCGAAGCGGTGGAGCAGCACGCCGAAGAAATCGCCGACGTTTGCCGCTTGCATCATGCGCGGGAAGTGCGCGTGGCTCGCGACGCTCGGGAGCGCGACTTACTGTGGAAAGGCCGCAAGAACGCGTTCGGCGCGGTGGGACGCCTTTCGCCCACCTATTACGTGCAGGATGGAGTGATACCGCGCACGAAACTTCCGGCGACGCTGCGGCACATCAACCAGATCGGCGAGAAATACGGCTTTCAGATTGGAAACATTTTTCACGCGGGAGACGGCAACCTCCATCCGCTGATTCTTTTCGATGCGCGCGATGAAGCGCAATTCCGCCGCGTGGTGGCCGCTTCGGACGAAATCATCCAGTTCTGCATTGATATGGGCGGCTCGATTACGGGCGAGCACGGCGTGGGAATGGAAAAAGATCGCTTGATGCCGCTGCTTTTCAGCGAGGCGGAGCTCGATTTGATGCGGCGGGTGCGCGACGCGTTCAATCCCGCTGGCCTGCTGAACCCCGACAAGATTTTCCCCGCGTCGAGAGGCTGCGGTGAAATTCACGTGCGTCCGCTGCCAATGACGGGCGCGCCGGTCGTATGAATCCCGCCGGCGCCAGCGCCCGTTCGCGGCTCGGCGATATTGCCGGAAGTGCGAACGTCATCGACGATCCCACACAACTTGCGGCTTACGCCATTGACGACAAAACGCCCGGCGCCGCAGTGCGGCCGGGCACGAGCGCGGAAGTCGCCGAAATCGTAAAATTCGCAGTGGCCGAGAAGTTGGCGATTGTTGCTTCGGGCGCACGCACGAAACTCGGAATTGGCTTCGCGCCGAGCCGCTACGATCTGGCGCTGGATATGACGCGGTTCAATCGTGTGATCGCCTACGATCCGGGGGACCTTACGCTGAGCGTTGAAGGGGGCGTGCCGCTGCGCGCACTGGGACAAGCGTTAGCCGAGCATCGTCAGTTCTTGCCGCTCGCGGTTCCGTTTATGCAGCAGACGACCATCGGCGGCCTGATCACATCTGGCGTGGATTCCCCGTTGCGGCAATTCTATGGAACGGCGCGCGATTTTCTGCTGGGGATGGAGTTTATTACGGGCGCGGGCGTAGCGGCGAAGAGCGGCGGGCGCGTGGTGAAAAATGTCACCGGCTACGACATCCATAAGTTAATGATCGGCTCACTAGGCACTCTGGGCGTGATTACTCGCGTGAATTTCAAGACGTTCCCAATGCCGAAACGGTCGCGCGGGTTGGTCGCGCGATTTGCCACTGCCGAAGGCGCTTTCGATATGCGCAATCGAATCGCGCGATCTGTGCTGACGCCGCTGACGATGGAACTTTTGAGCCCGCGCGTCGCAGAATTATTTGAGAGTCAAGCAGCCTCGCGGTACGAACCCGCGCCGATGCCCGCCAATGTGATATCGCGGACGGAATGGGCTCTGACTACCGGTTTTGCTGGCAATGAAGACGTGCTCAAGCGTTACGCCGCCGATTTGCAGCTCATGGCCGAGGAAGCCGGCGCGACGGCAGTCACCGTGCTCGCCGAGAATTTGCAGCCGGCGTTCAATCGCAAACGCGAATTTGTTCCCATTGCGCTGGATTCCTCGCCTGCGGCTACCATCGTCAAGATGAGCGTGATACCGATGCGCATGATGGACGCGCTGACCCGGGCGCAAAGGGCTGCCGAAAGCAACGCCTTGCCCTGGGCTGCGATGGCGCGCGGGCTGGGTGTGATTTATTTTGCGCTGCTGCCCGCCGGGCGCAGTGAGGACGTGAAAGTGGGCACGGCAGCTGCGATGGAGGCGATTCATGCGGCCTGTGCGGAGTTGGGAGGACACTCCACAGTTCCGTGGTGCCCGGCGGAATGGAAGAACGCTGTAAAGATATGGGGACCGCCCCGCGCGGATTTCGTGCAGATGCAAAAGGTAAAGCGCATCTTCGATCCTCAGGGCATTCTGAGTCCAGGGCGATTTGTGGGAGACATTTGAGGGGATGGCTTCCAAAACTCACCAACCGGATCGAGCGCGGACGGCCTCACCGCAATCGCCTGACGATGCGCACCGCGAGTTTCAGCTCACACTTAGCGGCTTCAGCGCGGTTGACAAGCCCGAGTACGACGACTATTCGCGCTGCGTTCACTGTGGTCTGTGCGCGAATAATTGTCCGACATATCGCCTCTGGGGACAGGAAGCGGATTCGCCGCGCGGGCGCATCCGCCAGATGGCGCTGGTAGATCAAGGGCGCCTCGAACTGGGCGAGGCGTTCGTCACGCACATTGATCGCTGCCTGAATTGCCGCAACTGTGAGACGGTGTGCCCGTCCGGCGTCGAGTACGGCAAGATTCTGGAACTCGCGCGCGCGCAAATCGAGCAGAAATATAAGCGGCCGTTTGTTTCGCGCGTTCTGCGCGACCTGGTTTACCGGCGCCTGCTTCCCTACCATCGCAGGATTGCGGCGTCCGCGCGGATGCTGAAAATTTATCAGCGGTCGGGGCTGGCCACGCTGGCGCGCGCCACGGGACTCTTGCGGCTGCTCGGGTTGCAGGACCGCGAGAAGCTCTTGCCGCCAATTGATTCCGAGTTTTTCTTTAGCGAATTGGGCAAGACGTTCCCAGCGCGGGGCGAACGGCGCGCGCGCGTCGCGTTTTTCGCCGGGTGTGTGGCACAGGTCACCTTCAGCGAATTGAATCGCGCGACGATTCGCGTGCTGCAAGCGAACGGCTGCGAGGTGGTGGTGCCGGCGGCGCAAGTTTGCTGCGGCGCGCTGGCGGCGCACGCCGGAGTGCGCGATGTGGCGCGCGACCTGGCGCGGCGGAATTTCGATGCGTTCCTGGCCGAGGATTTCGACGCGATCGTCACCAATGCGGCGGGGTGCGGATCAACGCTGAAGGAATATGCGCATTTATTCGCAACCGACGATGCGGCCCACGCGCGGGCGCAGCAATTCGCCGCGAAAACGCGAGATGTTACGGAATTTCTCGTGGACCTCGGCCTCAGCGCACCGCTGCGATCGCTGCCCCTGCGGGTCACGTATCAGGATTCATGCCACTTGGTGCACGGGCAGAAGATTCGGGAGGCTCCGCGGGACTTGCTGCGAGCGATTCCTGGCATCGAGTTCGTGGAGATGCCGCTTTCGGATCAATGCTGCGGCTCGGCGGGCGTATATAACGTCACCCAGACGGAGGCAGCACTGGAAATTCTCGACCGAAAAATGGATTGCGTGAAACAAACCAAAGCCGTCGTGATTGCTACCGCGAATCCGGGGTGCATTTTGCAATTGCGCGCGGGCGCAGCGATGCACAAGACGGGTCAGGAAGTTTTGCATGTGGTGGAATTGCTCGACCGCGCGCTGCCGCAGACCAAGCCCATGGCGGTTTGAAGACCGCCGCTAAAAGGCGGATTCGCGGTCGCCTGCCGCTATTGTTCAGGAGGCGGCGCTCCCGCCACACGGAACGTGCCGACGACGTGCTGTGGCCGCTGAGCGATCGTGTAATCTGCAGGCACTTGAAACAAGGACGCGGCGGGTTCGCCCAGTTGAATACCGTTCATCTGGAAACTCGTGTCACCGGAGCGCGGATCGCTGTGCTTTGTCATCACGACCATCTGCAAATTGGGCGAATACCACCGCTCGCTGACCACAACGATCGGTTTGGTATTGCCTATTGCGCCGGCGGGAATGGTCCGTGTGTAGCGCGTGCCCTCGGCGGAAACGCCACCGATGGTTTGCGTTCCCAGCGACGTGGTGACTACTTGCCCCTTCTCCGCCTCATCTCTGGGACCGCCTGAGCGGTGGCCCCTGCCCTCGAACGCCGCCTTATCCGGAGGCTCGGGTAACGGCTGCGCGATCTTTTTGTCCTCTTCGAGAATGTAGCGCGTGCCGGCCACAGGATCTTTCAGGAAGACAACGTGCGACAAGGACTGGCCGGAGACGACCACGAAGGCCCCGATTGCCGGCAGCGTCATTTCGCGCCGTGTGCGTCCCTGGCTATCGCGCGCGATCGAGCCGGTGGAACTGCGCTGGATCTGATTGCCGTCGGCGAGGGTCTGCGTTGACTCCGTCGAAAATGTGGCGCTGAAGGGCGCGCCCGTAACCGTCTTTTCGCCGAGGCCCGCTTCGAATCCCAGGAACCCGATGCCCTCGCGCATTACAGGCATCTGTCCTGGAGCGACGACAGCGCCTTCTTGCACGTAAACTGCATTGGGCGGCGGAGGCGGCGGAGCTTCCGCGGTATCCTGAGCTCGAGCGCCCGAGCTGATGGTCAGGAACAACATCGCGGTGCCTGCCAAAGCTAGAAACGCTGGGTTCGTTTTCATGCGATCCTCCGGGAAATTCTCGAAATGCTAGTCATCGGTCGGCGGGTTTGCTTGCCTGACAAGGCGGATGGCCTGCGGAGTGCCGTCTTCGCTTACGACCATGTCCGCGGTCACCTGGTCGGACACCCCCATTCCTTCGACCGGCAAGCCATAGGAGACCAGGACGGCACGCGGCAACACCACGCGAACGACAGCGCCGCCCTCAAGGCCTGAGGGATCGTATGCATACGGCAGGGGCATATACGCTGTGGCGTATTCTGCGGCGTCGTTCTCGGCTGCCGCCGTTTTCTCCGCTGCAAGTGGTGTGCGAGCAGTCTTCGGCTGGACACTCAAAATCGCCCGAGCTGCTGAGGATCGCGAGTCGGGCGAAGGCTTCGTTATAGGTGAAGAAGCCGGACGGGTCGCCGACGCGCTCACCGCAGGCGCTTTGTCAGGCGCCGCGGCTCGCGGCCGGTGGAACGAAAGGCCGAGCGCCAGGAGCGCTGCTGCTGCCGCGCCCAGTGCCGCCAGCTGCCAGCGGAGCCTGCGCGAAGACGCCGCGGATTTTTCCCGGCGGAATTCCCGCAGCAGTGCGGCTTCGATTTTTGGCGGCACCTGCAAGTCGGTTGTCTCTTGCGCGATCTGGCCCAAGGAGAAATCAAGTGACTCGGATTCGGTGACTAGCGCGCCGCAACGGCTGCACATTTCGGCATGGGCCAGCGCGCCTTCGCGCAATGCCGCGCCCGGAGTCCCGGGCCGATCGAGTTCATGCAGAACTTCCGCGAATTGCTCGCAATTCACACGAACCATTTTCTCTGCTTCAAAGTGATCGTTCATAGCGTCTTCTTTCATTGGCCCACCGCCGAGGCGCGCCGCACGGGCTGCGCGTCACGCAATTTCTCGAGCAATAGAGCCCTTGCGCGATGCAGACGGGAGCGCACCGTTCCCACGGGACAATCCAGCGCGGCCGCCGCATCTTCGTAACTCATTTCATCGAGCTCGCAGAGCACGACCACTTCGCGGTAATTTTCCGGAAGCGTCGCAATGGCCTGACGCACGCGGCTGACCGTCTCCTGCGATACAAACTCATCGCGATGCATGGGAAAAGGGCTGACGCTCAAGCCGTGCCCGTTGCCATTGCCGTTGCCGTTTCCATTTCCGTATCCCGCGAGCTGGTGCGCTCCGTCGGCGCGGCCCGAGCCATTGCGGGACAGGATGGCGTCCAACTCGTCCGCCGTTTCAGGCAGCGGAACGGAATTGCGCTCCTGCTCCCAACGGCGGCGCAGGTGATTGCGTGCGATACCGAAGAGGAATCCGCCGAGTGTGCCGCGGGCGGGGTCGAAGCGTTTGGCGTCGCGAATCAGGGTCATGAAAACCTCTTGCGTCACATCCTCCGCGACAGAGCAGTTCCCGCTCATATGCAACGCGAAGCGGTAGATAGCGGCGTGCTTGCGATGGTACAGCAGGGTAAAAGCATCCTCGTCCCCGGCAAGCATCCGCCGGAGCAGCAGACCGTCGTCTAGCAACTCTGTGCCCCTGGTCATGTCAAACGGTTGGACGGCCCGGCGCAACTCTCGTTACATATTCCGGCGAGGGGTTCGAAAAGTTCCCCAATTCTGAGCGCATCGCCAAGCGCTCATGACCGCTCCGACCGGCTAGCCGGACGCCCCTGCCCCAGGGGCCCTACGCTCACGTTGGGCGAATCTATCACCACCTTGTCCGAAGTGCTATAGCAGCGCGCTAGGGAAGCACGGTCTGAGGTTCTTGACCAAACCACGTTAGTTCAATAACGTAGGGCGGTCGTTTGGGCTGGTCGCTAGGAACACCGCCCGCCGCTCGTGGGCCGCTGCCGATGCTTGCTTGCACTGAATCACGGAGGAGTTATGCAGGAATTCGATCCGCACGTTCTGGAAGAGAAGCCGATTCCGCCGCCGGAGGAATTCAGCGAGAAGGCCCGCGTGGGGTCGCTCGATGAGTACCGCAAGATGTATGAAGCCGCGCAGGCCAATCCGGAAGCTTTTTGGGCGGAACAGGCCAAACTCCTGCATTGGTTCGAAGCTCCCAAGACGGTCTTGGACTGGAGGCCGCCCCATGCGAAATGGTTCGTCGGCGGCAAACTGAACGTTGCCTACAACTGCCTCGACCGCCATCTGGAGAAGAACGCCAACAAGCCCGCGCTAATGTGGGAAGCCGAAGACGGATCCACGATTCAGTATACCTTTGCCGAGCTGCACGAGCGCGTCTGCAGGTTTGCGAACGCGCTCGAATCGCTGGGCGTGAAGGGGGGAGACTGCGTCGCGATTTACATGCCGATGGTGCCGGAGGCAGCCATCGCGATGCTGGCATCCGCGCGCATCGGAGCCGTACATTCCGTGGTGTTCGGCGGGTTCAGCGCGACGGCTCTCGCCGACCGCATCGCGGACGCGAAGGCCAAAATCCTGATCACAGCCGACGGCGGCTTTCGTCGCGGGAAAATTGTTCCGCTAAAAGAAACAGCGGATGCGGCTATGAAAACTTGCCCGACGATTCAGAAATGCGTAGTGGTGAAGCGCACAAAAGAACGTGTGGCGTGGCAAGAGGGCCGTGATCTTTGGTGGCACGAGTTGGAGGAGAAAGCATCCAAAGAACATGACGCGCTGCCGTTTGATTCCGAGCATCCGCTCTACATCCTGTACACCAGCGGCACGACCGGCAAACCAAAAGGTGTGCTGCACACCTCGGGCGGTTATTTACTGCAGTGCACGTGGAGCACGCAGCTGGTATTTGACCTCAATGACGACGACATTTACTGGTGCACGGCGGACATCGGTTGGGTGACCGGGCACAGCTATGTGGTCTATGGACCCCTTTCGAATGGCGCCAGCATCGTGATGTATGAAGGCGCGCCGGATTTTCCGAAGAAGGACCGCTTCTGGGAGATCATTGACCGATACAAGGTGACGATTTTTTACAGCTCGGCCACCGCGGTGCGCGCGTTCATGGCTTGGGGCATGGAGTGGCTCAAGCCCCACAGCCTGCAGAGCTTGCGCTTGCTCGGGACCGTGGGAGAGCCGATTAATCCGGCAGCCTGGAAATGGTATTTCGAAGCTATCGGAAAGAATCGCTGCCCGATCGTGGACACGTGGTGGCAAACGGAAACCGGGTCCATTCTGATTTCGCCCTTGCCAGGGGCGACGCCGACGAAGCCCGGTTCAGCAACCTTGCCGCTTCCCGGCGTGGCTGCACAAGTAGTGAACATGAAGGGCGAGCCGGTCGGCCCGGGTGAAACTGGGTATTTGACGATCCAGAAACCATGGCCTTCGATGTTGCGCACGATTTACGGTGACGATGAACGTTACGCGCGCGAATACTGGCAGCGAATTCCGGGTGTGTATTTTGCCGGGGACGCTGCACAGTGCGACAAAGATGGCTTCATCTGGGTGCTGGGGCGCGTGGATGATGTCATCAAGGTCGCGGGCCACCGCCTCAGCTCGATGGAAATTGAAAGTGTGCTGGTGAGCCACCCGGCCGTGGCGGAAGCGGCGGTCGTGGCGCGGCCGGACGAGATCAAAGGTGAGGCTATCGTGTGCTTTGTCGCGCTTCGGACCGGACACGACGCCTCCAAGGAGCTGCGCAACGAATTGATGGATTACGTCGCGCATACGATCGGCTCGATCGCGCGCCCCGCCGACGTTCGTTTCACGCCACTTCTGCCGAAAACACGCAGCGGCAAAATCATGCGGCGGCTGCTGCGCGAACTCGCAACCAAGGGCGCGGTGTCCGGCGACACTACGACGCTCGAGGACATGGCCGTGATCGAGCGCCTGTTGAAGGCTCAGGCGGACGACGAAGAATAGCTGCGCGTTTGGCAACCTTACAATTGCCGCGTGTTTCTTGCTTTTGGACGTGGTGGGATATTCCTACGGGGATGAAGAATCATGGCCATACCCCAAGTAACGCTCGAACAGCCGAGTCGCTACATCATTGGGCACGCCGCTGATGTTCCGGTACTACTTTCCGCGATGGCTGGCACACCGGATTGGCCGTTGACGCACAACACCAAGCATTTCACTAGGGCAGTAGCAACCCGCAATGGGTTGCGGATCGCGACTCCCGCCGAATTTTTCCGTACGCTCTGTTCCCTACTGCGTTAGTTAGGGCCAGGTCCGCCATAACACAAAAGAGTCCGTGGTGCCCTGCCGAAGAACGTTTGCGCCCCCAAGATTGGACACCGGCCGACAACCTGTTATTCTCCGAGCAAGTCCCATTGCAAAGTACGAGGTGCATGCGTGACGCAGAGTGGCAATCCGGCAATTCCCTACACTGCAGCGAGCGCTCGCGAACGCACGGCCGCGCCTGGGTACATCTGGTGCGGGGTGCTCGGTGTCTCGTCCATTGTGTTGGGTCTTTACTGGGACATTTCCTGGCACATGAGCGTCGGGCGCGACACGTTCTGGACTCCCGCACACATGGCGATACAGCTCGGCGGGATTTTGGTCGCGCTCACTGGCGTTTATTTGATTTTTTCAACCACCGGGGGACACGATGCGGCGGCCAAGGCTGCGTCCATCAAGGTGTGGGGATTTCGCGGGCCGCTGGGCGCGTTTCTCGCGTGCTGGGGCGGCGTCGTGATGGTGACGTCGGCCCCTTTTGACAACTGGTGGCACAATTCGTTTGGCCTCGACGTCGAAATCGTCAGCCCGCCGCACATGGTGCTGGGGTTGGGGATCATGGCGGTCGCGATCGGCGCGCTGCTTTTGTTAGTGAGTTGGATGAACCGCGCCGAGGGCGAGGCGCACATAAAACTGCGCAGGCTTTATCTGTATCTCGGCGGCGTCATTCTGTCACTGCATTGGGTGCTGCTCTCGGAATACGCCGGCGGCGATCAAATGCACAGCCCCGAGTTTTACCGAGCGTTTTGCCTGGGCGTGCCGCTGATTCTGGTGGCGCTGGCGCGCGCGAGCGGCTATCGCTGGGGCGCAACGGCGATTGCCGCGATTTATACCGTCTGGGTGCTGGGTCAGCTGTGGATCATGCCGCTGTTTCCGGCGACTCCGAAGCTCGGACCCGTTTTCACGAACATCACGCACATGGTGCCGCTGGAATTTCCGACACTGCTGATCATTCCCGCGATGGTATTGGACTGGCTGCTCAACCATTTTGGCGGGAAGAACAAATGGCTGCTGGCTCTTATGCTCGGAACGGCGTACCTGGGAGTAATGCTCGCGGTGCACTGGCCGTTTGGTGATTTCATGATTTCCCCGGCCGCGCGCAATTGGGTCTTCGGCCAAAACTATTTTCCGTACATGGAATCCCCTTCCGATTATCACTACCAGTGGGAGTTCGTGGATCGCGCGCCGACCGCAGTCCTCTTCTTGCGTGGAATCGGGATCGCGCTGGCCACCGCCATCATCGGGTCACGCATTGGACTCGCTGCTGGTGACGCCATGCGGCGTCTCCGCCGGTAAATCACGATGTGCCGATCACCGATAGGCCATTCGACCAGGCAGGTTGCCGCCACGCTTGCGATCATCGCGGTTCTGGGCGCGCCAGTGTGGGCGCATGTCGGGAATCCGGACGTTTACTTTCAAGGCGTTGCTGGCCCATATCACCTGATCATCACCGTGCGCACGCCGCAGATGATTCCCGGCATCGCGGACGTGGAAATCCTCAGCGCCACGCCCGGAATTTCGCAGATTACCGTTGTGCCCACGTATATTGTAGGCCCGGGCGCGAAATATCCTCCCGTGGGCGATCGGCTGACTCAATCGAAAGACGATCCACAATATTTCTCCGGCAAAATCTGGCTGATGGAATCCGGCTCGTGGCAGATCCGCGTGCAAGTGGAGGGCGCGCAAAGTGCGGGGGAGCTTTCCCTGCCCGTTCCAGCGGCCGCGCGGCGCACCTTGCCGATGGAAAAATCGCTCGGCGTGCTGCTTTTCGGGCTGATGGTGCTTTTGGTCCTTTCGATTATTGCGATTGTCGGCGCAGCGCGTCGCGAGGGAACGCTCGAACCTGGGCAGGCCCCTGGCCCCGATCAGGCACGCCGGGGCCGGCGTGTAATGGTCGGCGCGGCCGTTGTCGTGTTTGCGTTGTTGTTCTTCGGAAATTGGTGGTGGAATTCGGAAGCCATCGCCAAAGCGCGCCAAATGATTTACAAGGCGCCGCCGCTAAGCGTTTCTCTGGAAGCGGGCGGTAAGCTCATCTTGCAAATGGGCAACTCCGAATGGCACCGCAGTCGGCCGGAAACGGTGATGACCAACCTGATTCCGGACCACGGCCATCTGATGCATCTCTTCCTGATTCGCGAACCCGGAATGGACCGCTTCTATCACCTGCACCCGCAGCTTCAGACGGGCATCCACCCGGTCGGCACCAATTCCTTCGCGCTTGAGCTGCCGGCGATACCGGCGGGACGCTATCAAGTCTTCGCCGACGTGGTGCGCGAATCCGGCTTTCCGGACACCATGACCGCCGAAATTGACTTGCCGGATATTCCGGGAGCGCAACTTAACGGGGATGACTCGGAAGCCGCGGCCCCGCCTCTTGCGACTGAAACCGATACTGTGAAGCCAAACTCTGAAAGCGCCGCCAACCTAGACCCTCCGACGAGAGTTCTCCCCGACGGTTATCGCATGGTTTGGGAGCGCGGCACTGCGCCGTTCGTTGCGAATCACTTTGTCTGGCTGCGCTTTCGCCTGGAAACTCCGGGCGGCAAGCCAGTCACGGACATGGAACCCTACATGGGCATGGCCGGACACGCTGAAATCGTGCGGTCGGACCGCTCGGTGTTTGCGCACATCCATCCGGACGGCTCCGTGGCGATGGCGGCGCTGGAGCTGGCACAGAAGAACGCATCTGTGCAATCTGCTACAAGTTCCACGATGGATCCAGGGATGAAGAGGGGGATGCGCATGGATCCGGCGGCCGCCGAAGTTTCCTTCCCATATGGCTTTCCCAGAGCGGGCGAGTACCGGATTTTCGTGCAAGTGAAGCACGGGGGACAAATCGAGACCGGCGTGTTCGATACGCAGGTAATTCCATGATTCAAGTTAAGAGGCTTTGCGCGGCGGAATGATCCAATGGTTCGGTTCGAACAGCGCGTGAAGCAGGAGCGCCAAAACCGTGACGCCGCCCGACCTTCCTATGAATCCGACGGTCGCATCATGTTTGCGGATATTTTTGTTACCACACTTCTCGGGACTAGGCGCTGAGATTCCTTCATCAGTTTGTTCATGAAGCCGGAAATCACGTAGGGCTTGCCGCCGGCTAGCGCTTCCAGGCCAACGCGTGCGACTTTATCGGCGGATTCCGCCCTGCTGAAAATGCGGTCCGGCTGCTGAGCGACGCTTTGGAACTCGGTAGTCGTAGTGCCTGGGCAAAGGGCGGAAACGCGCACCCCGAAGGGACGCATCTCCTCGGCGACTCCCTCGGCGAAAATCAGGTCGAATGCCTTGGTCGCCGCGTATTCAGAACTGTAAGGAAGCGGTTGAAAGGCCGCCAGGGACGCGACGATCATGACGTCACCGTGATGCCGCTCTACCATGCCAGGCAAATACAGCCGCGTAAGATAGACTACGGCGGAACAATTGACCTGAACCATCTCCAGCATTTTCTCAACCGGTATTTCGTGCGTGTTACCGAAGGCGCCGAAGCCGGCGTTATTGATTAGCAGCTCGATTTCGATCTTCTTGCTGGTGGTGAAGGCGTAAATTTGCGGTGGGGCGTCACGCTGGGTGAGGTCCGCGGCGAAAACTTCGACTTTGATGCCGTGCTTCGCGGCTAGCTCGGCCGCGAGCTGCTGCAGTCGGTCGACGCGGCGAGCGGTCAGGACCAGATTCGCGCCGCCGACAGCAAGCAATTTTGCCAGTTCCATGCCGATTCCGGCACTCGCTCCGGTAATGAGCGCCCATTTGCCGCGCCACTCCTGCTTCCAACGTTCCGCCACGAATCCCTCCGAGTGTCCACGGGCCGTCAAAGCGAACTCGGGACGAATCAATAGTAGCGCCAACAGATGCTTGGCGGACCATGAATCGGAGAAAACGCGGCATAAAAGGGGGACAATGATTCGAAGGGCGACCGCGCCCTTGTGGGTTTTCTAGCGTGAAAGGACTGAGTCTCGCAGGCGTAACCCTTGCTCTTTCATGCGGTCAAGCAAGCGGCGCGCCCATACGAATTCGGCCGCCAAGACTCCCAGGGCCAGCATGATGGTCAGCCAGCCAGGCCCGGGAGTGAGAATCATTACGATCCCCAGAACGAGCAGAGTGAACCCGAACAGAATCTTCAGCCAGCGCTTCGCCTGTTGTAGAGATTTAATCAGCACTTTTCATCCCGATGCGGTCGGCCCGCGCCCGTCGCGGATATCCGCGCATATCATTAGACGCGGTGCAAACGACCAAGTATCGGCATGCACGCGGATTTCCATCACGGAAAGTTTTTCTGTGATGCATTTCCGACAGTGAAGTCTTCGCACGAGTGGGCGACACGATGGACATGGCGCGAAACGGCAGACAAATCGAGAGGGCGGAGAACCGGGCGCAGCTGTCAGCGCGCTGGCAGCTGCCTAGAACTTGTAGACGACTCCGGCGGATACCTTGGGGCTCACCTGATACGTTCCAAAATAGTTGCTTCCGATGGCGTCAACCGCAACGCGCAGGGCCATGTGGCGATGGTGGCCGTTCAGATCAACGCCCGCGCCGACCAGTCCAGCGAAAGCCCCTTGGCTGCCATAAGGCGTCTGGGGAGTTATGTACACTCCTCCGATCATCGCGTGCGCCCAGAGGTCCATGCCTTTGGGACCGGCATAACGAATCCGCGGCCCGCCGCCGAAGAATGCCAGCCAGGAATTTTGCCCGGGTTGGCTGCCGTACACGGCAAAGATTTCCCCATCCGCACCTAGCCAGTCCCGATACCAATAGACGACCGAGCCGTTTACGCCGTTCATGTTCGAGCGAATGCCGGGCACTTCATAAAAGCGAAAGAATGTGTATCCGACGTAGACGTCGTAGCTGTACTTCTCGAAGACACCCTGCACACCCTGCGGCGGCGGTTGGGGAGGCGGGATTGGCGTTAGAAATGAAAATGAAGGAGATGCGGCTGTGAACGAAGGTGAATTGGGTGATGCCGGGCTGGCGGAGGCTGGAGTGGCCGGCGAAGGCGCGGCCGTCATGAAAGCGGGCGCCGCCAAAGTTACAGAGTTGCCAAAATTCGTCTGCGCCCCTGCGTGCAAAGCCAAAAACAACAGGCCGCCCGCCAAAACAGAGATATATTTCATCGTCTATTTCCCCCAGACGAAGGAATGCCCACCCGCCTGCTCCCTTAACTCTGACCGATAGCAGAAGGCCATGTCCACACGTTTGACAGGGCATGCCGCGAGGGAATCACCTGTTCGGAGGGACAGTCAGCGACGTCTTGCTTGGCTGTTGGGTGAAACTAACGACCGCTTCAGGCCCATTGACGAGCGAATTCGCCTATAGTACAGAATGAGTTACCTATGACCCGCACTGCGACCGCAATTGTGCTCGATATTGCGCTTTTCTTCGCCATTCCTGTTTCGGGCGCGAAGCACGAGAACTGGGTGGAAGTCCGCAGCGCGAATTTCATCGTGGTCAGCAATGCAGGCGAAAAGCAGGCGAGAAAAACGGCTATTCGTTTCGAGCAGATTCGCGCCGTCTTTCGCCGTTCGATCGAAGTGGCCAGCGCGCACCCCAGCCCGGTAATCACCATCCTTGCCGTGAAGGACGAGGACTCCATGAGGGCCCTCCTGCCCGAATACTGGGCGAAGGGGCATTCTCACCCGGCTGGAATATTTACCGATAACCAGGACCAATATTTCGCGCTGATCCAACTCGACGCTCCAGGGGCCAATCCCTATAACACGATTTATCACGAGTATTACCATTCGCTGACACTGCCCTACTTTCCCAATCTTCCCTTGTGGGTCGCCGAAGGCCTGGCGGAATTTTGGGGCAACACGGAGGTGAGTGATTCAGGAACGAAGATGGGCGAAGCGAACCCGGGTTTGATCTATGAATTGAAGCAGAGCAGCCTGATTCCGCTCAATGTGCTGTTCAAAGTGGACCAGAGTTCGCCCTATTACAACGAGGACCACAAGACTTCCATTTTTTACGCGGAATCCTGGGCGCTTATGCACTACCTGATGATCGGAGATAAGGCGCACCGGCCGATGCTCTCCGCGTACCTCGACGCGCTGGCGCACGGTGCCAGCCAGGACGAAGCCGCCGCAAAGGCGTTTGGCGATTTGAAGAAGCTGCAGTCTGCGCTGGACACCTACGTCGGCAATCGTGCTTTCTATTACTTGAAGTCGCCTCCGCCACCGGAAATTCCCGCCGGCGATTTGCACGCACGCGATCTATCCGACGCCGAAGCGGATGCTTATCGCGGCGGATTCTGCGCGGTCGCTGGGAAGACTCGAACCGCCAAGCCGCTGCTCGAGGAGGCGGTAAAACTCGATCCGAAGTTGGCGCTGGGCTACCAATACCTTGGACTCGCCGAGTATGAGGATGGACAAAAGGCCGAAGCGCTGGCGGATTTCACGCGCGCGATCGCACTGGATCCCCAGAACGCGATGACGCGTTACCTTCGCGCGTATCTGGCGTCTACACAATCGGTAGCGATCGCGAACGACCAGCAACTCGAGGAGGATTTGCGCGCGGCGATTGCTGCGAATCCGAATTTCGCGCCACCTTACGGCGTCCTGGGCGGCTATCTCGCTGTGCAAGGAGAAAAACTCCCGGAAGCGCTGGCTCTGGCGAACAAGGCAATCGCGCTCGAGCCCGCTAACTCGGCCTTCCAACTGGATCTCGCGCAAGTGCTGGTGCGGATGAATCGTTACGAGGATGCGCGTAGCGCTGCGAATCAAGCGCGGCAGAACGCCAGAAACCCTCAGCAGAAAGAAGAAGTGGAACAGTTCTTGGCGTTTCTGCGAGCGGCGCAGAATAGCGAAGGTAATAGTCTTTCGCCGTCGAACGACGAGGATGCGAGTGACTTGCGAGGAACCGCGGTCAAAGAATCGCCTGAGCAGACGCCGGCGCAGGCGTCGAACACGGGCAATCTACGCGAAGCGACGGGACTGGTGACGGATTTGAGTTGCATGAACGGCCTGAAATTTAAAATGGAGACGGCCTCAGGTCCCCTCACTCTTCAGCTAAGCCCGGGCACGCAATTGCAGATTCATATAAACTTCAGACCGGCGGAACCTTTCAACCCGTGCACTGCCTTAAGAGGCCAGCGCGTGAGCGTCGAATACGAGGCCAAGGACGCGAACAGAAAAACCGGAATGTTGCAATCAGTGACGGTGCTGCGCACCGCGGACGGTGCAGCGGGTGGAACGAATCTTGCGGGAGCGCAGCGTCTGGGCGGCGACGGAACCTCAGCTGGCGACACCGTCACGACCTCAGCAGAGGGTGCTGCGACACAGGTCACCTGCTCGAGGAACGAAATGACGGTCGAGCTCGATGTGGGCAGCACTTCCCTTACCCTGCACGCGCACGACGCAACCAGAGTGCCGGTTGAGCAAGACGTGGCGTTTGATACCAGCGATTTCCAGGTGTGTTCGCAGCTGCAGGGGCACACGGCGAAGATCACGTTCGTCGTGGTGGATGGCAAGACCTATGACGGGGAAATTCAGTCGGTAGAAGTTCTGAAGTAGCGCGGCTGAAATATTTCTGCACATCAGGGCCGCAGCAGATCAGTAATCTGGGCGCGGCAGAGGCTGGTGGTACATCATGCGACCGCCCACGATGGTCATCACCACGGGAATCAGTAAAAGTTCTCGCGCAGGGACTTGAGTTATATCCACGGGATATGCGACGAGGTCGGCAAACATTCCCGGCGCGATAGTGCCCTTGCGTTTCTCTGCAAACTCCGCATAAGCAGAACCCATGGTATAGGCGCGAAGGCAATCCTTGATGGGGAGGGCCTCCTGAGGCTCCCAACTGGGACCGCCTTGCGGCAATTGCCGCGTAACGCACGCGTAGACGCCGCGCAGCGGATTGAGCGGCTCGACGGGATGGTCCGTACCGAATGCGAGATGGACGCCATTCTGTTCCATGGTGCGCCAGGCGTAGGCGCCGCGGGAACGAGTGGGACCGAGCCGATCGCTGGCCCAGCGCTCATCATCAAGCAGGTGGGAAGGCTGCATCGAAGCAACGATATCGAGCTTGCCGAAGCGCGCGAAATCGCCGGGCGCAAGCACCTGAGCGTGCTCGACGCGATCGCGGCGGTCGCGCGAGCCATTGGCCACAACAACGGCGGCGTAGGTGTCCAAGGCAACGTCGTTAGCACGATCGCCAATCGCGTGAAACGCGAGCTGAAACCCGACGCGATCGCGCTCGATGGCCATGGACTTAAGTTTCTCCGGGTCCACGCGAAGTATTCCCGACGTTTTGGAATCATCGGAATAGGGCAAGAACAAGGCTGCGGTGCGCGAGCCTAGCGAGCCATCGAGAAACGCTTTGAGAGCGCCAGTCTTGAGCCAAGGATCCGTGGAACCCCATTCGCTGCGAAGTGCTTCGAGCTTGGCGACCGGCAGCGTAAAGTCCAGCCACTCGGTAATGCGGGCGTATAGTTTCCCTTCCTTGCGCAATTGCTGATAGACGAGGAAATTTTCCTTGCTGAAAGAAACATCGGCGGTAATTTCCAGGTAGGAACAATCCTGCAGGGAGGTGACGCCGTTGCGCGCAGCCTCCGCCAGAACCAGCTCGATGCCGTGGCGGCGCTGCTCCAGCGATGGCGCGGGAATCTTGGAAGCTAGCAAATTCATCGCGCTGTCTTCCTGCAACATTCCCGTCGGTTCATTGGCGGGCGCGTCGCGGACGATGTGTCCTCCGACGGGGTCGCCGGTTTCTTTTGAGATTCCCGCCAGTTTCAGGGCCAATGAATTCGCGACCGCAACGTGGCCATCCACACGCGTGAAAAACATGGGATATGCGGTCGAAACCGCGTCCAGATCCTGGCGCGTGGGGTCGCGTTTATCCGGCCAGAGTGTTTGGTCCCATCCGAATCCAGCAATCCATTCGCCGGGATTGCGACCCTTCAGGCCTTCACGAATGCGCTGCTGAAATTCGGCGAGCGAGCGGACACCATTGAAATTCACCGCGAGTTTGGCAAACGCCGATTGCCCGATGTGAACGTGGGCGTCGTTGAATCCCGGCATCACGAATTGATCGTGCAAATCAATGACGCGCGTTTGCGGACCAACCCAGGCTTTGATATCGGGATCGTCCGTGGGGCGTGCGCTCGGTGCGATATAGGAAACTGCCACGATCATCTCTCCGCGGATCGCGACAGCGCTGGCCCATTCATGGCTGGGATCCATGGTCGCAATCCGCGCGTTTGTGAGAATGAGATCGGCGGGCTCCTGCGCCGACGACTGGCGGGATTGATTCTCGGTGACTAGGGTTGTCGGCTTCTCAAGGGGTACGACGGCGCAGGGTGCGATGGAAACAACGACAAGCGCACCGATAACCGAGAGAGCCGGAACAAAACGGCGATGCATCCTAGGGCTGCACTCCGGCGAGCGCAACGGTAGCGAGGAACAGACGCTTCAGGCCCAACTCGCGGCCCGCGGGATCGTACCACTCGGCGAGCGTGTGCGAACCTGCTCCCCGCCCGCCACCACCGAGCGAAACCGCAGGGATGCCGAGCGAGAGCGGAATGTTGGCGTCGGTGGAACTGCGTTCCAGGCGCGAGCGGTTGCCCAAGAAGCGATCCACGTTGCGCAAGGTATCGAGCAACGGCGAATTATCCGGGAGCTTTCCGGCAGGACGCGATCCGAGAGAGCGAAAATCCACCTGCAAGGAATCGCTGCTCACACGAGCGTTGGCCATTTCCTCTTTGGCACCGGCTTGCATGGCATCGCGCAAGGTGCGTTCCATTTTTTCCACTTGCGCCTCGTCTTCGGAACGTAAGTCGACTTTTACTGCGGCATGCGCCGGGATGGAATTCACCGAAGTTCCGCCCTCGATGACCGCAAAATTGTAGGAGCTGCGAGGTTCGTCCGGCACGGGCAAGGCAGAAAATTTCACAATGCCGCGCGAAAGTGCAGTGATGGGATTGGGTGCGCCAAAATCGGACCAACTATGTCCGCCGGGACCGCTGATGGAGATTTCGAATCGGTGCGAAGCGATCCCTTGCGTCGTGATGTGCTCAGTAGAAGCGCCATCCACGGCGATAACGGCGAACAGGCGCGATCCGTACTCTTCCACCAGGGCGCGAATTCCGCGAAGGTTGCCTTCGCCTTCCTCGCCTACGTCCCCGGCGATGACGATTGTTTTCGTGGTCTGAATGCGAGATTCGGAAAGAGCGCGCGCCAGGCCCGCGAGGGCAGCCAAGCCGGCGCCGTTATCAGCGATGCCGGGGGCCGAAAGGCGGCTGGCACTGCGTTTGACGCGCACATCGGTGCCTTCTGGAAAAACCGTGTCGAGGTGCGCCGCCAGCAAAATGACGCTATGGGGATCCGCGCCTGGACGCTCGGCGATTACATTGCCTGTTGGATCGATGCGAACTTTCAAGCCCGCGGATTCCAGCAGGTTCTTAAAATAATCAGCACGTTGCGCTTCTTTCGTCTCTGGAGCGGGAATTTCGGTGAGGCGTATTTGCTGGTCGGTGACCCAGGAAGCGCTCTTGTCTATCCACGCCAGGCCGCGAACGCTGGCGGGATCCTCCGCAAGCTTCTCGATCGAATCACTTGCTGCGCGCGCGTACAGTGTAGCCATCCCCAGAAAGATACAGCAGATGAGCGCCAGTTTCATCAGATTCGTGCGGCGATTTTTGGCGCGATCCATCAGAAATAAACGCTCCCGCCCGATTGTAGCTGCAACGGCGAAAGCTGTCCTTCTGCCTTTGCGCGAGACATTCACCGTTGCTGGGCTGGAATCAGTTCGAACGCGATTTCGCGGTCGCGGCTGCGGGATCGACCAGGGCGAAAATTTCGTCTTCGGTCATGATGCGTTCGGCTTGTTTTGCGGCAGCGAAGATACGGTCCACGAGCTCATCTGTAGCTGGGATCTTCCGCTTCTCCAGCCAGTAGATCACGTTCGAGCGGCCGCTGAGCGGGCCGATTTCGATGATCTGCTCGAGGCCGAAAAGATGCGAAGGCACGCCGCTGTATATCGAATTGGCCAACTCGTAATCGTCTTTCTTGTAAGCCTTCACGATGGCGGCTGCGTGAACGCCTGTCGCCGTGCGAAACGCATCGCGGCCAACGACCGGATAATTCGGTGGGATCGGCGTGTGCGTCGCCTTGGAAACTGTCTCGGAATATTGCTTCAGCTTCGAGAGATCGTGGTCAATCAGGCCCAGAAGACGCAGATTGACGAGCATCAGCTCCATGGGAGTGTTGCCGACGCGCTCGCCGAGCGCCAAGGCGGCGGCGTGGACTTGATCGGCTCCCGCGGAAATCGCCGCTAGCGAATTGGCGATCGCCAGGCCGCGGTCATTGTGACCGTGCCAATCCACACGAATTTTTTCGCCCGAAGGTTTCACCACCTCGTCGCTTACGAATTTCACCAGATTGTAGGCGCCGCGCGGAGTTGCGTGGCCGACCGTATCGCAAAGGACGATGGCGCGCGCTCCGGCGCGAATCGCCGTGGAATACAGTGTGATAACCGTGGACGGGTCAGTGCGAATGGTGTCCTCGGTGACGTACATGACGGGCAATCCTGCCGCGGAGGCAAATTTCACAGCTTCCTCGGTGGTGCGCTGGAGATGGTCCACGGTCCAATCTTCCACGAGGCGACGAATCGGGCTAGAGCCGAGAAATGTGGCGGCTTCCAGCGGCCGACCGACCTTCTCGGAAATCTCGATGATCGGCTTGATGTCGTTCTTGTGGGTGCGCGCAGCGCAATTCGGCCGGATCTTCATGCGCGCGTTTACGATTTCACGTGCGAGCGCTTCGGTGTCCGCGTAGGCGCGCGGGCCGGCGCCCGGCAGGCCGATATTCACGGTGTCGATGCCGAGCGATTCCATCAGATGCAGGATTTCGATTTTTTCGCCGATGCTGGGATCGTGGACCGATGGGTTCTGCAGGCCGTCGCGAAGAGTCTCGTCGTTGAGCATCACGCGGCGGCCCGTGGGAATTTCTGCGCCGGTGTAGGTGTTCCAGTCGTGGATGAGTTCGTGCTGCATCAGTAGCGGATCGTGTAGCTATGCGGCGCTTTCGAGAAGCTGGGCTTATAGAGCGTCTTGCAGAATTCGCAGCGATAAATTTCGGTTTTTTTTCCGATGAGCGCTTCGATCTGTTTCGGATAATCATACCAACGCTTCAGATGCCCGCAGCAGAGCTTGCCTTTCGCGTCTTTTTCGTCGCAGGCGCGTTGCGTGGGTTTCTTGGCCTTGATCTTCGGAGCTGAAGGGGCTTCCGACTCGGCTGGCGGCGCAGCTGCGGATGCTGTGGCCGGCGGCGCTGGCGTTTCTGGGGTCGCTTCGCTCATTCGGTTCGCTCCCTTTGGCTCATCACGATGACCAAATCAAGATCTAACACCGAGGACACAGAGCAAAGGCTGAGGGCACGGAGAAAACCAGCTTGCCCGCCCGCACTGTTCCTTTTACTTCCTCGTTTTATCTTCCGCTTCCTTGCTTCTCTGCTCCGTTTTAAATCCGGTCGCGGCGAAATACTAGACCGCGTGCTCCGCGTTTTGCTGTGGCCGCCGCGAGACGCTTTTTCCAACTGGGCGCGAAGAGCGATTCGACGAAGCAGCCCGCCGCAACGGCCAGTTCTGCCGTGTAGCCGAACCACCAGGACTTAGGGACGCGCGGCCAGCGGTCCACATCCACATATTTTACTTGAACCATTTCGAGCAGTCCAAGCCGCGAATGGGTGTGTCCCCAGCCGCTCGCGCCGGGACCGCCGTGCGGAGCTTCGGCAATGCCGTAATAGCTGGCCACGTCGTTGATCATCACGGAACCCGCGCGAATGCGCGACGCGATTTCCTTGCCGCGGCGCGTGCTGCTGGTCCAGATGCTAGCGCTCAGGCCAAACGGTGAGTCGTTGGCAAGCGCGACAGCTTCTTCGGCGGTCGCGACGGATTGGATGGCGATGACGGGACCGAACGTTTCCTCGCGCATGAGCTGCATCGAGTGGTCCACGTGGGTGACCACGGCAGGCTCGAGAAAATTCTCGCCGAGATCGGGCCGGCGATTTCCGCCGGTTAGAATCTGCGCGCCGCGCGCGAGCGCATCGCGCAATTGCGCTTCGACTTTTTCGAGCTGGCGCTGACGGATCATCGGCCCAATTTCCACCTCGGAATCCGATGCGGGACCGACGCGGAGCTTTTTCGTCTTAGTAACACAGAGTTCCGTGAAACGTGCGTCGACGGGCTGTTCGACATAAATGCGCTCGACCGAAATGCACGTCTCGCCGCAGTTCATGAAACCACCCCAGACGGCGGCGCTCGACGCGACATCGAGGTCCGCGTCCGCAAGGACGATCATGGCGTCTTTACCGCCCAGCTCGAGGACGGACGGAATCAATTTCTTGGCGCAGGCTTCCGCAATTCGCTGTCCGGTGGCGACGCTGCCGGTGAAAAACACTTTGTCTGGGCCGGCTTCGATCATCGCGGCGCCGATTTCGCCGCCACCTTGCAGCACTTGAACAAGTCCCTCCGGGAATCCGGCCTGCTCGATTAACTCGCCCACCAAGTGGCCGCACCACGGCGCCAGTTCGGAAGGCTTCAGCAGCACCGCGTTTCCCGTTACCAGCGCGGGAATCACCTGCGCCATCGGAATCGACAACGGATAATTCCAGGGCGAGATAATGGCGACGACTCCCAGCGGACTGAATTCCATCCAGCCGGATTTCGCCTTCATGGCGATGTTGTGATGGGGGACTCGCTCGGGACGCAGCCACCGCGGCGCCTGGCGGGCCAGAAAATCGGCAGTATCCAGCGCAAGGAGCACTTCTGCGAAGATGGCTTCGATGCGCGGCTTCCCTGCCTCGCGCGTGACCACGTCCACGATTTCCTCGCGACGGGCGAAAATCGCATCGCGCAAGCCGCGCAGCATGGCGCATCGTTCGCGGACCGAACGCGCGGACCATTCTTTTTGCGCGCTGCGGGCGCGTTCGAAGATGCCCGGTAAGTCGCCGGACGGTGTGACTTTGAAACGAGCGTTCACTTCTTGCGTGGCCGGATTGATGGATTCGATAGTGGCCGCGGCGCGCCAAGACGGTGAGGCGATCTGTGAGGGCACTGCCATTTCTGTCGTGATTGTAACTGAAATGCGTGAGGAAGGCGGAGGTTTAGCGTTGGGGTGAACAGCAGCGCCGCTCAGCAGCGGTTGCGGATTGAAGTGCGGTCGACAGCCAACAGGTGCCTGGGCCACAAACCGGCGCTAGGACACACGCTGGCGGCGTGAGGAGAACGACGCCAGTGAATCGGTGGGATCGGGGTAGTCGAGCGACACCAGATAGAGGCCTTCGGGCGGAACTGTGGGGCCGGAACGTGAGCGGTCGCGGGCTTCGAAGATTTGCAGAATATCTGCAGCGCTGAGACGCCCTTTGCCGACCTCGATGAGGGTGCCGACGATTTTGCGGACCATGTAACGCAGGAACGAACGGCCGCGGACGACGTAAGCGATTTCGTCGCGGTCCGGCTCACGGATAATTTCCGAGGAATGGATGACGCGCTGCATGTCACGGTCTTTGTCGTCTTCTTCGGAGCCGGACGACGCGGCAAAAGATGTGAAATCGTGCTGGCCCTCGAAAAGTCGGGCCGAGGCGGCCATCGCGGACTCCTCGAGCGGCCAAGGATAGTGGAGGGCACGGCGGTAATCGAACGGCGGCAAAGCCGGTCCGCGATAGATCCGGTAACGGTACGTCTTCCCTTGCGCCATCCAGCGCGAATGAAAATCCTGTCCAACTTCTTCGGCAGCCATGATGCGCACAGAGGGGGGTAGCAGCGCGTTCATCGCGCGCTGAATTTCGGCGGCGGGAAGAGTTGAGTGCGTTTTGAAGTGTGCGACCTGGCCTAATGCGTGAACACCCGCGTCGGTGCGGCTGGCGCCGTGCACGGTCAGCTTCTCTTGCGTGATCTGCTGGAGGGTGTCGTGCAGCGCACCCTGAATCGTCGGTATCCCGGGCTGGAATTGCCAGCCGTGGAAGTCCGCGCCGTCATAGGCGATGGTGAGTTTGATGTTCTGCATCGGCTCCAGTGGGATTATCTCATGCCGTCGTGAAGGCACCACAGATGAACACCGATAAGAGCGGACAGCAAATCACGCCGCAACCGAGCGTAGAGGAGCGAACCTCACAGTTCCGAGGAACCGAACAAGCAAACTACAGCTGGGCGCGAGAAAAGCGGGAGCCGGGGCGCGTGGGCATACCGCCGGCGCGGCAGAGCGGGCAATCGTCCGGTTCGTAACTGGGGACGTCCAATTCCAGGAGCGCGCGGGCGGAGACGTTCAGCTCCAGGCGGCCGCCGCTGCGATCAATGATGGCTCCTGCGGCGACGGCGAGGCCACCTTCCTGCTCGACCACACCGATGGTTTCACGAGTCGAGCCGCCCGTGGTCCATACGTCCTCGATCACCAGGACGCGTTCGCCGGGTTTCAGCTCGAACCCACGGCGAAGAGCCATTTGGCCGGAGCGGTCGCGTTCAACGAAAAGCGCGCGAACGCCCAGAGCGCGAGCGACTTCATGGCCGATGATGACGCCACCGAGCGCGGGCGACACAACGCAAGCAACGGAGTGATCCTTGAAACGTTCACCCAGGGCGTGACCGAGTTGCTCGGAGCACTTGGGATGCTGCAGCACGAGTGCGCACTGGATGTAGGTGGCGCTGTGGCGTCCGCTGGAAAGTTCGAAGTGGCCCGTGCGGATGGCGCCTACCTGTTCGAGGAGTTTGAGAATTTCGTCGCGTTGCATGACAACTCGTCTGGCACGCCCGCGAGCAAGAAGTGCAAGCAGCCAGTGGCGCTAGCCTAAAGGCGAAGGCGAAAAGTGTCAATGGGCGGGAGTCGCGATCGCTGAGTGATTGATAGAACTTGCTGAGGGCGAATCCGGACCGTGGTCGGTTACTCAAGCTGCAGGTTGATGGCGCCGACGCCGCCTTCGATGCTTACGTCAATCGTGGCTGGGGTTTTGCCGAGGACGGTATTGACGTAGTCATCGCCTTCGCGCGTGAGGCTGCCCGAACTGACTGCGCCAATGCCGCCGGAGGCGTGGACGCGCACTCCCACATCCTTGGGCAAGCGAATCGAGGCTGCACCCACGCCGCCGTGGACTACCACGTTCAGATTCGTTTTGCGCGGGCCGGTGAGATCCAGTTTCAAGTGGCCCGCTCCGATGTTGACGTCGAGCGTGGACACGAGCAGTCCCTGCAGACGCAGATTGCTTTCCCCTGCGCCCATCTGCACATGGAGGTCCAATGGCACGTTGGCGGCTAGGCGCAGCCGCCAGTCGTTTCGTGCGGTGGCGAAATGGAGGTGACCTCGGTTGTCTTGAGTGATGTTTAGATCGCCACGGCCATTCGAGACAGAATAATCCACGTCCGGCTTGCCGTCTTCTTCGTGATAGTTGAAATCGGCATCGAGCAGCTGCGAGGCGCCGCCGCTAAGATCGAGCGTTCCGGCTGGAATATCGACATTTGCGGTCACGGATTGGGCGCCCTGAAGGGCGATCTCTTGCGCGTTATGCAGAGTGCCGTGCTCGGTTCTGCCGCGCCACAGCGCGAGTCCAAAAAAAAGAGCGATGAGCAGTACCGCGATCGAAGCGCCGGAGTCATGGCGCGGCGCCGTTGCATCGGGGCGCGCACGGTCCATCCAGGCGTCCCACATCTTGCCCAGGCCGATGATGATTAAAATCACTGGCCAATAACGCGAGAGGACGTACCACCAAACGTCTGGCTCCGGCCGCAGGTTGACGATCAGGAAGAAAATGCCAATCGCGATGACGATCAGCGCACCGGTGAACGAGCTTCGTCGTGAGAAATCGTCTTGAGCCATGCTGGGTGCCTCTTGTTTACACTACGTGCCATGAAATGAAAAGTTTCAAAGTATCCGCGGCACGTCCTACCTTCGTGCGGCAAAATTGACAGGAACGCGAGCGTCGGATATTCTTGGTGATTCGAAATAGACCGTGGGAGGAGTACGGAATGGCTCAGGGTGCGGCTGTAAAGCATAAGAAGAAGACGAAATCGGTATTGAAGAATATCCGGCAGTCGGCACACCGCGCCGCGGTGAACCGCATGAATCGCACGCGCGTGCGCACTTCGATTCGCCGGATGCGCGCTGCCTTGACTGCGGGCGATACGGCCACGGCGCAAAGCCTGGCTTCGACGACATTCTCCGATTTGGATAAGGCCATTCGCAAAAGGACGCTTTCCGAGAATACCGCGAACCGCTACAAGTCGCGCTTGACCTTGGCGTTGAACGCGCTGAAGGCGAAGAAGAAGGCGTAAACACAGGCAGAAGAAGAGATTGGCACTGCGAGCGCTCCGAGAAATCGGAGCGTTTTTTTTTGGCGTGAGCCATTACCCAAGCGGGTTAGCCTCTAATGGGCGCGGGTCTACGAATATCCGGCCGAGTTCCCTGCCATCGAAGTTACTTGCCGAACCCACCGGATTTTGTGACAGCGCGGCGACCGCGCCATCTTCCAGCCTAGCTGGAGTTCGCAAACCTAATTCAGATCGGGGTCTACTAATTTCTTTTTGTGTTTGGGGGGCTTCTTCCGTTTGTCGGGGATGACCCACTCGCTTGGGGGCGCGCCGATTCCCAAACGCGCCAGTCGGCGCGCTTCTTTGTGCACGCGCAAGCGGTCTTTCCTCTTTCTGGCCATGATCAAGGCCACCAACCTATCACGTTTTTCCGCTTTCGATGCGCCGCCGCAGCCATTTGCGCGCGCATCTAAATCGGAGCGCCTTGCGTCCAAGGCCAAGGAATGCAAGGCTTGCAAGTCATGAAAAATGCTGTGCGCCGCGCGGTCACGTCCCTCTGGTTGATCCTGCTCGTCGCTGTGGCGCTGCGGTTGAGCTTCATGTGGGAATACCAGCACATCCATCCCAAACAAGCGGTCAGCGTGATTCCCTTCCTGTTTGAATCCGGAAACATCGCTCATTCTCTCGCTACCGGCCAAGGATTCAGTTCGCCATTTCGCGTAGAAACCGGGCCGACAGCCTGGATGACGCCGGTTTTCCCGCTGCTTCTCGCCGGAATTTTTCGGCTGTTCGGTGCCTACACCTTCCACGCCTGGACTGCGGCGGTGCTCGTGAATATTTTGTGTTGCACGCTGGCTTGCGTTCCGATTTTTTACGCCGCGAAACGAATTGGCGGCATCGGTTTGGCTGCCGGCGCTGCGTGGCTGTGGGCCATTTTCCCGAACGCCATTCTGATTCCGGTGGAAAGCATGTGGGACGCGTCCATCTCAGCGTTGCTGGCAGCGACAATTCTGTGCGCAACGCTAGCGCTGGCCGAAGGGGAGCGCCTGCGCGATTGGTGCGCTTATGGATTGCTGTGGGGCGTCGCGCTGATGCTGAATGCCACGCTGGCGGCGCTGCTTCCGTTTCTGCTCGGCTGGCTGGTTCATCGCCGACACCGGCAAAACTGCCCTTGGGCGGGACGGGTCGCGGCGCTCGTGACGATTGTCGTTCTTTGCTGCGTGCCGTGGACGGTCCGGAATTACAAAGTGTTTCACCACTTTGTTCCGCTGCGCTCGGTTCTCGGATTGCAATTGTGGCTGGGAAACAACGATCAAACGCAGGACATCTTCCGGGGCGAACTGCACCCGATTTACAATTCCGCCGAACGCGAGAAGTATGTTGCCATGGGCGAAATCGCCTACATGCGCGAGAAGCGGCAGGAGGCCGTGCAATACATGCTGACGCACCCGGCCCGCGAAGCTCACCTGATCGCCAATCGCTTCATCGCGATCTGGTCGGGCGGCACAGCGAACCCTTGGACGGATTTCACAGGAACGCCGTCGTTGTGGTTCCGCTTCATCCTGGCGTTCAATCTGCTTGCTGCGGCAGGCGCGGTCTGGGGCATCGTAATTCTCATTCGCAGTCACAGCGCAGGGTGGTTCCCTGTCGGGGTGTTCCCCTCCGTGTATCCTTGGGCGTACTACCTGACGCTCTCGCTGCCGCGCTACCGTTTGCCCATCGATCCGATCGTGCTGCTGCTGACAGCGGTCGCTCTGCGGCAAATATTTTACGGGAGCGTGCGGCCCGTGGCACAATCCACAACCGGCAAGGGTAGACGGCGCGTCTAATCTTTTTTTTGCAACGTGCATAAGGACCAGGAGGGTCTCATGGCAACTACTGCTCCGGACAACGGCGTCATCAGCAAACCCAGCAGTCATTCGGTGGATGAAACGGTGGAAAGACTACAGAGCATTCTCCAAGCGAAAGGTGTCACTTTGTTCGCCTTGGTTGACCACAGCGGAGAGGCGGAGAAAGCGGGAATGAAAATGCCGCCCACCAAGCTGCTGATTTTCGGCAATCCCAAAGGCGGCACGCCGGTGATGCTGGTTGCTCCCAGCAGCGCGATTGACCTTCCTCTCAAGATTCTGGTCTGGGAGGATGGCCTGGGCAAAGTTTGGCTCTCGTACAACAATCCACTGTATTTACAAGGGCGGCACCGCATACCGTCGGACTTGCTAAAGAACATCTCCGTGGCGGAAGGATTGGCCGAGCAGGCAGCAACCTAAATCTGTACAAAAAGGTGCGACCGTCGCGAGTTCTTGTGAGGGCACGGCCACTTCCCGTACAATTAATCGCGAAGACATTTAATGCCGATACGACCCATGCCATCAAATCCTCGGAAGGTTATGCTCAAACACATGACTATTTTGTTTACCACCGGCGCCCTCGCAGTAGGTGCCAGTTTAATCCCTGCGAAGGCCAGTGATACGACCTTCGGCCCGTCGAATCCGTTTTATGCGCCGAGCACGCTGCCTTTCCACGCACCTCCCTTCGACAAGATCAAGGACGAGGATTATCAGCCGGCCATCGAGGCGGGCATGGCCGAGGAAATCACCGAGATACAAGCGATCGCGGACAATCCCGCCGCTCCGACTTTCGAGAATACGCTGGTGGCCATGGAAAAGACCGGGCAACTACTGGCACGAGCACAGGCCGCGTTCGGTGCGGTGAGCGAGGCGAATAGCGACCCGGTGCTGCTGAAAGTACGAGCCGAAGAAGCACCCAAGCTCGCGGCGCACCACGATGCCATTTACCTGGACGCGAAGCTTTTCGCGCGGGTGAGCGCCATCTACGACCAGCGCGAGTCGCTAAAGCTCGATCCGGAATCACAGCGCCTCCTGCAGATCACTTACGACGAGTTCGTCCATTCGGGGGCAAAGCTCTCGGATTCGGAAAAAGCCGAGCTGAAGAAAATGAACGAGGAAATATCGACGCTCTCGAATAGCTTTTCGACGAAGGTTCTGGAAGCGACCAAGAACGGGGCCTACGCAACCACGGACCAAAGCGCCCTGCCCGGCCTGAGCGACGCGCAGGTCGCCGCAGCCCAGCAAGCGGCGCAGAGCCGGAAGCAGGAAGGTTACCTGCTCCCGCTGCAGAATACGACGCAGCAGCCAGACCTAGCTTCGCTTAGCGTACGGGCGACTCGCGAAGCGCTCTTCGAGAATTCCTGGAATCGTGCCGAACATGGGGACGCCAACGACACGCGCGACACCATCGCTCGTCTGGCCCAACTGCGCGCGCAACGAGCGCAACTGCTGGGCTTTTCTAATCACGCGGCGTGGAAGCTGCAAGACCAGATGGCAAAGACGCCTGAAGCAGCGCTGAAATTCCTGGATGCCTTGGTTCCTGGTGCGACGGCCAAAGCCGCGAGCGAGGGCGCGGACATTCAGGCTCTCATTGACGCGCAGAAGGGCGGCTTCACTCTGCAGCCCTGGGACTGGAACTTCTACTCCGAGCAAGTGCGCAAGGCGAAGTACGACCTGAACGAGGCGGAGGTCAAGCCGTACTTCGAACTGAACAACGTTCTCCTAAACGGCGTCTTCTACGCGGCCAACCAGCTCTATGGAATTACCTTCAAGGAGCGCAAGGACATCCCGGTGTACCAGGCGGACGTTCGCGTCTTCGAAGTATCCGACGCTGACGGAAAGCCGCTGGCGCTTTTCTATTGTGACTACTTCAAGCGCGACAACAAGAACGGCGGCGCGTGGATGAGCAACTTCGTGGAGCAGTCGAAGCTACTGGGCAATCTGCCGGTGGTATACAACGTGGCGAATTTCTCGAAGCCTGCGCCGGGCGAACCGGCGCTTCTCAGCTTCAGTGATGTGACCACCATGTTCCACGAGTTTGGTCACGGGTTGCACGGCATGTTTGCGAACACCGAGTATCCGAGCCTTTCGGGCACCTCGACGCCGCGCGATTTCGTCGAGTTCCCGTCGCAATTTAATGAGCATTGGGCACTGTATCCCGCTGTCTTCCATAACTACGCCAAGCATTACAAGACTGGCGCACCCATGCCCGCGGATTTAGTAGCGAAGGTGAGGAAAGCCAAGACGTTTAATCAGGGATACCTGCTGACCGAACTGCTCGCGGCCTCCGAGCTCGACATGCAGTGGCACACGCTGCCGGCCAGCGCGCCGCTCGCGCAGCCGGATGAATTCGAGAAACAGGCTCTGGAGAAAACGCACCTGCTGCTCAGCACGGTGCCACCGCGCTATCGTTCCACTTATTTCGGCCACATCTGGGGCGGAGGCTATTCCGCCGGCTACTACGCCTATCTCTGGACGGAGATGCTCGATGACGACGCGTACGAATGGTTCGAAGAGCACGGCGGCCTGACGCGCGCGAACGGCGACCGGTTCCGGCAGATGATCCTATCTCGCGGCAACACCGAGGACTTGGCGAAAATGTACGCGGCCTGGCGCGGCAAAGCGCCGAGCGTCGAGCCAATGATGAAAGACCGTGGCCTCGAAGACTCCGGACGCTAGCGCCGCGCGTCGAAGCTACTCTAACCAAGGCTTTCGAGGGACACTCTTGCGTGCGGCCGCCTGGCATTTCATCCCACTTTTGATCCTTACGGCGCTTTTGTATGCCGATGAGGCGATCCCCAAGACTCAGAGTCAATCAACAACGAACATGGCCGTAACCCCAATGCGAATCGGCGTCGCGGGGCTCGTCCATGGGCACGTTCTAGGATTCTTCGAAAAGTATCAGCACAGCCCGGCCATCCAAATCGTCGGAATCGCCGAGAGGAATCAGGAGCTCTGCTCGAAAACCGCCAGCGATTACAGCCTGGATCGCAGCCTGTTTTACGGCGACTTAGAGGAGATGATTCAGAAAACTCGTCCACAAGCAGTGGTGACATACACCAATACTTACGATCATCGCAAGGTAGTGGAGATCTGCGCGCGGCACGGCATTCCCGTGATGATGGAAAAACCTCTGGCGGTGAGCCTTGAGGACGCGCTGGCGATCGAGAAGGCCGCGAAAGACGGCAAGATCTCCGCCATCGTGAACTACGAGACGACTTGGTATCGCAGCAACATGGCCGTCTATGACCTGGTGCATGAGAATGTTCTCGGCGACGTGCGCAAAATCGTGGCGCACGACGGCCATCGCGGCCCAAAAGAAATAGGCGTAGGCCCGGAATTCCTCTCCTGGCTTACCGATCCGAAGCTCAACGGCGGCGGCGCGCTGTTCGACTTCGGTTGCTATGGCGCAGACCTGGCGACATGGCTCATGGATGGCCAGCACCCACTGACCGTTACGGCGGTGACCCAGCAAATCAAGCCCGACGTCTATCCTCTTGTGGATGACCTAGCCACGATCATTGTGACTTATCCGAAAGCTCAAGCAATCTTTCAGGCCTCGTGGAATTGGCCGTTCGATCGTAAAGATCTGGAAGTATACGGGCAAACAGGATACGCGATAACCGTGAAGCGCGATGACGTCCGCGTACGCCGCGAAGGGCAAAATCAGGAAGAACTAGTCGCGGCAAAGCCGATCGAGCCACCCAATGACGATCCAATCAACTATCTGCGAGCCGTGGTCCTCAATGGCGTGAAACCCCAGGGAGCTTCGTCGCTGGAAACAAATATTACAGTCATGGAAATTCTGACGGCCGCGCGTGATTCCGCCCGGTCGGGCAAGACGATTCGCTTGCCTGCAGCCAGATAACGCCCGATTGTCAAGTATCGTGCGGCCCACCTGTCAACGACGAACCCCCATTTGCTGGACACGCTGATCGTTGACGTGCTGAGGACCGCTGCCGATAGTTGCTAGAGAACGACTGAAACCGTGACGCCCGCGGCTGCGAACACCGACGGCATTTCCGCGCGGGCTAGGGGCAGGAAGCTATTGACCACCTTGGCATCGAACTGCGTGCCGCTGGCTTGCAGCAGGCGGCGCTCGGCTTCTTCGAAGGGCAGGCCCTGGCGATAGGGGCGGTTGGAAACCATGGCGTCGAAGGCGTCAATGACCGAGACGATGCGCGAACCGATGGGGATCTCTTCGCCCTGCAGTCCGCCGGGATAACCCTTGCCATCGTAGCTTTCGTGATGATGAAGAATGACCAAGCTCGCGCGCTCCATTCCGGGCACTTGCCGGAGGACGGCCCACCCGTATTCCGGGTGCTTCTTCATGAGTTCGTACTCTTCCGCGGTCAGCTTGCCGGGCTTATTGAGAATGGCGTCGGCGATGCCGATTTTGCCGATGTCGTGGAGCAGCGCAGCGACTTCAATATCGCCCAGGCAATTTTGATCCAGACCGAGTTCGCCGGCGACGTGCAGCGCCCATTCCGCCAGGCGCGTGCTGTGAACACCAGTATTCAAATCCTTCAAGTCCAGGAGTTGATTGAAAGCGCAGATCAGAGCACTGCGCAGCGCGGATATTTGTTCTTCGACCTGTTTGACTTGCAGTGCGGCGGGAAACCAACCGGGGGAGATTTTTCCGGAGTTGCTGGCGGCGAGAACGGGCTCCTGCGCAAGTGCTTCCATGGGAAGAAGCGCTCTGGAGGCGCCCGCTAACTGGATGTGGTTCGTCGCCATGGCCCGAGTGTGCGCCTACTGCAGCAATCCCTGGACCGGGTTGAAGGTTGAGAGTGTGCCGTAAACGTCCAGGCGCCCGTTGCCCATATTGAAGCCGATCCACTTCGCGTGCGCGGTGGCCGAAGCCGCTTGCGATTGATTGGCTTTGGGCTGCATGTTCAGAATCAGCGAAGCGGTACCCGCCACCATCGGCGAGCTGAAGGACGTGCCCCAACCGGCTGCGTACCAGCCAAACGGATACGTAGTGATGATGCCTTCGCCCGGCGCGGCGACCCACACGATTTGGTTCCCGTAGTTTGAGAAGGTCGAGCGCTGGTCTTGGTTATTCGTGGAAGCGACGCCCATCACGTTCTGTAACGCCGCCGGATAGACAATCTCTTCCTTGCCGTCGTTGCCGGAAGAGGAAACGAGGATCACATTCTTGCTATTGGCGTAGTTAATCGCGTTGGTGAGCTCGGTCGAATTGCTGGTCAGGTCGAAGCTCATGTTAATGACGTTGGCGTTGTTCTGCACCGCGTAATAGAGTGCGGCGAGGATATTCGAAAGAGACGCGCTCCCGCTGGCGGTGAACGCTTTCAGCGGGAGAAGCTTTGCGGTCGGTGCGACTAGGTGAATTACGCCCATCACCATCGTGCCGTGTCCGAATGCAGCATACTGCGAACCATCCAGCATTGCGGCGGTGTGCTGGTCCAGCATTGCAGCAGTGTGCTGATTCACGTACGCCGCGGCGCAGGTTTCGCAGGGCGGCGGTGCCGACATAGAAATGTCGTTCATTTCCGAGCCACCGGGCTGGTTGCGCGTAAAGTCATAGCCCTGCAGCAGTCGTCCCTGCAGAGCAGGATGATTGGGGTCCACGCCCGTGTCGATATCCGCGACGATTCCCGCCCCGGACACGTTGAAAACATCTTGAGCCTGGTCTATACGGATGATTTGCGCAGCGGGCTGATTGACGTACCCGTCGGTGACCGTACTCCCGTAATAGTTCACGGGCGTTGTGTCCCACAGACCCTGCGGGGGTGTGGAGGCGGTAGCACCGTTGCCGGTATTGGGTGGGATGACCAAAACCTGGTCAGGTTCGGCGTCAAGTATTCCGGTGACCAGCCGAAGAACGTCCGCGAGCAGCGCTGGCAGCAGACCTTGCGCAGGCCTGACGAGGAAAAGCTGGTTCAAGTTGCCATCGAGATTGCCAACCACCGTGCAACCATTAGACTGGCACGTGGCCTGCAGACCCGCGAGACCCAGGTTCGTACGGACAATTACTCCCGGTTGCGGAGCGTTGGTCACCGTGGACAGGACTTGGCCGACAGTGTTCAACAGGCCAGTCAACAGGCCCTGGGCTGACGCGGGCTGGCCCCAGAGACCAACCACGAGGAGTAAGGAAAGTCCGATTAGGCGTTTCATGGTTGCAACTGCTCCTTTTGCGTGCCCGTCAGTAGCCGGATTTGCCGAACTAGGACCGTTTCAGTTTGGTTCAGGCCATAATTCCGAGCAATGGTACAGGTGGCTACTTTCGGTACTGTGCGCATCACTCTTTCTTCCTAGTACTTTTTTTCTTGTCTCGCGGGATCTGTCTAACGTCATTTGTATCAAGCGGTTGGAGGCTGTTTGAATCCAACCCCGCGGCGGGTTCGATTAAAGGAAGAGTGACTTCCCGTTGACCGGGTAGAGTGATCATCAAACGAAAGCTCGAGTTCATTTCGCACTCGATTTGAAATTCGCCTTGATGGTTGGTCACGCTCGCCGCCAGGACCCTTCGTCCCTTCCACAGCGTTACTGGTATCTCCGCCAAGCGCTCTTTCGGATCCGCTGAGTTGAGAACTTGTCCGATCAGAACGACCTTGTCCGTATCGATTTGCGGCTCGATACGCACGTCAATGCGGTAGCTGGCCGTACCGTAAAGCAGCTGCCGTGAAGCGCTTGGGCTGGAACGGACGCCTGCGAGCACCGGCGTGCGAAAGCTATCAAAGAGCAACTCAACGATCGCGGCCTCTGGAATCTGCCCCTTGGCCACGCGCTGAGTTGCGAAGGTACCCTTGATGGCGCGCAGGATGCCATCCGCCGGTTGCAAGTCTGATGTGCGTTGTGCTGCTTGATACATGCGCTTCCAGAGGGCCATCTCGTGCGAGCACTTCGCGCATCCGGTGTCTAAGTGGCTTTGCATTCTTTGCCTTACACTGCTTTGGATCAAGTTCCTCGCAAAATCTATCCACTGCTCCGACGTGTAATGTTTCATCATCAGTCCCCCGAAAATGAGCTGCTGGCCTTGGGCTGCCCAGCCTTGCCAGTCGCGTCCATCACCAACTCATAAGGGTGGCGACCAGTTCGAAAAATATAGGCGGACTGCAGAAAATAGGGGAGGGTTAAACTGCTGAAACCTTGCCGATTAACGTGAACGGAGCCCAATAGTAGGGATGGGGATGGCGGTCGCGCAATTCCACCATCGCCCCTTGAAGGGCCGATGCCTTGGGTTTGCCGTCACGCAGGCCGCGATAGAAGCAGGCCATAAAATCGGCGGTGGTCTGATCGTGGACGTCCCAGAGACTCAACAGCAGCGACTGGGCGCCCGCGTACAGCAGGCCGCGGATCAGGCCGAGCAATTCATCGCCGGCGGTGACGACGTTCATTCCGGTGGCGCAGCCGCTCAGAGTCACCAGTTCCGCATTCATTTTGAGTTGGTAGAGGTCGTAGAGATTCAGGTAGGCGTCGCCGAGACGAATGCCCGAGAACATCGGGTTGTCTTGACGGAACCGGCCGTGCGTAGCGATGTGAATGAGCCGGCTGTGGCGACCTTGCTCTCGGAGCGCGTGTGCGTTGGCGGCGGGGCCCACCAGTAATTCCGCGTTCGGCAATATGCCCGCGACGGATTCGACTTCTTCACGGATGAATGGGGCCTGCGCGTCAGGCACTCCCAACACGAGCGCTCCGCCGGAGACGAGCGCGGGTTTCTCCTGGCAGTGCGCAAAGACGCTGGCGCTGGGCGCGTAGGAAACCGAGAAGGAGTCAATGATGTACGACGCACCGTCGAATAGGGCATGAAACGGAAGGTAGTGCAGCACGCCGTGCGGCACGATGATGAGGTGTTGCCGCACGCGCAAACGGTCGCGCAGCGGAGCGAGCACTTCGTCGTAAAGGTGACGCAAGTGGGCCTGCACGGAATCGAGCAGCGAAGTTTCGAAGGTCTGGGTATAATCCGCGCCCAGTTTGAATTTGGAAATTTGAAAATGGAAAAGACGCAGGAGATTGACCACACGGGAAACGGGAGTGAGCGGCACGATTTCGAGCCCGTCGCGCGTAACGATCGCGGCAATGAACTGATCCTTGAGGATGAAATATTCCATAAGCGCCGCGTCCGAAGGCAAAGACGAGCGAATCGTTTCGAGTGAACTCCTTGCCGGCCCTTGCTGGACGATGTCGCCCGACTGAGGTACTTCGCGCAGAACGTGCAGCAATTCGTTCTCGTGCGCGAGGGCTTCCTCCTGCAGTTTTTCGATGCGCGCGCCAGATGGTTCCTCGGCGCGCAATTGTTCGAGTTCGATGCGTCGGTAATACCAATTGAGCTCCTCGCGCATCTGGCGGATGCGGCGAACCAGTTCGCTGTGGCCCTGATCGGCGACGGGCAGGGCCGGGCCGGAACGCATCAGAAGTTCTGCGAGGCTGCGGGATTTGGCCAGCTCGATGTAGGTGAACGATTCTTCCGCGGAGTTCGGTTTGTCCTTGGCGAGCAGGCAAAGCTCCACGAGGCTCTCGTAAACCTCGAGGCGATTTTTCATGAAGGCGATCTTCAGCTCGTCGCCGCGCAGGCTGCTGCGCAGAGTTTCCAGTGCTTCGCGCGCTTTCTGGCAGGAATCGTAGGCTCCGCAAGCGTCCCCGGAGGCCTGCTGGATCTGGCCCATCAGAAATTGCGCTTGATAGCGCAGCGCGGGCGCTTCGAGATTGGCGAGGCGGTCGAGAGCGCGTGTGCAATCGGCTTTTGCGGCGGGCAGTTCGCCGGTGCGCAGCGAGAGGCGCGCCAGGAGCAAATGGCAGAGGATCGCCTTGCTGGGCAGGAAGGAAGTATCAAAAAAATTCGCGGCGCCGGCGCATTGCCGGCGGGCTTCAAACAAGCGGCCTTCATTGTAAAGAACCACGGCCTGGTACAAATCCATCAGCCAGGGCCAGACGAGATTTTTCTCGCTGACGAATTTCGCGCGCGCTTGCTGGAATAATTCCAGGGAACGCAGCGCCTTGCCAAGCTGGCTGAGCGCCATCGCCTCATAGGCCTGGCACTTCGCTTCCTCGTAGCCCATGCCCAGTTTCTGGAAGCGCAGATAGCCTTCGTGGGCCGAGTCCCGGGCTTCCGTGCTCAGATTTAATTCGAGATAAATCTCGGCGAGATCGAGATAGCAGAGCGCGAGGACGTGCGCGTCGCCATTTTTTTCGCACTCTGCGCGGGTGGCGAGCAACATTTCGATTGCCCGGCTGTACTCGCCGCGCAAGTAATAGAGATAGGCGATGTTGTAATCGCTTTGCGTGACGAGGAGCGTCATGCCGTGCTCGACGCACATTTTGCGCGCGCGCTGGTAGGTGGCTAGCGCTCGGGGAAAATCGTTCAGCGTGATCAGGCAAACGGCCATGTTGTAGAGCGCGACGGCGAGACCTTCGGAATCGCGAAAAGGCAGGAGCATTTCGTAGGCACGTTCGTAACAGGCCAAGCCTTCCTCGAAGCGGTCCTGACGATGGTAGATATTGCCGACGTTGATCTCCACATGCGCCCAGCGTTTGTCGTCACCCAGGATGCGGAAAATTTTCTTGGCTTCTCCGGCCGCGGCAAAAGCCTGGTCGTATTTTCCGAGGAGAATAAAGGGCTGGATGGAGGGAATCAGCGTGCGCGCTTCTTCTTCCGCATTGCCGATCTTGCGAAAAATTTCGACCGCTTCGTGATGGAAGTCCAACGCTTCCTGATTATCGCCGAGCATGTACAGCGCGTTGGCCTTGGAGCGCAGGCTGCGGCCAAGTGCTTCTTGATTCCGCAAGCTGCGGGCGATGGCGACACTGGCCTCGGCAAGAACAAGGGCCTCGCGGGCGTTTTCGCGGAGCTTGCCGCGGACAATGTCGTTGAGCTGACTGACGACGGCGTCGCGAAGGAGCTGCCGGTGCGCGGCAACGTAGCGTTTGCGGCTGGAATCCGCGGTGAGATTTGCCAGCTCGGCGAGCATTTTTCCAGAAACGGGCGCGACCTGCTTCCGGGGCGTCACGAAAATCCCGTTTCCAGCAGCCGTTTGCGCAAGCGTTCCAGGCAGCGCTGACGAATGAATCCGATGGAGCCGACGGCGATGCCGAGCTCCGCGGCGATCTGTTGATAGGGACGAGCAGGTTCGTCAAAGAACAGCATGTGGACGAGTTGGCGACAGCGGGGTGGCAATTCGGACATGGCTTGCCGCAAACTTTGCTCCTCTTCCGCCTGGCGCAGGATCTCCATCGCGCGAGACGGCGTGCTGCGCTCTAATACTTCGGCATGGGGGTCAGAAAGTTCCACGCGTTGTTGCTGCTGTTTGCGGTTAAAGCATTTGTGCGCGGTGATCTGCATGATCCATTTCGGCAGAGCTTTGGCCTCACGCAGCTTGGGCAATTCGGACAATAGATCGAGGCAAACCGACTGGAAAATGTCCGTGGCGTCGTCTTGCGAAAATCCGTACTTGACGGGTATCGAAAAGATGAGGTTCTTGTATCTGTCAATGAGAGCGGACCAGGCTTCTTCATTGCCGTCGAGACATTCGCGGACGAGGCGAGTGTCCGGCCACGCCAGACGCTGCGCTTCGCGCGCCAGACGTTTCCTTTCGACTGTGGAACTCGCGTTCGCCATTTACATTTAACGGATGTAGAGCTCTTCTACGTTCCACAGAGCGTACGGTACAAGAATCGCGGGACGGAAGTTTGCGACGCGATCGGACGCCCCAACCAGAATGTTGGGGCTGGCCAGACAGATGACGGGCACGTTTTCGGAGACGATTTCCTGGACGCGGTCGTAAAGCTGCTTCCGCCTGGGGTAGTCCAGCGTAGTGAGTTGCTGTTGCATGAGGCGGTCTATTTCCGCTTCCCATGGTGTGGCTGGTTTCTGCTCGCCTTCGTGCCAGAGATGCGTTTCGCCGCTGGAGAGCCACACATTCATGTCCGCGGTGGGGTCGGCGTCGCCGCTGACCAGGCCCATTACGGCGGCTTCGTAGTTGAAGGTGTTTTGCAGACGGTCCACCATGGCGCGAAATTCGAGCGAGACGACCTGCACTTTCATCCCCAGTTGGCTGAGGTCGTCTTGAATGATGGTCGCCATTTTCATGCGTTGCGCATTTGAAGAGCTGGTCAGGATTGAAAACTCAACGGGGGTGCCGTGCGGGTCGAGCAGCGTACCGTCCTGGCTCCAGGAAAAACCCGCAGACTTCAAAAGCTCGCGTGCGCGATCGAGCGATCGAGGCGGATGCGGTATGGCAGCGTCGGCCCACAATTTGTTTCCCGGCGTGCCCTGATTCCAGAGTGGCGTTGCGCGTCCGGAGTAAACGAGCCGGACGATACCCGCGCGGTCAATGGCCGACGACACGGCCTGCCGGAAATACGGAACCTGAAACCAGGCTTGCTTGCGCGCAATATCCGGCAGATTTTTCCTGCCGAGATCGTTCAGATTGAAGAACAGGAAATTGTATTCGAGGCCCGCTCCGAGATCGTAAAGGTGGTAACCCTTAGCCAGTTGCTGTTTCTGCAGAACCGCGAAATTGTCCGCGCTGAAGCGGCTGAGTATGTCCGCTTCGCCAGATTGGAAGCGGATGACCTGCGCGTCTTCACTGGGAACAAATGAAAAGACAACTTCATCGAGATACGGCAGCCGGTTTCCTGCATGATCCGTTTTCCAGTAATAAGGATTCCGTTCCAACACCACACGCTGCCCGGGAACGTATTCTTTCAGCCGAAAAGGGCCGAGGCCGGCGAACTGGCTTGGCTGCATGGAAAGGTTCCAGACTGCAGAGAATGTTCCACCGCGATAAGCCGCCTCAAGGAGATGGCGCGGAAGAATCGCAACCCCATCGAACAACCGTTCGGCCGCGGCATACGGCTGTGCCAGCTCGAAACGGACCGTGTAGTCATCCACCTTGGCGACCGTGATCGGCTTGCCGCCGACGACCAGCAAATCGCGCTGTGAGGAATCTATTTTTTCGTCGAGGTAAAGCTGAAAACTGAAGATGACGTCGTCCGCATTGAAAAGCTGGCCGTCGGAAAAACGCAAGCCGCGCCGCAGTTGCAGGGTGTATTGCTTGCCGTCACGGGATACCTGCCAGGATTTTGCGAGCGCGGGCTCGGTTTTCAAAGAGGAGCGATTGATGTGAATCAGGTCAGCGCTGAGGCAGCGAATCACGTCACGAGAGGATTCGTCCTCGGCAAGAGCAGGATTCAGAGTCTTTGGCTCGGAGCGCAGAGCAACCGCGAGCCGCCCGCCGGCGTGACCCGGCGCGTTGTCCGTGATCATTTGATCGGCGACAGGGTGCGCGTGGTCCGTTCGCTGTTGGCTCGCCTGCCGAGCAGCGCCAGCGGCCGCCGAGCATGCGCATGCGATGCCCAGGAGCAGGGCGACACACTGCGGCCTGATAGAGACCTTTGCCATATCTGAAATTGTTACAAAGAATTAGCGGTTTTTACAGCGACACGGATTTGTGAAGTTCCTGAAGAGCATCGGCTGCCGTGTAAAACACAACGAACAAGGGAATCAGCAGAAGCGCGGGGAGGAACATCCACCAGTAGGAGGAAAGCACGGAGTATTGCTGCAGCGGTGAAAGCAGGGCGCCCCAGCTGGGCATGGGTTCGCCGACACCCAGACCGAGGAAAGTCAAGGTGACTTCCGCGAGCACATATTGCGGAATCAGCAACGTCATCTGGGTTAGCAGCACGCCGTAGGTTTGGGGCAGCACATGGCGGCGCAACAGATACATGTCCGAGGCTCCGAACCCGCGAGCCGCGGTGACGAAATTGCGCTCTTTGGCGCTCAACACCACTCCGCGAACCAAGCGGGCCGGACGCGCCCAGCCGATCAGTCCCATGATTGCGACCAGCAGCAGGAACACTTGCCACTGGGAAATGCGCAGGGGCAGCGCGGCACGCACCGCAAATAACAGATAGAGCCAGGGCAGCGCGAGGAAAAGTTCTCCGCCGCGCATAAGAATTTCGTCAATCCAGCCGCCATAGTATCCGGCGATTCCGCCGACGATGATCCCGAGTGAAACTGAAAGCAATGCGGCAATCAGGCCGGCGAGCATGGAAATCTGGCCGCCGTAGAGAAAGCGCGAAAATTGGTCGCGTCCATAGGCGTCCGAGCCCATCAACAGGATTTGACCGGGGTCATCCACTCCGAAAAGATGGACGCTGGATGTGAACAGGCCTGCGATCTTGTACCGCGAGCCAGGCACGAAGAAGCGAATCGGGTAGGGGCGCTGTGGATTTGATTCGTTCGGCGCCGCGCCCTGGCTGCCGTCCTGCGCGGCGTAGATGAATGGACGAGCGTGAAATTTTCCTTGGGCATCGAGGAAATGAAGCGAGGTAGGCGACGCGTACGGCGCTTCACGGTTTTGCGTCGCAAAATCGTACGGAGCAAAAAATCCGGCGAACAGCACGAGGGCGTAGAACGCCGCAAGGAAAATGAGCGCTGCGGCGAGTTTGCGACGGTGGTTCAACGCATCACTCCATGCGAATCCGTGGATCGGCGGCAAAGAGCAGCATATCGGCGAAGAAATTTCCCGCCACCAAGAAGACGGACGAGAGCATTACCGTGCCTACAACCACGAAAACGTCCTTCGCCAGAATCGCGTCCACCAGCAAAGGGCCAATGCCCGGCCAGCTCAAAATCACTTCCACCAGCAGTCCGGCGCTCAGCATCGTCGAAACCGAAAAGCCGAAGAGCGAGACGAGAGGATTGGCTGCGACCGGCAGCGCATAACGAAACAGCACGCGGCGTTCGGCAATTCCGTGGGCGCGAGCGGCGCGAATGAATGGGGAATCCAGAACCTCGATCATCGCCGAACGAATGTGGCGGACCAGCGGCGGCAAAGTGGCGAGCGCGAGTCCAAGGGAAGGCAGCAGCAGATGATTCGCAATATCTTTCACTTTGCCCCAGGCGTTCAGGTCGCGGAACTCCGCGGAGATCATCCCGCCCGTCGGAAACCAGCCGGTGTGCACAGCGAGAAGCAGCAACGCGAGGAACAAGACCAGGTCTGGCACGGTGAGGAGCGTGGAAGTCATGACACTGCCGATGCGGTCGTCCCATCTTCCGCGGTGCGCGGCGCTGCAAATTCCGAGCGGAATTGCGAGAAGCCACGCGAGCAGCGTCGCGATCCCGGTTAAGAGCAGGGTATTGCGCGCGCGGACTGCGAGCAGCGGAGCGACCGGGCTGCTGTAGGCGAAGGATGTGCCGAGGTCGCCTTGGAGCACGGAGCGAAGCCAATGTCCATAGCGCACGGGCAGCGGTTTATCGAGGCCGTATTGCGAGCGCAGCGCGGCCACGGTGCGGACGGAAACCTGGGGGTTCAACTCCAGCGAAGTAAAAAAATCGCCGGGCGCGAGTTGCAAGAGCGCGAAGGAAAAAATCGAAATTCCCAGGAGGAGCAGGGCCGCATGCGCCAGTCGTCGAGCGAAATATCTCATGGCAGCCCCGAGGCGGAGCGCTCCCGCAAGATGGATTCCACGGAATGTACGGTCGCGAGAAGTTCGCGGGTGTGGAAATACCCAGGACGAGCGAACAGCTCGCGTGTTTTTTTCTGCTCGACAATTTTCCCCTGGTACATGACGGCGACTTCATCGGCGAATCGGGAGACCAGGCGCAAATCGTGTGAGACGTAGAGGTAGGCCAGCGAACGCGCGGCTTGCAGGTCCAAGAGCAGCTGAAGGATCAGATCGTGATTCAGCGCGTCGAGAGCGGATAGCGACTCATCGAGAATCAGGACGTCTGGCTCGAGCGCCAGGGCCCTGGCGATTGCCAGTCGCTGCCGCTGGCCGCCGCTGAATTCGAATGGCCGTTTCTGCGCTGCGTCTGTTTCCAGTCCGACCTGTTCCATCAGCCGCAAGGCTCGTTCGCGGCGCTCTTGTTTCGTTCCTACATTTTGGATGGCGAGCGGTTCGGCGATGATTTCGCCGGCTGTCAAGCCTGGATTGAGCGCGGACGCAGGGTCTTGAAAAATTAACTGAATCCGGCGGCGAATCGGCAGGAGATGTTGCTTATCGAGCGCCAGCAAATCCACGCGATCGAGCGCGATGCTTCCTGTGCTGGGACGTTCGAGCAGCGCTATGCAGCGCGCGAGTGTAGATTTTCCAGCGCCTGACTCGCCCACCAGCGCGAGGGTTTTCCCGCGAAACAGTTGCAGGTTCACGTCTTCAAATGCAGTGACGGTGAACTTGCTGCGCGAGAAATTGCGCCGCTGGACGAACTGCTTGCACAAGCCCGTGGCGCGCAGCAGCGGCTCGCGCGAGTTTGTACGCGGATTCGGTCGTGAATCTGCGGAGGCCATCTAGGTGACAATCTCCAAATCCAATTCGTCGGCAAAATTCGTGAGTGAACTTGTTCGTAGCATCGCCCGAGTAACTTCGTGCGAAGGATTGCGGTAGAGCTCTTCGAATCGCCCTTGTTCGACGATGCGGCCGTTAGCCATCACCATAAGGCGATCGGCGAGGAACGCCTGGACCTCCGCTGCGTGACTAATCAGCAGGATCGAAATGCCCAGATCACGCCTTAGCTGGCGCAAAAGAGCGAGCAACTCGCTTTGACTGCGCGCGTCGAGCGAGGCCGTGGGTTCGTCCGCAATCACTAGGGCTGGCTCGCACGCGAGCGCTTGCGCGAGGGCCACGCGCTGGCGTTGGCCTCCGCTCAATTCATGCGGATACGCCAAAAAAATCCGCTGCGTGGCGGGGAGCCCGATGCGAACGAGCGCAGCTTCAGCCTCAGTGCGGCAAGCTTTCCAACTCAGAGCCTTATGCGCGCGAATCACTTCGGCGACCTGATCGCCAACTCGCATCACGGGACTCAGCGCGATCTCTGGTTCCTGGAACACCATCGAAATTCCGGCGCCGCGGAGCGCCCTCAGGGCGCGCTGATCCAGCGAGAGCAGCTCTTGCCCGCGAAACCGCACCGAGCCAGAAACTTGCGCTTGCTCTTGGGACAGCAAGCCGAGCAGCGCCAGCGCCGTGCTGGTCTTGCCGCATCCGGATTCGCCCATGAGGCCTAAAACCTCGCCTCGGCCGATATCGAAACTCAATCCTGCGACGGCGTGGCACGGTTTCGCGTCAGTGCCGCGGTAGGACACGGTGAGATCTTTCACTTGGAGAAGATCCTGCATCACAAATTCAAAATCCCTTTCCGAAGCGTTCGTGCCGAGCCCGGGGAACGCGAACGTACCCGGCGCGAGGTTTTGCGCGTCGATCCCGCGCAAGCGCGAGGGAATGCGCCGCGCCGATCTAATGCAGCTGTGGCGTTGAATCTACGGTAGCAGGCACTGCGAAACTGTCTACATGACGGTGGTCGAAGCTCACCGTGTAAGGTAATGGTACGGAAGTACTGCGCGACGAAAGCCTGCGTGCGAGGCCGCGCGGCGTGGGCCGAGCCGCACAGGAAAAGTCTGAGGCTTCCAGCAATATTCAGTTCATTCGGTGAATCGCGCGTCGAGCATTCCCTACTCAAAAAACGTTCTCTGCCCGCTCCACGGCCTTACTGCGCCACAATACTCGAAGCATGGCAACGAAGGGGACTGAGAGGTAGATACCCACGATCCCGCCGATCGCTCCGCCTACCATCACCGCAAAGATGGCCATCAGCGGATGGATTTCGAGTTCGTGGCCCATTACGCGAGGCGAAATCCAATAGTCCATGAGCATTCGCCAAAGACTGATGAGGGCGGCCATCCAAATCCAGTGCGCGTGCGTCATCGCGCCGATGCTGATTATCGCTATGGCCGAAATCATCCAGCCAGCGACGGGGATAAACTCCAGAACCCCAGCGAAGAGGCCGAGGGCGAGAAAATGAGGGAAACGCAGCAAGAGAGTAGCGAGGGAGAAGAAGGCTAGCGAGAGTCCTGCCAGGGTCACCTTCGCCCGGATGTAGTGATGCAGCATGGAGTTCAATTCGCGAGCGAGAGACCGGAGCTCCTCGAGATGGTCGTTCGTGGCAATCATGCGAATGAGCGAATCGACCATATTTGCGCCATCGCTGAGGAAGAAGATTGCGAGTATGGGTATCACGAGCAACCCGGCGAGGGCGGAAAAAGCAGACCGCTCCCATCCTCTCGCCACGCCCTCGATGCTCGCCTGGTGCTGAACCAGAAGCGACTTCAGGCGTTGCTGCTGAGGCTCACTCCAGCCGTATTTGCCGCCGATTTGCGTAGCGATTTCACCGGTCGAGATGTCGGCAACGACTGCGGGTATTTGCTTCGCGAGCTTCGTCGTCTTCCCGAGCGAGCCGGGCGCCACAAGATGGATGGTGACGGAGATGAGGATCAGAAGGAAGAGATAGGCCTCCGCCACGTGAGGGCCCCTGAGGTTTCTGAAAATAAGGGAGTAGCGCTGCAAAAACCGGACGACCGGATCGATCAGATATGCGAAGAGAATCGAGAAAGTGAAGATCACGAGCACGCCGCGGGCGACATAGACGATCGCGAGCACGACGGTGAAGAGCAGAATCGTGCAGAGTACGTTGACTGTGCGGCGATCAGGGAATGCCATGTGTCTTCCGAACGAAGCGACGGCCCCGAGGCTACGGCGTCTGCGTCTGGCTCTCCAGCTTCTGCTTGATTGACGCCAGCGCCCGCTCGAGAGAGGAGCGGGTCTTATCGACGGCGACCTTGCGCACGATGCTTCCTTTCAATCCCGTGAGACCGGCCTGCTGCGAACCTTTGAGCGTGACCAGATAGAAGCCATGCGGACCCGGCGCGTCCGTGTCCCGGACGCAGACCGTGAGATCCAGCGCGGTTTCAAAATAATGGCTCGCGTAGAGCTGCTTGACGGCGACGGCATAGGCAGGCTCGGTGGGAGCCACGCCATGAAAAACGATGGCTTGCACGATGCGAAGCGTGGGCTTCAAGCCGAAATTGATCTTCTCCCAATAAAACTGGGACTGAATTTGGCCCGAGGGCGCCTCGGGGTAATCGAGCAGGTAGCGATCCAGCTCTGGCAGATATACCGGGAGCGCCTTGGACCGGCTGAGCAAGGATGCGAACGTCTCGGCGATGGCCGTGGGATGTTTCTTATCGCGATAGGTGCCAAGGGCTTTGTTTCCGCCATGGATGTATTGCTGAAGAGCTTCGAGGGCCATTTGCTGGCCGAGATGGTTTACCTGGTCCGCAGCATCGGGAGCGGACCAATTCACCTGTTTCTCAAATTCATCCATCGACTCGGCGGGAAGCTGGACCTTGCAGCTACCCGCCTTGCAGTTCTTCAGTTCCTTGATGTCGTCGTCATCGAGGGTGAAGCCGTCGAGATCGGACAGCCGAGGCGGATCGCTGAATTTGCGGATTGCGAGATAATCGGGTAGCTTGCGTAACTGCTCGATATCCGAAGCAAAATTGAGGTAGCTCTCCGGGGTGGAATTGATGTAGACGGACCCGAAGACGAAGACTTCGTCCGGGGTGGGCGAGTCAATTATTTTGGCGATGGCCTTGCCGCTGTGGATTGAGGCGATCTGACCGTCGGTGAGCCCGACGTATTCGCGATAGAACTTGTCCGGCTCAGCGCTCTGGCCCCTCGCAGACTGTTGCCAGTCGGACAGCGAAAATAGCGGAAGCTGGAGCAAAAGAACGATCGCGGCGAGCCGAAAACCGATTCGCATGTGACCGCCGCTCGCAGCGTTGACCGTCCCGATGCTGTCCGTTATGTCGCGGTCCCTTTCTTCTTCACTGAGTTTCACGCGCCGGCGCTCCTACTCTTCGCAGCCGAGTAAATCAGTCGATTCAGGGATTGGACGTATCCGAGCGAAGGACTCCCAGCATATTTTGCGCGAGCCTCCGGCGGGCCCGCTGGACTCGAGATTTTAGCGCAATCCCCCTCGGACTGCCACACACACCAAGGTAGAACTGTGGCTGTCCAGGGGGGCTGGCGTAGACGACGACTTTCGGCGAGTGTCACGTAATCAATGTTACTGAGGTTTACGATGCGATTTTTTTTGGTGCACTGTAACGCTTCTGCGTATGGTGGCCTTGTGTATGGCCAGACCGCCGCGCAGCAGGCCGATTCTTCTACGAACACCTCGAGCGTTGGGGCTGAGCTGAAGGCCCTCCGCGAAGCACTTTTGCGAACCCAGCAGCAAGTGGCCTCTTAACACTGCGCCAGTATCCGCTGTGACCGAGGAAGTTTCTCCAGATCCGACGCCGCGCAACGCGAATCCGTCAGACCTTGCGCCGCAGATCCACAACGACGATGCGAACACCTCGAGTCAGTCTGCGGATC
>CAWCGE010000029.1:0-69870 GCA_963795005.1 uncultured Acidobacteriota bacterium | reverse complement strand
GTTTACCCGTACCACCCCGATTGAAATAGAAACTACCGCGGTCATAGTAACGAATCCAACCGCGGGTCAGGTTTTAGTCCTCTGTCAGACGAAAGCAACCCGATGTAAGCACCCGCTAGTTTTTATTGTGGGTTGCAAATAGAGGCATCCGAAAATATCAAGATGGAGACAAGAAATGAGCGACAGCATGAAACGAAACTGCGCCGCGCGATGTACCGCTGCGTCTAGATGTCCGCAGTGCTCCGACAGGATTTGGTCGGAGATAAAACTTTTGCAGATACCTCGAAACGAACACGGGCTGCGGGTTATCGACCACGGGAAGCGTCCGCTTGCGGCAGACCATCCGTGGCGGGTGAAAGGCTACGGCCAACTTGCTGCGCTTGGAAATTCTCGGGACGAGCCGAAGTAAACTGCACGAACTCCGCCGTCTGCATCGCGTGGAACTTCTTCCAGACGTTCGCAGGAATCGCGCAATCTCCCATCGGTTGACGCGAGTCAGCCTTGATACGACGGACGGCATTTCCACCGGCGGCTGTCGGGAATGAAACTATTCAGAACTGGCGCCAATCTGCAGGCGGAGAACTGACTTGCCAAAATTCGGGAACAGGTCGATCCAATTCGACGCCTACTCTTGTCAGACCACCAGAGGGTGTTTCAACATAGACAACCTTAGCTTGGCACTCATGCCAATTCGTCGGGTTCATGAGTAGGAGTTTTTGTCCTAAGGAGACCTTCGTCTCCAGCGGCAACAGTGCGCCGTGAGCATTCACAATTAACGTAAATCTTTCTTCTTGAAACCGCTTTCGGTCGGCCGCTTCCCCTCTAATAACAAGAGGTAGGTCTACGGTTAGCCGTTCACTGCGTCGCTGTTCGATTGACATAGTCACGCCCCAGTTGACCAGGTTAGGAACGTAATGTGCCACTCAGACTACTTGAAATTCTTCTCCGAAGGCTACTGTCCTTCGGGGCAGTCCCCAGGACTGAACAGACGACTGGAATCCGTCATTGGCGACGGATGTGAGGCTGCGCCTAGAGGCAAGTCAATTCGAGGGAGGTTGCACAGTCGTGAAAATCACTGCAACTTCGCGCACTCCGCTTTCGCAGCGGTGAGGATAGGAATGTCCGGCTCGGCGTCTTTCCAGAGCGTGAGGAAATCCTGATACGCCGCCTTGGCGGTGTCGCCCTGCAACACCTAGGCGCGTGCGAGACCGAGATGCGCGAGCGCACTCGAATGCGTCAACTAAGGCAAAGGGACACGATAGAGGTTGCGGCGGGCGTTCTGGCGAGTGTAGGCGTACACGGATGGGCTGATGGCCGATTCTACGAACTGGGGGATCACGGCAACCGTTTTCGCGTTCGTGAAATCTTCCATTCGCGCGATTCCGGCCGGTGGCAGCTTCGGAAGTCCCGTGTCATGCAATACAGGTAGTGGGTAGCTGCCCTCGTGCAGTGATGGAAAGTAGATGTACAAGAGTTTCCCAGTGGTACTCCAGATGGGGAAACATTCGCCCAGGCACAGGGGAACAGCCTCGCCTCCATCCACCGCAAAGGCAGTGGTCGCAGCCGTGTGCTCTTGACTTGGGCCTGGCGATTGGACAACGACCCAACGGCCATCCGGCGATACTGTAACGGCGTCGAAAATGCGCTGGGAGGATATCTTGCGGCGCCCTGTTCCATCTGTTTTTGTGCGATAGAGAAAATTCGATCCACCTTCAATCGCGCGAAAAACCAAATCGCCATCGGGCAGGAAATGCGGAGAATCTTCGATCTCAGTTAAGGAAATGCGCGTCGGGGAGGAGCGACGGTCGGTTGGTGCCACCCATAGGCGGGAATGGCCGCTCTGGTCGTCCATTGCGAACGCGACTTCCTTTCCATCGCGCGAAACTGAGTAGTCTTTCATGGAGTAACCCGGCAGGAGCCTCTCCACTTTCTCGCCGATCAGGTCCTTGACCCACAGCTCGTAACCTCGTGTTTGGCCGCTTGCCATTAAGTAATAGAGACGATTCCCATCCGAAGAGAAAATAGGCGCGATCGCATTCCCCTCCGAGGAAATCTGGTGGTCGCCGTCTTTGTCGTGGAGCCAAACCGTGCTGTCCCGTGATCCGACGGACGTAATGAGCGATTTGCCGTCTGCGGCCATCGCAATGCCCTCTTGCGAGGTTGGGCCGGAAGTCACCAGCTCAGGCTCTCCGTTCGGAAAACGCTGCCGCCAGAGATGGAATTCGTCACCCTCCACTGCCGGATATAATGGAATATTGTTACCTTTCATTGCGCTGAGATACACCCATTTGCCGTCAGGGGACCAAGCACCCGAAATACAAGTACTGTCGGGGGGACCGACGACGCTCAGGTCGCCACTGCCCTGCAAGGGAACAACCCGGCACGGCAGGAAGTCGCTTTGACTGTCCATCTCAACTACGAGCACCCATCGCCCATCCGGGGAAAGATAGGAATGATGGGCCATACTGCGGTCGCCGGGAGGTACGTAAACTTCGTGCCTGTGGCCTCGGCCTTCGTCGGTTGTCACAACCACCATGTGCTTCCCTTCCTTGATCTCAGAAAAGAGCAGTCGTCCCCCACCTTCGATCCATGTTGAAGACGATGCGTTTGGGAGCAGCATCTGGGGCTCTCCACCGAGAACCGGCACTTCCCAGACGTCCCAGGGATCGACCGTGCTGTATGCGATGCGCGAGTTATCCGGAGAGAAGACCGGGCTGAGCTTCCACAGAGAGTCGTGCGTGAGCTGGACGGGTTGGCCGTCCGGCAGGAACTTGACATAAACTTGTCCGGGGCCGAAGAAAGTCCCGCTTCCGCGGATAAACGCGAGCATCCGTCCATCCGGGGAGAGAGTCGGGTAAACAACGGAATCGGTAAAGAAGGTGAGCTGCTCCCATTCCTTGCTGGCCGGAGGGCTACTCCGAGGCGAGCGATAGACGAGAAATCCTCCTGTCACAGCTCCGAGCACAAGGAGCGCAGCCGCAACATAGTAGTAGCCCTTTCGCCCCGCGTGTCGTGGTGTCACGCCCGAGGTTACAGACTGTGACTCTAGTCTTGCCTGTTCAGCCTCTCCTGTAGGTAGCAGATGCGAGCGGCCCGAGCTGCTGTCGCGCCTCAGCCTCTGTAATTCTGCCCGTAGGTCGGCCGCGTGCTGGTAACGCAGGTTCCGGTCTTTTTCCAGCGCTCTATTGATGACCTCTTCGAGCTTCGCCGGAACATCCGGATTCAGCCGTACAGGAGGGACAGGAGCGCGGTTCAGAATCGCGTCGATGACCACTCCCGATGTTTCCCCGCGAAATGGGAGAGCGCCCGTCGCCATTTCATACTGCACCACACCAAACGAGAACAAATCGGTACGGACATCCAGCTCTTTTCCACGCACCTGCTCCGGTGACATATAGGCCACGGTGCCGACTGCCGTTCCAGGGCTGGTAAGCAGGTCTTCGCTTGCAGCCGTTGGCATTGCAGAAGCACCGACACCCGTCGCCACAGGAGTGAGCTTGGCAAGTCCAAAATCGAGAATCTTCGCGTGACCGCGCTTGGTCACGAAGATGTTCGCTGGTTTGATGTCCCGGTGAATGATGCCCTGTGTGTGGGCGGCGTCCAGAGCATCCGCAATTTCGATACTGAGGTCGAGGAGCAGTTCTAAATCCACTGGCCGCCCGGCAATCTGGTGCTTTAGGGTCTTGCCGTCGAGGAATTCCATCACGATGTACGTCTGACCGTTTTCCTCGCCGATGTCATAAATCGTACAGATGTTCGGATGATTCAAGGCAGAGGCGGCACGGGCTTCGCGTCGCAGACGTTCGAGTGCCTGCAGGTCTTGTGCCAATTCCTGCGGAAGAAACTTCAGCGCGACATGTCGGCCAAGATTGGTATCCTCGGCTTCGTAAACCACACCCATACCACCCCCGCCGAGTTTCCCGAGGATGCGATAATGCGAGATGGTTTGGCCAATCATGGCAAGGGGACGGACTGCTCTTGGCGGGACATGTTAGGCTGCGTTCCGAGGCAAGTCAACGAACAGCGATACTCGACCCTTGCATTTGCATGGGTCCGTTGCACCGCATTTATCTGATTGAACAGACACGACAGCGTCGCACGGATCGGGAGTCGGAGAAGGCTCTTCAGGCAGATCCGGTCCTTCTTCGCAGTCACCGGTCTCGTCGCAGCCCACTGGCATCGTGAGTCCATGTGGCGAGACGAGAGAGATGCTCCGCTCGGCGAACGGAATCATTTGAACGCGGCTGAGGTCGCGGATGCGATTTTGAGAATCATGCACGAGAAGTGACACAGTAGATAGCCAGACCCCGGCTATGTTTCCCCGTAGCCCGGACTCTTCATTTTCCTGACGTGTCGTTGGTCATGGCTTAAGAACAATCGCCCCCTCGGAATTGCGCGATTCCATGGCGGTATGGGCTGCTGCAACCTGATTGAGGGGAAACCTTTTCCAGATGTAAGGACCAATGATGCCCGATGTAACTGCTGACAGCACATCCTCCGCCCGCTCTCTGTACTCAACAGGATCAGCGGTATAAAGGGAGACACTCGGCCGTGTTAGATAGAGTGACCCCTTTGCCTGCAGAGTCGAGACTTCAATCGGCGCAGGCGGGCCGGATGCAGTCCCGAACGACACCGAGAGACCTCGGGGGCGCAGACTGTCGAGAGAAACCTCAAGAGAGTCGCGGCCGACAGAGTCGTATACAACATCTGCCTTCTTCCCGCCGTTGAGTTTTGCGATCTCCGAAGGGATCTCTGTAGCTCCAAACACAAAAACCGCATCGCAGCCCACGCGCTTTGCTCTTTCAACTCTGTCCTGACGTGAAACAATGGCGACAACAAGAGCACCTAGTTGCTTTGCCCAGGCGACAAGAATCTGCCCCACGCCACCCGCAGGACCATAAATTACTACCGTTGTTCCCGAGCCAACTGGATAGGTTGACTTCAGAAGATATTGAGCCGTGATCGCCTTGAAGAGAATTGCCGCCGCATCGTCAAAACTTACCTCTGCCGGCAGTTTCACAATGCGGTTCGCTGGATATATACGACTGCTGGCGTACGATCCAATCGGGCCGGTCGCATACGCTACGCGATCTCCTTCACGTAGATCCTTAACATTCGGCCCGACGGCAGCAACGATACCAGCAGCCTCAAAGCCCAGGCCGGATGGAAGAGGAATTTTTACCGAGCCATTGCGCTGCTGCACATCCAGGAAGTTGACGCCAATCGATTTCTGATCGATTAAGACCTCTCCCTCTTTCGGTGATAGGTCCTGGGTTTCTATCAGTGAAAGAACTTCGGGGCCACCTGTTGCTGTAATCCTTACTGCTACGGCCATCATGGGAATCCTCTAATCCGAGTATTTCAAAACTCCAACCAAGTGACGATGTACCCCAACCACGCACCGCTCGTAATTAATCGCACAACGGTATTTTGATGACGGAGTTCCGACATCGCGCTAGTAAGAATCTTCAGCGCCCGGAGCTCCAATCGTTCTTCACTAAAGATCGCCGGCGTTCGGATCTATCTGAATGTCGATCAAGGTTGGGCCCTCGACTGCTGTTGCGCGCATGCTGACCTCCAAAAAACATGCTGCTGCGATCAATCAGATGCATAGGTAGGGCGTCGAACAAACGCTATCGGGGTTTTCCTGTATTTTCGGCCTGGCGCGTGTCCGAGATTTCCATCCGCGCTCAACCTGGGAAGAAAGTGCGATGCCGACCAGACGTTCGTCTGGCGACGACTATATGCGGATGCCGGTCAGCGTCTCGGCTTTGCCGTGCCGATTCGGCCGTAGCGCGAATGCAAGCACCGGCCGGAGAGCTATTTGCGGTTGATGGTGCCGCGGCAATTGTGTGAGCCGTTGGCGTTTTGAGGTTTGCAACAGTGGATCTGCCGCGGAAGCAGCGCGATGCGTCGTGCTGAGTTGCCGGATGCGGCGATCAGTTGGTGGCGCGATTGACTTAGAAACAGATCTTGATATGCTCTTGGCAGTGGCGAAGGAGTTCGCCCTTTAACCGCTGTCCCTTCTATGCCGGGACAGATGATGACTCCTGACAAGGATTCTTGTCGCGGAGTCATGTCCCCGGCAGGGATCCCCGAACAGAAACAGAAGCGAGGACTGACATGCAAAATGTCTGGGCACTGGCTTCCCTGTGGGTCGGATTAGCACTTGTCGCTACCCTGCTGGCGATCTGGTTCAAGATTTCGACGGCCTTGACGGAAATCGTTGTTGGGACTGTCGCACAATTGTGCATCGGCGCTCTGGTTGGGCCGATGGGTCTGGGCGCGAAGTCCGAATGGATCACCTTTCTTGCGGGAACGGGTGCCATCGTTCTGACGTTTCTAGCTGGAGCAGAACTCGATCCTGTGATTTTTCGCACGAAGTGGAAAGAAGCAATGGTCGTCGGGCTGGTAGGGTTTTTGGGGCCATTCCTCGGTTGTACCGCCATCGCACACTACGTTCTGCATTGGACGACACGATCGAGTTGGCTCGCCGGCGTCGCACTTTCGACAACGTCAGTCGCTGTCGTTTATGCCGTTATGTTAGAACTCGGCCTAAACAAGACGGATTTCGGAAAGGCCATTCTCGCAGCCTGCTTCGTGAACGATTTAGGGACGGTTGTCGCGCTCGGTCTTATTTTTTCACCGTTTACGATTCGCACATCGATCTTCGTAGTAGCGAGCATCCTTGTTTTCGTGGTTCTGCCTTTCATCACGCCCAGGTTTTTCAAGCATTACGGCGGACGTGTCTCCGAGCTCGAAGCGAAATACATCCTTTTCCTGTTATTTGCCATGGGCGGCCTAGCTGTATGGGCTGGCAGCGAGGCAGTGTTGCCGGCCTACGTAATCGGAATGGTCTTGGCAGGGACAGTCGGGAAGGACCATATCCTGATTCGGCGCCTTCGAACATTGACCTTCGGTCTGCTAACGCCTTTTTATTTCATTCGCGCCGGATCGTTCGTATCGGTTCCCGTTTTGATCGCCGCTCCGCTGGTGTTTGCAATTCTCTTCGCGTCGAAAATGATATCGAAGATTGCGGGCCTGCTTCCGACCGTGAAAGCATTCAAGTATCAGCGCGAAGAGGGTCTTTACTACACGCTGATGATGTCAACGGGGCTGACGTTTGGCACGATCTCAGCGCTCTTCGGTCTTGGTCACGGAATTATTGATCAAGCACAATACTCGCATCTTGTCGCGACGGTGATCGCGAGTGCAGTCGTTCCAACGATGTTCGCCAATGCATGGTTTATGCCGCGACATCTACTTCCAAAAGCGGAAAAGGAAGAGCATGCCAAGGAAGTGAGCGCCGTGACCGCGAACTGAGGAGGGGATATGACGGGCCGCCGGCATTCCCAATTCAAAAAGATTCTGATTGGTTTCGACGGCTCGCCACAGTCGGAGAAAGCGACGGAGGTCGGTCTTTCTCTTGCCCAATCGCTTGATTCCAAAGTACTCCTCTTTGCCGTCGCACGCCCTCCCGAGCCGGCAACAATGGTCGAACTGAACGCCATGCTCGATGATGCCCGGGAGCACTTTGAAGAAAAGTTCGGCAAAATCGCTCAACGAGCGAAAGTTCTGGAAGTTGAGTTGGAAACCGATATTGCCGTGGGGCATCCGGTCGAACAGATTGTGCACCGAGCCGAAACAGATCACGTCGATCTGATCGTGCTTGGGCGGCGCGGGATGTCGAGGTTCGAAAAGATGCTTGTTGGGTCTACTTCGGAAAAGGTTCTTCGTTACGCTCATTGCCCAGTGATGGTTGTGAGATGACGGAAGCAAATACGAACTCGTCCTCGAGCACGACTCGCTTGAATGAATCGCAGGCGCAGCGGCTGCGTGTCACTTGCCAATACATAGACAAAGCTCTGGGCGACGTCGAAAATATCCTGAACGCGACCACTTCCAAGGCGGCCTTTCCCCGTTATTCGACAGACATCAACCCTGCGCAGCGCGGAACGATTGAAGACTATATCGCGAGAGTTCGAGCACAACTGGTCCGGGTTCTGGAAGGACAAGCGATCGTGCCCGAAAAACCATCGATTCCGGCATCCCGAGCAGTTCACGTCATGCTCGGCGCTATCGACATCGCCGCCGAAGAATTAAAGCCGAAGTACATGCGTGGCTACGGGCCTGTGCCGGAAAGCGTGGCGACGGAACTGAACGGAATTGCGGCCGAGTTGAGCGGCCTGATGGATCGTTTTGACCGCTTCGTTTCGGGTGGGCTCGGCGAGGATCTAGGAGCACGGCTGGCGCGTTTAGAGGATGCTGGCAACGACTTCGAGCTTCTCGAAAGAATTGAACGCATTGTCCGAGACCGCGGGCTGGTGGAATTCCGCTCCTCGATTGGCGCGATTCTGGATCGTGCGGAAGATCGGAGTTTCGAAATTGCGCTATTTGGGCGCGTGAGCACTGGAAAGTCCTCTTTGTTGAACGCAGTTCTCGAAACCGACATCCTGCCGGTCGGCGTCACGCCTATCACCGCCGTTCCGACTCGGATTACGCATGGCGAAGAGCCCTCTGTTACCGTTTGGTTTTCGGAGTCACCCAGAGAGAAGCTCGAGATTTCTCACTTAGAGGAGTTCGCAACGGAACAACAGAACCCGGGAAACATAAAGCACGTGACCCGACTCAGGGTCGCGCTCGCCTCCGCCAGGTTACAGGGTGGCGTTTCGTTTGTAGACACGCCAGGGCTGGGATCCTTGGCCACGAGTGGGTCTGCGGAAACTCTGGCCTACCTTCCCAAGTGCGATTTGGGTCTGGTCTTGGTCGATGCCGGTTCAACTCTCAGCGCGGACGACCTGCAAACGATCATGGCCCTTCAGGAGGCGGCGATCCCCGTCAATATTCTTCTCAGCAAGGCGGACCTGCTCGGCACTGAAGAGCGTGTACGAATGGTCCAGTATGTTAAGGACCGCATCGCCTCCGAATACAAGCTGGACGTGCCGGTTCATCCCGTCAGTGTCTCGTCTAGGTGCACCGAAATGCTCAATGGGTGGTTTGAGAATCAGATCGTCCCCTTGTACCGCCGGGCGCAGGACCTCCGTATGGCATCGTTGCGACGAAAGATCGGTGCGCTACGTGACTCAGTGGTCGTGGCTCTCGAAGCACGGCTGAGAAGGGGCGCACGGTCATCCAACAAAGCAAGGCATCAGGCGCGTACGGTTGAAGCGCGTCTCCGTAAAACGACCGGGCAAATCGAAGAGACGCGGTCGCTTTGCCAAAGATTTATAGAAGGGGCCAGCGCCAGCATGACCGACGCGATCAAGGAATCGGCGGCACGATTTCTGCATTCGTCGTCCAAGAGCAGTTACGGTGCAGTTGTGCCGGGACAGCTGGTTCGTGACAGCATCACGCAATTTATGCAGCTCCAGGTGAGAAAACTGCAGGGAGAGACCGCGAACCTTGCCGAGCAACTCGAGCGCGACCTAAGGCAGTGTGCCGCTGATCTTGGCCTGCCCGATGCACCCAGTGAGGGAGAATTTCACGCGATCCTCCGGGGTACGCCTATTTTTGAATTTCCGCCTCTCGGTATGGTTATCGATCGCCCGGTCCTCGCAGCTCTGTTCGGTCGCCGAATGGCGGAGCGCCAAGTAGCCGGACAGATTTCTCGCCAATTGCGGCAACCGTTCTACGCGGCGCTAGAGGCTTACTGGCATTTGGTGGGGGAGTGGGCGGACTCCATCATCGGCCAACTGAAACGGAGGTATGAGACCTACGCCGAGAATTATCGTGCTCAGGCCGGACGAACACTGGGAGGCGGCGAGCTTACGCGTGACGAGCTGGTTGTTCTGGCAGAGGATCTCGGCAGGTTGAAGCCGACTGAGGCAGCGAGAACCGCACTTCGCGAGAGCGAGTTGCGTCGCATCGATCTAACCCAAGAAATATCCTAGAGAGTGAAACAGTTTCCGAAGCAGGAGAGGCAGTGCAATTCACATGACCAAATATCTGATGGTGGCGTTGGGCGGAGCCGCGGGATCGGTTTTGCGTTTCTGGGTCGGGACTTATGTCAGCGACCGGCTTGGAACTCGTTTTCCTTACGGTACGTTCCTGATTAACGTGACAGCATCGTTCCTTATCGGTTTCGTACTGGCGGTCTTGGCCGAAAAGACAAACTGGAGCCCAAATTGGCGATACCTAATCCCCATTGGGTTTATCGGTGGCTATAGCACCTTCTCCACATTCGAGTATGAAACTTTTCGCGTCTTCCAAGAGGGCGAGCTTCTGGTTTCCGGATTGAACGTGGCCCTCAGCGTCGTCGTAGGTTTCTTCTCTGTTTGGCTGGGCGTAATCATCGGAAGGGTGGTCGCATGAAATCAGCAATTCACAGGACCAAATTGGCGGGCCCCAAGGACGGTCGCCTAAAGGCCGGAACTGAGAATGCGAAGTTCGCGACCGACAGCATTCTCGCCAAGTGGGCATGTCCAATTTGCGCCGAGCTCAAGGAATTTCAAATCTACTTGTCGAAGAATCTTCGAGCCTATGAATGTTCGAGTTTCTGCAATCTTCACGCTTGGATCATCGCGAATTCCTCTCCTGCCGAATCGGCGGCCACTTTGTTTTTGGCGTCCGTGCGCAATCCCGATTGGCGACCAAGTCTTCCGAATCCATCGGAATGCACGTTCTGCAAGCGCATGCAGATCGAGAAGGAAACGCGGCTTCGGGAGATAAGCGAGGAACTGGACCAGCCACATTTGCAGGAATGGCTGCGTCAACACGGGATGCTGTGCTGGCGCCACAGCCGGGAGCTGATTCAGAAGTTGCCCGAGCCCTTCCAGAAAGACATCCAAAAAAACATGTTCCAAAAGCTGCGGGAGCTCGAACACGAACTCAATGAGTTCTTGCGGCAGGCAAAAAGAGGTGACGCCAGAGGCGGCGGTATACTTGGGCGAGCCGCAGAGTATTTGGTCGGACAGCGTGGGATTGAGAGCTAGGAGGACACATGCTTGAAACCGGACCTGCGAAGAAAGTCAGCATCTATGTCGGTCAGGACCACCAGTACCACGGAGACGCAGTCTACGCAGCGATCCTGTCATTTCTTTTCCATCACAAAGTCTCGGGAGCGAGCGCTACCCGCGGCGTCGCCGGGTTTGATGCGGATCACCACATGCAGACGGATCGAATCTTGGTGTTGACGACAAATCTCCCCATGAAAGTTGAATTTATTGAAACGCCCGAAAAGGTCGCAGAGCTTCTGCCGAAGCTGCATGAAATGGCAGGGACAGGCCTCATTGAAATTCAAGATACCACGATTGTGAAGTCCTCCGAGACCTCGAAACAGGCCGCTCACCGCGAAGGCACGCCTCCTTTGAAGCGCCAGGGAAAAGCCAAGCTGATGCGGATCTTTATCGGCGAAAACGATAAATGGCACGATCAGCTCCTTCATAAGGCATTGATCGAAAGCATGCGCTCAAATGACATTGCCGGTGTCACGGTGTACCAGGGCATCCTGGGTTACGGAGCCAATCGCAGGATTCACAAGGACAGGGCGCTCCATCTCTCTCAGGATAGGCCGATGATGTTGTCGGTGGTGGATACCGAAGAACGACTCCGGGCCTTTCTTCCCATACTGGATGACATGGTGCAACAGGGACTCGTGGTCTTCTCCGACGTGGACGTGATCAAGTACACGCACAACTACCAGGAAGCCGAACGTAGAAAGGGCGGGCGCTCATGAAACTGGAAGGCAACGCCAAGATGCTGCGCATTTATTTCGGTGAAGACGACAAATGGCAAGACAAGCCGCTTTATCGCGCGATTGTCGAGAAGTGCCGCGAGCTGGACATCGCGGGCGCTACCGTTTTTCGCGGAATCGAAGGGTACGGCGCAAGCACGCTGATCCGCCGAACCCACCATCTTTCCTTCTCTCACGATGCTCCCGTTATGGTAAGCGTCATCGATGCGGAAGACAAAATTCAAAAACTGCTGCCCTTTCTCGACAAAATGGTTGACGAGGGACTGATTGCGATGTCTGAAGTCGAAGTGATCAAGTACGTGCACCAAGATGGCGCTCGTTCTCGGTAGCGAGACATTCGAGAGATACAGGTTCGTTTATTTCCCTCGATACGATATGGAACACACAACCTCACGGCTGGAATCAGTGATCGGTCGCGAAACGGAAATGCGACACCTGCAAATCGCATTGCGCGAACGTCAGAGCCAGCTGATATGGGGAGCTACGGATTCCGGCAAGACCTCGCTGATCGAAGCGGCGCTTTCCGAGCTTCCCGAAGTTGAACGCCGCAAGTGTATCTGCTGGTCGGGCCCGGCTAACCGGCGGCAGTTCGTCGAGCATTTGATTCGAGGGCTCTATCGGATAGGCGATCCACTGGTGCGGCGGAAGGTCCACGCCGACCGGGCTGGCGAGGCGACGCTGATCCGATGGATTCGCGAACAGTCCGCACTCCGGCTGCGGGGAATCCTCCTCACGGCAGCCGAGCAAGGTGAGTATCGATTCTTCATGGATCATATGGCCCCTACACCGCATGCGCTCGCTCGGCTCATGAAGGAGATCATTTACCGCTCGAAGACACCGATCTACCTTACAGGGAATGGCTATTCCCAGGCGGAGATCGGGTATGCGTGGAGTTTATATTGGACTGACCAGTACCGGATTCATCTGGGGCCACTGTCCGAAGCTCCCGCTTGTGGACTTTTGGAGAATTGCGTTCGAAGGTTCCATCTGGATTCGCTCGATCTGAAGGGCTTTCGCGAACAGGTGTTACATCTAAGTGGGCACTTGCCAGGTGCCATCGTCAGGATATGTGAGCTTGCTGCTGACCCACGGTATCACTACAGGGATCAGGTGAAAGTCAAACTCGTCCACATGGATTATCTGCTACATGGCAACGGATCGTCTTTGCCGTGTTCCCTGAGTCACTCGCCATGAGTGGGCGGTATGGTGATGAGCAAGTGCCCGAGCACCTGTCAGACCAGAACTCGCTGGTGCGCCTCGCGGAGTTAGGGCGAGAACTGAGCTCAGAACGAGTTCACGAAGAGGCTACGGCGCTCGCGCAGCGGACCAACGAAGGCAGATTTTACGTCGCCTGCGTCGGGCAGTATAAACGAGGCAAATCGACGCTTCTGGGCGCTCTGCTCGGGGACCGCGTGTTGCCCACAGGAGTCTTGCCGATAACGGCGGTGCCGACCGTTGTTCGCTACGGGCCTTCGCGAAGTGCCAGGGTGCGCTTGCAAGGCGGAACGTGGATTGACATCGCCCCGCAGGATCTCGCGCAGTATGTTTCTGAAGATCTGAATCCTGAGAACAAAAAGAGTGTTGCCGCCGTCGAAGTATTTTGCCCGAGCCCACTTCTTGCCGAAGGTATGTGTTTTGTGGACACCCCCGGGCTCGGTTCGGTCTTTGGGGCGAACACGTCGGCAACTCAAGCGTTTGTTCCGCACATTGACGCTGTGATCGTTGTAGTGGGCGCCGATCCGCCGATTTCCGGTGAAGAACTGGCCCTGGTCGAAGAAGTGGGGAAACAGGTCCACGATCTCATAATCGTGATGAACAAGGCGGATAGGACTTCCGACGAGGAGCGCCGGATCGCAAAATCTTTCACGAGCAAAATCATCGAAAAGCGGTTGCAGCGACCTGCTGGTTGTATCTACGAGGTCAGCGCCGAGCAGCAGCTCGAGAATCGGGGATCTGACCGCGATTGGGGGAAGTTAATCGAAGCATTGGAGAAGTTGGAACGCGAGTCTGGCCGCAGTTTGGTGCAAACTGCTGCGGAGAGAGGCCTTCTCCGACTGAGTGAGGAACTGCTGACTGTCATTTTTGAACAACGAGAAGCTCTGCAGCGCCCGCTGGAGGAATCCGAACGCCGTGTTCGAATCCTGCGCCAGACCCTTTCGGAAGCGGAGCGATCGCTTCAAGATATGGGTTATCTGTTCATGGCAGAGGAACACCGCCTCTCGGATATGTTCCGCGAACAGAGGAAGCGATTCCTGGTACAGACATTGCCACGGGTGAATGCCGAGTTTTCGGAAGAAGTGGGACTGTTGAGGCGAAGGTATGGCCCAAAATTCCGAAGAGACGTGATGCGCACGGCACAGGTGATCTCCCAACGCAATATCCTGCCCTGGTTGCAAGCCGAACAAGTCGCGGCCGAGGCGGAATATCGGCGGGTCGCGTCCCGGTTCGTAGGCATAGGAAATGACTTCCTCGGAAAACTTTCCGCGGCGGGTGTACTCGAACTTAAGCGAATGCCCAACGCTCTCGATTCAGAGATGGGATTTCGCGTTCGCTCCAGATTCAGGTTCGAAGAGTTACTTCGCGTTTCTTCGCCCGCATCTCCTTTACGCTATCTGGCGGACGTCTTCTTGGGAGCCGCACAGGCTTTCACTGTGATTGAGCGTGAGGCGAAGGAGTTCCTCGGTCACTTGGCGGAAATGAACAGTACGCGCGTTCAGTCGGATGTCGTGAATCGTGTGCAGGAGAGCCGAGGACAATTGGAAGTCGAAATCCGGAAACTCCTCCACGAAGTCCGCCGAATGGCTGAGTGGGCGCTCGATCGTGCGCGCGTGGTCATGTCCGAAGGGACTTCGGCGGTCGAGGCCGCAATCACGCGTTTGGACGCCGTCGAACGGGCGGTTCAAGACCTACAGACGTTGGGTAAGCGCCATACGTCCTCGATAAAAACTCTACGTTACACCAACTCGCCGCGCTAACTCCTGTGTACCTAGCAGGAATTGGTCAGGCGTCGGACGCCCGCTGCGAGATCCGGGCTCAAGAGCCCTTTATCCGCTGCTTCGTAGCCCAGTCGACATACTGCCGCCACCCGTACGTTGACGGTGCTTGGAGCCAATTGTCGATCTTCAAGATGAATTCGATAGCGGGTGACGATAGTCTTGTTGAAAGACAGTCGAGGCTCGGAACAATACCAGCGGACAAAGTCATCGATAGAGCGGCGGTAACGTTGCGATTCCGGAGACCGCAAGCTGTCAAGGACTGCCGCTCGAGTGTGCTCTAGGTCGGGAAGCGCGAGCTTTTGTCGATTACGTTTTCTTTGTCTTGTGTTCCGTTTCATGGTCGCCGCCTCCAAACGGCAACGCATGAGATGGCACCATTCGATCAGTTCTTCCAGTTCTAGACACCGGCGTGGCGAGGGAGTATGAAGTCTTCAGGCTAACGCGGCAGTTGGGGGTAGCTCTCATAGATTCGTGCTCCGGTATCCTGAGTATGCGAGGTGTTCGATGGACATTGATCAGGAAAAACTGGAACATACGGTTCTGGCACTGCTGTATCTGACTTCCTTCAAGGACAGATTCGGCGTGAGGGCGTGGAAGGGACACGATTGGGAAGTAATGAACCTGTTGCACGAGAAAGGCTACATCTCGAATCCGGCTACCAAAGCCAAGTCTGTCGCATTCACCGAAAAAGGGGCTCGGCTGTCGAAAGAGCTGTTCGAGAAGCTCTTTGCACTGAAGTAAAACCCCGCCTTCCGCCGACAGCCCTTTGTTGGGAAACCGGGCATATGATTAGTCCATGAGACGTGTCCTGCGTGTCTATTGGGGTCGTGGCGCGGGGCCATCGAGCTCCAAATTTCTCAAGCGAACGCCGGGAACCGCTTATCTGATCGCGTTGGTTCGCGTAACGAAGGACGATTCTATGGGCAGCTTGTTCGCGGCGAGCGTCCACTGAACGGTGTCCGGCGAATCGGGTTCTTCCTTGTGGGATCACTATTTTGCGGGTGGGCACTCTTTATGGTTATGGGCGCCTTCCCTCGACTGTTCAGCTTCAACGCACCGATAGGCAACAGATCCGTATCGATGGCCTATCTTCCCTTCGCCGCGCTTAGTCTTTTATTGGGACTCAAGATTATCATCACGGCTGTCGCGCCCCGTAGAAGAAAACCGCAGAAAACGACAAAGTGACCTGTGCGAAGCACGCCAGATATTCAGGCGTTAGGCGTCACATCGCGTTCGCGAGGAGTGGGGTGACGGGTTCTTTGACCTGCTCCGGGGTGAACGGTTTGCGGAGGTAGCCTCTCGCGGCGGCGGAGAGGGCCTCGACCACGCGGGCTTCGCTGCCCGCGGTGGCGATCACCACCACCGGCACGCCCCTCGCACATCCCACCGCGGCAATAGTCTTAAGGAACTCAAGGCCGTCCGTAACAGGCATGTTGATGTCACTGAGGATGAGGTCGAGCGAGCCCTGTTGAACTTCGGCAAGAGCTTCGGCGCCATTGCTGGCTTCGAGGACCTCGACGATATCCAGCCCGGCCTGACGCAGCGCTCGTTCGATGATCTCCCGCATGACCGCAGAGTCATCGATGATGAGGACCTTGAGTTTCTTCACTGTTGTTCTCCTGGTGCTGCTCTTTTTACTTGCCCACCGCCCGTCCCTTGATTCGCTCGTAGTCAGCGCAATCCGGGACAAATGAAATCATTGCCGACACATAGGCAAAACCAGACCCAGACTCGCTATCTTTATCGGCAGGCGGCGGCTGGCACGTTAGTCGCATACCGGGGATTTGGACTGGCTGCGGCGCAGGAGCATAATCGTGGGCGGCAGTCGGAAGGAGTGCGAACGATGAGAACATCGCGATTTTGGGGAATACGCTCGATCGTGGTGACGGCCCTCGCAGTGGTTCTGGCGGCCGGGATTTACGAAGTCGGGGGGGCATCGGAGAAGGCGCCTGCGGTAGGCACCACCGCTCCCGATTTCACGCTGAATTCGCAGGAAGGCAAGCCAGTAAATCTACGCGATTATCGCGGCAAGTGGGTGGTGCTGTATTTTTACCCCAAGGATTTCACCAGCGGCTGCACCGAGGAAGCGCACAATTTTCAGCGCGACTTGGCGCAGTACGAACACAAAAATGCTGTAATTCTGGGCGTGAGCGTGGATTCCGCGGGGAATCATCAGAAGTTCTGCACCAAGGAAGGACTTAACTTCAAGCTGCTCGCAGATACGGACCATAAGGTGTCGCAAGAGTACGGTTCCATCATGAGCCTGGGCATCAAGAAACTTTCGGCGCGGCACACTTTCCTGCTAAAACCCGACGGAGTGATTGTGAAGGAATATATGGACGTGAACACCGCAAAGCACAGCCAGGAAGTCCTGGCGGCTTTGACTGAATTACAGCAAGGTTCAGCATCGGACTAGCGGCTAGCAAGCAATGCGAAGATGGCGACCGGACGAGCCGAGCGGCGAACGCTCCGCATTGTCCGCTCGAATTCTGGTGGGGGACGCCCTGGGAGGAATGGATTCCATGAAAATGACGAGGGCTATCATCTTGAGCGGCGGAATGTGCCTGATTCTGGGGTTCGCGGCAACGGTATACGCCAAGCAAAGCGGCAGCTCCGGCCAGTCCCCGTCATCGAATGCCGCGCCGCCACCGGCGGCACAGTCTGCCAAACCACAGGGCGATAAGAGCACTGCCAAGTTCGACCCAGACCTCCCGGAAAACGACGACGCGCTGCACCTGATGGACGAACAAAAGGACAGGATCCGGTCCATCCGCGAGGATGCCAAACAACGAACCCTCGAAGTGCAGAAAGACAAGTCCCTTAGCGATGACGTGAAGGAGAGGAAGGTGAAGCAAATCCGGAAAGAGACGCGAGCGCAGGTTTTTGCCGTGATGACGCCCGGTCAGCAGCAGCAGTGGATCGCCGAGCAGCGCGCCCGTCGGGCAGCGAAACGCGCGGGAAGTCCTTCTGAGTAACCTCCCCTCGCTCGCTCGTGCCGACCGCTGACGGGTCCGGGATCGCCAAGGCCGAGACTCGACGACTGGGATTTCAACTTCGGGTTGGCGAGACGCGCTTCGAACTTCTGTTTCAATCCGGAATCAAGCAGTGACGAGCGTTTCTCCAAAAAAAATTTCATTTTTCCGCAAATTTCTCTTGCATCACGATCGAATATCCGTATTCTGCATTTTGCGAACTCGCTCCGCACGCAAGGGGGAAGAGAGCGAGGGTCGCAGATGGAGGACGCGACAAAAAATTGAGCACTTTATCCCTGCCAGCCCAGTTTCCTGCCCGGGCAGTCACTTCCGAAAAGAAAAATGCAAAGCTCACACTTTGGCCGCTTGTGGCGGCGACCTTCTTCATGGTGTCTGGCGGCACGTACGGCACGGAAGACATCATTCATGGCGCGGGCTACGGCCGCGGCATTCTGCTGCTGCTGCTGACGCCGCTGCTGTGGAGCCTGCCGACGGCATTCATGATCGGCGAACTCTCGAGCGCGCTCCCGGCAGAAGGCGGCTACTACGCCTGGGTAAGGCGAGCGATGGGCAATTTCTGGGGCTTTCAGGAGGCTTGGCTGTCGCTCGTCGCCAGCATCTTTGATATGGCCATATATCCGACGCTGTTTGTGGCCTACCTTACGCGGCTGGTGCCCTGGTTTGCGGTGGGCCACCGGGGATGGATGGTGGCGCTCGGGGTGGTCACCGTGTGCACGCTGATGAATATCGCGGGGATTCGCGTGGTGGCCATTAGCTCGTTATGGCTTTTCTTTCTGCTCTCCGCACCGTTCCTGCTGATCGTGCTGATTGCCCCGCTGAAGATCGGGGCGCTGACGGGCGCGGTTACCGCGCCGACGACTTCAGACGTGGGCCTGATCGGCGGCTTGCTGATCTGTATGTGGAATTATATGGGCTGGGACAATGCCTCCACGATTGCGGCGGAGGTGAAGCGGCCGCAACAGACGTATCCGCGGGCGATGATCCTTGCGGTCGTCGTCGTTTCGCTGACTTACGTGCTGCCGTTTGCTGCTATGTGGCTGACGGGAGTTCCCGCGTCGGCATTCGAGACGGGCTCTTGGGCGGACTTGGCGGGAATGATGGGCGGTCTACTGGGCGGTCCTTTAGTCGCGCGTGGGTTTCGCGTGGCGCTGGTGCTTGGTGGAATGATGAGCGCGTTCGGCATGTTCAACGCGCTGGTGATGAGCTATTCGCGTTTGCCGCTGGCGATGGCACAGGACGGCCTGCTGCCATCCATATTCAGCAAGCTGCAATCCAAGACGCGAGCGCCCTGGGTGGCGATCACCGTCCTGGCGGGCTGCTGGGGGCTGTGCCTGGGGCTGGGGTTCGAGCGACTGGTCACAATTGACGTGCTGCTTTACGGCATGAGCCTAACGCTGGAGTTTGTCGCCTTGATCGTCTTGCGGGTCAAAGAGCCGGGGCTGCGCCGCCCGTTCAGAGTGCCGGGAGGAATGTGGGGCGTGATTCTGGTCGGCGTGTTCCCCGTGCTGCTGCTGGGATTTTCAATCGTGCATGGCGAAGGCGAGAAGATCCTGGGCATGAGCGGACTGGTCTTTGGAATGCTGCTGATTGCCGCTGGATTCCTGGTTTACTGGGCGACTGCTGCCCTACGCCGCGCGAGCTGGAAACCGACGGCGCTTGGGAATGAGCGCGAAGCAGCGTAGGGCCCTCGCGCAAGAGACTTCTAATTTGCTGTCCCACCGACAATTAAGGTTGCCGCTCCACGCTGGATAGCATTTAATTCCAACACCTTCGATGGCGCCTACGGCCAAGACCTACGACTACATCATTGTGGGAGCCGGGTCCGCCGGGTGTGTGCTGGCAGCGCGACTCCGCGAGGATTCGCGGACGCGCGTTCTGCTGCTGGAAGCAGGGGGAGCGGACAGCGCTCGCGAGATTCACATTCCGGCGGCGTTTTCAAAACTCTTCAAGACCGCGGTGGATTGGGACTATTCCACTGAACCTGAACCACAACTCCATAACCGAAAACTGTATTGGCCGCGCGGAAAGGTATTGGGCGGGTCGAGTTCGATCAACGCCATGATCTACATCCGCGGCAATCCCGCGGATTTCGATCACTGGCGGGACCTCGGCAATCCTGGATGGGGGTTCGCGGACGTTCTGCCGTACTTCAAGAAGTCCGAAGACCAGGAACGCGGAGAATCGGAGTTTCACGGCGTGGGCGGTCCGATTCATGTGGCCGATCCGCGATGCGTGAACCCGCTGACGCGGGCTTTTCTGGCTGCGGCAAACGAAATCGGTATAGCGAGTAACCCGGACTTCAATGGCGCGACACAGGAGGGCGCCGGGCTCTACCAGTTGACTCAAAAGAACTCCGAGCGCTGTAGCGCAGTGGACGGGTACTTGAACGGCGTGCTCGGACGGCCGAATCTTACGGTGCTCACGGGCGCGCACGTTGCGCGGGTGATCATTGAAAACGGCCGGGCACTCGGCGTGACATTCCTGCGCGACGGTGTGCTGGAAACGGCGCATGCGGACGCCGAAGTGATTTTGGCGGGCGGGACGATCAACTCTCCGCAGATACTGTTGTTGTCCGGCATCGGCCCAGCCGATGAACTGCGGCGGCTCGGAATTAGCGTGGTTCACGATTTACCTGGTGTGGGACAGAATCTGCAGGATCATCCCATGGTTTCGGTTGGCTACCTTTGCACGCAGAAGGTCAGCCTGGACGGCGCGGAGACGCTGGCAAACCTGTTGCGCTATTTGATTTTCAAGAGCGGCCCGCTGACGTCCAATGTCGCCGAGGCCGGCTTGTTCTTAAGGACGCGCGTGGGATCGCAAACGCCCGATTTGCAGCTGCTCTTCGGGCCCGCGTATTACCGCGCTCATGGCTTGGTGCGGCGCAAGGAACATTGCTTTGGCTTCGGTCCTACGCTGATCACGCCGGAGAGCCGTGGCAGCATTTCGTTGCGTACGCCGAATCCTCAGGACGCGCCGGCCATCGGCGCCAATTATCTTTCGACGGAGGCGGACCTGCGCACCATGATTGCGGGGGTGCGCCTGGCGCGGCGGCTGGCGCACGCCAAGGCGTTCGATCCTCTGCGCGGAGAAGAAGTGCATCCGGGGTTGAACGCGAAATCGGACGATGACATCGTTGAATTTCTGCGCAACGAACTGGAAACTCTGTATCACCCGGTAGGAACTTGCAAAATGGGCAGCGATGCATTTGCCGTGGTGGACGCGCTCCTGCGCGTGCACGGAATCGAACGGCTACGGGTGGTCGATGCTTCGATCATGCCGCGCGTGCCGGCGGGAAATACGAATGCGCCGGTAATCATGATTGCGGAGAAGGCTGCCGACATGATCCGTGAGGATGCTTAGCTCCGCGGGACATGCGGGTTTCTTACCAGCTGCGCCCTGCAACATTTCTGCTATTCTTTTTGTCGTGCGACGTCTGCCACTGGCTGCCATCCTTGCGCTTGGCGCGATCTTCTGGCCGAGTCCCGCGCGCGCGCTGCCATGGCAGCAACAAGCTCCGACTCCTGTACAAGTTCCTGCGCCACAGCAGGCGCAACCAGCGCCGTCACCTGCACCGCCGCAAAGCAGTCCCGGTCCGTATCCCCTCCCGCCTCCGCTGCATTCAGGTCCGACCATTGTGATCGACCCGGCGCACGGCGGAACCGATAGCGGCGCGCGAGGGCAAAGCGGCGAGGTGGAAAAGGATGTGGTCTTGATATTTGCGCGGATGCTGCGGAGCGAATTCGAGCGCCAGGGCTATCGCGTGGTCATGACGCGCAACGACGATTCCAACCCGTCGTACGAAGACCGCGCCGCTGTTGCGAACGGTTACCGCGACGCGATATTCATCAGCCTGCATGTTTCGTCAACAGGGAAAACTGGCACGGCGCGCGCTTATTCCTACCAGTTCGCGGCTCCCGTTGCGGCGTTTAGTCCAACGGGCGGTGCCGGAAGCGCTCCAGTGGCGGGTGCCCGTGGGGGCGGCTTGATTCTGTGGGATCAGGCACAGCAGTCGTTTGTGGAAGCCAGCCATCACTTTGCGGACGTACTGCAGGCGCAACTGGCGCAGAAATTCAGCGGATCGCCAGCCGTATCCACCCGGGTTGCGATGCGCGAACTGCGTTCGGTGGCGGCGCCAGCGGTTGCCGTGGAAGTCTCGAGCGTGTCCGTCACTAATCCCAATACCCTGCTGGTCATGGGCGCGCCGCTGGCGGCGGCGATCGCGCGGGGCGTGCAAGCGTTGCGCCCACTGGGCTCCTCCCCGGGAAACCCGTCCGGGCAGGCTGGGACAAAATAATGCCCCGCAATCTGAAAATTACGCTGGCGATCCTGTCCGTCGCGGTGGTCATCGGGCTGATCAGCTTGCGGGGCTTGCACCAGCAGATTCAGAATCTGTCGGAAACGCAAACATCCGAAGAGGAAGCCCGGCGCGATCTTTTGAAGCCCGCGATTTCGACGCCGAGCGATGTTCTGGTGAACGCTCGAATTTTCTGGGCTGCGGGGTCGGACACAATCGCGCCCGTAGATGTGGAGTTGCCTCTTTCGGCTGACCCGGTGAAGCGCGGGCGACAGGTGTTGGACGCGCTGATTGCGAATCCTCCCAGTGACGCTCAGCGGACATTACCGGTGGACGCCACGGTACTGGGCTTTTACGTCCTTTCCGACGGGACCGCCATCGCCGATTTTTCCGACGCGCTGGCTTCCGAAACTCCTTCGGGGATTTTGAGCGAGGCCATGGTGGTGAATTCCATCGCGCGAACGCTGGAAAACAATGTGCCAACTTTGCATCGGCTGAAAATTCTGATTCACGGGCAGGAGGCCGACACCTTGGCGGGCCATGTCGATCTCACGGGCTTTTTCGACCTGAACCCGCCTACGGCTGCGACGTCGCCCGGTGTTCCGTCCAGCACTTCCGCAGTGCCAGGGTCATCCGCAGCATCGACCGCAAGCGCCGCCGCAAGATCTCCTCGTTGATTTGTCGCCATTTGAACCGGTATATCACACAGCTAGGAGCACTGCGTTCCGTTTTCAGGATTTGTTGACACTTTTGCGGCCAATCGTCACACTGAGTGCTCAGATTTTCCGCATTGTTCATACCAACCGTACGGAAGGAGATGCGTATTTGCGAGCCGATGGACGTATGGCCGACCAATTGCGGCCCGTGAAGATCACGCCTGACTTTATTCCCCATGCCGAGGGCAGCGCGTTGATCGAAGCCGGCGATACGCGGGTAATCGTGACGGCGACCATTGAAGATGGCGTGCCCTCCTTCTTGAAGGGCTCCGGCAAGGGCTGGGTAACCGGCGAATACGGGATGTTGCCACGCTCAACCGAAAGCCGCACGCCTCGCGAATCCAGCCGCGGCAAACAATCGGGGCGCACCCTGGAAATCCAACGCATGATTGGGCGCACGCTGCGCGCGGTGACCGATTTGAAGGCCCTGGGCGAGCGCACGGTGTGGCTGGATTGCGACGTGATTCAGGCGGATGGCGGGACGCGCACGGCTTCGGTGACCGGCGCATTTGTGGCGTTGGCGCTTTCCCTCGAGCGCATGGTGGCGGCGGGCATTCTGCGCAAAGTGCCGCTGATTGATTTTCTGGCGGCGACCAGCGTGGGAATTGTGGACGACGAATTGCTGCTCGATCTCGCATACGAAGAAGACTCGCGGGCACAGGTGGACATGAACGTGGTGATGACCGGCAGCGGTGAGTTTGTGGAAGTGCAAGCGAGCGCCGAGGGCCGTCCGTACACGGACATCGAGCTGCAGGATTTACTGAAATTGGCAGCGGGCGGAATCCGCTCCCTGGTCCGCGCGCAGCAGGAATTGCTGCAGATCAAGTTCATGGTTCGCAGCAAGTAGTCCTCGGCAACGCGCTCCCATGAAGCTGCTCTTGGCATCCTCTAATCCCGGAAAATTGCGCGAATATCTGGAGTTGGCGCGCGGCACCAATGTCGAAATTGAACTACTTCCGAATTTTTCTGAGTTCCCTACCTTTGAAGAGTCTGCGCCTAGCTTTGCGGAGAACGCCGCGGGTAAGGCGTTGCATTACAGCCGGTTCTCCCGCGAGGCAATTTTGGCCGACGATTCTGGACTAGTAGTACCGGCCTTGGGCGGCGCGCCGGGAGTTCATTCTGCGCGGTACGCGGGTCCGGGCGCGAGCGATGCCGACCGCGTCCAGAAACTACTCCGGGAGATGAACGGCAAGGAAAGCGAAGAGCGCCGCGCCCGATTCGTGTGCGCGACGGCCATTGCCAAGCAAGGGCGTGCTATCGGGGTTGTGTCGGACCTTGCGCACGGTGTAATCACGAAAGTGCCGCGCGGGACAACTGGATTTGGCTATGACCCCGTCTTCCTGTTCACAAAACTCGGCCGCACCTATGCGGAATTAACGCCGGACGAGAAAAACGCCTACAGCCATCGCGGTATGGCTTTCCGGAGATTGCTGTATTTTATTTGATTATCGAATGCTGGTACCTTCTGGCGGTCCCAGCATCTAATCGTTGTTTGAACTGAAACAACTTGCGGCCAAGCCGGCCATAGGGGTAAAAAGGAGTCCCTCCCTCTTCGAGGTGAACCGTGACAGCCTCCCGCGCAGTGATGAAGCTGGAACCTTCTCTGCTCGTGCGCTTGCAGGAAGCGCGTGAACGGACCGACGCGCTTTTCGCGCTGCTACCCCCGAATGCGTTCTACGACCGGCCAATCCCGGAACGCCACCGGCTGATTTTCTACTTAGGGCATTTGGAAGCGTTCGACAGGAATTTGTTGAGCGGGCCGCTGGGGATTTCGTCGGAAGACAGCGCGCTCGACAAGCTCTTCGCGTTCGGAATTGATCCGGTCGGCGGAGGCCTGCCAACCGATAAGCCGGGCGATTGGCCGTCGCTGGCGCAGGTGGAAAAATACAACCGCGCGGTGCGCGGCAAACTGGACGAGCGTCTGCGCGAGCCGGGCCCGTCACTCGGGGCTGATCCGGGTCTGGCGGACGGAACGCTGCTCAACGTTGCCATCGAGCACCGGCTGATGCATGCCGAGACGCTGGCATATCTGCTGCACAACTTGCCTTTAGCGCGCAAGATCCTACAGGCGCCGCCGAGGTACGATTCGCGCTCTGCCCCATATGCAAAGCAGGTGACCATTCCCTCGGGCATCGCCACTTTGGGGCAGCCGCGCTCGGCGAAATCGTTTGGCTGGGACAATGAGTTTGGCGCGCAACGAGTTCTGGTGCCAAGCTTTTCGATTGATGTTTTTCCGGTGACCAACGCCGAGTATTTGAAATTCGTTCAAGACGGCGGATATCAGGAAGCCAAGTACTGGCGTAACGAAGACTGGGAATGGCGCCGCAAACAAGGCCTGGAATTTCCGCACTTCTGGCTGCTGGCTTCGAATTCTTCGGCTGACGATCCTGACGCTCGATGGGAATTTCGCGGGATGTTCGGCGCCATTTCGCTGCCACCATCCTGGCCGGTTTACCTGAGCCATGCGGAAGCGTCGGCATACGCGCGCTGGGCCGGGAAGAAACTGCCGACCGAAGAGCAGTGGCACCGGGCGGCCTATGGCACCACCGAAGGCCGCGAGCGGCAGTACCCTTGGGGTGATGAGCCTGCAGATGAAACGAGGGGAAATTTCGGCCACCAGAGTTGGGATCCCACGCCCGTGGATGAGCACGTGCAAGGCGCTAGCGACTACGGCGTGCACGATCTCCTGGGCAATGGTTGGGAGTGGACCTCGACGGTATTCGGTCCGTTGCCGGGATTTGAGCCCTTCCCGTTTTATCCCGGATACTCCGCGGACTTTTTCGATGGCAAGCATTTCGTCATGAAGGGCGGTTCGCCGCGCACCGATGCTTGCATGCTCCGGCGCTCATTCCGCAACTGGTTTCAGCCTCATTATCCATACATATACAGCAGCTTCCGATGCGTGGAGGAATAGTCCATGGGAACCGTTCCGCGAATGACCCTTGCCGGCGCGCCTTCACAAGTCGCGTCCGAGTTTTCCGCCGAAGTGGTGGTGGGACTCAGCCAAGCGGGACAGAAAGAGCTGCCCTCGAAGTACTTATATGACGAGGTGGGCTCGGCGCTTTTCGATGTGATCTGCCTGCTGCCGGAATATGGACTCAGCCGCGCGGGAATGCGTTTGCTGCAGCGGCATTCGCAGGAAATTGTATCGCTGCTGCCTTCGCCGGTAATCGTCGCCGAACTGGGAAGCGGAAGCGGACAGAAGACGCGGCTGTTGCTGGAGGCGCTTTCACGGAGGCAGCGAGTCAACTACTACCCGATTGATATTTCGGGAAGCGCGCTTTCGCGCTGCCGACAGGAAATCGGGCAGATTGACAAAGTGAGCATCGTAGGTTTTGAGCGCGCCTATCTGGACGGCCTGCAGGAAGTTTCCGCGCGGCGTCGCGAGGGAGAGCGCATTCTGGTTCTCTTCCTGGGCAGCACGATTGGAAATTTCGACCGTCCGGCAGGCGATCAATTCCTGCGAGAAGTACGGGCGATATTGCGTGAAGGCGACGCTTTGCTGCTGGCGACGGATCTGGAAAAGCCGGTCGCACAATTGTTAGTCGCCTATGACGATCCTGCGGGCGTCACAGCTGCGTTTAACATGAACCTGCTGGCGCGGATCAATCGCGACCTGGGCGCGGATTTCGATCTGAAGCAATTTCGGCATTTGGCGCGCTACGACGAATCCGAGCGGCGCGTGGAAATGCACCTGACATCGAAGGTGTGGCAGCGCGTCACGATTCGCGAGGCAGGTTTTCGCTTCTACTTGCGCGAAGGCGAGACCATCTGGACGGAAAGCTCTCACAAATACAATCTTGAAGAAGTCGTTCAGATGGGCGCGCGCACGGGCTTTTGCTGTCAGCAGCAGTGGTTCGACGCGGAGTGGCCTTTCGCGCAGAATCTTTTCTTCGCCGTCTGACGCTCGCGCGATTGCCGGCGTGGCCATGCGAACTCATCGCGTTCGTTGTGATATATTCCTTCGCTTAATGGCCAAAGCACAAAAGAAGAGTCCTAAGAGGAAGCCGGTCTCAAACAGAGCGTCGGCTGGACGTGCGTCTGCCAGGAATGGCGGAGCGAGACGCGGCGGCGCACAGAAGAGCGGCCTCGCGTTCGGGCGCGGACCCAATCCGGCACGCGTCGGTGCCATCTTAAAAGGGCTGGACCAGGCGTATCCGGAAGCGACCTGCGCATTGAAACACGAGAACGCCTTTCAGCTTTTGATCTCGACGATTCTTTCGGCGCAGTGCACGGATGTCGTCGTCAACGAGGTGACCGAGGAGCTTTTCCCCAAGTATCCCGACGCCAAGGCGCTTGCTTACGCGAATCCGGCCGAGATCGAAAAGGAAATACGCCGGACCGGCTTTTTTCGCAACAAGACGAAATCCATCATCGGCGCTAGCAAGAAAATCGTCGAGGACTTTCACGGCGAAGTGCCCAGAACGATGGAGGAGTTACTGACGCTGCCGGGAGTCGCGCGCAAGACGGCTAACGTGGTACTCGGCACGGCGTTCGGTATTGCAGCAGGAGTCGTGGTGGACACTCACGTACAGCGGCTGTCCGCCCGGCTCGATCTGACGAAGAACACCGATCCTAAAAAAATAGAACAAGACCTGATGAAAATCATACCCCAGGATAAGTGGATAATCTTCTCGCACCAATTAATCTGGCACGGCCGCCGCGTTTGCAGTGCCCGCCAACCCAAATGCCTCGAATGCAACCTCGAACGGCTATGCTATTCGAAAGACAAAACGAACTGAACGCGGATGCTGTGCCGCGGCCTTGCTGGCCTTAGCGGCCTGCTAAGGCCTGATATTGCGCCGCGGTGAGCGGCACAACGGAAAGTCTCCCCTGGCGCACCAGCGGCGAATCGGCAAATAGCCTGTTGCCTTTGATTTGCGCCAAGGAAATCGGCTCGACCAGAGGCTTTCCGGCCTTGATCTTGACCACGGGCTTCTTGGGGTTGGAGCTATCAACAGATACCACCGAGGCAGTTCCCACGGCGCTTTTGCGGTCTCCGGTTTCGTAGATAACCAGATTTGCTCCCGGCTCCATTTCGCGCAGGTGTTTCACGGCCGCTGGATTCGACACGCCATCCCATTCAGTGACCCCGTCGTTCCGAAGATCGGCGAAAGAGTATTCCGAAGGCTCGGTTTTCAGCAGGTAGTAAGTGAGCATAAGATCTCACCTCGATGTTAGGTGCCCCCACATTGTATACATGGAATGGGCTCATTTGAGCAACGCGGCTGCTGGTTTTATCGGGATGAATCGTGTGAGGAAGTGCTTGCGACCGCAGCGAGCTGTCCGAAAATAGAACAGGGGCAAGCCGCCGAAGCTAACTTGCCCCTTATGGGCGAAGCATTATGAGGGTATGACTGGCCTACCTTAGCAGTTTGGTTCGGACACGCAAATCCGTAAATTACCTTAGAAATTGGGGTTCTCAACCTTAGATTCGAAGGCCCGGTGGACCGGATTTGACTCGAATGAAAGCAGATGTATTGCGAGAATGGAAGAGTCTGGGGACACTGGAGACCAATGCTAGCAACCGGAACTCGCTGCCGCGCGGTTACTGCGCTCCTGGCTGTGGGGATGGTGTGTTGCTCGTCTCCCTTGAGCGGGACGAAATATCATGACGCCCAGGAAGAAACGATGGAGGAGGCCGATTCGTTGACCAAAATCCAGCAATACATTTCGCAGGGCTGGGACCATTTGACACGGTCGCTCACGGATTGCCGGACTTTCGAGGACGTCAAGACCAAGGGCGAGCCGGTTCTTTATCTTCCCACTGAATTGCGCGATCCTCCGGTCCTCGAAGAGTTGCAGAAACGTTGCAAGGTTCGCGTGGCAAATCTCCCCGAGCGTATCACCAAGGGCGGCGACGTGGATGTCTCGAAAATTCCAACCGAAGGGCTTCTGTACCTGGAAAACCCATACGTGGTGCCGGGCGGGCAATTTAATGAGATGTACGGATGGGACAGCTATTTCATCATTCGCGGCCTCCTGCGTGACAATCGGCGAGAGTTGGCGAAGGGCATGGTGGAGAATTTTTTCTTCGAAATCGAGCATTACGGCGACGTATTGAATGCCAACCGTACCTATTACCTGACGCGATCGCAGCCACCCTTTCTTACTTCCATGATTTTGGCCGTATATGAAGCGGACCAAGCGTCGGGCGTGCAGGATCGCGAGTGGCTGGAAAAGGCCTACGGATACGCGGTGCGGGATTACGGACAATGGACGCAGGCACCACATCTGGCTGGCGATACGGGCCTTTCGCGTTATTTCGATCACGGGGAAGGACCCGTGCCGGAGATTGTGGGCGACCCGGACCAGTATTTCCGTGGCGTAGCGCAATTTTTCCTCTTGCACGGTGGCTCGAACGAGCGCTATCTCGTCGAGCTTGATACCGCACCGCCCTCTACAAAGGTACTGGGAAGCGTCTTCTCGCTTCCCTCTTGCGAAGCGCCATCCAATCGAGCGTCACATGTGAATTGCGACAAAGTAACTCGCGTGGCCTTGACCTCCGAATACTATAAAGGCGACCGGAGCATGCGGGAATCCGGGTTCGACGTATCGTTCCGCTTCGGACCGTTCAGCGCCGATACGCATCATTACGTCCCTGTCTGTCTGAACAGCTTGCTGTATAAGACGGAAATGGATTTGGCAAGCATGAGCGAAACGCTCGGGCGAAAGGCGGATGCGTCGAAATGGAAGGAGAAAGCCGCTAAGCGCCACGCGTTGATTGACAAATATTTATGGAATAAAGAAACGGGCCTCTATTTCGACTACGATTTCACGACTCAGACGCGCTCGACTTACAAGTATGCGACGACGTTTTATCCGCTGTGGGCCGGGCTGGCATCGCAAGAGCAGGCGCAGGCGGTTATGCGTAATCTTGCATTCTTCGAGCAGCCCGGCGGGATCGTGATGAGTGGCCGGGAGTCCCAGGCACAATGGGACTACCCATACGGTTGGGCGCCGATTCAACTGCTGGCGATCGAAGGCATGCGCCGCTACCGCTACGAGGATGAGGCGAATCGCATCAGCTACAAATTTCTAAGCATGGTGCTCGAAAACTTCGAGCGCGATAAAACCATCCGAGAAAAATACGACGTAGTCACTCGCACTGCGATAACGCACATTGTTGAGGGATATGAGCAGAACGTCATCGGATTCGGATGGACCAACGGAGTTTTCCTGGTACTGTCGCAGCAGTTGCCGAGCGATTTGATGGCCCGCCTGCGAAAAGACTAAAGCGCTTTTTCCTATTTCTGATTTTTTCGCGATTCCGCGAAAACGCACAGCACGGATGCGGCCAGCGAGATTTGCACTTGCCCGCCAGACTCTATCGTGTCGGGCACTTGACTGCCTTCGCCCTGCCACCGTTGTTCGGCCGAGTCCAGCTGCTTTTGCCAATACCCTGCCGGTACGGGTAGCGAAAGTTGGACCGGCCGCGCATCGAAATTGAGCACTGCAAAGATTTGGCTGGTGCTACTCCATCTTCTCAGGAAGAGCGCGTTCTTATTGGGAAATACGACGACCTCAGTACTGTTCTTATCGAGCTGCGCAAGCGCGGGAGTTTCCCAACGCAGCCGCAGAAGCTCGCGGTAGAAGTCCAAGAGCAGGCGGTGCCGGCCCTTGTTTCGCAATTCCCAATTCAGTTTCGCGCGGCGAAAGGTTTCTTCGCTTTGCGGGTCGGGAATTTCTCCACGCCAGCGAAATCGCGCAAATTCTTCCGTGCGTCCCTTGCGCACTGCTTCCAGCAGTGCAGGATCGCCGTGGCTGACAAAGTATAGGAATGGTGCAATTTCACCGTATTCCTCGCCCATGAATAGCAGCGGAACGTATGGAGCGAGCAGAACGATGCCAGCGGCGAGTTTCAACTGTTCGAATGACGCCGTCTGAGTCAGACGGTCGCCGAGCAAGCGGTTGCCGACCTGATCGTGATTCTGCGCAAAGACGATCAAGCTCTGCCCGGGAATTTTCTCGGAGCTATTGCCGTGGCGCCTGCCGCGGTACTTCGAATACTGTCCGGAATAAACGAATCCCGCGCGAAAGGCTTGGGCTAGATCTTCGATTCCATGAAAATCCTCGTAGTATCCGGTGTGTTCGCCGGTCAAAAGAACGTGAAGCGCATGGTGAAAATCGTCATTCCATACGGAATCAAGTCCCAGACCGCCCGCGTCCGGGGTAGTGACCTCCCGCGCATCGTTGCGATTGCTCTCCGGGAGCAGATACACAAGCCGATGGAGTTCTTCCGCTCTCGCATGAACCGCGCTGGCAAGTTCCTGCAAGAATGGCGTTGCCGATGGATCCACGATCGCATGGATGGCATCGAGCCTGAGTGCGTCGAAGTGGAAGTCGCTAACCCATTGCAAAGCGTTGTCAATGAAGTAGCGGCGGACTTCGTCGCTGCCGCTAGCATCGAAATTCAGCGACTGTCCCCACGGCGTTTTGTAGCGATCGGTGAAATAGTCGCCAAATTCTGACGAGTAATTCCCTTCGGGTCCGAGGTGGTTGTAAACGACGTCCAGGACGATGGCCGTGCCCTGCTCGTGACACGCGTTGACCAGCCTCTTCAGCGCTGCCGGGCCGCCGTACGATTCCTGCACGGCGTAAGGATAGACGCCGTCGTAACCCCAGTTTCGATTTCCTGGAAATTGGGCTACTGGCATCAGCTCGATGGCCGTGATTCCGAAATCTTTCAGCGCGGCAATTCGCGGAATGATTGCATCAAATGTGCCTGCAGACGTGAAAGTGCCTACGTGAAGTTCGTAGAGCACGTATTTGCCGAGGGAGAGGCCGCACCACGCATTGTCAGTCCAAGGGAAATGATTGTCCACGACTTGTGATGGGCCGTGCACGCCTTGCGGTTGAAAACGCGAAACTGGATCGGGTCGTTCCCGCTGTTCATCGAGCCGGTAGAAGTAGAGCGCGCCAGGACGAACGTCCGGGACATCGGCATAGAAATATCCGTGCCCCGACGATTGCATCGCGATGGTTCGCTCGTTCGGAAATGTAATATGGACTTCGACTTGGTGGGCTCGCGGCGCCCACACCAGAAAGCTGCATGTGCTCTCCCCGGTCAACGTGGCGCCAAGTGGTCTCTCGCGTTCAACTCGGATTATGCGTTGCGGTTCGTGTGGTCGGTCCATCGCTCGGTCTAGGAATTCAGCAAACTCGAAGTGCCTGCCAGCGGAATCCGCACCCAGTCCGGACGGTTATTCAATTCGTAGTTAAGCTCGTACACGGCCTTCTCCAGCAGATGCAATCGCAGCAAATCTGTGAACTGCTTTTCGCTTGCCGGAATGAAGGGAGCTCTGCCTGCCTCCTTCAGGTACGCGTTCGTGAAATGGGCGGCGACCCACAAGTACCAAACCTGCGCGACTTTTAGCCGCTGGCGAACAATTTCAGGAGGCGCATCCGCGGCAGCGCTCATTGCGAACACGGACGCGAAGGCGGCGTAGTGAAACGATCGCAACATTCCGGCGAGGTCCTGGAGGGGCGAGAGTTTGCCGGACCGTTCCGAGATGGGCCGAGCCGGCTCGCCCTCGAAATCAATGATGACGAAATCAGACCCGGTATAGAGGACCTGGCCGAGATGATAATCGCCGTGAATTCGAGTGCGCGTCGCAGAGATCTGCTCGCTGAGCGCCGTTGCAAAGGATTGGAGCAATTTGCTTTCGGCGTGGAGGACTCGCTCTGCCTCGGCTCTCGTGTCGCCCGTCATTTCAGCAACATGCGAGCGCAGCAGAGCGAAAGCGTTCTGCGCCTTGTCGCGCAATGAGTTGGCCAGCGCGGCCTGAAATTGCTGGGTGTAAGGTTCAGGGGCGAAAGCCGGATCGGTGGATTCAGAAGCCAGGGCCACGTGCAGTTGCGCCGTTCGTTTTGCAAGCAGTGCCGCCGCATCCAGGTAGGAGCCGCACAATTCGCGCAAGATCCCGGGCATGGTTTGGCCGGACGTCTTCTGCGCATAAATATCCGGAGGATTCAGCGAAGATAGCTCCGCGAGACGCCGGTTTGTTTGTTGCCAAAAGTCGCAGAGTGAATTCAGAGTGAAACGCCATGCGTCACCCTGATTCGGCACAAATTCCTGAAGGATTCCGAGCGTCGATTGCTGGCCGTCACTTGCGGCATATTCCAACCAGCCAGCGACGGCTGGGACGTGGGGAAAGTGAGCGCGCTCTGAGAGAAAACGTCCCATCTCCAGGTCTGGATTAACTCCCGGCTCGACGTGGCGAAACACTTTCAGCACGAGGCGGTCGCCGTAGATGATCGAGCTATTGCTTTGCTCGACTTTCATTGGTTTGGGCTTCAGAACACCCGCGCATGCCGGACACCGCTCGCGGTACGCCATGGACTGCCCTGCGCGGAGTTCGCCGTTCCAGCCGCGGAAGACAGCTTGCGCCTCGATGGTGGCGTGCAGCTCAAGCAAAAAATCCTCATTGCCAAGCGCGTCGCTGAGCACCAGATCCGCACCGCGGATGCGCACCTTCATTGCCTGCGAATCGTCCTCCCTCGGTTCCTGGCCTGCGGACCTGGCGAGCAACGGGAGCAAGTACGTTTCATGAACGCCCGTCTCATATTCCACGCGCGCTAGAACCATGAAGGAATCTAAGTGGGGCCCACCAACTGGAATGATGTCCGCTATCTCGGTGGCGCCAATTCGCTGTGCCTTCCCGCCAAACCAGCGTTGCGCCGCCAAGAAATTGGGCAATACAGCAGGCAACGAGTTCTGCAGTTCCGTGAATTGTTCCTTCTTCATTTCGGGCGCGGTCAAAACGTCCTCCCCCGGCACCAAGCGTTTTCGGGCGGCTGGGAATTCCCTGGCGCAGGCTGGTACGAACCTTTGCAGCTCAAAGCGGCGACGGCTCTTCTTCCTTGTCCTTCTCTGTTTCCCGCTTCTTGTTGTCGCCGAGATATTTTTCCAAAGTCTGGCGAGCCAGATCACGCCCTCCGAGTCCGAATGCGATGGCCAGGGCAAACATGAGCGCGCCGAAGACGATGGAAAACGCCGAGTTGACCGTCTGACTGGCCAATCCGATTTGCTCGAGCGCCATGGAGATGGCCAGAATCAAGATCACGAAGCGCGTGGAGCCGCTCCACAGCCGTGGAGAGCGCAAGCCCGCGTTCACGGCTGCCAGTAACGCTGCTCGCGAAAGGAAGTTCGCGGCCAGCACGCCCACAAAGAGAATCAGAATGGCGACGAAGACTTCCGGCAATAACTGAAACAGCCGGGAAATCTGCTCATGCAGTTCGGGAATACCCAAGACGCTGATCCCCACCAGAGTGAAGGCCAGCCAGGTGACCCAGAACAGCGAGCGCGTCAGAAGCTCGGTGATGCTGGGCAAGGCCGCATTGCGCAGCACCTGCGATGCGCCGGACTGTTCGGACAGGCGGTTGAGCTGGGTAAATCGCAGGATCAAACGAAGGAGGTATTTCAGGAGCAGGGCAACAAACAGCCCCACCAGCATGATCAGTAGCATGGCCACCAAGCGCGGCAGGAACACGGAGATCATATGCACCAAATTCTGGTAAGCCTGCTGTAGACCCTGAACGATCAATTGTTTCATAACATCACCTCACTACTTCGCTTTCCACTTTTCCAGCAAGTACGGCTTCTGACGTTCAAATTCGAGGCGTAGCTTCTCGGTGTCCGCTTCGATTTCATCGGGAGTGGACGTGTGATGCTCGGCGAGAAAGGAATAGATTCTTCCGCGATAGAGCGGCACCAAGGATTGCAGAAGGTGATCCCGATTCATCACGTTGTGATGGTAAGCGGCGGCAAATTCGAACACCACCCTCACCCATAATTCGTCCGCGATCCGGCAATTTCGCTCGTCGAGCGCGGCGATGCGCTCAATTTCCGTGCGCGTTTCCTCCGCAAGAATTGTTTTCAAGATCGGCGATAGATCCGTGACGCCTTTTTGAAACAGCTCGTAAATGCGCTTGCGGTTTATGCGCACGGCGTCGGTGGTCAATTCGTGGTCTGGGCCGAAGGTGGGGAGCGGTTCGGAACCAGCCTTTGCCATCCAGAACTCCTGCTGGGATTCCAGGCACCAGAAAAGAGGCCCGACGGTCTCCCTGACGGCGGTCACGACGTCAGTGCCGGATGTCGTGACCGCTTGCACCTTAGGTCCCAGAAACGATTGGCCACATTTACATCCCGACGTGATCGCGCCAATAGCCATCCAGATCTCCGGCGATTTGCGGACGGCTTCTTCGTTCCAAACGTCTTCTCCCAGGCACTGCGTAGCCAGCTTTCCGGAGAATCCAAAATCGGTGGAATGCAATTCGCGAATTCCGCGGCCAAATGTCGCGCGCGTCATTGGATACAGCAGATTCCGCGCCAGCAGTCCTTCGAATTTGTGGCGGCTATAAAGTGGCGCGACGAAGTCAAAATTCTCGTGATAGACCGGCTGGAGAAGATTCTTGATCCAGTTCGTATCGAGGCTCGGCGAATGAGGCGAAATCACCGCGCAGGCTTTAGCCCGCACCAAGTCCGCAGCCGCCAGGATGGAGCGCAGTGCGACGCCCGGGGAAGGGCCTCCCGGATAGCGAGTGGAGACGCGGTGAATGGTCCGCAGGGAGGTTAATCCTCGCAAGCTCGGATGGGTTTCCGCGACGGACTTCAGGACAGCCTCGGCCGTGCCGTCTCGCGAGCCGCCGTCCACATTTACGATGGCGACCCGGTCCCGCGTGAAGTTCTGGCGGAAACTCTCTTCGATCGTTGCGACCGTGGTTCCGATGGTGGCCGCGTCGTTGTGCGAGGGAACGCCCACGAGCAGGTCTACTTCCCCGACGCCCATGAGCTGGCGTAGAAAATCGTCCGACAGTAATGTTTCTTCAGGCAACATCGTCTCCGAACGGCCCTGCGACGCTGCAAGGCGTACTGGACAAATTGACGCCTCCGCGACTCTCACACCTGGGGGCAAGGAGCCTAGGGCACCAGCCTAAGTGCGACCGCTAGGCAGTCAATTTTTGCACCACGGGCCCATCATATCCGGCGCAAGCGGAACCAGAACGACTGATACGGTCCGAGAGTCAGCAGGTAGGGCAGGTCGCCGATCCGCGGGAAAAGATTCCTGCTCGCCATTTCGATAAGCAACGACCCTTTATGATTGCGCAGGTCCAGTTCGACTGCTTGCGCGGAACTCGATAAGTTATTGACGGCCAGAACGGTTTCGTTGCCCAGCTGCCGAAAATACGCCAGAACTCTGTGATTGGAAGGCTGCAGAAATTCGATCGTTCCGCGGCTGAAAACACGCGAGGCTTTGCGCACTTCGATCAGCCGCTTCATCCAGTAGAGAAGCGAGTGCGGCGAGCGCTTTTGCGCCTCCACATTAATCGCCTGGTAGCCAAAGACTGGGTTGGATATTAAAGGTGAATAAAGGCGCTCGGGGTCGGCGGCGGAAAATCCGGCGTTCCAGCCGCCGTTCCACTGCATCGGAGTTCGTACACCATTGCGATCCCCAAGATAAATATTGTCTCCCATGCCGATTTCATCGCCGTAATAAATCACCGGTGTTCCCGGCAAGGACATCAGCAGAACGTTGAGGAGCTGAATGCGTCTTCTGTCATCATCCATCATGGGAGCGAGCCTGCGGCGAATGCCCAAATTCAGGCGCATGCTCTTGTCCCGGGCATACACGTCATACATATAGTCCCGCTCGATATCGGTCACCATTTCGAGCGTGAGTTCGTCGTGATTACGTAGGAATGTGCACCATTGGCTGTTTTCAGGGATTTCCGGAGTTTGTTCGAGGATTTCAATGATGGGTTTGCGGTCTTCCAGTTGCACGGCCATGAAGATTCTGGGCATCAACGGAAAGTGGAACGCCATGTGGAACTCGTCACCATTGCCGAAGTACGCGCGCACATCCGCCGGCCACTGGTTCGCTTCAGCGAGCAGCATTCTACCGGGAAACGACTCATCCAGGCGTTTGCGCAGCTCCTTGATCACAGCGTGAGTCTCAGGCAGATTCTCACAGTTGGTGCCGTCGCGCTCGATGAGATACGGGACGGCGTCCAGCCGGAAGGCGTCCACGCCGATCTCCAGCCAGAATTTCATCACGTCCCACATTTCCTCGAACACCGCGGGATGGTCGTAGTTCAGATCCGGCTGATGGCTGAAAAATCGGTGCCAGTAATAGGATTTTGAAACCGGATCCCAGGCCCAATTCGACATTTCCGTATCGAGGAAAATAATTCGCACACCGCGATAGCGGTCGTCGGTGTCGCTCCAGACATACCAATCACGTTTGGGATTGTCCCGGGAACTGCGCGATTCCTGAAACCAAGGGTGCTGATCGGAAGTGTGGTTCAGGACCATTTCGATGATCACGCGGATTCCGCGCGCGTGAGCCGCGGCAAGAAACGCCTTGAAGTCCTCCAGCGTGCCGTAATTCGGATGGATGGCCCGATAGTTGGCGATGTCGTAGCCGTCGTCACGCAATGGCGAGGGGAAAAATGGCAACAACCAGATGGCAGTGATGCCCAAGTCTTGCAAATAATCCAGTTTCTGCATAAGGCCGGCAAAATCGCCGATGCCGTCACCATTGCTATCGCAAAAGGTGCGGACGTGCAGCTGGTAAATGATGGCATCCTTGTACCAGAGCGCCGCGTCGGTGCCGGTGGTCACTTCTCTCTGCTCTCCTCTTGCGACTCGAACGCGAAACCCCGCGCGAATCGCGGATCTTGGCGTAATGAAGGGCGCATCACCGTACTTTGAAAATGTGCGCCGGAATCTTCGCAGGATTCAGTTCGATGTAGTTGCGACTTCCCTGCCAGGTGTAACGCGCATCCGCCAGCAAGTCGTGAACTTCAAATGACTGCCGGGGCCCTATCCGAAACTCTTCCAGAGGAACGTTGATCCAACCGGACTGCGTGTATTGGGGATCCAAATTAACGACTACGAGAATCACGTTGGAGCCCTCGCCACTCGACTTGCTGTAGGCGATCAATTGATCGTTATCCAGCGGATGAAAACGCAAGCTCCAGTCGCTTTGCAGCGCAGGATTTTCGCGGCGAATCTTGTTTACCAGCGCGATGATTTGTTTGAGGCTGTCAGGCCGGCTCAGGTCCCAACTGCGGATTTGATATTTTTCGGACTCGAGGTACTCCTCGCTGCCCGGCTCCAAAGGCCGGTTTTCGAGCAACTCGAACGCGGGGCCATAGATTCCGTAGTTAGCGCCGAGCGTCGCCGCCAGAATCAAGCGCGCGATAAAAGCGGGGCGGCCGCCGGTTTGCAGATATGCGTGCAGGATATCCGGAGTGTTCGGCCAAAGATTCATGCGGAAAAATTCCCGCACGGGCGTCTGCGTAAGCTCGGTGAAAAGTTCCGTGATTTCCTGCTTCGTATTTTTCCATGTGAAGTAGGTATAAGACTGGGTGAAACCGACTTTCGCGAGGCGGTACATGACCTTTGGACGCGTGAAGGCTTCGGCGAGAAAGATCACATCCGGGTAAGTACGATGAATTTCGGCGATTAGCCATTCCCAGAAACCAAATGGCTTGGTATGCGGATTATCCACACGAAAAATCCGAATGCCCTGTTCAATCCAGTAAAGAACAACGCTTTTCAGCTCCTCGCATAACTCCGACGCGTGGTCGCTTTCAAAATTCAGAGGGTAAATGTCCTGGTACTGTTTTGGCGGATTTTCGGCGTATTGAATAGAGCCGTCCGGCCGATGCGCGAACCATTCTTCGTGCTCCTTCACATACGGATGATCCGGGGCGCACTGATAGGCTAGATCGAGAGCCATCTCCAGCCCGAGCGACTGAGCCTTTTGCCGCAGCTGCTTGAAACCCTCGAGCGTGCCGAGAGCCGGATGAATCGCTTTGTGCCCTCCCTCAACGGATCCGATCGCCCACGGGCTGCCGGGATCGCCGGGTGTCACCTGCAGGATATTATTCTTACCTTTCCGGCCAACGCGACCAATTGGGTGGATAGGCGGAAGATAGAGGACGTCGAAACCCATGTCAGCGACATATTGCAGCCGTTGAGCGCAATCGCGAAAGGTGCCAGGTTTTTGCGGATCCATGGTGCAGGAGCGCGGAAACATTTCATACCAGCTGCTGAAACGCGCCTTGGGACGGCCAACCCAGACCGGCAATTCTTTTTCGTAAGTCGTGGCGCGGGAGCGATCGGGATAGCGCATCATCAATTGCTCGAGCTCTTCGCTGCGAGACTGCTCGAGCGCAGATTCACGGTCGGTGCGCGCAAGGCTTTTCAGTTTCGCCGATAACTCAAGAAGCCTTTGCGCGTCGGTCCCTTTCGCTCGGATCGCGGCGGCACTTGCGAGATTTGCTCCGGCAAGAATATCCAGCGCCACATCCTGACCGGCGTCGGCTTTTTTGACCAGATCGCGAATCCAGGTCTTGTACGGGTCCAGCCAAGCCTGCACCGTGTATACGTACGGTTTGAACTCCGCGATTTGGAACGGGCCTCGCCAACGATCATTCCCGATCGGCTGCATGGGCGACTCGCTCCAGTTGCTCTCGGTGACCTTGCGGAAGCAAACGACGGCGTCGAGTACTTGGTGCCCGTCCGCGTTGACGTCCGCTTCTACCGAGACGCTTTCGCCGACAACGCGCTTGATTGCGAACCGGCCACCGTCAACTTCCGGTTCGACATTCTCAATGACCACTCGGCGGATGAGGGGCAGGGACACTTCCGTCGCTAACCTTGAAGAGTGCAAGATGAAGCCTCCGACTGAGCAAGGGAACGGGCCGGATTTGGATTGTCTCGCAGAGCTGGATGCGAGCAATGAAGCTACGCTTACATTATACGATGCTCCGCGCGCGAGATTGCAAGTTGCGAATTAGCGTTCCCTGGAGCCGGCCGGTTGGTGCACTGCACGGATTTTGCGTGGAATATGCGCTATAATCAGCGACACCAGTCCGAACGGAGCCTGCCCCCGGAACGCTCTTTCGCTTCACGCTAGGTCGGAAACCCCAAAACATGAGCAATCGCTACGTTTGTGTTCACGGACATTTCTATCAGCCTCCGCGCGAGAATCCCTCGGTCGAGGAAATTGAACTGCAGGACTCCGCCTATCCCTATCACGACTGGAACGAACGGATCACAGCGGACTGTTATGCCCCGAACACGACCTCCCGAATCCTGGACGGTGAGCAGCGAATCACCCGGATGGTGAACAATTATTCGACGATTAGCTTCAACGTCGGACCGACCCTGCTGTCCTGGATGGAAGTCCACGCGCAAAAGACGTACGCCAAGATTCTGGAAGCGGACAAGCGCAGCGCGGAAAAATTCGGCGGCCATGGCTCGGCAATGGCGCAAGCCTACAACCATATGATCATGCCGCTGGCCAACCGCCGCGACAAAGTGACCCAGGTGAAATGGGGCATCGCCGATTTTCAACGCCGGTTCAAGCGCGCGCCAGAGGGCATGTGGTTGCCCGAAACGGCCGTGGACATCGAGACGCTCGAGGTAATGGCGGAACAAGGATTGAAATTCACCATTTTGGCTCCACGCCAAGCCTCCCGGGTGCGGCGATTCGGTAGCAGGAGCTGGAAGGACGTTAGCGGCGAGCGCGTTGATCCCAGCCGAGCGTATTTGGTGCGGTTGCCATCGCGGCGCACGATCAGCGCTTTCTTTTATGACGGGCCAATTTCCCGCGCCGTGGCGTTTGAGGGCTTGCTGAACGATGGCAAGGCCTTCGCTGATCGGCTGATAAGTGGATTTTTGGATGCGCGCGATTGGCCGCAGCTTTCGCACATTGCGACCGATGGCGAGAGCTATGGCCACCATCACCGGTACGGCGAAATGGCGCTAACATTTGCGTTGAACCACATCGAAACGAATCAGCTGGCCGAACTTACCAATTACGGCCAATTTCTCGAACACTATCCTCCCAATCACTTCGTCGAGATTTTCCCAAACACGTCTTGGAGCTGCGTCCACGGAGTCGAGCGCTGGCGCAGCAATTGCGGTTGCAATTCCGGCGGCCACCCTGGCTGGAATCAAGAATGGCGCGCACCCCTCAGGGCGGCACTTGATTGGCTGCGCGATGCGCTGGCACCCGCCTACGAATCCAAAGCGCACGCATATCTGAAGGACCCTTGGCGCGCTCGCGATGAATATATCCGCGTGATCCTAGACCGTTCGGACGACAGCTTGAACGCGTTCTTCGGCGAGCACGCGACCCACGCATTTGACGAGGAGGAAAAAGTATCCGCGTTGAAGCTGCTCGAAATGCAGCGGCACGCGCAACTGATGTACACGAGCTGCGGCTGGTTTTTTGATGAGCTATCCGGAATCGAAACTGTGCAAGTGATCCAGTATGCGGGCCGCGCCGTCCGCCTGGGCGAGCAGATCATTGGCGCGAACCTGGAAGCGCAATTCCTGGACCATCTGCGGAACGCCAAGAGTAATTTGCCCGAGCATCGGGACGGCGCGCGCATTTACGAGAAGTGGGTCAAACCGGCGATCGCGGATATCTCACAAGTGGGCGCGCACTATGCCATCAGCTCGTTGTTCGAAAGCTATACGGAACGGACTGGCATTTATTGCTACGAGGTCCAAAGGGAAGGTTTTCGAAGTCAAAGCGAAGGCAAAATGCGGCTGGCGACGGGCCGCGCACGGGTCTCGTCGCAGATTACGCGTGAAGCAGCGACCCTCAATTTCGGAGTGCTGCATCTGGGAGACCACAACGTCACCTGTGGCATCCGCCCGGCAGCGAACGAAGATGCACCTCCGGATTCTTCAGAGAAGCTTTTCGCGGTGTTCTCGCGCGCGGATGCGCCTGAAGTGATTCGCTTGCTGGACGAGGGCTTCGGCGGAACAGTATATTCTCTGCGCTCACTATTCCGTGATGAACAACGCAAAATCCTGGAGGTGATATTGCGCGACACCGAACGCGACGCCACCGCTGCGCATCGCGGAATTTATCAGCCGCACGCGCAGCTGATGAGATTCCTGATTGACTTGGGTGTTCCGGTCCCGAAGTCGTTTCAGACCGCCGCGGAAATCACCCTCAACGATCAACTGCTGGAGGCGCTCCACAGTTCGACTCTCGACAGCGAGGCCATTGTCGGCCTGCTGAAAGAAGCGGCCAGCGTCCGGGTGCAACTTGACGTGCCGACGCTGGAATATGCTATGAGAAGAAAAGTCGAGGCCGCGGCCGCCGCGTTTGCTGCGCAGCCGGACAAGATCGAAGCGACCGAACAACTGCAGGCGCTATTGGAGTTCATCGAAGGGCTGCCCTTCCGCGTGGTCCTTTGGGAGGTGCAGAATCTCGCGTTTCCGGCGCTGCTCGCGGCGTACCAGAAGTGGCGAGCCGCGGAAGAAAAAGGCAATCCAGAAGCGAAAAAGTGGCTAGAGCACCTGGGCGTCCTGCAACAAAAACTGAAATTGCAGATTGCCTGATCTCCATGCCTCCGCGCCACATTCCTCTCTCCTGCTACCGCTTGCAATTCAATGGCGATTTCACCTTCCGCGACGCTTCGAAGATTTTGAATTACCTAGCTCGGCTGGGCATCACGGATATTTACTGTTCTCCTCTGCTGCAAAGCAGGAGAGGCAGCGGCCACGGGTACGACTCGACCGATCCCACGCGCATTGACAGCGATTTAGGTAGCGAACAGCAATTCGAGTCCTTGCAAGCCGATCTGCAGAAGCATGGCTTGGGTCTGCTTCTGGATATTGTTCCGAATCACATGGCCGCGAGCGACGAGAACCCCTGGTGGATGGACCTGCTCGAAAATGGCCCGGCATCGGTGTATTCGGCCTACTTCGACGTGGATTGGCACCCGCCCTCGCGCATTTTGGACAACAAGATTCTCCTGCCGGTGCTTGGGAGCGCTTATGCAGAAACTTTGAAGAACCGGGAGCTGCAACTCCTATTCCGCCAGGGAAGCTTTTTCATTAAGCATTTCGACGCCCTGTTTCCGCTGGCTCCGAAGTCGTACCCCATGGTCTTGACGCACCGGCAACATCTACTTGAACAGAAACTGCGGCCTGATTCTGCGGCTTTCCAGGAATACCTGGGAATCATCGCGGCGCTCTCGGCAGTTCCCACTCGACAGCACGTCGCGATTGACGCAGCCGGCGAACGACGTCTGCAGGTGGAAGCCGTCAAGGAACGTCTTCGCAAGCTCTACGAGAATCAGCCAGAGTTCCGGTCGTGCCTCAACGCCAACTTGAAGATATTCAACGGAAAACGCGGAGTTGCGTCCACCTTTCGCTATTTAGACCAGCTGCTCTCGGAGCAGGCCTACGTATTGTCCTACTGGCAAAACGTAAACGCCGAAATCAACTACCGGAGATTTTTCAGCATTACCGATCTGGTGGGGGTGCGCGTCGAGGACCCCATGGTGTTCGAGGCCACCCACAACGTCATATTTCATTTGATCGAACGCGGGGCGGTGACCGGCCTGCGTATTGATCATATTGACGGTCTGCGAGACCCCTTGGGCTATTTGCGGCGAGTGCAGGAACGTTGGCAAAGCGGCCATGAAAAAAAGGACGCGCGTCAGTTCTACGTCATCGTCGAGAAGATACTTTCCGGGCCAGAGGAACTGCCGCCCGATTGGCCTATCCAGGGAACCACGGGTTATGAATACCTGAACGCGGTGAACCGCTTGTTCGTGCATCCCGAGGGAGGTCGGGCCGCAGAGCAAACCTATTTTTGGTTCTTGAAGAATAAAGTTAATTACGACGACTTGCTCTATCAAAAGAAGAGGCTGGTGATGTCAACCCTGCTGGCGGTGGAGATGCGCTATCTTGGCCGCCAGCTCGGTATTTTAGCGGAGCATGACCGCTTCGCGCGCGATCTTCCCCGCCTGGACTTGGCGCAGGCGCTGACAGAAGTGACTGCGTGTTTCCCCGTCTACCGAACTTACATCCGCGAGATGAACGTGCCCAACGCCGCTAACCGCTATATCGAGGCCGCCGTAGCGGCGGCGCGATTGCGCAAGCCTCATATGAATTCGTCTTGCTTTGATTTTGTACGCAGTGTGTTGCTGATGGAGGACGGGCGCAACCATTTTGCGGAACAACGTGAAGAGCGCCTGGCATTCGTCATGCGCTGGCAACAATTCACGGGGCCGATTGTTGCGAAGGGTTTGGAAGACACCACGCTGTACGTGTATTGCCCGCTGATTTCGTTGAACGAAGTGGGCAGCGATCCCCGGCCATCAGCGCCCGCCCCTTTCGAGTTCGATACCTTCATTCGTGACCGCCAACGCTGCTGGCCCCATGGGCTGAATTCTACGTCGACCCACGACACGAAGCGCGGAGAAGATGTGCGCGCCCGAATCAACGTGCTGTCTGAATTGCCAGGCGAATGGCGACGGCGATTGAGCTTGTGGGCGCGCTGGAATCGAAAGAAAAAGAAGGTCGTGAGCCGGCAAATCGCGCCTGATGGCAACGAGGAGATTTTTCTGTATGAAACTCTGCTCGGAGCGTGGCCGCTGGCTGCCGCGGACATGCCCACATTTGCAAAACGCATGAAGCAGTACGTCATCAAAGCTACGCGCGAGGCCATGGTTCACACGCGTTGGACGCGCCCAAACGTGGAACACGAGCGTGCGCTGACCGATTTTGTCGCGGCAATAATCAAGCCGGGCAAGGGCAACTTGTTCCTGGCAGATTTTGTGAAATTTCAGCAGAAGATTGCGTATTTCGGGATGTTGAATGGGCTCGCGCAGATTTTGTTGAAACTTACCAGTCCCGGAGTGCCGGATCTATACCAAGGATGCGAGCTGTGGGATTTGCGTCTGGTGGACCCAGACAATCGCGGGCCCGTTGATTTCGATCACCGAATACGATTGTTGGAGGCAATCGAAAAGCGCACTCTGGAGAATCCCTCTGGTTTCTGCAAGGAGCTGGTGCAAAACTGGCAGGACGGCCGCGCCAAGCTCTATCTGACGTGGAAGACGCTGACGGTTCGCCGCAAATATCGCGATCTATTCCTCGATGGCTCTTACCTGCCCCTGCCGATCAGCGGCAAGCGCGCAAAAAATCTCATTGCCTATGCCCGCCGCAAAGGAAACAACTGGGCGCTGACGATTGTTCCGAGATGGTTGGCCCATACTGGTGCGGCGACGAACTGGGATCACATTGCTGCATCTTGGCGAGGTACAAAGATACTGTTGCCGCCGAAGGCTCCCGCTCGTTGGCAGAACATACTTTCTGATGACTTCGTCGAAGTGCAGGTGAGCCATACGCGTCCGTCACTACGAGTGGAAGATGTGCTGAGGGATTTCCCGGTTGCATGTCTGAAAGCCTGAGGCTAGGAAGGACCTCGCGAACGGCCGGCGAGGATCGAGGATTCTCGAATCGGCAATTGCAGTCGGTGCTTGTATAATGGTGGCTTGTAACGTCGCTCAGTTCCATGGAAGTCGTCTCGCCCAGCGGATCGATTTTCCAGAATTATCCCGGCTCCAAAACTCCCGACTCTGAGGAAAGACCCGTAATGCGAAGGGTAGCCATGCGCCGAACGCGGCTTCTGAAAATCCTGACAGCCATTGTGCTGTTCTCAATCGCTCTGGTTCTGCTCCCCGCGAGCAGGAGCGCGGCGCCCATTGATCGTGACGCAATTCTTAATCATCTGAACGCAGTCATTAATTGGTATCGCGATTCGACCTCCAAAATAGGGACGGTCGGATTGCCGAGCGACGCTATCTACCAGGACACCTCGCAAAGTCTGGCGCAGGAAGCCGTGCGCCTGGCATTTCAGTCCGCGCAGGCATCCGCACTTCTGGTAAACGCCACGGATCAGCCAGCGGCGACGGCTGCGCCCACAGGCACTGGGCAACAGCAGAACTTCGCCCAGACGCTGGCCACTCTGAAGTCCCGCATCAGCGATAACCAGGCAAAAATAGAAGCACTGAACAGGCAGATCGAGAAGGCCTCGCCGAGCAAGCGGCAAAGCTTGATTGCTCAGCGCGACTCGTTGCAAGGTGCAGTGGAGCTCGATCAAGCGACACAGGATGCGGTTCAGAAATTGGCGAGCTTCGTAGAGAGCAGCAGCGAGTCGGGCGCAGGCGGGTTTGCGGGAAGCATCAGTGATCTGGCACGCACGGTTCCCGAAGTTTTGGGCGACCAGAACGCCCAGAAGGCAGCAGCGAAGCCAGTCACCACAAAGCCCGCGATTACGAAATCCTCCGGCCTGATAGGCCAAGGCCTGTCGCTGTACTCAGAAATCCGCACCATGCACCAAATCGACCAAATGGCCGACGGAACGGTACACGTGCGTGAAATTGCCGCCGCGCTGCGCCAACCGATGCGGGACACACTGGCCGCCACAATTCAGCAGGGACGCAATTTGGCCAGCCAGACGCCGCCGGACCCCGCACAAGCCAAGGCCGCGCAAGCAGAGCTACGGACTCTGACCGAGCAGTTCAAGCAAATAGCGAATGTCGTCATCCCACTGAGCCAGGAAATGTTAGTCCTGGATCAAAGCCGGTCGAACTTCATCAATTGGCGGAACTCGATTGCGAGAGAATCCAAGGACACGTTGCGCTCGGTTGTGATAAGCGCTCTTGCCATCCTCCTCGCCCTGGGAGTGCTCTGGGTTCTTTCCGAGGTCTGGCGCAGATGGACGTTCCGCTACATTCACGATTTGCGGAGGCGGCGCCAGTTCATGCTGTTACGGCGCTTCGTGATGGGCTTTTTGATAGCAGCGGTCGTCACCCTGGGAATCGTAAGCGATTTTAGTTCGCTGGCAACATTTGCCGGGTTCGCAACGGCTGGGATAGCCGTAGGACTGCAGGCGGTACTGCTGTCCGTGGCAGCTTACTTTTTTGTGATTGGACGCTACGGAATCCGGATTGGCGACCGCATTAGCATTGCCGGGGTCACCGGCGACGTGATTGATGTATCGCCGGTTCGTTTCTACCTGATGGAATTGGCAGGTGGCGACGTCAACTTATTTCCCACCGGAAGAATCGTGGTCTTCTCGAACGCCGTTCTTTTCCAGGCCACCACTCCTCTTTACAAGCAAATCCCCGGGACAGAGTACACCTGGCATGAGGTCGTGCTGCAAGGTGTGCCGGGCGCTGATTTCAAACTCGTGGAAGAGAAAATACTGGCCGCAGTAAATTCCGTTTACGAACGCTATAAAGACGACATGGAACGCCAGCACAACGACCTGGAGCGCCGCATCGAAATCCAGATGCAGGCTCCCGCGCCCCAAGCGAAATTTCAATTTTCGGATACGGGGCTGGAATTACTTGTACGCTATCCAACGGACATTCGCACGGCATCTGTAATAGACGAACAGGTCACCACAGCTGTAATGGATGTGATCGCGAAGGAACCGAATGTGAAGGCTGCGGTCGCGGGGTGGCCGAAAATTCGAGCAGCGGTGAAAGTATGAATCCGGCGCAAGCTCGGCGGATTTTTTGATACCTTCGCTAGCCGCGCCGCACGTACACGACGCAGTCCGAAGGCGCGGTCAATTTCAAGTTGACCAATCTCGCTCTTACGTCCTCGAGCCCGCGTGCAGCACAGGTCCAAACCAACTCGCCGTTAGGGAGCCGCCGGAATATGTCGTATATCGGTGTCAGGTCCATAGGCCGGGATCCTGAATCGAGCGCGTGATGCGGGCGCTCTCACGATCGGTTCCGCGTGAGAGCGCCCTGATTTGTCGCTGATTTGAGCGCCGCTTTGGGTAGGTCGCTCTAGGTCTTGTGATGCGGCGTTCGGGCGTCGAGCGTCGCAATCAACTGCTGCGCGGAGGGCGGAACGGGCGCCGCATCACGGAGCACGATGTCCTTCGCAGGGATTTTGGTGTGGTAGATCCTCTCGTTGGCGTCGTTATCCGGACGAACCGTCGAGCCCTCGAGAGAGATCCCGGCAAAAACCCCTCGAGCTCGCGAATAGCTCAAGATTTCGGCACGTAGAGTGACATCCGTTTCGGCCGAAGCGTCGCGGCCTACTGGCCCTGCGGCTACCGAGGCATCGCCGCCGAGCTTCACTTTGCTGCTGAGGATGCCATTCGCTCCACGGTCGTTCATGACCAGCAGCACAAAGTCCGTCGCCTGTCCGCCAATCTGGAAGCCAAAGCTGCCGCCTTCCAGAGCCATCATTGTGGGAGGACCCCACGGTCCGTTAAAGTTTTCACCTTTGCGGCAAGTCATCGCACCGCGGCCGTAGCTGGCGCCAACAATAAAGGCAGCCTTCAGGACGGACGGAAAGATCACGACACAATCAGCCTTATCCAACAAGTCCTGGGGAATGTCATCCGGAATGTCCAAAATCTCTTTCAAAACCGTGCCACAGTTCGCCAAACGGTCCTCATCTTTTTCCTTGTCATCACCGCGGCTTGCGGTAGCAAGCACCAAGATTCCCACCAGGGCGCACATCAATGCTTTCTTCACAAAATTCTCCTTCGCGTTGGAGTTGCTAGATGGCCCGGGTTCTAACCTCGGGCGGTTCCGCCTCGGGTAAGGTGCATGATCAGCGTGACGATGAATATGACCAAGAACACAAAGAAGAGGATCTTCGCAATTCCGGCAGCCGCAAAAGCGATACCGCCAAAACCGAGAAATCCCGCGATCAAGGCCACAACCAAGAAAAGCAAAGCGTAGTAGAGCATCTTGAAACCTCCTGAACTAACTTTCCCTTGAGCAATCGGCCGACAAACGCACCAAATGTACGAGAGATATTACTTCTGCGGTCGCAGAGCGAGCCATACCGAGAAGACCGTAGAGCGTAGTGAAGTTTCCGGTAGCGTGCGCAACGAGCGTCGGCACGCCTGCGGCGCCGGTACGTCGCCCACTAGGCAGCATGGTCGAAACCCCTGGCAAAATTACACATGATCGCGGCAAGGATCGATTGCTCGTGTTTATAAATCGCTGATTCTACTGGGGAAAGCGTGCGTGCGGGGCTTGGCGCTGAAAGTGCATACAAGACCCGCAGGAGGAACAATTCATCATGTTCGATATATTCAAGAGGCTTCCCGATGGCAATTTTGTGTGGATCTCCGAAGCGCAAAATCTGGAATCGGCGAAAGCGTGTGTGGAGCGTCTGCAGAAGATCGTGCAAGGCACTTATCTGATCCATTCCCCATCCGAGGGGCTGGTGCTGGAGCACTCCTGCAGTAAATACGCCGCGTAGACTTCCCGTCGCTGTTCTGCTCCGAGTGCGAGGAACAATCCCGCAGCATCCGCCCGAGTCCTCGCTGCCTCAGGGCCTTCCGCTGGTGACCTCCCCGCAATAAATGCGTGGCATCGCTCTGAACTTCTTTGGCGGTCTTGGAATCCTCCTGAAGTAAAATGAACGGCTCATCGTATCTCGTGAACGACGGGGCAAAATTGCGCGAAGCCTCTGCGACGGACTCTAGGTGCCCGCGAGGCTTATGCGAGAATAGCGACGAGCAGGTGGTGCGCCGACGTGTCGACGAGTCAGTTGTAACTAGTTCGGCAATCTTAATCCCACAAGGAGCAATCGATTCATGACTGCGAGAACCAGCATCGCCGTTTTGACGGGCGGAGGCGACGTACCCGGCTTGAACTCGGTGATCAAGTCGGTGGTGTACCGCGCCACCGAGATGGGCCGCAACGTACTCGGCATTCGCAAGGGATGGAAAGGCTTGACGCACCTGAACCCCGCCGAAAAATTCGATGCGACGTACGCGCGGGAGCTGACACGCGAAAATACGAGGACGATAGACCGCACTGGCGGCACCGTGTTGCACACTTCCCGCACGAACCCGAGGCGCGTGGAGGCGGCCAAGGTCCCCGAACATATGTCCCGTGCGCAATTGAGCAAGCTTCCCTTCGACGGAAAATCCTATGACTTCACTCCCACAGTTCTGGAAAATCTCGAGCGGCTGGGAGTGGGCTGCCTGATCGCCATTGGCGGCGATGATACGCTTAGCTTCGCGGCTGCTCTCTCGAGCCAGGGATTCCCCGTAATCGGCGTGCCCAAAACGATGGACAATGACGTTCGCGGCACCGAGTATTGCATCGGATTTTCGACGGCAATCACGCGCGCTAAGGACTCGATCACGCGCCAACGCACCACCCTCGGCTCGCACGAACGCATCGGCATTTTCCGCATCTTTGGACGTGATTCCGGATTTACGGCACTTTATACCGCCTACGTGACTTCTACTCGCTGTCTGATCCCGGAATATCCATTCGATCTTGACCTCGTTAGCAATCTCCTGCTGGAAGATAAGCGAGCCAATCCCAGCAATTACTCGGTAGCGGTTGTGTCCGAAGGCGCGGTGTGGAAGGAGCACAGTATCGGCGAGGTCGGCGAAGCGGATGCGTACGGCCACCGGAAAAAAGTGGATATCGGCCACGCCTTGGCGGAGGAGATTCAAAAGCGCACCGGTGAGGAAACGGTCTCCAGCGATTTGACGTACGACTTGCGCAGCGGCGATCCCGACGCCATAGACAAAATCGTGGCGATTACCTTCGCGAACATCGCCCTGGATTTGATTCGTGACGGCGTCACCGGTCGAATGGTCGGAGTGCAAGACGGCTGCTACGCGCATGCGCCGCTGCCAGCGTCCTCTTCCGGAGTGCGCAAAATCGATGTCGCAACACAGTACAATACCGAACGCTATCGGCCTAACTATGCTTCAAAACTTGGCGACCCGATCTTATTGAGCCGCGCGTAATATTGCGTCAGAAAGGGGTGAACGATGAGCAAAGTCCGAGTTCTGGTTGGCACACGCAAAGGCGCGTTTATTCTGACCGCCGACGGAAAGCGCCAACAATGGGATGTCAGCGGTCCGCACTTCGCGGGCTGGGAGATTTACCACCTCAAGGGATCGCCGGCCGATCCGAATCGGCTGTACGCCTCGCAAACCAGCGGCTGGTTTGGGCAAGTGATTCAACGCTCGAGCGACGGCGGCAAGACGTGGGAGACGCCCGGCGGAGAAGCGGTGCCGACGCCGGGCAGTATGCCGTCTGGAGCGAGCAATAAATTCGTGTACGATGATTCCCCTGCAACCGGCAAGGCTCTTACTACGCACCAATGGTATGACGGTACGCAGCATCCCTGGGAGTTCAAGCGCGTCTGGCATCTGGAACCCTCGCTCATTGACCGAGAGACTGTTTATGCCGGTGTCGAGGATGCTGCGTTGTTCCGTTCGACTGACGGTGCGCAGACCTGGCAGGAACTGTCGGGATTGCGTGGCCACGGCTCAGGACCGCGATGGCAGCCCGGCGCCGGTGGTATGTGTCTACACACGATTGTTCTGGATCCCGGCCATCCGGACCGAATGTTCATAGCGATCTCGGCGGCGGGCGCTTTCCGTACCGATGATGCCGGCAAGACCTGGAAGCCAATCAATCGTGGGTTGAAGTCCAACACGATCCCGGACGGAACCGCCGAGGTGGGGCACTGCGTTCATCGCATCGCGATGCATCGCTCGCGTCCGGACGTGCTGTTCATGCAAAAGCACTGGGACGTGATGCGCAGCGATAATGGCGGCGAAACCTGGCATGAGGTCAGCGGCAATTTGCCGACGGACTTCGGGTTCCCAATTGACGTTCACGCGCACGAGCCGGAGACCGTTTACGTCGTGCCGATCAAGAGCGATTCGGAACACTATCCGCCCGACGGCAAGCTCCGCGTGTACCGCAGCAAGACGGGCGGTAACGAATGGGAAGCGCTGACGAAAGGCCTTCCGCAAGCGAATTGCTATGTGAACGTATTGCGCGACGCGATGGCCGTGGATTCGCTGGATTCGTGCGGTGTGTACTTCGGCACCACCGGCGGACAGGTGTACGCTTCGGCCGACGCGGGAGACAACTGGGCGCCCATCGTGCGCGATCTTCCGGCCGTGCTTTCCGTTGAGGTACAAACGCTGCAATGATCCGAGTGATCCTTCCCGCGCACTTGCGGACGCTCGCGCACATCGATGACGAATTGAAACTCGATGTGCCAAGTCCAGTGACGACGCGTGCGATCCTGGACGCGATCGAAGAGCGTTATCCCATGTTGCGCGGGACCATTCGCGATCACGTCACGAAGCAGCGGCGCCCGTTTTTGCGCTTCTTCGCCTGCGACGAGGACCTCTCCCTGGAATCGCCCGACGAACCCGTGCCGGACGCAATCGCTTCGGGGGCAGAGCCTTTCTTCATCATCGGAGCTATTGCCGGCGGCTAGCAATTAACGCTGCCACAACTTCATGCGAGCCAAAGCAAGGAGAAATGCATGGCAACGCCGAAAAGTAGCTTTATGAAACTCGACGAAACACCCGCCATCGTGACTTGGCCGGAAACTCATTACGCTTTCGTCGAGAAAATTGGGCCATTCCAGGACACCGCGCCTCAAGCGTGGCAAACCGTGCATCAGCTGGCTCCCAGGATCGCGGAACAAAACAAAATCACCGGATACATGAGTCTGTATAAGGTCGAGTCGAAAATGTATCGCGCAGGCGTCGCACTCGATGCCGAGCCGCATACTCTTCCAGAGGGTGTGCAATACGCCAGATTCCAAGGCGGCAAGTACAGCCGTTTCGTCTTAACCGGAGCTTATGCGCATTTGCCTGAAGCGTGCGGGCGCGTTTTTCTGATTGTCGCCGAGAAAAAAATCCCGCCCCGCGACGACTTCTGCATCGAAAATTACGTCAACGATCCTAGGACGACACCTGAGGATCAGTTGATCACCGAAATTCTTATCCCGACGGCCTAGATTCTCGTTGCCATCGGTCGAGCGAGCCTCACTCCGGTGCATGCCGCGTCACCGCGCTTCCCGCGCCCCCAACAGCGTTAGCTGGACTTGGACCGAAAGAAGATTCGCTGTTTGCGCAATCGCCAAATCAGGAACGATACCGTGAACCAGGCTGCGAGCGCCGCAACAAGCGTGGCAGCGCTATTCCACGTTGGCAAGCATCTCCACACCACAACCGCAAAAACGACGAGCCCAACACTTCCCATGGCGGCGCCACGAGCGTCCAGCCCAGCCGCCTGACGGCCGCGGATTGTTTGCGATATCCCGGCGGCCTGTTTCTTTTCTCTTTCATGTTTCTCGACGAGCGTTGCGCTTGCAGGAAAAATTGTCGGAAACGCCAGGAAGAGGCCTCCGAAAACCGGTCCATAATGCTTGGCCAGTAAACCCGCTATTACGGTAATCGCACCTCCAAAAAAGAAGCGTATTCCGTACTCGTACCACTTTGTTTTCGCCAAGGCAGCAAGATCGAAGGAAACTCTCATTAGCTTCTATCGCAACAGCAACGCCCAGCCGCCGACAGCGAAAACCCCCCACACCGCAATCGCGGAAATCGCCGCGGGCGCAGCGTGCCACCTGTGTCTCATGATGAGCCAGATTGTGATGCATGAATAGCAGAAGAGGGCGATTGCGCCAATGATCATTGAACGAGCTTCGGTCGCGGCGTAGCGGTTACCTTCGGCAACGATCGTCAGTCCTAGAGTGGCGAGTGCTACGGAGGGCGCTGCGCCCAACGGGCCGGCGACACTTTTCGGCTTAAGGGCTCCGCCCAACGCAGCGAAGAACGAGACGATTAGACCACCAACAAAGAAACGGAAAATGAATTGCATGTCGCGGGCTCCCTTTATGAATCGCAGCTTGCCGCCGGCGGGCGACCAACAATCTCGCTTATAGCACGGTGAGTAATTCGCGGGGAGTAGGGATTCGAAGGTAAAGAAATTATGGCTCGAATATAGGGACTTCCATGTATATGAAAAAAGGCGCTCGCTTGTTGTGATGTAGGGAGTCGCGTAGCGTCTACAGCACTGCTGAGACGCAAGGAGAGAACAAACCGATGAACTGGGATCAACTGCAGGGCCAGTGGAAGCAATCGAAAGGAAAGGTCCGCGAGAAATGGGGCCAGTTAACCGACGATGATCTCGAGGTCATCGCCGGAAAGCGCGACCAACTGGTCGGGCGCATCCAACAGCGCTACGGCGTCGCTCGAGAAGAAGCCGAAAATCAGGCGGACGCGTTTGTCAAAGGACTTTCCGAAGGCCAAAAAGCTTCCGGCCATCGGTAGTTTCCCATTGCGCCTGCTCGGTTGGTAGGCTGGCAGAGATGTCGCGCGGTGGGGGGGAAATTAACCTATGAAAGCCAGTACAGTGCTCGGAATCATTCTCGTGGTGATCGGCATTATTTCGTTCGCGTACCAGGGCATCAATTACACCACGAACAAGAAAGTTGTCGACTTAGGACCCGTGCATGCGACGAAAGAGGAGCACCACACAATTCCTCTGCCTCCGATTCTCGGAGGCATCGCGCTCGTGGGCGGTATTGTCCTCGTAATCGCTGGTGCCAAGGGCACGGCGTAGTCGGCACTCACGTTAACATCGTCCGTGTTCTTCCCGAGCCAGCTAGGTCCAGCTCGTCGTCACTGTGATGCAAGTCGCCCCGCTTCCGTGTAGGGTGACACCTCTTTTCTGACGTATCAAAACCTCACACCTCTGAATATCCCGAATTCGCGATAGAATTCGGCCCGTGAAAATCTCCAAGCTGCTGCTTCGCCGGGCCGCCCGGTCATACGCCCGGTCGGTCGCCTTCTGGCTGGCAATTGCTGGGCTCATGGCGGTGCAGCAGAATTTCATCGAAAGAGAGCTCGGGTATCACACGGGTTTTTTTCAGCTGCTGGCTATTCTTTCGATTCGCTTTGTGGATTTCGCGCTCCTGACCCCACCCATCTTCTGGATCGTCCTACGCTTCCCTGTGAACCGATACAAACCAACGCGCGGCCTCATTGCCTATGCTCTCGGGATGGCGCCTTTCCTTTTCTGCTATGCACTCATACGCACGACGCTTGCGCCGGTCTGGGACACCAGTATCCAGCGGTTCATTCGATGGAGATTTTCTATCCACAACATTTCGGGCATCATCTACGGCACCCTCGGCGACCAAATCGCCATTTACATCACCATCGTGATCTGCGCTCACGCGTACAAATATTTCGAGCAAGCGCGGAAGCAGGAACTAGAGAGGTATGAGCTCCAGCAAGCCCTGGCCGCCAGCGAACTCCAAGTCCTGAAGAGCCAACTGCATCCTCATTTTCTATTCAACACGCTGCATGGCATTTCAACGCTCATCGATACCGACCGGACCCTGGCAAAAGCGATGCTTCTAAGGCTGTCCAGCCTGTTGCGCGCGGCCTTGCAACACGGCAGCTCGGATCTGATCCGTCTGGACGAGGAAATCAGCTTTATAGAAGCCTATCTGGATTTGGAAAGGATTCGGCTTGGAGCCCGATTGGAAACGCGCTGGAAGATCAGCCCCGAGACGGTTGATCTGCTAGTGCCGCAAATGGTTTTACAACCTTTAGTCGAAAACTCGATTCTACATGGAATAGCGTGCTGCCGCGAGGGTGGATGGCTTGAGATCACGTCCCGGGTTACGGAAGGCTCGCTGGAATTGCAGGTTCGAAACAGCATTGGTGGAAATCGCCAGCAAGGCATGGGACTGGGCCTGAAGAATACGCGAGCGCGATTGGAGTACTTCTATCCGCAGGAAGCGACGTTTTCTTTTGTCGTGGCGGATGACCGTATCGCGACCGCTACCGTCGTAATTCCGGAATTTGAATCGAGCCAGCGAGTGCGCAAAGCCTCGCCGGTGATGCGGCCGCAAGAGTCAGAGAGGTGAACCTGCCATGCGTGTAATGATCGTGGACGACGAACCGCTTGCGCGAAAGGCCTTGGAAAATGTGCTGGCCGCGCGCAACGACGTCGAAACCTTCGATTGTGCAGAAGATGCGGTTGAGGCGCTCGACAAGCTGCAGAAAAAACCCTACGACGTTGTCTTGCTGGATATTCACATGCCGGAGCTATCCGGCATCGAGTTTGTAGACTGCATGAGTCATCAGAACTGGCCGGTGCCGGCAGTCGTTTTTGTCACGGCCCATCATGAGCACGCCGTTGCCGCGTTTGAAAAACACGCGGTTGATTACGTTTTGAAGCCTTTCTCGGATAAGCGGATTCACGAAGCCTTGGACGTCGCCATGCAGAGGACCTCGCGCGAGCGAGAATTGAAGTTATTGGAGATACTGTCGGAGTTGAAGGCGCGTTTGGCGAAACCCTCGAACATCGCCATCAAGGTCAAAGGAAGAATCATTCTTATCGATCCGGCGGAAGTCATTGCCGTCGAGGCCGAGGGCAATTACGTGCTATTACAGCGACCGTCGGGTTCCCACCTGCTCCGCGGTTCCATCTCGACATTGGCGGAGAAACTCGAGCCTTACGGGTTTATACGCATCCACCGCTCCGTGCTGATCAACGGCGCCTGCGTGCAGGAAATGCAGCCCTGGAGCACGGGTGAATATCTGCTGCGCGTAAAGGGCGGCAAGCAGTACACCGTTTCGCGCACGTATAAGGCAAATCTAAAATCGCTCGCGCAGTTCTGGCTCGGAAGCGACGCGCTTTCAGCCGATTAAGTTTTCGCGTGTTTTCGAACAACGTGGGCGTCCGCAGAGTCGCTGAGACTCGGAGTGCCCCGATAGCGGATTTAGTACGGTGCCCTACTGGAAAAAAGGGCGTTCGGATTTCTCCGAGCGCCCTTTTTTGTCGCAGTGATGCCGTTGCAGTCGTCCGTTGCCTCTTAGAAAACTAACTGCGCTTTGACCTGGATCAGCCGTGGTGCCGCATCGCCTCCTAGGAACGATCCCAGAATGCTGGTCGGCGGGTTCACGCCGCTCTGGATCGTGCCAAATTGGGGGCTCGCGATGTTGGCTATTGGCAGGCTGAAGTTATAGTGGTTGAACAGATTGAAGAACTGCAGGCCTAGCTGCAACTCCCCACGCTCCCAACCCGGAATCTTCGTCTTCTTCGTGAAGCTGAAGTCCGTGTCGAAGTAATTTGGGCCGCGGTACGCGTTGCGGAAGCCCTCAGGCGCGAAATCGGTCTCGGTCTTGGGTGGCGGGAATGAACCGGCGGCGTAGCAGGAAACTGCGTTAGGACCCGCATGAGCCTCTCCTGAGCAGCTGACCGGCACGGACGTCAACGGCACCGGAAACAGCGTGGCGAAGTAGTTGTTCGCATTGAGAGCCGCTGATTCCGCACTGTCGACGATCGTGAACGGGAAGCCGGTCCGGTAAAACACCGCACCGGAAACCTGCCAACCATCCACCAGCGGCGCCCAACCGTGTCCCATCAGCGCCTTCCTAACCGGAACCTCCCAGACGTAATTCGCGTTGATCACGTGCCGGGCATCGTAGTCGGCAGGACCGTAATTCGCTCTGCGGTCGAACGGGTTCTCCAGGTTCAATATGCTATTTCCCGTGAAGGCGTTGAAACCTCCGTTCGAGACTTCGTCGAACGCATGGCTGTAGGTGTAGTTGAACTGGAACACCCCTGCTCCGGCCCAACCCGAGAAGCGATGTTTGTAAGAGACTGTCAGACCATTGTAATTCGACACGCCGCTGCTTTGTTCTTGGTCCACTTCGGCGAATTGGGTTGTCGCCGGCGTCGCGGGAAGCGATCCGAACCCAAAGGCATTCAGCGAGTTGTTGAAATACGGCTCGTGAATTCCGTGGTTGCCGTTGTAGCCGATGTCGATCGAATCGTTGGGTCCGAAGCCCTTCTGGATATCTAAGTTCCACTTCTGATACTGCGGCGCCTCGGTTTTTGGCTGCTGGGTGAACGTGATGTTGGGGGCCACGGCGACGGTACTGGCTCCGGTGTTGAACGCATTCTGAAACGCTGTTTGCGCGGCGGTCGCGCAGTCAAACAAATTCTCCCCAGGCGTCTGGTTAGGCGCCAAATAACCAGTGCAGTTAGGTCCGCTGCTAATCACAAACGTGTTAAATAGAGGTGAGTTCTGTGCCAGATTGTCCGAGATTTGTCCCGGGAAGATATCGTAAAAGATTCCGATACCTCCGCGGACCACGAAATTCGATTTCAACCCACTGCTGGCCGCGCCGAAAGGCTGCCAGGCAAAACTGATGCGCGGCTCCCATTGCAGGTTTTGGTAACCGTACAGCGCCTGCCTGCGGTTGACTTGGATTAATTGGTTATACGGTAGAGTCGTGCCGATATCACTAAGTGGTACGCCCAACTGCGCAAAACAGAGCGTCACGCAAGTCGGATTCGAGGCGTGCTCCAGCCGCAAACCTGGCGAAATCGTTAGGTTGGACTTGATTCGCCAGTCGTCCTGGATGTACCCCGCTACTTCATAAAGGCGGACAGGCTGGTTCAGGGATTGCGTGAAGCTCTTAATGTAGATGCTCCCGACGCCACCCAATCCTGCCGGGTCGCCGCCATTGGCAAAATCAGCCAGGCTAAGCGGCGCTTCTAGTCCGCTATTGAAAGTCCCGAAGTCGTGGTCACTTACATAATTCTTGTGGTACTTAGCCCCGAATTTCAGGGTGTGGTTCCCGATGGTTTTCGAAACGTCATCGCCGATCTGAAATTGCGTGACGTTGCGACCCTGCGGCCAGATAAAGTCGTCGCAAGCTACTGCCGTACCCACGACCCCTGTGCAAGCCCCAGGCCCGCCCAGGGACGAATCACCAAACGCAAGCGTGGTCGGAAACGTAGCCAGCGTTGCGGGAAGGTCGGCTGGCCCGAAAATGGCCGAATACCAGGTAGCGGCAAGCAGGAACTGGTTGGTCAAGGTGGGACTGAACGTGTGGGTCTCGTTCAATTGGCCCTGATACTCCGGCTGGTGGCTGGTGGCGTTGAAAATCGGAAGCAGCGGGTCGGTGAAGCTGGGCTGCTGCCCTACGTCATACTGCATGCGCAGATAGGCGCGGTCATTGGCGCCGATATTCCAGTCAAGGCGTCCAGCAAGCTGCCATTCCGGCGCAAAGTTCACCGGAACTTCGCGGATCGTCTGGGCGCAAGCTCCTGGGTCGGCAACCGACCCGGGCAGCGGTGACCCGCCTGAAGGCGTGTCCGTGAAGAATCCAGGAAGAATCGCATTGCTGCATCCGTTCCCGGTGACGATGTTGTGTGTAACTCCTCCTATTTTGACTGTGTTGCTCCCCGCCGGTAGGTTGTTTTGTGCATTGGCCTGATTCTTTACGCCGTTAAAAAGATTGAAGATCCCAACACCATCCTTGGCGTTCAGCGCGGTGGAGGTGGGACAGATACCCGCTAGGTCCTGGCAATAGTAGGGAATCGACGCTGTGTCACCCAGGGTGTTAAGGTTGTTGACGACTGCACTCTCAAAACCCGTCGTCGGCACAAAAACGTTTGAGGGAACCGGGATGAGTACCCGCAAGCCTTCCGTGTTCAAGAAGAAGAACAGCTTGTCCTTCTTGATCGGTCCGCCCAGCGACGCCGCCCACTGGTTGGCATTGTCAAAAGGACGTGGCAAGCCGTTGGCTTTATTGAACCAATCGTTCGCGTTCAACGCGCTGCCGTTCCAGTAATACACGGCATTGCCGTGAAACGCGTTGCCCCCGGACTTGGTGACGTAATTGACGTTGATCCCGGAGAACGTTCCGTACGTCGTGGAGAAACCGTTGGTCACCACGTCCGCTTCCTGAATTTCGTTCGAACCGAGCAGCAGGTTCGACGCGCCGGAATTGTTCAAGTTCAGAAACGGATCGTTGTCGTCCATTCCATCCATGGTGAAAAGGTTTGAAGTGGCCGGCAATCCAAACGCTTCGACGTTGCCCATTCCGCCCTGCGTATTCATGATCGCGCCCGGAGCCAGCTGTGCAATGGCGCTCAGGTCGTTGCCTGGATTTGGAACGTTCGCCACTTGCTGCTGGGACAAAGCCGTGGAAGTGTCGCCGGTGTCGGTCTGCAAAAGAGGCGCCGCTTCTGTCACTGTAATGCTCGTGCTCGCCGCACCCAGCGTAAGCTGGACATTCATGGTGGCGATTTGGCCCACTCCTACATTCGAATGACGGCTGAATGTTTGGAAGCCGGTTGCCGCCACCGTTACGGTGTATGGGCCAGGGGCAAGCAGGTAGAAGTGGTAGATACCGTCCTTATTCGTTGTCGTTTCTTGCGTGCTACCTTTCGTTTCATCAGTCAGAGTAACTTTCGCATCGGGAATCGTGGCGCCGCTCGGGTCGGTTACCACGCCGGTGATGTCGCCCGTCGTTGACGTCTGCGCTGCCAGCCTTGCCGAGCCAATCGACATGGCTATCAGGAGCGCGAATGCCACAACAAAAATCCGCTTCCAATTCATACGACCTCCTAGAGATTCGCCCCAGTAATGCAGAAACTCCCTTGAGGACACTCTCTAGGCATTGCAATGCAAAGCCCGAACGTTGGCTGCAGATTTACAAGGACTTATCGCAAGTATGGGATACAGAGGATATGAGTTCGCGGAGACGAATGTTCGAGCTCACTCCGCTTATACGCTCGCTCGCATCGCGCGCGCGTCGAGTCGTCACCGAGACACGTCATTGCACACCAAAGGGAAGCGAGGCAGATAAGAATTCCAAATTGTGGAGGGTCAGATTTTGCCAGAAGGGATGTTCACACTACCTAAAGGCGGTTATAAATCGCGTTCAGGTTGCCGGTTTGTTTGACGCAGCGACGGCGGGATTTCCCGTATGAGGCGTGATGCTTGTTGAGGCTGCGCCCAGAATTTTCCGGCTCTTTTTCTCTTGCACGAAAACCATGACCGTCAGTTTTTCTCGATTCCAGTGAGAATCGAATTTCACGCGCGGATCGCCGGTGAAGGACTGCGGCGCTCCATTTGTTCCCGCGACCCCGATCTTGTGCAACGACCGCAGCGTCGCGATGTGTACCAAGACGTGTCCGGCGTTCTCGCCGCGATTTACCGACGACTGCAGGCCATCCTCCGTAACCGCTAGCCACACTTCGGCAGTGTCTCCCGGCGTATCTCCAGCGAGCTTACCGACCGACACGGTAAAATGCTCCGGACCATTCGCATCTGGAGCCCCCGGGGTAATCGCAACTTCCGTCTTCGGCGAACTTGCCGCTTTATGGATCGCGAGCGAGGCGTCCCGCGCACTGCTGCCCAAAAATTGGCTCTGTCCATCAACAACCATCTGCGGCGTGTAGGCTTCGGTCTTGAAGAGCGCTCCGTAATTTAACTGCCTCTGAGTCCACTCAGGCGAAGAATATGGATCATTCCAGCCGTCGTGATTCCAGTAGTCCACGTGCTCTTCCAGAGCGATCACTTCCGCTCCGGGCAGGGGTTGAAGCTCCTCTAATTTCTGCAACAACGTATCCGCCGGCGGACAACTCGAGCATCCCTCCGAGGTAAACAACTCCACGACCACCGGCTTGCGCTCCGATGTCGCTGGAGCAGACGATGACTGCGCCGCAGCCCTCAGAGCGGAACAATGGCAGAAGGCAAGGACGGCAACGAGGATCCCTAGTGCCCGCACGGATACATTTTTCCTTTCCTTCTTCTTTCGACTACCAGAAGCTTCTCGCATCGTGAAATCTCTGTGATACTCCGGCACCAGCGCATTATCTCACGGTGCAAAGGACTCCACGGGCGAGTTCTTACTTAACGCCGCGACAGCCTGATTTGAAGCCGTGACTTCGCACCAAGCTGCATGAATTCGCTCCATTCGGCGGATTTGCTCAGGGAAATAGCTCTCGCGGATCTCAAGCCATTCGTCGAGCGACAGTCGGCCGTGCGTGGGAAGCTCCGCCACTCGGGTCCAGGAGTTTTCTGGCAAGACTCTTAGGAAATGATATGTGACCCGCCGGAGCGCACGAATGATGCCCATGGCTTCCTTGACGTCTTCGTAGAAGTACCCGAGGCTTCCGGACCAGGCCGACGAATCAATTCCAACAGCAGGCGAGCCCGGATCAACGATCAGAGTTCGGCAATAAACGTACTCGATCACTTCGGTGTCAGCGAGGTGACAGATCGTCTCATGAATGCTCGCTTGGTTTGAAGAAGGCCTGTAGACCCACATTTTTCTTGGAAAACGGGCAAGTGCGGCACCGAGTGCCGCTGGGCCGTTGCGGAAGGATTCAAGAATTCGTCTTCTTGCGGTGTTCATCAGTCACCATAAGTACAGCGCACAACAAAAACGTAACGGTACGCAAGCCGCAGATCATTATGGAACTGACGCAATCCGATCGATATGTAAATGTGATGAAACGAGCGCAAACAGTGATCAAGCATAGCCGAAAGGTGACCGGATGAGCCCCGGGTGATCGAGCAGCAGGGCCGCGCAGGCAGGACTACTTGTTCTCCAAAAGAATCAGCTTGAGTTCACTGGTCACTTGGTGTCGATAGCGGCACTTACCAAAACGATGCCTGCCTTGGCGCCATAGCCTCGCCCACAACGCCGTGTTCGCCTCTTTCGCGCGCTAGGTACCGGTCGTAGAGCCACAGGTAGGTCTTTCCAGGCCGGCGCGCAATGGCGTGCTCGGTTCCTCCTGATGAGGGTCTTGTCGCTATTGCGGCCGTTGACGCCCTTGAGAGCTTTGCTCAGGGGCGGCAGGGGTTCGGTGCTACCCAGGTCGCCATTTTCCAATTCGATCTTGCTCTGATCAAATCGCTCGGCCAATAGCATTCGCATTGCGGCTTTAACCCTTCCAGGCCGGCTGCGACAGTCAGTTGACTGGACGGGTTATCTAGATACCTGCCCAATGGTCGCGCTGAAAATCTCATCTGGGCGTAACTCGCCGTGACAACCTTGTGACAGTCATTAGACGAGACATTTACATTCTCCCGCAGCTTCCGACCATCTTACTTGTGACGGCCCAGGTTAAACGCACAGGAGAAGTACCAACGAAGTAATCAGTGCACTAGCTGGCCGCACTACAACAAAAAAGGAGCTGTTATGAAGGTTTCGCTCGCAAGGAAATTTTCCACCATTGTGCTGTTGCTTGCATTTTTGATGATTCTGCCCGGCGCGCGCGCGGATGAATCGAATCAGGCCACTAAAGTCACCTTTAACCAGGCGGTTCAGATTCCCGGACGCGTCCTACCTGCGGGAACTTATTGGTTCATCCTCCCTCAGGACGTGACCGACCATAACCAGGTCCGTATCTATAACTCGGATCGAACCATTTTCTATGGCACGGTCCTCACGATTAATGCGGAGCGTCTGCAGCCAACGGACAAGTCTGCATTCACTTTCGCAGCGCATGCCCCCGCACAGCCTCAGGCACTCGTGTCCTGGTTCTACCCTGGCGAAACAATCGGACATGAATTCCTCTACCCCAAGCAACTGTCGAAGGAACTCGCGAAGGCCAAGCAAGTCACGGTCGTAGCCGGAGACTAGCTTTGAGTCTGGATAAAAGCATCGGCTCGTCGGCGGTGCGTTTCAGGCGCCGCCGGCGTAGTTGACGCAGGAGATGCGAAGCGCCGGCACCGTTGGAAGTGGGCAATATGAAAAGAGGTTCGAACAGGATGGATCCAGTGTTGAACGAAGACGAAATCTCCTCGATTGTAGAGGCCGGGGGCGGCAAATACATCGGCGTACTGAAAGAGGTCAGCGAAGAAACGGAAGTGATCGTTCTGTTTATTTCGCGACAAACAAGATCGACATTGGGCATTCCGCTCTCGCGATTGACGGTTGCGGCCGTGCGCAAACAACTGGCCGAATCCAATGCGGCCTTCAACAAACGCAGCATGCCGGAAGAAACACAATTCACTGGGAGGCCGAAAGACAATGAATCTCAAAAGATGGGTGTTGCTGGGCGTTGCGCTCCTGTTAGCGGTTGCGTTTCACGGGCAGGAACTTCGCGCGCAGACTCAGACCACCGGCGAAATCACCGGCGTCGTGAGCGATCCTTCGGGCGCAGCGGTGGCGCAAGCGAAGGTGGTGCTGAAGGATAATTCAAAAGGAACCACCGCGACGGCGGAGACCAACAAGGACGGCGTGTACCATTTCCAACTCTTGACTCCCAGCAGTTACACCGTGTCGGTGACGTCCACAGGTTTCGAGGAAGCTAAGAGGACATTGAACGTCGCGCTGGGACAGGTTACCACGGGAGATATCCAGCTCACGATTGGGTCTGCGTCCACGACTGTAACCGTCGCCGGCGAGGCGGAACCGCTGCTGCAAACAGAAAACGGAAACGTAGCAACCACGTTTAATCAGCAGCAGCTCAGCGCGATACCCAATCCTGGCAATGACCTTACCGCTTTTGTTCAGACCGCCCCGGGTGTGGTGATGAACACCGCTGGTGGATTGGGTAACTTCTCCGACCACGGCGTCGGCGCCGCCTCGAACCTTTTCACGCTGGACGGAATGGATGACAACGATCCTTTCCTCAACTTGAATAACTCCGGCGCCACGAACCTGCTGCTAGGCGCGAACGAGATTCAAGAGAGCACTATTGTCAGCAGTGGGTACTCGGGGGAATACGGCAGCCTGGCAGGAGCCAGCGTCAATTACGTCACAAAATCCGGCAGTAACGATTTTCACGGCAACGCGATTTATTACTGGAATGGCAGCGCTTTCAACGCGAACGATTGGTTTCTGAATCATGCGGGCGATCCGAAGAATTTCAGCAATGCCAATCAGTGGGCTGGTTCAATTGGAGGCCCCATCAAGAAGGACAAGTTGTTCTTCTTCTTCAACACTGAGGGCCTGCGCGTCGTGGTTCCGGTGAGCACCGCAGTCGCGTTTCCCAGCCAGGCGTTCCAGACCGCAACCATTGCCAATCTAGAGAACAATAACGGCTTTCCCGCCAATTCAGCAACCGTCAAGTTCTACCAGAACCTGTTCAGCCTCTACAATAACGCCAAGGGAGCAGCAAAAGCCGTGCCGGGTGCCGGTCCTTTATCTACGGATCCCCTAGGCTGTAACGGCTTCACCGGCCTGGGACCTGGGGTTGCTTGCTCGTCGTTCTTTCAGGCGGCAGATAACAACCTCACAACCGAGCAGCAGTTTTCCGGCCGGGTAGATTACAACGCTACCCAAAACGACCGCGTGTTTCTGCGCGTTCTTTACGATCACGGCAATCAAGCCTCCGACACCGACCCGATCAGTCCTCTTTTCAACATCACCAGCAACCAGCCGCAATGGCAGGGCCAATTGAATGAAACACACACATTCGGCTCGAGCATGGTGAACCAGTTCATTCTGTCCGGACAGTGGTACAGCGCGGTTTTCGACAATTCGAACCGTGCAGCAACGCTCGCCGCGTTCCCTACCACGATTTTTTTCGGTAACGCTAATATTCCGTGGTTCAACATCGGTGGAGCTGCCGCCGGCGGTGCCGGGGATGCGTTCTTCCCCCAGGGGCGAAGCGTCACGCAGTATCAGATTGGTGATGACTTTTCGAAGACGTTGGGAAACCACACGATCAAGGTGGGCACCAAGTTCCTCCGCTATGACGTGAGCGATCAAGATTTCGGCGTATTCACGAGCGGATTCGTGACGCCCAATTCGGTGGCGGCATTCTTCAATGGTGGTGTGGACCCGGCAACCGGCACCAGTTCGGTTCTGGAGCAAAGCTTCCCCACCGCTTTGTCGCAGCCGATCGCTCTTTATACTCTCGCTTTCTACGGGGAAGATGACTGGAAAATTAAATCAAACCTCACGCTCACCTTTGCTCTTCGAATCGAGCACGAGTCCAACCCAGTCTGCCAGACCAATTGCTTTAACCGTCTGAACGCGCCATTCCTGTTGGCCGACAACAACGTCAACACGCCGTACAGTACCGATGTTTTGCAGGGACTGCATCAGGAACTACAAGGCCTGAGCTCGATTCTCTGGCAACCACGGTTCGGTTTCGCTTGGTCGCCACACGGCTTGCGCGGCACTGTGATTCGCGGCGGAGTCGGACTTTTCAACGACGCTTTTCCCGCTGTCTTCACGGACAACTTTGCTTCCAACGCGCCGGGAGTCAACACGTTCTTGGTCTCGGGAAGCAACATCGCTCCGGGCGAAACCCTCAACGGCGGCAACTTGTTTACTCAGGCGGCCGCCAACAACGCCGGCTTGATCAACGGGTTTAAGACTAACCAAACGTTGGCTCAAATCCAGGAAAATGTTCCAGCCTTCTCGCCGCCGAGTCTATTCAGCGCCAACAAACAGACGCGCATTGCGCAGTTCCAGAAATGGAGCTTGGAAATCCAGCAGACCATTGGCAAGAACAGTTCCTTTGACGTCGCCTACAACGGAAACCACAGCATTCACGACCTTGTGGATCGCAACGGCGTGAACGCATTCTGCAGTCCGGGCGCTGTTGGAACCGCCTGCCAGAACGTTCCTTCGTTCGTTGGTCTTCCGCCGGCTCCGTTCGACCCTCGGTTCGGCACCGTGAGCCTTCTGGACACCAATGGCATATCGAACTATGAGGGCGTGACTTTTTCTTTCAAACACAACGTCAATGGGGGCTGGGGAAAAGGCGTATTGCAGGCCAACTACACCTACAGCCACGCCTTTGACGACGTGTCCAATGGTGGAAACCCGAACGTCTTCTTCTCCGGGACTTCCGTTACCTCCACCATCAATCCATTCAACACCCAACAGAATTACGGTCCCTCAGACTACGACGTCCGCCATTACTTCAGTTCGAGCTACGTTTGGGAATTGCCCGTTCGTCGCGCTTTGCTGGGGCATGGCTGGGCGCCACTGGTAGATGGCTGGCAGGTCTCCGGTACAATTTTTGTCCGTAGCGGTCTTCCTTATTCCGTGGTGGATGGCGGCCTGGATGGACTTCTATCAGCCCAAGGTTTTGGCGGTGTGGTCCTTCCGCAGTTCCTTGGCGGACCGACCTCCCGTTGCGGAGAAGGCGCAGCGACAGGCGTAACTCCTTGCCTTACCGCCGCTCAGTTCGTTTCGTCCACGTCAGAGACGAACTTTATCGGCGGACTGCGCAACATTTTTCGCGGGCCCGGCTACTGGAATACGGATTTCACGGCGCAAAAGCTGACCAAAATCCCCCACTGGGAAGCGGGCCAATTCGGGTTAGCCTTTCAGTTCTTTAACCTGTTTAACCACCCGAATTTCAGTCTTCCCAACGCCAACTTGACGGGAGCGCTCGGATCAATCTCCTCAGCGGTCAGTGAGCCGACCAGCATCCTCGGTTCCGGACTCGGCGGAGATGCTTCGGTTCGAATCATTCAAATTAAAGCATCCCTAACGTTTTAGTTCCCCGGCCAAATGGCGGCCCGTTCCCGGCACGGGCCGCAGCCGGAGCCAGTTCCCTTCTCTCGCGTAGTGCAGCAATCTGCAAAACAGGCTGGCGGGGCGAAGTGCGCCTATGACGCATCGGACCACTGCCTCACTCGCGAATGCCTGAATCGGAAGAAAGACCCCGGATGAAGGTAGGAACGCAAGCGCAGCCCTGCATTGCGACATCTGCGGGCGCAGTCGTCGGCGTCGATTGTCAAAAACTGTTCTTTAGAAATGTAGGCATTATTTTCCATTCGCGTGACAACACCGTGACAACTTGTGCAGCCGGATTCCTGCACGATGGTTCTCGAAATGGATTTCAACACGATCTACAAATTCTTGGTTTGAGGGAGAAAGTTGCATGAAGACGAAGATGTTCCTAGCGACAGACTTTTGCTTAAGGAGCAAAACGAATTTTATGAGAAGAATGATTTCAGGTTTGCCACTCATGATGCTGCTTGTTGCGCTTTTGGCTGGCCGGACGAGCGCACAGAGCAGCAGCTACGCGCAAACGAATCTGGTTTCCGATGGCGCCGTAGCCGCACCGCACACGGACAAGAAACTCATTAATCCTTGGGGGGTTGCATTCTCGCCCGGCGGCCCGTTTTGGATTTCGGACAATAACAGCGGCTTCTCCACGCTGTACGATAATCAGGGCGTGCCGCAATCCCTCATTGTTACCATTCCGCCTCCGGCGGGCGCTCCAGGTCCTGCAACACCGACGGGTATGGTCGCCAATGCCACCGCCAATTTCGCTGTAAATGGCAGCCCCGCATTTTTCATTTTCTCCACCGAGGACGGAACCATCTCCGCATGGACCGGCGGCAACAATGCCGTACTTGAGGTAAACAATCCGAATTTCAATTCCGGCACCGATCCGGTTTACAAAGGTCTCGCGCTCCTTACCAACGGCACGGGAAATTTTCTTCTCGCCACAAACTTTCGCAACGCGCGCATCGATGTCTTCGATTCCACATTCAAGCCGACCGCGCTTGCCGGAAACTTCACGGATCCGACGCTGCCCGCAGGCTTCGCACCGTTCGGCGTGCACGTGCTCAACAACAACCAAGTGTACGTCACCTACGCGATGCAGGACGCTCCCAAGCATGATCCCGTCAACGCTCCGGGCAACGGCTTCGTCTCGCTATTCGACGCCAACGGCAATTTTGTCCGCCGGGTGATATCGCAGGGCCAGCTCAATTCCCCGTGGGGCACGGTCATAGCCAGCGCCAATTTCGGCCAGTTCTCAAATGATCTCCTCATCGGCAATTTCGGCGACGGAACGATCAACGCGTTCGATCCTACAATGGGCAATTTCCTGGGCACGCTAAAGGATTCCAACGGCAACGCTCTCGTCAATGGCTCTCTCTGGGAGCTTGTGTTCGATCCGACTGGCCAGACAGGTGCAAAAGATACGCTTTATTTTTCGGCTGGTCTGGTAAACGAAGGCGACGGCTTGTTTGGGGCTATTGCGGTTGCTCAAACGCAGCCCACAGGCGCGAGCTTTTCCATCTCGGCCGCCTCGCAGGCGCTCGCAGTCACGCAAGGACAGTCTGCTAGCACCAGTCTTACAATAACGCCGACAAACGGATTCAATAGCGCAGTATCGTTCTCATGTTCCGGTTTGCCCGGCGGCGCGACGTGCTCGTTTTCTCCGTCGACCGTCACGCCCGCGGGCAGCGCGGCAACAACGCAATTGACAATCTCCACCGTCACTACCGGCACCTACGGAGCAACGCCCGGTCCGGTTGTTGCTGGCCCGGCATCGCGCTTGGGATTGCTAGGTTTGGCGTTAGCCGCCGTCCTTTTGCTGCTGCTCTCGTTGCGGAAGGGAATATCTGGGAGCCGCGAGGGTGTCGCTAAAACGGCGGATTGGATTCGTTTCGCCCTAGCTGCTGGTTTGCTTTTTGCGGCGGCTGGCTGCGGCGGCGGAAAAAACAACGGCACCATGGGTACACCCGCGGGCACGACCACAGTTATGGTCAACGCCACGTCGGGCAACGTGATGCAATCAACCTCAATAGCTCTTACTGTGAAGTAGGAGTCACCTTGAGTGAGGATGCTTACAATGAGCCTGGGCAAGTACATCCTGAAGGTGGCGGCTGCGCTCGCGGCCGCCATCGTACTGGCTCCTGCCCTCGCCAATGCGACTGCACTTGATACGTCAGTCGTCGAAATGTTTCCGAAAGACGTCACTCAAATCAGTTATCTCGACCTCAAAACTGCTCGGCAACTTCCCTGGTTTCCAATTGCCGAGCAGACCCTTCTTCCACTGCGTCTCCGCAAACTCGAGATTTTTCTTTCGGGAACAGGCCTCGATGTCGAAACCCAAGTGGACACTCTTGCGTGGGGAACGGTTTCTGCGACAAAAACCCACGCGGAGGGGATGGTCGGTGTGGCGATCGGGCATTTCTCCCCCAGCACGGTCGAGAATTATTTCAGCGACCACAATTTGCCCACTTTCGATCAACAGGGTGTGCGTTTACTCGATATCGGAGGCGCTCCGGGAGATTTGTTTCTCGTCTTTCTCGATTCCAGCACCGCGGCTTTTGGCGAGCGGGCGGCGCTTGAACAGCTTCTCGCGGTTCATTTCCAAGGCAACGAAAGCTTCGCGGAAAATCCGGTACTCTACCCTCTCGTTCGCGACACGGATCAAGACTCTCTAACCTGGACCCTTTGGAATAAGGACTACGCCCGCACGGCCGTGCAACAATTGCTGCCGCAAGTTTCACGAGTTCCGCAAGCCGCCGTTTTGCTCAACGACATTCAGTCCATGGATTTTGAAGTCACCAATTCAGACGATCTCTCGGCGCGATCAGAAATTCGTTGTTCCACTCCTGCAGAAGCCGTTACGCTTGCGGCTTTGCTGCAGGCGGGCATCGTCTATCGAAAACACCAGTCTGCGCAATCCGGATCGCAACCTTCCAGCATCTTCGACGGGATTCGCGTGACGGCATATGCCACGCGCGTCGAAATCGAAATTCCGCTTGGCCCAGATCAGCTGGACTCCGCACTCCGTAGCGGCAATCCCTTGAATCTCCTCGAATAGGAATGCCTCACCGCGCGCCCGAGCCGGTCAGAAATCGCCGCTTCTAAACAGAATAAAATGCTGCTGGATTTTGGCGCGGCCGCACTCTCAAAGCATTTGGCACAGTCTCACGCAGTTGTGACAAAAACGGCGGATCAGAGTAGCAGTGAAGTTCGAATGTGCCTTAGAATGAATCACGCACTCCATGTCGGGGCGTAGCGCAGCCTGGTAGCGCGCC
>CAWCGE010000028.1:0-13174 GCA_963795005.1 uncultured Acidobacteriota bacterium | reverse complement strand
GGCTTTGGTGGAGGCGACGCCGATTTCCGGGCCGGCGTGCGTGTAGATCGTGCCGCTGCTTCGCGCGTGAGCATCGGCCGACGACATTGCAGATTCCCAGAACTTTCGCGCCTTTGAGTTTCGCTTCCCGCAAGGCCGCCAGCGTGTCCGCGGTTTCGCCGGACTGACTGATCGCGATCACCAGGTTTTCCTTGCCCACGATGGGATCGCGATAGCGGAATTCGCTGCCGTAATCGACTTCGACGGGAATGTGGGCCAGGCGTTCGATCATGAATTTCCCGGCGAGCGCGGCGTGCCAACTGGTGCCGCAAGCGATGATTTTGACGGACGCGAAATTCTGAAATTCCTGCTCGCTGATGTCCATCGGGTCGAGAAAGACTTCGCCGGTTTCCTGCGAAATTCTGCCGAGGAGCGTGTCGCGCACGGCGCGGGGCTGTTCGAAGATTTCCTTCTGCATGAAATGCTTGAAACCGCCCTTTTCCGCCATGATGGGGTCCCACGCGACGTGCTGGGCGGGACGATTGATCGGATGGCTTTGAAAATCCATCAGGCGGACGCCCTGCGGAGAGAGCACGGCGACTTCGCCATCGCCGAGAAAGAAGACGCTGCGCGTGTGCTGCAGAATCGCGGGAATGTCGCTGGCGACGAAGAATTCGTTTTCACCGAGGCCCACCACGATTGGCGGGCCGAGGCGCGCGGCGACGATTTTCTGCGGATCGCGCGTGGAAAGGGCCACTAGGGCGTACGCGCCGCTCATCACTGTCACAGTTTTCAGGACGGCCTCTTCCAGCGATTTGCCTTTGGAATATTTTTCGATCAGGTGCGCGATGATTTCGGTGTCCGTCTCGGTGACGAATTTGTGGCCTTCAGCGATGAGCTGATGTTTTAGCTCGAGATAATTTTCGATGATGCCGTTGTGCACGACCACGATTTCGCCAGTACAGTCGCGGTGGGGATGTGCGTTTTCTTCCGTGGGGCGGCCGTGGGTGGCCCAGCGCGTGTGGCCGATGCCGTAGAGTCCGTCGAGCGGCGTGATGCGAATGGATTCTTCCAGATTTTGCAGCTTGCCGGGGGCGCGCCGGATTTCCAGTTTGCCGTCAGCTTGTACGACAGCGATGCCGGCGGAATCGTAGCCGCGATATTCGAGGCGCTTGAGGCCGTCGAGGATTACCGGGACGACGCGCTTGGGGCCGATGTATCCAACAATGCCGCACACGGGATTACGCTCCTCGAGACTGCCTTGGGATTGAGGGTACAGGCAGCCGTGCCTTTTATTAGGTTAGCACATTGGTTGAAGGAGGGGCGACGCGGCCCCTGCGTGCGCGCGGACGATCAATTCATATGGGGTCCAGGCACTGCGTCTCAACAGGGCAGGTTGTGGAAAAACGTGCAGAACTGTCATTCCGAGGCGAATCTGGCCCGAGGAATCTGCTTTTTCTTTGGCGTTTCGGCGAAAAGCAGATCCCTCGCTGCGCTCGGGATGACACTGGGCTTTACCTTTTCTGCAAGTTTGTGGATACCGCCGCTACCAAAGCCTTTCTAGCTGCAATCTTGCTATTCGACGATTTCGAAGCGGAATTCTTCGATGATGGGATTGGTGAGAACGTCTTTGGCGATGCGTTCGACTTGAGTTTTGGCGTCTTCGCGGCTGAGGCCATCCAGCGCGAGAACAAAAAACTTGCCCTGGCGGACGTCCTGAACTTTGGAATATCCCAGCGACGACAGCGCTTTTTGGATCGTTTGACCCTGAGGATCAAGAACGGTGGACTTCAGCATGACCCAGACATGTGCTTTCATCGCTGCAATTATACCAGCCCCGCGGATTTCGCCGCCGCGCGAAAATCAACGAGCAATTTGCGCTTGTCGTCGGGCGTGAGAAAAGCGGCATGAAAACTTTGTTCCGCGAGCTGCACGAGCTCCTGGTTGGAAAGGCCGAGGGAAGCTGCTTTGGAATACTCGGTCAGCAGGTCGGTATCAAACATCCCTGGGTCATCGGTGGAGAGAGTGACGCAAAGCCCGCGCTTGAGAAACGCCGGAAGCGGATGATCCTGCAGCGAAGCATCGAGTTTTTCGGTCTGCCTGGCTAGTGCGCCGGTGCACAAATTGCTCGTCGGACAATTTTCCAACACTACGCGTCGGGTAGCCAGCGATTCGGCGAGCGCCGGGTCGCGCATCACGGCAATGCCGTGGCCGATTCGTTCCGCGCCCAGCAAATCAATGGCCTCAGTGACGGACTCTGGGCCGCCGACTTCACCGGCGTGGCAAACGAGGCGCAGCCCTTCGCGGCGGGCTAGATCGAATGACGCGCGAAAATTGATCGTGGGATAGGCAAGCTCGTCGCCGCCCATACCGAACGCTACCACACCCAAGCGTTGCAGCTTCGACGCCCAGCGTGCGACCTCCATGGCCGGATCGGGGCCAAATTGGCGCGTGGCATCCAGTATGAAGGCCGTACGCAAGCGGCTGAAGGGGACGGACTGCGCTACTTCGCGGATGGCCGTGAGATTTGCTTCCAGATTCTGCATACGGCGCAGCATCACGCCGGCGGAGATGGTTACTTCGGCATAGACGACATTCTGGCGCAGCAGTTCCCCGCATAGTTGGCGGGTGATGAGCGCATAGTCATCGGGCGTGCGAAGGAATGAAGTCACCCATTTAAAAGTTTCGAGGAACCCCATGAAGTTCGAGTAGTGGTAGCGGCGGGTGACTTCCTCGAGCGTCAGGGTGACGCCATGGCGTGCCGCCAGATTGACTGCGACTTCCGGCCGGACGGAACCTTCGAGATGCAGGTGTAGTTCGGCCTTGGGAAGCGCGTCAACAACGGTTGGAGTTCTTGTGGCTTGTGTTGCTTTGCTCATTTTATTGCGACGGCAATTGCGGGCGGCCCGCATTGATCCATGCCGTCATCCAATAGGAACCCACGTCGGTGGAGGCATCCGAGAGCTGGCGAACGAGAATGGCACCGGCGAGAGCGTAGAAGCGATCGTAATAATCTTCCTTGTAATCAGCGAGTCCTTCGTGCGCGCGGCGGTCGGCGAGCAATACGTTTTCAAGCCAGGAGTGCGCGGTCAAGCAGTCTTCGAAGGCGTGGTCGGTCGGATCGTGGATAAGAGCCGCTTCGTTGGGCCTCACAAAAAAGAAGAGTTGATAGCGGTCAACGAGGCCCGTCGAAAACCTTTCGTTCACACCGGGCTGACTTGACAGCTTTCCATCCATGTTAAGGGTGGTATTGAAAGGATCGTGTGCGGCGTTTACGTAATGCGCCAGAATCGCGGCCGAAAGCCTCACTTGACCCCAGTCGTGGTCGCGAAACGCGTCGGTAAGCTTTTTGCTGTAAACGCCGATTTGCCACGGCAGCAGGCCATACTGCTCGAGAGTTCGGCGATTGTACTTCGCGATGGCGGCGTTGTACTCGCGCGGTAAAGCCGAAAATGGAAACAGGCCGTAGTGGTCGAGCTGGATGAAATCCGTGCGATGGCCCGCAGCGCCCGCGGACGCAGATTCCTCGCCGGCGGTCGCGTGCTGAACCAGGAATTGGCGGCTATTGTAAAAAAAAGGCTGCATTTCCGGCGGAAGAGTGTCCACAGCTTTGTTGGTTACCAGCCGGTCAGCGGTTTCACCCCACCCAAACGAGGTTGCCATGCCCAGGATTAAAATTCCCAGGGCCAGGACCAACGCGCCTTGAAGCCCGCGACGCATTACGGCATTTTCCTCTTGGCAGCCTCTGCTTGCAAATTCGCGTCGGAGAGTTGGCTGTGGCGGTGGCCATAAAAATAATAAAAGCACAAGCCGATGAGGAGCCAGACAAAGAAACGAATCCAGTTGGTAATCGGCAAGCCAGCCATGAGAAGAAGGCAGGTGATAATGGTGATGATCGGAGCCAGGAGGCCGCCGGGGGCGCGGAATGCGCGCGGGCGGTCCGGCTCACGGAAGCGTAGTATCAAGACGCCGCCAGCTACCAGGGCGAACGCAAATAGCGTTCCAATATTCGACAGGTCGGCGAGAGTTCCGATGTCGAGCAGGCCGGCAGGAATTCCCACCAGAAAGCCCGCGACGATGGTCGAAAAATCAGGAGTGCGAAAGCGCTTATGCACGCGGCTAAAAATGCCGGGCAATAAACCGTCGCGGGACATGGCGAACCACACGCGAGCTTGGCCCAATTGAAAAACGAGCAGTGAGGAAATCATGCCCATTAGTGCGCCGAGCAGAACAATCAACTGGATATTTCCGAAATGGAGGCGTTTCAGCGTGTTCACGACCGGCGCCGCGTCGTCGAGAAGCGTTTGCCATGGGACCAGGCCAGTGAGCACCACGACTACGGCGATGTACAGCAGCGTGCAGATTACCAGCGTGGCGATGATGCCTATGGGCAAGTCGCGCTTGGGATCTTTACACTCCTCCGCAGCCGTCGAGACGGAATCGAAGCCGATGTAAGTGAAGAAAATGATCGATCCGCCGGTGAGGATCCCGGGCCACCCGTTTGGCGCGAAAGGGTGCCAGTTCGCGGGATGTACGTAGCGCGAAGCAAAAATGACAAATACCATGATGGCCGTGATTTTGAGCAGCACCATGATGTTGTTGGTGTTCGCGGATTCGCGGATACCGCGCACGAGAATAATCGTGAGCAGCATTACGATGACGAACGCGGGCCAGTTGAATCCAAAGTGCCAACCGGGCGCGTAGAGAGCGTTGCCCTGCAGGTCAGAAAGGCCGGAGGGAAGGTAAGCGGGCGTTATCCAGCGCAGATTAGGATGAATTCCGAACCAATCCAGCAAATTGACGACATGCGCGGAGAATCCCACGCTGACCGCCATGTTCGAGACGGCATACTCAAGGATTAGATCCCAACCGATGATCCAGGCGATGAGTTCCCCCATCGTTGCGTACGTGTACGTGTAGGCGCTGCCCGCGATGGGGATCATGGCCGCGAGTTCCGCGTAGCAGAGCGCGGCAAACGCGCAGACGACGCCAACCAGCACGAAAGACAAGGCGATCGCGGGGCCGGCGCCGGGCCTGCCAAACGACGCGGAATGGTAAATCAGATATTCGAGCAGCGGCGCGTTCAGGATGGACTTGAATTGAAGCTTTTGGCCGGCAATTGCGGTGCCGATAATGGTGAATATACCCGAGCCGATCACGGCGCCGATGCCGAGCGAAGTGAGACTCAGCCAACCGAGCGATTTCTTGAGCTGCTTTTCGGGATTCTCCGAGTCGGAGATGAGTTGGTCGATATTCTTCCTGCGGAAAAGCTGTGCGCCCAATCGCCACCTTCCTCACGCGAAAGCGAGCAACTGTACCTTGCGATAAGCTTCTGCGCAACTTCTAGCGACGGTGTTTCTGGCACTGAATCCGACGGGCCTGCCCGTCTCATCATCCTACAGCAGACCGCCTTCGCCATAGCGGCCTCGTGCGATTCGCGGGCGCGAATGGAAACAGGGTGTTACGCCAGCTGCAGGTTCGCGTATCGTTCGACGAGTTTCTTGGCTCCATAGTCTTGGAAGCTGACGGTTAGTCTGCGCTCTTCGCCCTCACCCTCGACTCCAATGATTGTTCCCACGCCGTATTTGGAATGGCGCACGCGCGTGCCGATGAGTGGATCTTTGGATGCACCGCGTGCCGGTCGGACAGGTTGACCGTAAGGAGTGCGGCGCTTCTGGCGATAGGTATAGCCGTCCGAGTAATCCGGATCGGGCTCGTAGCGCCGCGTTTCACCCGGCTCCGATCGCGAGCCGATCGCAGCTTCGATCAGTTCGCCGGGGATTTCGGCAAGAAAGCGCGAGGGGAGCGAGGCGCGCAGACGTTCCTCGCCGTAGCTGCGACGATAAACCGCGCGCGACAAGAGCAGAGATTGCTTGGCCCGAGTCATGCCAACGTAAAAGAGGCGCCGCTCTTCTTCGACTTCCGCACTGGTGCCGAGCGCCCGTCCATGGGGCAACAGACCTTCCTCGAGGCCGGCGAGAAACACTGCATCGAACTCGAGACCTTTAGCGCTGTGCAGAGTCATCAGCGAAACGGGAATGGTGTCGTCGTATTCGTCGGCGTCGCTGGCAAGAGCGGCGCTGTCGAGGATGTCCTCGAGCGTTTGTCCTTGCTCGGTGGCTTCGGCCATGGCGTTGGCCAGTTCGCGTAGATTTTCCGCGCGCGAGGAATGTTCGAGATTGTCTTGCTGCTCGACCCAGTCGAGATAGCCGGTGCTGCCCAAAACGCGTTCGATCAATTGCGCCGGCGGCAGGTCCTTGCATTCCGCCTGCAGATCTTCGATTAACTTGCAGAAGGAGCGCAGCGCGCCGCTGAATTTCTTGCCGTTAAGGAATTCACCATTGCGAATGACCGCCCACAACGATTGCGAGGTTTCCTGGGCGCGGGCTTCGAGCGCGGCGACGGTTACGGCGCCGACGCCGCGCGGCGGAACGTTGAGGACGCGGAGCAGCGCGACATCGTCTTCGGGGTGAAAGATCAGCCTGACGTAGGCCAGCGCGTTGCGCACTTCGGCGCGTTCGTAAAAGCTGAAACCGCCGACCACGCGATAACGAATACCCAGGCGGCGCAGGACTTCTTCAAAGGAGCGCGATTGCGCGGTGGTGCGATAGAGCACCGCGATGCGAGCGTCCGGATCATTGCGCACCTGCGCGGACAACTGCGCACAGATATATTCGGCCTCCGCGGGGGCGTCTGGCGCTTCATAAAAACGCAGACGTCCTCCGGTGCCCAATGTGGCCTGCAGCGTTTTTCCCAGGCGATCGGAATTGTTTTTTACCACGGCGGCAGCGGCATCCAGAATTGTCTGGGTTGAACGATAATTTTCTTCCAGGCGAATAATCTTGGCGCCCGGGAAGTCCTGCATGAAACGCTTTAGATTTCCGGCGCGGGCGCCGCGCCAGGCATAGATGGATTGGTCTTCATCGCCCACCACGCAGGCATTCTTGCGCGATCCGGCCAGCAAGCGCACCAGCTCTTCTTGCGAGCGGTTGGTATCCTGAAACTCGTCCACCATGATGTAGTGGAAGCGAGAATTCCAGGCGGCGCGGACGTCGGGATGGTCGCGGAGCAGATCTACGGCGCGCAGCAGGAGATCGTCAAAGTCGAGCGCGCCGGCCTTGCGCAAGATCTCGTTGTAGACACGGAATACTTCGGCAGCTTGCTGGCGCGATTCATCGCGTGCCTGCGCGGCGCTGGCTGCCATTTCGTCGGGAGTGAGGCCGTGATTTTTTGCGTAACTGATCTGGGCGCGCATGGCGCGCGGCGGATAATCGTCTGTCGAAAGATCAAGTTGCGCCAGGGCGCGTTTTACGGCGGCGGTCTGGTCATCGTCATCGTAAATTGCAAAATCGCGCGGCAGGCCGAGGTGATGCGCTTCGCGGCGGATCAAGCGCGCGCAGAAGGAATGAAAGGTCGAAACCCAGATGTCCGAGGCGTCGCGGCCCGTGGAGCGCAGCAGGTCGGCGATCCGCTCCTTCATTACGCTGGCGGCTTTGTTGGTGAAGGTGACGGCCAGAATGGCGCCACCCGGGACACCCATTTCGATCAGGTGCGCGACGCGATAGGTGATGACGCGGGTCTTGCCAGTGCCCGCGCCGGCTAAAACCAGCAGCGGCCCGTCGGTTGCGAGCACAGCTTCACGCTGGTGCTCGTTGAGTTTGTCGAGAAGAGTTGTGGTTGAAGTGGAATTGTTCAAGTACAAATTCTAACTGACCCGATGCGATTGAGCAATTTTCGATTGGGAAACGGAATTTGGTCGCGTGACAGGCACGCCAGAAAACTCTGTTACAATCGTGCGATTTTCCCGGGGCGTTTTTGCAATGGATCGCCGACATTTGTTCGTTTGGCTGCAGGGGCTGCTCGCTACGATGGGCGGCGGCGGTCTTTTTGTCGTGACGTTTTTCGATTCATCCTTGCTCGCTTTCCCGTTTTTCCCGGATGCGGCGGTGATGCAATTGTGTCTTGCCAATCCTGCGCGCATGCCGTACTACGCCGCCATGGCCGCACTCGGCTCATTGTGCGGTTGCATTCTTCTGTACGTGCTGGCGAAGAAGGGTGGCGAAGCCTTTTTTCACCGTCACGCCCGCGGCAAGGCCGAGAAGATTAAAGAGTGGGTGGACAAGAACGGATTTCTGAGCGCGTTCATTCCCGCGGTTCTTCCGCCACCGTTCCCATTCAAGCCGTTCGTGCTCGCCGAGGGAGTTTTTCAGGTGCCGCCGCGGACGTTCATCATGGCGATCCTGCTGGGCAGGGGATTGCGGTACGGCGCGGAGGGAATCCTGGCGGTGCGCTACGGGGACGCGACGCTGAATTTTCTGAAGTGGCATGGTGCGGCATTCGTCCTGGGAATTGTTGGGCTGGTGCTGGTGTTGTATCTTGTAACGCACTTCGTATTCCGCGGTTCTTCCGCTAAGTCGTAGCCCGACGCATTTTCGACAAGGGTCCACGCACGCGATCAACGATGGCTTGAACTGGCGTAGAAGAGCTCCTGGCTGGTTACCCTCAAGCTGGGATCCAATTCCACGACGGCGACGATGTTGTCCGGACTCGCATCGTTCGCCGCGAAGCGCATGTCGCGCACCGAGAAACGGTAGCCGTGGTCGGCTGGCTCAAGGCTGGCGAGTGGAAAACGCGCATAGGCGAGGAACCGCTGGGCAGTTTTAGTTCTCTGCGCGGCGTCGAGCGCGACAGAGCCTTGCGGCTTGTAGTGCATGATTGTCCGGTCCGGATCAAACTGCGCGCCGGGAGCGAGCGAAATTTCCGCTTCGTCAATCGCGTCGTCCGTGGAAATCACGGCGCGCCAGCGGAACGGCGACCATGAAGCGGGAAAAACTCCCACGGCGAAAGGCGGAGCTCCGTGATACTCGCGTGAATTGAGTACGTCAATCGCGCGGTTGTGGAGCTCGGTGCGTGCGCCGAGATACGCCAGAAAAAATAGTAAAGTAACCGCAGTCGCACCCTGGCCGCGCGGGCCTTTGTTGCGTTCCCCGATTTCCTCGCTCACCATCCGGAACAGCTCGGGCAAAAAGATACCGAGCAAGAGCAGGGCTAAAATCCACAGATCGAGATTGGCGAGGAGATCCCAAGCGACCCATCCGGCGCGAAACGGCCACAACAACTTTACGCCGATTCCACTCGAGAGATCGAGCAGGACGTGGGCAGCGGCCCCCACGGCACATACTGCCAATGCGGGCAAGAATCGCAGCGCGGTGAGGGACGCGGATGAAGGTTTGCGTCGATCGTTGCGATCTACCAGAAAGAAGACGCCTGCGACCGCACAGGCCAGGACAGCCGAGCCGAGAATCGAATGCAGTAAGCTGCGGTGGAATCGAAGGAAAGCGCTCGCTCCGCCAAAGTAGCTCAGGTAATCCAGATCGGCTGCGACACCGGAAACAACGAGCATGGCCGTACCGAACCGCGGCAAGTGTTTCTGTCCGGCCCGCGCCAGCAGCAGCGACGTCAGCGCATGAGTGACCGGCTCCACTCTCGGGTCCTTTCCGGCTTGCTACTTCAGGGCTGCGGGCGTCACGAGCGAAAGCGCGTCCGGCACGATGCGAAACATTAGCGGCAACTTTCCAATCGGCTCGCCGTCCACCTGGGCGTATACAAGCGAGCCGTTGGCGGATTCGCAGATTACTTCGGTATCCTTCCAGGCTTCGATTCCGTCCAGGCTGCGAAGCTTTCCGAGCCACAGCGCGGGCAGGCAGGCGAGATACCGCAGCCTGCTGCGCGTTGAATTGGTCAGAAATTCGAAAGAATCCTCGAAGAGGCTTGCGCCAGTGGTGATCTTGAACGGGCCACCGTAATTGACGGTCCTGCCAACGACGAGAATGGAGGCGCGACGCTCTTGCTCGTTGGAACGGACGCGCATCTCGGGAAAATTGTAGCTGACCAGCTGCCTGGCGCCTTCGGCCCAATACGCGAGCACGCCGGCGCGTTTTTTCAATTCGCCGTTGACCGCGTTGACGATGGCGCCGTCGGGTCCTGCTCCGCCAACGCTCAAGAAATAGCGGCCCTCGGCGGGCAGGTCCGCGGAATGAGCGCCATTCGTCGAGGTTGCCAGGCCCAGCGCGATGCGGCGGATCACGCCTTCGGAAATCAATCGCGCGGCGTGGGGAATGTCCCAGGGAATGCGAAGCTCTTTTGCCAGGATGTTAGCGGTACCAGCGGGCAATAGCGCCATAGGCACCTGGCTTCCGGCGAGGCCATTGATAATTTCGTTGATGGTTCCATCTCCGCCGCAGGCAATCACCATGCCGCGACGCTGGTTGACGGCCTGACGTGCAATTCCCGTCGCGTTGCCGCCAGCCGTGGTGCCGGCAAGTTCGACAGTGATTCCGCTATCTTTGAGGATGCGGACCGCCTGCTCGATCTCGGCGAAACGACGGTGACGCCGGGTCCCGCTCGTCGGGTTATAGATCAACAGCGCGTCTTGAATTCCGTGGGCCATCGGTTCGGCTAATCCTATTGAAGCAAACGCACATTGTATAATATCTGGAGTATTTGTGGTTCGCGCTGCTTCGAGGTTTCCATGTCCAAGAACGCTGCACTCGCCAAAGAAATCGAGCGTCTGCGAGAAAAAATCCGGCATCACGAGTATTTGTATCACGTGATGGACGATCCAGAAATTTCCGACGCGGCGTACGACAAGCTTTTCAGCCAACTGAAGAAACTTGAAGCCGAACATCCGGAGTTGGTGACGCCGGATTCGCCCACGCAGCGGGTTGGCGGCGCTCCCCGCGAAGGATTCCAGGCGGTCCCGCACACGACTCCCATGATCAGCCTGGACAACGCATTTTCGTTCGAGGAACTGGCGAATTTCGACCGGCGCGTGCGCGAGTTAACGGGGCGGGAAAAGATTGAATACATCACCGAGCACAAGTTTGACGGCCTCAGCATGTCCCTGATCTACGAGAAAGGCGCGCTGGTTCGCGCCGTTACGCGAGGGGACGGTACGACCGGCGAAGATGTCACTCCCAACGTGCGCACGATTCGGTCGATTCCGCTCTGGATGGACCCGGTGCAACTCAAGAAGGCGGGGATTGCCAGTTCGTTTGAAGTGCGCGGGGAAGGGATCATGACGCGCAAAGCGTTTGACGCCATGAACGAGCAGCAGGATGCCTTGGGGCTGAAGCGTTACGCCAATCCGCGCAACGCAGCGGCAGGTTCGGTTCGGGTGCTCGATCCAAACATAACCAGGTCGCGCAACCTGGGATTTTTCGCGTACTACCTGCTGGTGGACGGACGCGCGCCGAAGAAACGTCATTCCGAAGTGCTGGAGGCGCTGAGCGTTTTGCGATTCAAGGTGAGCGACGATTGGGAGTTGCTAAAGGGAATCGAGGAAGTGGAGAAATACATCAATCGCTGGGACTCCCAGCGCGAAAAATTGGGATTTGATATTGACGGCATCGTCGTAAAGGTGAACGAAATTGGACTGCAGAACGAGCTGGGATACACGTCGAAGGCGCCGCGCTGGGCCATCGCTTATAAGTACAAAGCGCACCAGGAGCAGACGGTGGTGAAGCAGATTCTGGTGAGCGTGGGACGCACGGGCGTCTTGACGCCGTTCGCGGTATTCGAACCGGTACAGATCGGCGGCGTCACGGTCGTGAAATCCACGCTGCACAACCTGGATGAGGTGCGACGGCTCAACGTTCACGCTGGCGATACGGTGCTGGTGGAACGCGCGGGCGAAGTGATCCCGCACGTGCTGAGCGTGGTGAAGCACGGGAAGGAAGAAGTGGAATTCGAGATGCCGAAGAAGTGCCCCGTGTGCGGCACGCGGGTGCACAAGGCGGAAGGTGAGGTGGCGTACCGCTGCGTGAATGTGGCCTGCGCGGCGCGGATGCGCGAGTCGCTGCTTCACTTTGCGGGAAGGCACGCGATGAACATTGACGGGCTGGGCGAGAAGATCGTTGATCAGCTGCTCGAAAAGAAAATCGTGAAGGACTTCGCCGACCTGTATCACCTGGATCTGGAAACTCTGGCCGAGCTGGAGCGGATGGCGGAAAAGTCGGCGCAGAATTTGCTCGACGAAATTGCGGCGAGCAAGAAAAACAGCCTGGCGCGACTGATCTATGCCTTGGGAATCCGTTTTGTGGGAGAGCGGACGGCACAGCTGCTTTCCGAGCACTTCGGTTCGATGGACAAGCTGGCTAAGGCGACGCTCGAAGACTTGCAGGAGGTTCATGAAGTAGGGCCGAAGGTGGCGGAAGGCGTGGCGGAATTTTTCTCCGAGGCAGCAAACCAGAAAATCATCGAGCGCTTGCGCGCCGTGGGTGCAAATATGAAAGAAGCGCGGAGGGAACGGAAGGATTCGCGCTTCGCGGGGATGACCTTTGTGTTTACCGGCACACTAGAGCGCCGGTCGCGCGAAGATGCGGAAGCTTTGGTGGCCGCGCACGGTGGCAAGGCGGGTTCGTCGGTGAGCAAAAAGACCAATTATGTGGTGGTGGGCGCCGATCCCGGATCGAAGTATGACAAGGCTAAGTCGCTTGGCGTCCCGATCCTCGACGAGGCGCAGTTTGACAGGATGATTGCTGCAAACTGATGCATGTCGCCCTCTAGGCACATTGGCGTTCCACCCTGCGCGTGTAATTGCGTCTCCCAAATCCTGCACCCTATCGTATAATTGAAGAAGCGGGTGAGTTGGATGATCGCCGGTTTGTTCTGCGCGAGCGGGATGGACGGGAGGAAAGTCCGGACTCCGATCGCTGGGACCTCGCAAGAGAGGGCAGCGACAGGGCGACGCGCCTGGTAACGCCAGGGGGACGCGCTTCATGGGGAGTTTGCCGGTGAAAGCTGGCAGTGAAGTGGCGTCTACGGAAAGTGCCACAGAAAATTAAACCGCCGGTGAGGCTTGTACCTCGGCGGCAGGCCTGCGGGAAACCACAGGACTGCCTGTTTCGGTCAAGCGCATTTGGCAAGGGTGAAAAGGTGGGGTAAGAGCCCACCGCCCGGATGGCAACATCCGGGGCACGGAAAACCCCGCGTGGAGCAAGGCCAAATAGGAGGGGAGGGCTGGCCCAGCCCGTATGCAGCGAGCTCGAAGGAGCGGACTGCTGCGACCCTCGGGTAGGCTGCTGGAGTCCCGGAGCGATCCGGGACCTAGAGGAATGATCGTCGCGTTGTGCATTGGAAAGTCTCGATGCAAGTCGGGATCGTCCGCTGCACGGCGAACAGAATCCGGCTTACA
>CAWCGE010000027.1:0-25577 GCA_963795005.1 uncultured Acidobacteriota bacterium | reverse complement strand
ACCAGAAAGCCCGCGACGATGGTCGAAAAATCAGGAGTGCGAAAGCGCTTATGCACGCGGCTAAAAATGCCGGGCAATAAACCGTCGCGGGACATGGCGAACCACACGCGAGCTTGCCCCAATTGAAAAACGAGCAGTGAGGAAATCATCCCCATCAGCGCGCCGAGCAGAACAATCAACTGGATATTTCCGAAATGGAGGCGTTTCAGCGTGTTCACGACCGGCGCCGCGTCGTCGAGAAGCGTTTGCCATGGGACCAGGCCAGTGAGCACCACGACTACGGCGATGTACAGCAGCGTGCAGATTACCAGCGTGGCGATGATGCCTATGGGCAAGTCGCGCTTGGGATCTTTACATCCTCCGCAGCCGTCGAGACGGAATCGAAGCCGATGTAAGTGAAGAAAATGATCGATCCGCCGGTGAGGATCCCGGGCCACCCGTTTGGCGCGAAAGGGTGCCAGTTCGCGGGATGTACGTAGCGCGAAGCAAAAATGACAAATACCATGATGGCCGTGATTTTGAGCAGCACCATGATGTTGTTGGTGTTCGCGGATTCGCGGATACCGCGCACGAGAATAATCGTGAGCAGCATTACGATGACGAACGCGGGCCAGTTGAATCCAAAGTGCCAACCGGGCGCGTAGAGAGCGTTGCCCTGCAGGTCAGAAAGGCCGGAGGGAAGGTAAGCGGGCGTTATCCAGCGCAGATTAGGATGAATTCCGAACCAATCCAGCAAATTGACGACATGCGCGGAGAATCCCACGCTGACCGCCATGTTCGAGACGGCATACTCAAGGATTAGATCCCAACCGATGATCCAGGCGATGAGTTCCCCCATCGTTGCGTACGTGTACGTGTAGGCGCTGCCCGCGATGGGGATCATGGCCGCGAGTTCCGCGTAGCAGAGCGCGGCAAACGCGCAGACGACGCCAACCAGCACGAAAGACAAGGCGATCGCGGGGCCGGCGCCGGGCCTGCCAAACGACGCGGAATGGTAAATCAGATATTCGAGCAGCGGCGCGTTCAGGATGGACTTGAATTGAAGCTTTTGGCCGGCAATTGCGGTGCCGATAATGGTGAATATACCCGAGCCGATCACGGCGCCGATGCCGAGCGAAGTGAGACTCAGCCAACCGAGCGATTTCTTGAGCTGCTTTTCGGGATTCTCCGAGTCGGAGATGAGTTGGTCGATATTCTTCCTGCGGAAAAGCTGTGCGCCCAATCGCCACCTTCCTCACGCGAAAGCGAGCAACTGTACCTTGCGATAAGCTTCTGCGCAACTTCTAGCGACGGTGTTTCTGGCACTGAATCCGACGGGCCTGCCCGTCTCATCATCCTACAGCAGACCGCCTTCGCCATAGCGGCCTCGTGCGATTCGCGGGCGCGAATGGAAACAGGGTGTTACGCCAGCTGCAGGTTCGCGTATCGTTCGACGAGTTTCTTGGCTCCATAGTCTTGGAAGCTGACGGTTAGTCTGCGCTCTTCGCCCTCACCCTCGACTCCAATGATTGTTCCCACGCCGTATTTGGAATGGCGCACGCGCGTGCCGATGAGTGGATCTTTGGATGCACCGCGTGCCGGTCGGACAGGTTGACCGTAAGGAGTGCGGCGCTTCTGGCGATAGGTATAGCCGTCCGAGTAATCCGGATCGGGCTCGTAGCGCCGCGTTTCACCCGGCTCCGATCGCGAGCCGATCGCAGCTTCGATCAGTTCGCCGGGGATTTCGGCAAGAAAGCGCGAGGGGAGCGAGGCGCGCAGACGTTCCTCGCCGTAGCTGCGACGATAAACCGCGCGCGACAAGAGCAGAGATTGCTTGGCCCGAGTCATGCCAACGTAAAAGAGGCGCCGCTCTTCTTCGACTTCCGCACTGGTGCCGAGCGCGCGTCCATGGGGCAACAGACCTTCCTCGAGGCCGGCGAGAAACACTGCATCGAACTCGAGACCTTTAGCGCTGTGCAGAGTCATCAGCGAAACGGGAATGGTGTCGTCGTATTCGTCGGCGTCGCTGGCAAGAGCGGCGCTGTCGAGGATGTCCTCGAGCGTTTGTCCTTGCTCGGTGGCTTCGGCCATGGCGTTGGCCAGTTCGCGTAGATTTTCCGCGCGCGAGGAATGTTCGAGATTGTCTTGCTGCTCGACCCAGTCGAGATAGCCGGTGCTGCCCAAAACGCGTTCGATCAATTGCGCCGGCGGCAGGTCCTTGCATTCCGCCTGCAGATCTTCGATTAATTTGCAGAAGGAGCGCAGCGCGCCGCTGAATTTCTTGCCGTTAAGGAATTCACCATTGCGAATGACCGCCCACAACGATTGCGAGGTTTCCTGGGCGCGGGCTTCGAGCGCGGCGACGGTTACGGCGCCGACGCCGCGCGGCGGAACGTTGAGGACGCGGAGCAGCGCGACATCGTCTTCGGGGTGAAAGATCAACCTGACGTAGGCCAGCGCGTTGCGCACTTCGGCGCGTTCGTAAAAGCTGAAACCGCCGACCACGCGATAACGAATACCCAGGCGGCGCAGGACTTCTTCAAAGGAGCGCGATTGCGCGGTGGTGCGATAGAGCACCGCGATGCGAGCGTCCGGATCATTGCGCACCTGCGCGGACAACTGCGCACAGATATATTCGGCCTCCGCGGGGGCGTCCGGCGCTTCATAAAAACGCAGACGTCCTCCGGTGCCCAATGTGGCCTGCAGCGTTTTTCCCAGGCGATCGGAATTGTTTTTTACCACGGCGGCAGCGGCATCCAGAATTGTCTGGGTTGAACGATAATTTTCTTCCAGGCGAATAATCTTGGCGTCCGGGAAGTCCTGGATGAAACGCTTTAGATTTCCGGCGCGGGCGCCGCGCCAGGCATAGATGGATTGGTCTTCATCGCCAACCACGCAGGCATTCTTGCGCGATCCGGCCAGCAAGCGCACCAGCTCTTCTTGCGAGCGGTTGGTATCCTGAAACTCGTCCACCATGATGTAGTGGAAGCGGGAATTCCAGGCGGCGCGGACGTCGGGATGGTCGCGGAGCAGATCTACGGCGCGCAGCAGGAGATCGTCAAAGTCGAGCGCGCCGGCCTTGCGCAAGATCTCGTTGTAGACACGGAATACTTCGGCAGCTTGCTGGCGCGATTCATCGCGTGCCTGCGCGGCGCTGGCTGCCATTTCGTCGGGAGTGAGGCCGTGATTTTTTGCGTAACTGATCTGGGCGCGCATGGCGCGCGGCGGATAATCGTCTGTCGAAAGATCAAGTTGCGCCAGGGCGCGTTTTACGGCGGCGGTCTGGTCATCGTCATCGTAAATTGCAAAATCGCGCGGCAGGCCGAGGTGATGCGCTTCGCGGCGGATCAAGCGCGCGCAGAAGGAATGAAAGGTCGAAACCCAGATGTCCGAGGCGTCGCGGCCCGTGGAGCGCAGCAGGTCGGCGATCCGCTCCTTCATTACGCTGGCGGCTTTGTTGGTGAAGGTGACGGCCAGAATGGCGCCACCCGGGACACCCATTTCGATCAGGTGCGCGACGCGATAGGTGATGACGCGGGTCTTGCCAGTGCCCGCGCCGGCTAAAACCAGCAGCGGCCCGTCGGTTGCGAGCACAGCTTCACGCTGGTGCTCGTTGAGTTTGTCGAGAAGAGTTGTGGTTGAAGTGGAATTGTTCAAGTACAAATTCTAACTGACCCGATGCGATTGAGCAATTTTCGATTGGGAAACGGAATTTGGTCGCGTGACAGGCACGCCAGAAAACTCTGTTACAATCGTGCGATTTTCCCGGGGCGTTTTTGCAATGGATCGCCGACATTTGTTCGTTTGGCTGCAGGGGCTGCTCGCTACGATGGGCGGCGGCGGTCTTTTTGTCGTGACGTTTTTCGATTCATCCTTGCTCGCTTTCCCGTTTTTCCCGGATGCGGCGGTGATGCAATTGTGTCTTGCCAATCCTGCGCGCATGCCGTACTACGCCGCCATGGCCGCACTCGGCTCATTGTGCGGTTGCATTCTTCTGTACGTGCTGGCGAAGAAGGGTGGCGAAGCCTTTTTTCACCGTCACGCCCGCGGCAAGGCCGAGAAGATTAAAGAGTGGGTGGACAAGAACGGATTTCTGAGCGCGTTCATTCCCGCGGTTCTTCCGCCACCGTTCCCATTCAAGCCGTTCGTGCTCGCCGAGGGAGTTTTTCAGGTGCCGCCGCGGACGTTCATCATGGCGATCCTGCTGGGCAGGGGATTGCGGTACGGCGCGGAGGGAATCCTGGCGGTGCGCTACGGGGACGCGACGCTGAATTTTCTGAAGTGGCATGGTGCGGCATTCGTCCTGGGAATTGTTGGGCTGGTGCTGGTGTTGTATCTTGTAACGCACTTCGTATTCCGCGGTTCTTCCGCTAAGTCGTAGCCCGACGCATTTTCGACAAGGGTCCACGCACGCGATCAACGATGGCTTGAACTGGCGTAGAAGAGCTCCTGGCTGGTTACCCTCAAGCTGGGATCCAATTCCACGACGGCGACGATGTTGTCCGGACTCGCATCGTTCGCCGCGAAGCGCATGTCGCGCACCGAGAAACGGTAGCCGTGGTCGGCTGGCTCAAGGCTGGCGAGTGGAAAACGCGCATAGGCGAGGAACCGCTGGGCAGTTTTAGTTCTCTGCGCGGCGTCGAGCGCGACAGAGCCTTGCGGCTTGTAGTGCATGATTGTCCGGTCCGGATCAAACTGCGCGCCGGGAGCGAGCGAAATTTCCGCTTCGTCAATCGCGTCGTCCGTGGAAATCACGGCGCGCCAGCGGAACGGCGACCATGAAGCGGGAAAAACTCCCACGGCGAAAGGCGGAGCTCCGTGATACTCGCGTGAATTGAGTACGTCAATCGCGCGGTTGTGGAGCTCGGTGCGTGCGCCGAGATACGCCAGAAAAAATAGTAAAGTAACCGCAGTCGCACCCTGGCCGCGCGGGCCTTTGTTGCGTTCCCCGATTTCCTCGCTCACCATCCGGAACAGCTCGGGCAAAAAGATACCGAGCAAGAGCAGGGCTAAAATCCACAGATCGAGATTGGCGAGGAGATCCCAAGCGACCCATCCGGCGCGAAACGGCCACAACAACTTTACGCCGATTCCACTCGAGAGATCGAGCAGGACGTGGGCAGCGGCCCCCACGGCACATACTGCCAATGCGGGCAAGAATCGCAGCGCGGTGAGGGACGCGGATGAAGGTTTGCGTCGATCGTTGCGATCTACCAGAAAGAAGACGCCTGCGACCGCACAGGCCAGGACAGCCGAGCCGAGAATCGAATGCAGTAAGCTGCGGTGGAATCGAAGGAAAGCGCTCGCTCCGCCAAAGTAGCTCAGGTAATCCAGATCGGCTGCGACACCGGAAACAACGAGCATGGCCGTACCGAACCGCGGCAAGTGTTTCTGTCCGGCCCGCGCCAGCAGCAGCGACGTCAGCGCATGAGTGACCGGCTCCACTCTCGGGTCCTTTCCGGCTTGCTACTTCAGGGCTGCGGGCGTCACGAGCGAAAGCGCGTCCGGCACGATGCGAAACATTAGCGGCAACTTTCCAATCGGCTCGCCGTCCACCTGGGCGTATACAAGCGAGCCGTTGGCGGATTCGCAGATTACTTCGGTATCCTTCCAGGCTTCGATTCCGTCCAGGCTGCGAAGCTTTCCGAGCCACAGCGCGGGCAGGCAGGCGAGATACCGCAGCCTGCTGCGCGTTGAATTGGTCAGAAATTCGAAAGAATCCTCGAAGAGGCTTGCGCCAGTGGTGATCTTGAACGGGCCACCGTAATTGACGGTCCTGCCAACGACGAGAATGGAGGCGCGACGCTCTTGCTCGTTGGAACGGACGCGCATCTCGGGAAAATTGTAGCTGACCAGCTGCCTGGCGCCTTCGGCCCAATACGCGAGCACGCCGGCGCGTTTTTTCAATTCGCCGTTGACCGCGTTGACGATGGCGCCGTCGGGTCCTGCTCCGCCAACGCTCAAGAAATAGCGGCCCTCGGCGGGCAGGTCCGCGGAATGAGCGCCATTCGTCGAGGTTGCCAGGCCCAGCGCGATGCGGCGGATCACGCCTTCGGAAATCAATCGCGCGGCGTGGGGAATGTCCCAGGGAATGCGAAGCTCTTTTGCCAGGATGTTAGCGGTACCAGCGGGCAATAGCGCCATAGGCACCTGGCTTCCGGCGAGGCCATTGATAATTTCGTTGATGGTTCCATCTCCGCCGCAGGCAATCACCATGCCGCGACGCTGGTTGACGGCCTGACGTGCAATTCCCGTCGCGTTGCCGCCAGCCGTGGTGCCGGCAAGTTCGACAGTGATTCCGCTATCTTTGAGGATGCGGACCGCCTGCTCGATCTCGGCGAAACGACGGTGACGCCGGGTCCCGCTCGTCGGGTTATAGATCAACAGCGCGTCTTGAATTCCGTGGGCCATCGGTTCGGCTAATCCTATTGAAGCAAACGCACATTGTATAATATCTGGAGTATTTGTGGTTCGCGCTGCTTCGAGGTTTCCATGTCCAAGAACGCTGCACTCGCCAAAGAAATCGAGCGTCTGCGAGAAAAAATCCGGCATCACGAGTATTTGTATCACGTGATGGACGATCCAGAAATTTCCGACGCGGCGTACGACAAGCTTTTCAGCCAACTGAAGAAACTTGAAGCCGAACATCCGGAGTTGGTGACGCCGGATTCGCCCACGCAGCGGGTTGGCGGCGCTCCCCGCGAAGGATTCCAGGCGGTCCCGCACACGACTCCCATGATCAGCCTGGACAACGCATTTTCGTTCGAGGAACTGGCGAATTTCGACCGGCGCGTGCGCGAGTTAACGGGGCGGGAAAAGATTGAATACATCACCGAGCACAAGTTTGACGGCCTCAGCATGTCCCTGATCTACGAGAAAGGCGCGCTGGTTCGCGCCGTTACGCGAGGGGACGGTACGACCGGCGAAGATGTCACTCCCAACGTGCGCACGATTCGGTCGATTCCGCTCTGGATGGACCCGGTGCAACTCAAGAAGGCGGGGATTGCCAGTTCGTTTGAAGTGCGCGGGGAAGGGATCATGACGCGCAAAGCGTTTGACGCCATGAACGAGCAGCAGGATGCCTTGGGGCTGAAGCGTTACGCCAATCCGCGCAACGCAGCGGCAGGTTCGGTTCGGGTGCTCGATCCAAACATAACCAGGTCGCGCAACCTGGGATTTTTCGCGTACTACCTGCTGGTGGACGGACGCGCGCCGAAGAAACGTCATTCCGAAGTGCTGGAGGCGCTGAGCGTTTTGCGATTCAAGGTGAGCGACGATTGGGAGTTGCTAAAGGGAATCGAGGAAGTGGAGAAATACATCAATCGCTGGGACTCCCAGCGCGAAAAATTGGGATTTGATATTGACGGCATCGTCGTAAAGGTGAACGAAATTGGACTGCAGAACGAGCTGGGATACACGTCGAAGGCGCCGCGCTGGGCCATCGCTTATAAGTACAAAGCGCACCAGGAGCAGACGGTGGTGAAGCAGATTCTGGTGAGCGTGGGACGCACGGGCGTCTTGACGCCGTTCGCGGTATTCGAACCGGTACAGATCGGCGGCGTCACGGTCGTGAAATCCACGCTGCACAACCTGGATGAGGTGCGACGGCTCAACGTTCACGCTGGCGATACGGTGCTGGTGGAACGCGCGGGCGAAGTGATCCCGCACGTGCTGAGCGTGGTGAAGCACGGGAAGGAAGAAGTGGAATTCGAGATGCCGAAGAAGTGCCCCGTGTGCGGCACGCGGGTGCACAAGGCGGAAGGTGAGGTGGCGTACCGCTGCGTGAATGTGGCCTGCGCGGCGCGGATGCGCGAGTCGCTGCTTCACTTTGCGGGAAGGCACGCGATGAACATTGACGGGCTGGGCGAGAAGATCGTTGATCAGCTGCTCGAAAAGAAAATCGTGAAGGACTTCGCCGACCTGTATCACCTGGATCTGGAAACTCTGGCCGAGCTGGAGCGGATGGCGGAAAAGTCGGCGCAGAATTTGCTCGACGAAATTGCGGCGAGCAAGAAAAACAGCCTGGCGCGACTGATCTATGCCTTGGGAATCCGTTTTGTGGGAGAGCGGACGGCACAGCTGCTTTCCGAGCACTTCGGTTCGATGGACAAGCTGGCTAAGGCGACGCTCGAAGACTTGCAGGAGGTTCATGAAGTAGGGCCGAAGGTGGCGGAAGGCGTGGCGGAATTTTTCTCCGAGGCAGCAAACCAGAAAATCATCGAGCGCTTGCGCGCCGTGGGTGCAAATATGAAAGAAGCGCGGAGGGAACGGAAGGATTCGCGCTTCGCGGGGATGACCTTTGTGTTTACCGGCACACTAGAGCGCCGGTCGCGCGAAGATGCGGAAGCTTTGGTGGCCGCGCACGGTGGCAAGGCGGGTTCGTCGGTGAGCAAAAAGACCAATTATGTGGTGGTGGGCGCCGATCCCGGATCGAAGTATGACAAGGCTAAGTCGCTTGGCGTCCCGATCCTCGACGAGGCGCAGTTTGACAGGATGATTGCTGCAAACTGATGCATGTCGCCCTCTAGGCACATTGGCGTTCCACCCTGCGCGTGTAATTGCGTCTCCCAAATCCTGCACCCTATCGTATAATTGAAGAAGCGGGTGAGTTGGATGATCGCCGGTTTGTTCTGCGCGAGCGGGATGGACGGGAGGAAAGTCCGGACTCCGATCGCTGGGACCTCGCAAGAGAGGGCAGCGACAGGGCGACGCGCCTGGTAACGCCAGGGGGACGCGCTTCATGGGGAGTTTGCCGGTGAAAGCTGGCAGTGAAGTGGCGTCTACGGAAAGTGCCACAGAAAATTAAACCGCCGGTGAGGCTTGTACCTCGGCGGCAGGCCTGCGGGAAACCACAGGACTGCCTGTTTCGGTCAAGCGCATTTGGCAAGGGTGAAAAGGTGGGGTAAGAGCCCACCGCCCGGATGGCAACATCCGGGGCACGGAAAACCCCGCGTGGAGCAAGGCCAAATAGGAGGGGAGGGCTGGCCCAGCCCGTATGCAGCGAGCTCGAAGGAGCGAACTGCTGCGACCCTCGGGTAGGCTGCTGGAGTCCCGGAGCGATCCGGGACCTAGAGGAATGATCGTCGCGTTGTGCATTGGAAAGTCTCGATGCAAGTCGGGATCGTCCGGTGCACGGCGAACAGAATCCGGCTTACAGACTCACCCGCTACTAACCTTTTTGTTTTCATTGCACTTTACCCCGATTGGGGGTTGGTGTGCAAAAACTGTGCGGTTCGGCGCTGCTTTTTCGATGCCTTCATCGCTCGCCATGATCTTCCGCGTGCGTTCGCGCAGCTCTTTCACGTAAGGCGCGTAGTGCTGCTCGATAACCGCAACGGTATCTCCCAAAGTCTTCGCGACATCGTACGGGCTGGCGCCTTTGAGAAGCATGTCGACCGCGAGCGTGTCCCGAAAACGGTGCGGATGCGCCTGACGGACGCCAGCGCGATCGCCAAGCGCCTTGATTCGCGTGTAGAGCCGCGGCCGGCTCATCGGCTTTTTCGTCTCGGGACTCAGCAAGACGGGATCGCCTGGTCGCGGATCTCTGCGCTCAAATTCCGCCTCGAGCGCGAACAGCAATTCCTGGTGTAGCGGAATCCAAACTTGTTTTCCGCGCTTGTGCGTCAACCGCGAAAGCATGCGATCGCGCAGATCGAGATCTGCCCAGCGTAAATCCGTCGCGTCGAAGCCTCGCAGTCCGGTGTGACGCAAGAGCAAAAACGCGAGCAGATCCGGACCCGCGAAATTTCGCAGCAGCGTGAGCTCGTCCTGATTGAACGGCTGCGCGCCGCTGTCGGACTTTCGTCCTGGCGTTCCCTCCGACTTGACCGGATTGCGAACGAGCAAATCCATCTCGATCGCGAACGCGAAGACGCCGTGCAGAATCGCGATATCCAATTTCAAGCCCGCGCCGTTGCGGGAGTGTTTGTAGGCGAGAGTTTTTGCGAGCTTCCACGCTTTGAATTCTTCGGTGACGCGACGCGTGATGTCTTCGAGCCGCAAGATCCCGCGTTCAGCGAGGAATTTCTCAAACGAATCACAAGTGAGCTCATAGCGTTTCCACGTCGCTTCGCTGCGCTCACCTTGCAGGATCTGGCGGCGAAAGCGAGCCGTGAAGTCGCGCAATAGGTCTGCCCACGTCGGTGCCGCTGATTCGGATTTTTCCTGCCAGCCGGCGACGGCTGCAAAGAAATTGAAAGTAGCTTCAGGAAGATGTTTTTTGAGTTCAGGCCAGAACTTGCAGTCGGTGCCGAGAAGCATGGCGTCTTGCAGATTATTCTTGAGCCGCGCCGCGTGACGTTCGTCGCGAGTGCCGAGCGAGAGGCGAACGTACTGCTTGTTCACCATCCCTTCGACTCGCCAGGTATTGCCGCGTTTCTTCGCGCTCAGCATCGAGGTCTCATCGAAAAATTTCCATCTTGCGTTCAAGAATCTCACGAAGAACCGAAGCCGGAATAAGTTTCATGCCCTTCTTGCCTTTTCCGCCAAGGTCCACGATGCGCTCACCACGGAGCAGGTTATACACGCTGGCGCGCGAGATGCGAAGCATTCTCGCGACCTCAGCAATCCGGTAGAGCTGCTCGAATCCTCTTCCGGAATCGTTTTCAGCCTTTACGAGTTTGGTCGCACTCGCCACTCTCGCTCAGTTCTCCTTCGCAAAATCAGTACTTTGATTCACCGAGTAACGATTCTCCCGGACACGCCACTTTCTGATTTTTTCGTGGACGTTCGCACGCTACCTTTTCGCCCCGCCACTCACTGCGTGATTTCAGGCTGCGGCACGCGCTCGAGCTTCACCTGGCGGTAGCCGCCGGCGTACTCGAAGACGTGAAGCCGCAAAATCTTGTCGTATGGCTCGTAGAACTCCCGAACGAATTCCGTGTCCGGTTTTTTGTTTTGGGTTTCCCGCTCTGGCAAGCGATCGATCGCGCTTGAATCGTGGATGCCAGCGGCCTTATCCCTCCGCCGCCGAAACCGAGCGAGGCCACGCGTTCAAAGTGCATCCGATGGCGAAACCAGAGCCGAGACCGTGTAAAGAAGTTTTCACGGATGCGTCGAGCGCGAAGTTCTTCGCCCATTTGCCGAATTGTCCCGCCTGCCAGGCCGTGATCGCCTATCTCCTACGGGATTCGGAACTCCGGCTATACGCACACAAGAGTCGCAACTGATTCTTCACCGCCGAACCCCGAGCCACACCGCGTACCAGGAGAGTCAACGCTCTTCACCCTTTCTAGCCCATCAGACCAATTCATATTTCCATGGGGAGGGTTGGTACTTTTGACAATTCCCAGCGGGGACGGGATGGACCAGATTACGGCCCGCGACTAGCTATTTTCTCCTTCTCAGCATCCTGTTCGTCTCCACCATAAAGTCGCCGACTGCAAACCACGGGGAGGTAACAATAACAAATATAATGGGAAAACAAGATCATCCGGGAATCTCACCGGAACTCGTGCGGGAGATTGCCGCAGAGACCTACATCTGGGGAACTCCAGAAGTCCGGACGCTACGAAATCGTGACCACTCCGGGGCCAGACGTATTTGAGTTGAATGTCGAAATCACGAACGTGGAGCCAACGGGTGGTAAGCAGAACGCGGCTTCGAAGGCAGGCGCGACGGCTGTTTCTGTTGCGACGGTACCCGGCGTCGGCATGTTAGTTCCCCGGCTCAGTGTTGGCAGTGCGTCTATCGAAGGAGAAATGCTCGATTCCGTGTCCGGCGAGCAGCTCGTAGCATTCGTGACCAGCAAAGCGGGAGGCCGGAGGTGGTTCAGCGGGTTAAGCGCGTATAAGAAATGGGCGGATATTGAGGCCGCATTTCGCTCCTGGGCGAAGAACTTTCGTGAGCGCTTAGACGAGGCGCACGGAGCGTAGCAGTTCGCGGTGGCACTGACTGGAGTCAATGGCTGCAACGACGAGTTCGTTTCTTTGGCCACCCTTGTTTTCAACCTGGGGATCTGCCGAGCTCGGCATTGCGATTTTGAGATGACGAGGGCCAACGCCTGGTCTACCGGGCCGGAGGAGGCGCGGTGTCATTGCATCCAGCGATGAAACTCGTAGACAAGCCTGGTCGGATTTGCGAACTGCGCCGCCGTGTCTCTTCGCTTTCCGCGTTCCTTCTCGTCTTCTCCGCGTTGGCGTGCCACACCTTAGGAGACTCACAAAAAGCTGGTCCGTCGGAGCCGCGGAGGGTTGCGCTCAATTTGGAGGCTGCCAAAGCGACGGGCGCCGCACTTCGTCCCCTCGTCGCTTCCGGCAAACTAGAAGGCCTTCGCTGGCCGGACTTCCATGACGTCAGTGACGGCGCTGCGAAATTCTATGAAGGCCGCGCCTACGCACCCGCCTGGGTCGGCGGAGCGGGGCCAACCGCACAAGCGAAAGTTGTCGTTTCCATCCTGCAAAAAGCGGCGCAGAAGGGGCTGGACCCCGAAGACTACGATGCCTCGCGGTGGCAGGCCCGCGAGGAAGCTCTCGCTGGCACACCAACGCCGGATGAGATTGCGCGATTTGATCTCGCGCTATCGGTCTGCCTGCTTCGATACGTCTCGGCGCTGGACGTAGGACGAATCAACCCCCAGCACCTTAAATTTGATCTCGACTTAAATCACCGGAAAACAGATTTACCGGAATTTCTTGCGCGAATTTCCGAGGCGGCCGAAATCGTGCCGCTGCTGGACGAGGTGGAACCGCAGGAAGACGGATACTCGCGAACCTCTCAGGCTCTGCAAACGTATCTCGCTCTCGCGCAGCAAGGTCCTGCCGAGAAGCTCCCCGTTCCAGAAAAGCCAGTGGCACCGGGCGACACGTATGCCGGGATGGCGCTGCTGGTAGCCAAGCTCAAACTTCTGGGAGATCTTCCCCAGGCCGCGACGGTTCCCGAGGGATCAACGAAATACGAAGGTGATGTCGTCGAGGCGGTGAAGCGTTTTCAGATCCGCCACGCACTAGCGGTGACTGGAAGCCTGGGACCGGAAACCGTCCGGCAGCTCAACGTGCCGATCGCAGATCGCGTTCGCCAGCTTCAATTTTCACTCGAACGCTGGCGCTGGCTTCCTCACGAGATCGCTATGCCGCTGATCGCGGTAAACGTGCCGGCGTTTCGTCTTTACGGGTTCGATGAGCAGCATCACATCGCTTTGAAAATGAACGTAGTGGTCGGCAAAGCCATGCGTTCGGAGACTCCCGCGTTTATCGGGAACATGACGTATCTGGTGTTCCGGCCCGACTGGGGCGTTCCTCCCACTATATTGCGCAGGGAGATTCTTCCGCCTTTACAAAAGGATCCCTCTTACCTCTCCAAAAACGGGTACGACCTCTTCGATGCCAGCGGTAAGGTCTTAAGTTCTGGGGAGGTGACTCCGGACCAGATTCAACTTTTGCGCGCGGGAAAGTTATCCGTCCGGCAGCGTCCCGGCCCCAAGAACGCCTTGGGCAGCGTGAAATTCATGTTCCCCAACACCTACTTGGTCTACCTGCACGACACGCCCAAAACCGAATTGTTCTCCCGGTCGCGCCGCGACTTCAGCTATGGTTGCATCCGCGTTCAGGACCCGTCCGCGTTGGCCGCGTGGGTGCTGCAGTCCAAGCCGGAGTGGACGCCGGAACGCATCCAGGCTGCCATGAATGGAGAGAAGAGCGTTCAAGTGAACTTGAACTCACCGATTCCCGTGCTGATCCTGTACGCCACCGCAAGAGTGGACGAAGACGGCCGCGTGGACTTTTACGATGACATCTATGGGCACGATGCCCGGCTGGCAAAAGCGCTGGCCAAGGGATATCCCTATTGAACCTGATCGTTTGCCTGGTTTTGAACCAATGCCGAACAAGGCCAGCGGGTGCGACCTTGGCTGCAATACCAGTTAGAACCGCTTCGCGATGGTGCGGGGAACCGGTTGGGAGACCAACCGAATCGTGATGATAATGGCTACGTTCGATAGCATCAGCGAATCCCCGCGACGCCCCGGTCTCAGATGCTGCGTCGAGACCGGCTTGGAAGGGGTCCGGCTTTGTTGACCTGACTTTTGACCGAGTCGAAACTGGACACTAATGACGGACTTCGCGCCACTTATCGGCCAAACCATCTCGCACTACCGAATCAGCGACAAGCTTGGAACCGGTGGCATGGGTGTCGTCTACAAGGCTGACGACACGCGTCTCCACCGGCCCGTGGCCCTCAAATTTCTCCCTGAAGAGATGAGCCATGACCGCGCTGCGCTGGAACGGTTCCGACGCGAGGCGCAGGCTGCGTCCGCACTAAACCATCCCAACATCTGCACGATTTATGACATCGGCGAGCAAGACGGCAAGGCCTTCATTGCCATGGAGTGCTTGGATGGGACGACGCTGAAGGACCGTATCGGCGGCAAGCCGATGGCTCTCGAGGAACTGTTGGGCGTGGGGATACAGATTGCGGATGGTCTCGATGCCGCTCACACCAAGGGCATCGTGCATCGGGATATCAAGCCCGCCAATATTTTTGAGCGACGAAGCGGTGGGAGGTTAATGTCCTCGGCTTTGTAGCGGTAGTGGGAGATCGCTTCGCCGATAAATTGACTCCGCTTCCTCCGCGTCATACGATGTCGTGCTGAATTGCTCCAGGAGGCGGATTCGGGGCGTGCCGACCTTGGCGGCGCGCGTTTAAGCCCATGCCACGCTCCCCTCGCATTGTTGTGATTGAACCGAGCGGCGTTCGCCGCGATGTGCCTCTGAACACCTCTCCCTTCCGCATCGGCCGGCAGGCCGGCAACGAACTGACGCTCCGCGACAGCCGCATTAGCTGCCAGCAAGCCCAAATTATTTCCGTAAATGGCGGTTGGGTGCTCGAAGACATGGGCAGCCGTCATGGCACGTTCGTGAATGGCGAAAAAGTTCTGAAGCATGAACTGCAGCCGCGCGACAAGATTGATTTTGGCATGGCGGATTCCTACAAGCTCATCTACTTGGGCGAGAAGGCGACGATCGAGGAGTTGGTGGAGCGCGTCGAAGGTCCGGCACCGTCCGCGCCAGGTTCGCGCGAGCTTCACCATCTGGGCGTGCTGCTGGATGTGGCGCGCACGCTCGGCACAGGCATATCGCTCGAGGACGTGCTGACGGCGGTCGTTGATGCGGCGATCCAGGTGACTCGAACGGAGCGCGGAGTGCTATTGCTGGCCAATCCCGGTGGAGAGCTGCGGATGGTTGTCGCGCGCGACGCGCAGAAGGGGACGTTGCGTCCGGATCTCCTGAAAGTGTCGCAGAGCGTGGTGAAGCGCGTGGTGAATACGCGCCGCGAAATGATCGTGAGCGACACGGGCGACGATGCGGGCGGCGTATCGCAGCGGGAAAGTGTTGCGCGCCTGGAGCTGCACACGATTGTGGCGATCCCGGTAGATAAGCTCCCGGTAATTGAAACGCTGGATGCAACCATCTCAACGCGACGGGGCGAACTGCTGGGCGTTCTTTACATGGATAGCCACAGTCCGTCGAGCGCGTTCACGGATATCGACCGCGATGCGCTAAGGACGCTGGCGCGCGATGCAGCAACGGTCATCGAGAACGCAAGAATGTTCGCATCTGCGCGCGCGAAGGTGCGGCTCGACCACGAAATCGAGATTACGAGCCGCGCTGCCTACGAACTAGAGATTGCAAAGCAAGTGCAGGCCAGGCTCTTCCCCCAAACGTTGCCGCCCCTTAAGACACTCGAATATGCGGGCGTGTGCATTCAGGCTCGCCAGGTCGGTGGTGATTACTACGACTTCCTTGATCTGGGCCGAGAGCGGCTCGGGTTGGTGATCAGCGACATCGCAGGAAAAGGAATCGCTGCGGCTCTTTTGATGGCCAATTTGCAGGCCAACCTCCGCAGCCAATGCGCAGTCGCCTTGGATGAGCCGCAGCGCTTTTTGCGCTCGGTAAACCAGCTTTTTTACGAGAATACGACCGACGGCGCCTACGCCACGCTCTTCTTTGCCGAATATGCCGACCAGGAGCGGCGCTTGCGCTATATGAATTGCGGCCATCTCTCTGGTCTTCTTCTCCGCTGCGATGACTCTCTTGAACGGCTCGATTCCACGTGTACCGTGGTGGGACTCTTCAAAGAATGGGATTGCCCAATCGAGGAACGCCGGCTCCTTTCCGGCGATACGCTTGCACTCTATACCGACGGCATCACCGAATCGTTCAATGATGCCGGGGAGGAGTTCGGAGAACATCGATTAGTCGAAGCATTACGCCGACACCGTGAAATGGCTTCGCAATCCTTGCTTAGGGCAATCGTTGATGAGGTTCGGCAATTTAGTCCGCATGAGCAACACGATGACATCACTCTGATAGTTGCAAAATGCAGATGAAAAAGGGTCGCTGTCTCCAAGCAATTCAATCCAGCCTGAAACAAGCCGCTCAATCTCGAGGTTGGCTGGCCGGTTAAGGGGTGGAGCTGGTACGGGAGATTCGAGCCGGTTCAATGCCCAAATGTGGTCGGATGACGAGCAACTCGGAAGTAATGGCTCGGGGTTGGCAGATTGCTCCTTCCATGAGAAGGCCGGTTAGTGTCAAGTCTGTTGTTGTTCTTTTTCCTGTGGTTCCTGTTGTTCGAGCCGAGCCGTCTCTGTCGCCATCCTTCCATCCGCAGTCTTTGGTGAGCGATTTTTCGCTCGCTGCCAGGTGGGCGTCCTCAATTCAGTAGGTGCTGCGACCTGATAATCGACCTTGGCTCCCTTCTCTGCGAGGGGAGCTGGGCCAGTCACCTGATCTCGGCGGTTGAGCTCGGCTCTTAGGATCCCACTCTACGCTGCGGCACTTTCCACTTTGTGGTTGTTCCGCAGTGGTTCATAAACTTCCCCGCTTACCCACAGCTTGTGCAGCAGTACGGCCAACTTCCGCGCTACGGCAACGACCGCTCGTTTCTTGGCATTCTTTCCTCCCCGCTCGGCTAGCTTCCGTCCCCAGCGCCGCAGATCACTGTCTTCTCCAAAGGGGCCCAGAATGTAGTGCGCGCCTTGCACCAGCAGCGTTCTTAGGTATCGGTCTCCTTCCTTACTGATGTGCATCTGGGGCTCGCTATTCCCAGAGTTCTTGCGCCCCGGACGCAACCCCAAAAAACATCCCGCGTCTCGGCTGCGGCGAAAGCGGTACGGATCGTCCAAGGTCAGAACGTAGGTCAACGCAATCAGAGGTTCCACTCCCGGTTGATCCGGCGTGACCTGCTTTGCACTCGCTAGCATGCTCGTTGCTCGCGAGCGACGACGCACCCTGCTCCCCTTGACATTCAATCGGAAGGTTTGTACCTTACCTAGAATGTCTACTAAAGAGCAGCGTGAACGTATCGAATTGCTGCAGGGGACGCTGGACATGCTTATCCTGCGCACTTTGATCCTGGGGCCGACGCACGGGCACGCCGTCGCGAAGGCCATCGAATTTAAATCCGACGATGTGTTGCAGGTGGAGCAGGGGTCGCTGTACCCGGCGCTGCACAGGCTAATCAAGCGCGGATGGATTACGGCGGAAGAAGGCACCTCGGAAAATAACCGGCGGGCGAAATTTTACGGGCTCACCGCGAAGGGCCGCAAGCAGCTGGCGGTCGAGACCAGCAAGTGGGACAAGCTGGCGGGAGCGATCGCGCGGATTTTGCGGCCGTCGGAGCAGGAGGGCAAATCATGAAGCGACGCCAGCGCATGCTGGAGCAATTGGAACAAGAGATTCGCGAACACATCGAGATGGAGACGCAGGACAACATCGCGCGCGGCATGTCTCCGAAGGAAGCGCGTTGTGCGGCGATGCGGAAGTTCGGGAACGTGACGCGCGTGCAAGAAGACGCGCGGGACGTGTGGAGTCTTGTGTGGCTGGAGCAGATGTGGCAAGACGTGCGCTTCGGGCTGCGCATGCTGCTGAAGAGTCCGGCGTTTACCGTGGTCGCGGTGCTGACGCTGGCGTTTGGGATCGGCGCGAACACGGCGATTTTCAGTTTGATTGATGCTGTGATGTTGCGGTCGCTGCCGGTGGAAAACCCCGCCCAATTGGTTTTGTTGAAGTGGAGCGCGCGCAATGCGCCGAACATTCACGGATTGATGTCCTCGGGAGATTGCCCGACGGATATGCAGCGTGGTGCGAAAAATCCCACAGGGTGTTCTTTCTCCGAGCCGATGTTTCGCGAAATCGCACAGGCCGATATCTTTTTGGGGACGGCAGCGTTTGCGAATAGCGGACGACTGGATTTGACGGGCAATGGGCCGGCGAGCGTGATCAACGGCCAGCTGGTTTCCGGAGACTTTTTCCGCACGATGGGCCTTAAAGCCGCGGTCGGCCGGCTGCTGGATGCGCGCGACGACACACCTGCGGCCGCGCCCGTCACCGTGCTGAATTATGGCTACTGGCAGAGTGCGTTCGGCGGCTCGCGCGACGTGATCGGGCGCACGATTGAATTGAACAGCGTGCCTTTTACGATTGTGGGTGTAGCCGAGGAACGGTTTACCGGAATTACCCCGGGCAGCGATTACGATCTGTGGGTGCCGCTTTCTGAACAGAAAAACATTAGTCCGGAGCAGGGAATACTGGGACCCCTAGGCGAGCAGGACCGCGAGAGTGACGCGGCGATTTGGTGGCTGACGATCGTCGGAAGGCTCAAGCCCGGAACATCTGTGGCACAAACGCAAGCAATGGTGAGTGGAATTTTCCGCAACGAGATGTTGCATGGCGCTGTTCCGTTGTTTCACGGCAATCAGATGGTGGGCGGTCCGGGCTTGAGATTGGCGCCGCCTGGGCTTGCGGCACCGCCGGTGCAACTGGGATCGGGCAATGCTGCGATTCAGGTGCAGCGCGAAGCGAAGGGTGGGCCGGAGCCGCAAGTTGCGGGAAAAGGGGACGCAGGGGTGATGCAGGCCGCACCACAAGGAGCAGCAGTCGCGGCTGGCGCACAACCGGCTGAAATGCAGAGTCCGCCGACAACGTTATCCACGGTCGAAGATAATCCGCAAATCGCGTTGGTTTTCGCGCAGACCGGCTTGACGGGGGCGCGGGCGCGGTATACCGACCCGTTGTACGTGCTGATGCTGGCCGTAGGAATCATTTTGCTGATCGCTTGCGCGAACGTGGCAGGGCTCATGCTGGCCCGAGCTGCGGCGCGGCAGAAAGAAATGGCAGTGAGACTGGCGCTGGGAGCGGGGCGAGCGCGAATCGTACGCCAACTGCTCACGGAGAGCGTGATGCTTTCGGTGCTCGGCGGTGTGTTCGGGATTTTATTTGCGTATTGGGGAGCGCACGTGATTATTTCGTTTGTGTCGAGCAATCAAACGCGTCCGCTGGGATTCGCGACGGGCGTGGACTTGCGCGTGCTGGGGTTTACCGCGGCGATTTCGGTCCTCACCGGAATATTTTTCGGCGTGGCGCCGGCGTTTCGCAGCGCGCGTGTGGATTTGACGCCGACTTTGAAGGAGGGCGAAGGCAGCTCGGCGAGCTCGGGACATTCCGGAGCAAGATGGTTCAGCGCGGGGAATGCGCTGGTAGTGACGCAGGTGGCGCTGGCCGTGGTGGTACTGGTGGGCGCGGGACTGCTGATGCGCACGCTGCAGAATTTGCGTAGCGTGGACTTGGGTTTCGATGCGCACAATATGTTGATTTTTGGAATCGATCCGACGCTGGCCGGATACAAAGGCGCGCAGGTAGACAGTTTGTATCGCGATTTGCAGGGACGGCTGGCGGAAACACCGGGGGTGAAAGCGGCGAGTTATTCGATGATGCCGCTGCTGAGCAACGGGCTGATGGGCACGGTGTTTCATTGGCCGGGCACGCCGCAGGATCAGACGGGGGAGACGGACGTTCTGGATGTGGGGCCGAATTTTTTCCAGACGTTGCACATACCGTTTCTATCGGGGCGCGAATTCAGCGCGGCGGATTTCGAGCTGGCTGCTGCCAACGGTGGGGATAAACCCACATCGGCGCCGACGCCGGTGATTGTGAATCAGACGTTCGTGCAGAAATATCTGGGCAAGGAAAATCCGATCGGGAAACCGTTTGGCGAAGCGAGCGCAAGCCCGTTAGGCCCCGCGACTTCTGGCTACGAAATCGTGGGCGTAGTGCGCGACGCGAAATACAACGACCTGCGGCGGGAGATTCACCCGATCATGTATGTGCCGCACCACGTGGGAGTGGCGACGTTCGAGTTGCGTACTGCGGCGGATCCGCAGGCACTGCTTCCGGCGATCCGCGAGGCGGTGGGGCAAGTGAATGCGGACCTACCACTCTTCAATGTGACGACGCAATCGGAGCAGATTGACCGGTTGCTATTTCAGGAGCGGCTAGTGGCGCGGTTGGCGGGATTTTTCGGCGTGCTGGCGCTGGTGCTGGCGTGCATCGGATTGTACGGATTGCTTTCGTATGAAGTATCGCGGCGGACGCGGGAGATCGGGATTCGAATTGCGTTAGGCGCGCAGCCGGAGCGGGTGCTGAAGCTGGTGCTGCGCCAAGGAATTGCGCTGGCGATGGTTGGTGCGGTGGCGGGAATTGGCGTGGCGTTGGGCGTGACCCGTTATCTGGGCTCGATGCTATTTAATGTGCGCGCGAGCGATCCGCTAACGATGAGCATAGTCGCAGTACTGCTCGCACTGGTTGCGCTGGCGGCTTGTTACATTCCGGCACGGAGAGCCACGCGCGTGGATCCTATGGTGGCATTGAGATACGAGTAGGTGCGCCGGGATAAACCGGCGCGGAGGAGCAGATGAAAGAGCTGCACGGTGAAGGCCTAGCGAGTCACACCGACCCCGAGTCATGCGTGGCCAGGAGGACGCGGTGCAGGAGACGTTGCTTCGTGCCTGGCGGTATCGCGACAGCGTCAAGGAAGGCGCGCCGTTGCGCCCATGGCTCTACCGCGTGGCCACGAACGCCTGCCTCGAAAGTATGTCTGTGGTGTGGTTCCCAGCATCGTCCGAAACATTTCAATGAAGGCACTTACACTGTCGTAACCGACTGCGATAGCAACCTCCGTGACAGATTTCCTTTGTGCCAGCATCTCAAGGGCAGCAAACAACCGCGCCTGCTGTCGCCAACGGCCAAATGACATGCCTGCCTGAGCCGAAAACGCACGCATGAAAGTACGGCGGGCCATTCCGGCAACATGCGCCCAAGCGTCCAGCGTGCGGTCATCCCCAACATCATCCATCAGAGCATCTGCAACTCTGGCCAGTCTTTCTTCTCTTGGTATGGTCAAACGCAAGGGCTGCTGGTCAGGCTGTCGAATCTCATCACGAAGCGTTGTGATTAAGTGCTTCTTCGCCGTGTTGAGCGGTTGGCGGAGGTCCCAACCGAGCATACGATGAACTATGGCGAACAATAGCTCCGATGAGTTGAACATGCAGGGCGTCTTGGGTAGTCCGCGGCACATCTCCGGAGACAAGTCAACCATCGTGCCAGCAGCGCCTCCGACAGAACGCGCCGCGTGCTTACAATTTGGTGGAGTCCATGCGCAACGCTGGGAGGGAAACATCCATCGTTCGCTTCCTGCTTCCACGATGAGCAACCCCTGGGTCATTGCGACGAGTTGCCCGCGCAGGTGACTGTGCTCTGGCGTCCAGCCCTCGACCGTCCGCCTCGTGAAGGCATAGGCCAGTACTGGCGTATCGCTCTCGTAGAGACGGCGCAGTTCTTCCACATTCTTCAGGGCTAAGAACATGGATTTACGAGATTGACCCTTTTCCGACATATATCGCCACTTTCCCGTTAGCGGAACAACCGAAACCTAGCTAGAGTACGCGGCAGAACAACGAAAGACAACACGGGGAAATAATCAAGCAGTGCGAAGAAAGTATGAATCGAAGAAAGTAAACGTTCCCCAAGTGCTCGGCGAATGGAAACTTGGTGAGTTTCCCGTCTGTCCCTGCGGACGCGACTTTCCGCATGCCGCCCGATTTCGGCGCAACCGAAGGCCGTGAAGCGATGTTCAAGCTATCGATCGAAGAGGGATTTGGCTCCGAACGATTTGCTCGCGTCCGTTGCGTTGTGACCCACGCCGATCTGCAGCCGACGGTCGCAGCTTACTTGCGCCGGCCCGGCGATTCCACCTGGCGGGCCATGGTGCTGGACGTTCTTCGAATCGAGGACGCATCAGATCGTGGTGTTCCCACCGGATAGTTTCCCGGCGTTCAGGCTCTCGATGGTGATGGACGCGCCGCCGGAGATGAACAAATGTCATTGATCTACTCGATGCGGCCTTGCCTAATAAATGCGGAAGTGCCCCTATTTATTGGGCAAGTGGTCGAAATTCTTTGGACAAAAACGAGAGGGGCTTCAGGCGGTCTTCGTCAGGGTTAAACTTAAAACAAATGCTAAGGTTGAGAAAAATCAAAACTAAAAGGAAATCAAATGAGAAATGTGATCTTCGCAATCAACATCACCATAGATGGCTGCTGCGACCACACCAGTACGATTGCTGATGAAGAAGTACTTGAATATTATACGCACCTGTTGCGAGAGGCCGACCTACTCGTTTATGGGCGTAAAACCCATGAATTGATGGTTCCTTATTGGCCGGATGTCGCAAAAGACCAGTCTGCGACAAAAGCAGAGAACGAATTTGCCCGGACGTTTAACTCCAGCAACAAAATTGTTTTCTCACGATCATTAGACAGCGCCGAAGGAAATACGAGAATTGTTCGAACGAAGCTTCAAGACGAAATACTTAAATTGAAACAAGAACCAGGCAAAAATATTTTAGCCGGTGGTGTAAATATTCCCTCACAACTTATAGAGCTTGGCCTGGTTGATGAATATCGTTTTGTCGTTCAGCCAATCCTTGCCGGAGAAGGAAGACGGTTGATGGAGGGCGTCAGCCTGCCCGAGAAATTGCAATTGAAGCTGGTTGAGTCAAAGCCTTTTAAATCAGGATGTGTTGCGCTTCGTTACTTGAAACAGTAAAAGAGAGCTCTGCAAGGCTCTGCCGGCACGTAGCAGACTGGCGTTTTCGCCCGCGGGCTGGCGCGCTTCTGCTGAGCCCAAGGCGACTTAAACTTTACCGGAGACGTTGGCATGAAAATCGTCGTGCTAATTGTGAGATTGCTGCTCGGGCTGGTGTTTTTCGTCTTCGGCCTGAATGCCTTTCTGCAATTCCTCAAGGGCCCTATACCCGGCGGCCTCGCCGGACAGTTTCTTCAGGCTCTATTCCAGTCGCACTATGGGTTGGCGATCGGCACAGTGCAGGCGGTTGGCGGCGCGCTGCTGCTGATCAATCGCTATGTTCCGCTGGCGCTGACGATTCTTGGGCCGGTAATCGTAAATATTCTGCTCTACCATCTGCTGCTCAATCACGAAGGCATCGGGGGCGCGCTGATCGTGGCGGTGTTCTGGTTTGTGTTGTTCTTCCACTATCGCCAGTACTTTTCCGGGATCTTTACCGCAAAGGCTTCGTCTGCGTCGTGACTGCGAACGCTTGCGGGTTTGCCCGCAGTCCGAAGCCGTTTTGCGCGGACCTCAGGCGCTGAAGTGCGGGTTGTCTGCGTTGGCTGGGTGGCACGAGGTACGCCCGTTTAACTGACAGAGGATCCGACGGAGCAAGATCCAGTGTTCGCGCGCTTAGTCGCTAAATAGGGGTGGCTGTGAGGCGTTAAACAGATCAGCGAGGACTCGAAAGGAACTCAGTCATGAGAGAAGCTAATGTGCTTGAATTTGTCTCTCTTGATGGAGTCATACAAGCCCCAGGCGGGCCAGAGGAAGATACCAGTGGCGGCCTCGCGTATGCTAGACGAACTACAATTCTGTGCATTTCCTTGTTGTTGAGCCTGACCTCATCAGCCCAGCAGAAGCCTTCTCCGCTTTCACCCTATGTGAAGGAAGATGCACCGGTGCTGGTGCTGGAGCATGTGCGCCTTATCGACGGCACCGGCTCTGCACCCCAGGAAGACGTGCGCATCGACATCGCTGGCGGCAAGATCACAGCTGTCCAAGCCGCCAGTGCGCACAGCCCTTATCCGGCCAACGCCAAGGTGCTGGACCTGACGGGAAAGACCGTGATCCCCGGCCTGGTCGGCATGCACGAACATCTCTTCTATCCGACGCCGCAGCAACCCCAGGGTGGCGTGGCGTTCTATGGCGAGGCACCGGATAGCGCTCCGCGTCTCTATCTGGCTGGCGGCGTGACGACAGCGCGGACTGCGGGCAGCGTAGAGCCGTACACCGACTTGGAACTGAAGCGAAAGATCGACGCGGGACTGCTGCCCGGACCAAAACTCGACGTGACTGGCCCCTACCTCGAGGGCAAAGGCAGCTTCGCTGTCCAGATGCACGCGCTTGCGGATGCGGACGACGCTGCGCGCACGGTGGATTATTGGGCCGCCGAGGGCGTGACCTCGTTCAAGGCATACAACTACCTCACGGCGGATGAGCTGAAAGCGGCCATCGACCACGCTCACGCTCATGGGCTCAAAATCACCGGGCATCTTTGCTCCATCGGATTCAGGCAGGCGGCCGCGCTGGGCATTGACAACCTGGAACATGGCCTGTCGGTCGATACTGAGTTCTTCCCGGGGAAGAAGCCGGACGAGTGTCCCGGTCTTCTGGCGAATTTGGCATATATCGAGAAAAGCGTGGAAGTGGAGGGACCTGAGGTGCGGGAGACGATCCGTGACCTGGTAGCGCACCATGTGGCCGTCACGTCGACGCTGGCGGTGATTGAGACGTTCGGCTCGAATCGTCCGCCCATGGAGCGGGAGAGCGCGGCTCTCAAGACGCTCTCGCCGCAAGCCGCGAAGGAGTATCTGGTAGGCCGCTCTCAAGTGGCCGAGCACGACGTGGGCGGGCCGATGTTGGCAAAAGAGATGAGATTTGAGCGGGAGTTTGTGGCCGCGGGCGGACTGCTGACGGCGGGATGCGATCCCACCGGCTACGGCGGAGTAGTGCCGGGCTTCGGCGACCAGCGCAACATTGAATTGCTGGTCGAGGCCGGCTTCTCACCGGTCGAAGCGATCCGCATTGCCACACTGAATGGCGCAATCTACATGGGCAGAGAAGCGAGCATCGGATCGATTGCGCCGGGCAAGGCCGCCGATTTGGTGGTGTTGGGCGGCAACCCGGCGGAGAAGATTGAAAACGTGGAGAAGGTTGAGCTGGTCTTCAAAGATGGCCTGGGTTTCGATCCTGCGAAGCTGATTCAATCCGCCAGCGAGTTGGTTGGCTTGCGGTGAGCGCGCGCAGAGGCGCGCGATTGCAGGTTGACCCGGTCTCCCTGTGTCTGATGGAACGCCGGGACCGGGCATGTAAAGCCCACCCTCGGTTGCTGTCGCTGAACTCGAGCGATCGTTGATTGTCGAGCGAGTGAAGGCTGGCCTTCGGAACGCGCGGGCAAAAGGAAAACGGTTAGGAAGGCCTCGCAAAGTGTTGTCCGATTCGAGGATCGCCAGTTTGGCGCGCACGCGGCTGCTCGTGGCGCACAATTCCGCGTCGAGTGGGTGCTAGCGCCAGAACTTGTCGAAGGGCGTGGCCAAAGGCAGAAAAGGGATTTTGCCCGGCCGTGTAGTTTCCAGTTCGTGTCATCACGAGGTCGGCCTCGCACCGCCCGTCGAGTCGACCCGCGACCTTGTTTGATTCAACGTTTGCCGGTCAAGCCGGTGCTTCCAAAACAAAATCACTTGTCCCGTTTCGGCG
>CAWCGE010000026.1:0-111053 GCA_963795005.1 uncultured Acidobacteriota bacterium | reverse complement strand
CTCGCGCAGCGGAGAGCCGTGCTCGGAGTGGAAACCCAACTCGTTCGGATCGTTGATGCAGTCTCCGATGAAAGTTTTCAACACTCGCAACGCTTCCCTCCCCTCCGGGTCGCCGAGAAAAACGGTTCGCTAGGCCGCAACATTCTTGCAGTCACCTATCGTGTTGGTTCTTTTTTCGGCGGACTCACGCTCACTCGTATCATCGGACATCTGGCCAGGGCAAAATCCACTTCTCGGGTAAATGCGTTGCCGGGAACTGACAAGCGTTTGGGAACCGCATTAGAATGTCGGCCGGTCTAATCCTGTTTTCTAAGAGGTCACTTCATGTTGGGCACGCTCCCTACGCCGATCCTGCTTGATATCGCAATTTTGTTCACCGCATTGTGTTGGGGGTTGGGATTCTTTATCGCTGATCGGAAGGTTTACCTGTTCGCGTCATTGGCCATTGGGTGTTTTGTCTGCCTGTTTGGCTACAGCGTAGAAAGTGTGGGCGCTCCCCCCTGGGCCGTGGTCGCAGCGCCGGTGCCGTTGGATATTCTGCTTCTTTGGTACGTCCTGAGGAAGCCGCGAAAAATGGCAATCGCGTATGTCTCGACCTGGGCAATTTACATCGTGCTCCATATCTTGCTGAGTTCGCTGCTACGCTACGATTCGTTAATTCCCGCGTGGAGGCTGCACAGTTAACGGAGCAAGGTTAATTCTATGGTGCCTTCGGGCGCTCACTCCTGACTTGTTACCGCACATCTGCCGAAGCGAATCTCGGAGTGACTTCAACTTCTGCGGGAGGCTCGATTTGTCAGGCGCCCACCGCGATTCAGGGCGTTCGCTACACGCGTTTGGTGATGACGAAGTGTGTTGCGTTGGGAGTGGCGACGTGTTCGGTGCATTGATACCCGAGCTTCGGCGCGTCAATGCCTACCAGCAGGCTTTCCCCTGAGCCGAGGAGGACCGGCGACATGGCTAAGTGCATCTCGTCAATAAGTCCGGCTCGCAGGTATTGCCGGATGGTCGCGACCCCGCCGCCAAGCCGAACGTCCTTACCGATCGCTGCGTCCACTGCTCGCTTAAGTGCGGTATGAATGCCATCCGTGACAAAGTGGAAGGTCGTGCCTCCGCTCATTTCGAGCGACGCGCGTGGGTGGTTGGTGAGCACAAAAACCGGAGTGTGGTACGGCGGATTGTCACCCCACCATCCTTTCCAAGCGTCGTCTGGCCAAGGCCCTCGTATCGGTCCGAACATGTTTCGACCGATGATCCACGCTCCTACATTTTCGAAGCCGCGCGCGAAAAAGTCGTCATCAACACCCCTAGCGCCGCCATCCTTGCCGACCATCCGCCGAAAGCTGTGTGTGCCGAACATCCATTCGTGCAGCGCCATGCCGCCGGCGCCAATTGGATTGTTACGATCCTGATCGGGACCGGCGCCGTAGCCATCGAGGGAAATCGAAAAGCTGCACACGCTAAGCTGGGACATGAATGTCACTCCTTGCCTGGGGTATAAAACGCGGTCCGGCCTTTGCGGCCAGCCGGCGCGGAACCAAAATGTTGAAGTACGAAAAAGCAGTTCTTCATAGAATTTCTCTTATACCACGCGAGATCCAGGTGGTGGCATCGGCCGTTGCGAAGAGCCAGTTACCAATCTTTTGGACGAACGATTAGAATGGACGGCTCATGGGCAAGATATATGCAGGCACGTCAGGCTGGGCTTACACAAGTTGGAAGCCCGAGTTCTATCCGGCGAAATTGGCGACATCGCGTTTTCTAAGTTACTACGCGACGCGGCTGAATTCGGTGGAGGTGAACTACACCTTTCGGCGAATTCCGAGCGCAAGTTTGCTGCAGCGCTGGGCAGACGAGACGCCCGCCGGTTTTCAGTTTGCGTTGAAAGCGCCGCAGGCGATCACGCATATCAAGCGGCTGCGCGACGCCGCCCAGACCATGGCGTATTTCATGGATTCGCTGGAACCGCTGCTAAAAACGGAAAAGCTCGGGCCGGTACTCTTCCAACTGCCAGGAAATTTCAAGTGCGATGCCGCGCGGCTGCGAGAATTTCTAGCCCGGCTGCCGCGATGGTTGCGCGCGGCGTTCGAATTTCGCGACGAATCCTGGTTTGTGGAAGAAGTGTATGAGGCGCTGCGCAAGGCGGGAGCGACGCTTTGCCTGGCGGAGAGTGAGGACCTTGAAACGCCGCAAGTGCTGACGGCTGATTTCCACTATCTGCGGCTCAGAAAGCCAAGCTACTCGGCGAAAGCCGTGATTCCACGCGTGCGCGAACTCGCTCGAAGCGGCGATCCTTTATGTGTACCTCAAACACGAGGACACGCCGGAAGGGGCTGTCACCGCAGAGGTGGTTCTCAAAGCGTTCAAGTAGTGACCTGGCGCTCGTTCCCGGGAGTGGCTGCGCAATCTTCTTTTTAACGCAAGGATCCCTCATGAGCAATCAGCAACGGCTGTTGTTGTGTTGCGCTGGCGCACTTTTATTTACGAGCTTGGAATGGAATGCGGTGAGTGCTCTGCGCACACCCGCGGCGAGCAGTTCTAATGCTCAACAGAGCACGCCGCGCGAGGTGTGCATCACCGTGGACGATTTGCCCGGCGCGCTCCCCGGAAACGATTTCGCTTATGGCGAGCTGAAGGAATTGCAGAAGATCAATCGCGGGATTTCCGGCGTCCTGAAAGCCCATCACGCCTGGGCCATCGGATTTGTGAACGAGCGCAAGCTGCAGGTACGGGGCGAACGCGACGCGCGCGCGGAATTGCTGCAAATGTGGCTGGATGCGGGGCTCGCGCTCGGCAACCACACGTATTCGCACGCAGACTTCAGCGCGACGCCGTTGCAGCAGTATGAGGATGAGACGATTCGCGGCGAAGTCGTGACCGCTGCGCTGCTGAAAGCCGAGGGAGAGAAAGAGCAATACTTCCGGCATCCTTACCTCGACACGGGCATATCTCTAGATGTGAAACATGCGTTCGAAGCGTTTCTTAAGGAGCGCGGCTATATCATCGCGCCGGTGACGATCGAGGACGCCGACTACGTTTTCAACGATGTTCTCGCGCTTGCGACTGAGACGAAAGACAAGAAGCTGGCCGCCAGGGCGAAGAAGGAATATCTCGAATACGTGGATACCGTGTTCAACTACGGTGAAAGCGAATCAGCGAAATTGTTTGGGCGGCAGATTCCGCAGATTTTGCTGATCCACGACAATGCGCTGAATACGGAATGTCTGGATGCGCTGTTGAGCAAGCTGGAGCGGCGCGGATACAAATTCGTTACGCTGAGCGAGGTCATGACCGATCCGGCGTACGCGACGCCTGATTTGTGGGTGGGCACCGGTGTGTTGTGGATGGAGCGATGGAAAATCGCGATGGGGCTGAAACCCGAGCCTGACAAGGGCCCCGATCCGCCGAAATGGGCATCAGAGATTTTCGATCAGATGCGGAAGGAAAGGCAGAAAGAATAGCTGCAAGGCCCTCGGTTGCGCTGGCTTAGGTTAAGACTCGCGCCTCCTGCTCTGTCTTCTTGACGAACATCTTCGCCCACACGAAGATCAACGGCCGACATCGGCTCGGCATACGATTTCAGTTCTCGGGCTTCAAAGCGCATAGCTATGCAAGCGCCTGCGGGATGGCCTTCTTCCAGCGGCCTTGCGCTTTCAGGATCAGTTCGACCACTTCGCGGATCGCGCCTTCGCCGCCCTTGGCCAACGTTACGTAGTGCGCGGCTCGTTTTACTTCTACTGCTGCATTCGCGACGGCTACCCCCAATCCCACTCGTTGCAGGATCGGCAAATCCGGCAAGTCGTCGCCGACGTACGCGACTTCCTCATCGGTAACGCCCGCACGCGTGAGGACCGCTTTGTATGACTCCAGCTTCTTGGGCTGCCCTTGAATAACGAATTCCATGGATGATTCACGGGCACGACGGGCTGTTGCCGGAGAATCGCGCCCCGTGATCAGGCCGGTGCGGATGCCCATGATGCTGGCGAGTTTGATGCCGGCTCCGTCGTGCGCGTGAAACATTTTCATTTCGGCGACGCTGCCGTCCGGAAACGTTTGCAGGCAGACATAGCCGGGAGTCATGGTGCCGTCCACATCCATGAGCAGGACGCGGATGGGTTTGGCGCGGCGCAGGACCGGCGCTGGAAATCTTATTTCGCGTACGGCCATCTCTCGAATTCCTCGATCGCCAATATTCTAGAACAATTGCAGCGTCCACAAATCGTGAATGTGCAGCACGCCTTCGAGTTTTCCGTCGGCGTCCACGATTAGCACGGAGGTTATCCTTTTTTCCTCCATCACGCGCAGCGCGCTGGCCGCAAGCTCCGTGCGCGAAAGCGTAGCGGGATTCTTCGTCATGCAATCGCCCGCTGTAAGATCCAATACATTTTCGGAGCGCTTTTGCATCATGCGGCGCAAGTCGCCATCGGTGATGATGCCGAGCAGCTTGCCAGCGGCGTCGGTGACAGCCGTGAGCCCCAGGCCTTTGCGGCTCATTTCGTAAATCACATCCGGCATTTTCGTTGTCGGCAGAACGTGCGGAGTTGCTTCGCCCGCGTGCATCAACGATTCGACGCGACGCAGTTTTTTGCCGAGGCGTCCGCCCGGATGCAACACCGCAAAATCTTCTTCCTTGAAGCCGCGGCGCTCGAGCAGAGAAATTGCGAGCGCGTCACCCATGGCCATGGCTGCGGCAGTCGATGCTGTCGGCGCCAGGTTCAGCGAACAGGCTTCTTCTTTCACGGCGATATCGAGGACGATGTTGCTCGCGCTGGCAACAGTGGAGCGCGGATTCGCGGTAAGCGTGATCAAGTGAATACCCAAGCGCTTGACGGATTCGAGCAGTTCGATGAGTTCCTCGGTCTCACCGCTCGACGAAATCGCGAGCAGCACGTCGTCGCCGGTCAACATTCCCAGATCGCCATGGAGCGCTTCGGAGGCGTGCAAGAAAAGCGATGGAGTACCGATACTCGCAAAAGTGGCGGCGATTTTGCGTCCGATCAGACCCGATTTGCCGAGGCCAGTGACGACCACCCGGCCTTTGCATGCGTACAGAAGTTCGACGGCCTTTTCAAATCGGCCGTCGAGACGGGCAATCAGCCCCGCGATAGCTTCGGATTCGATACGTAGAACGCGTTTGGCGGTGGCAAGACTCATCGAGCGTCCCACTCGCGCGCGAGGGCCGAGAGACGCAGAACCTTTTGCAGCAACGGACTAAATTCTTCCAAAGGCAGCGCGTTGGCGCCGTCGGAAAGCGCTTGGGAGGGATTATCGTGGACTTCGAGAAACATGCCATTCACCCCGACGGCGGCTCCGGCGCGCGCGAGCGGCTCGATGAATTCCGGCTGGCCGCCACTGGACTTCCCCGCCCCGCCTGGCAATTGCACGGAGTGGGTTACGTCAAAAACAATGGGGTAGCCGAATTTGCGCATGATGGGAAACGAGCGCATGTCCACGACAAGATTTTGATAGCCGAACGAACTGCCGCGTTCGGTAAGGATAATTTTTTCGTTTCCGGTGCTGGCGATTTTTTCCACGGCATTGCCGATTTCCCAAGGCGAGAGGAACTGGCCTTTTTTTACGTTGACGACGCGTCCCGTGCGCCCGGCAGCCAGCAAGAGATCGGTTTGACGGCAGAGAAAAGCGGGAATCTGCAGGATGTCGCAAACTTCCGCGGCCGGGCCGACCTGCGAAATGTCGTGAACGTCGGTCAAGATCGGCAGGCCGGTGCACTTCTTTACTTCGGCGAGAATGCGCAGGCCTTCTTCCAGTTGTGGACCGCGGAATGAATTGAGCGACGAGCGATTGGCTTTATCGTAGGACGCCTTAAAGATGAACGGTACGCCGAGTTCCGAAGTGACCTCGCCAAGGCGCTCGGCCATGTTCAGCGCGTGCGCTTCGCTTTCAATCACGCAGGGGCCAGCGATCAGGAATAGCGGCGCATCGCCGCCAAAGCGGATTTTTCCGGCCGAGAAAGTTCGTGGTGATTCCATCTATGTGGTTGCGCAGGCCGCGCGACGCACCAGACTATGCGGGTTCGCAGCTGTTTTCAACTTTGAATTGCAGCGAAAAAGAAACATTACCGCAGAGACGCCCCGACGTTGTCGGAGGAAACGCCGTTCGCAGGGACATTCGAAAGACGCCGCAGATCAATCGGTAGCGGGGTCGGCCGCGGCCACGCGTGATTCTGACGAGACGCCTTGGCGGCGGTGGCGATTTTCCACACTGGCACGGATGAACGCGGCGAAGAGCGGATGCGGCGCCAGCGGCTTGGACTTGAATTCAGGATGGAACTGGCAGCCGAGAAACCACGGGTGATCGGGCGCTTCCACAATCTCCACGTAGACGCCGTCCGGCGTGCGTCCGGTGATGCGGAACCCGGCGCGCGTGAGGGTTTCTTCGTATTCGCAATTGAATTCGTAGCGGTGGCGATGGCGCTCCGAAATTTCGAGCTGCCCGTAGGCTTTCTGGGCGAATGAGCCGGGCTCGATCTTGCAGGGCCACGCGCCGAGGCGCATGGTGCCACCCATTTCGTCCACACCGAGCAATTCGCGCAATTTGTAAATGACGCGGTTCGGAGTGGAAGGATCGAACTCGGTGCTATCGGCGTGCTCAATGTGCGAAACCTGCCGCGCATATTCGATGGTGGCGCACTGCATCCCCAGGCAGATCCCGAAGAACGGGATTTTCTTCTCGCGGGCGTAGGTGATGGCGTGGACCATCCCAGCAATGCCACGCTTGCCGAAACCTCCCGGAACCAAGATTCCATCCACGTGGCGCAACAAACGTTCGGCGGTCGCGGGCGAATCAATCTCTTCCGCTTCGATCCATTCGATCACCACGCGCTGGCGGTTTGCGAGGCCGCCATGCCCGAGCGCTTCGCGCAAGCTCTTGTACGCATCTTCGAGCTGCACATATTTGCCGACGACGCCGATGCGCACTTCGCCGGCGGGGTGCTCGAGCGTCTCCAACATTGCCAGCCAGCGGCTCAAATCGCGCGGCGGTGCTTCGAGACGAAGCAAACGCAATATCTGTTCGTCCAATCCTTCGGCAGCGAGCGTCATGGGAACTTCGTAGATGTTGCTGACGTCCGGAGCGGAAATGACGCAAGCCTCGGCGACGTTGCAAAACAGCGCGATCTTGGCTTTCAGATCGGCGCCAAGTTGCCGGTCGCTGCGGCAAATCAATATGTCCGGTTGAATACCAATGCTGAGCAGTTCCTTAACGCTGTGCTGGGTTGGTTTGGTCTTCAACTCGCCGGCCGTGGGAATGAACGGAACCAGCGTGAGATGTACGAACAGGACGTTTTCAGGACCCAGCTCGAGGCGCATCTGGCGAATCGCTTCCAGGAATGGCAACGATTCGATGTCGCCAACCGTGCCGCCGATTTCCACCAGCACGATGTCCACGCCCTCGGCCACTTTGCGGAATGCGGACTTGATTTCATCGGTAACGTGGGGAATTACTTGCACGGTCTTGCCAAGGTAATCGCCGCGGCGCTCTTTGGTAATGATGGATTCGTAAAAACGGCCCGTGGTCCAGTTGTGGTCGCGCGTCAAATGGGCGGAAGTAAAGCGCTCGTAGTGGCCGAGGTCCAGATCGGTTTCGGCGCCGTCGTCGGTGACGAACACTTCTCCGTGCTGATAGGGAGACATAGTACCGGGATCAACGTTCAGGTAAGGATCGCACTTCTGCAGGGTGACGCGAAGGCCGCGGCTTTCCAGCAGGCAGCCCATGGAAGCCGCCGCTACGCCTTTTCCGAGAGAAGAAACCACACCACCCGTCACAAAAATATATTTTGGGGCGGTCCGCAAGGTCCCTCGACTTCCTCCCGGAGAATCTGCGTACAAAACATTATGAAGAGAAACGGCGTGAGTGTCAAACTTCGATTTCGAATTGTGAAAATTGATTTTCCTTCCAGCGGTACAGCCGTATGAGTTTGAGGACTGAAGATTTCAGTCTAAGGGCTAAGAAAATCCGCCGAGACGCCCCGACGGGTCGGGGTAAACGCCGTCCGCAGAGAACACCGGAGGCTCGATTGCCATTCGCGGCGCTTTGCTTCAGGATTTTGCGTCGGCGCTTAGCAATTTTTCTACTCTTTCGACGTCCGCGGGGACATCCACACTTACTGCATCGTATTCGGTTTCTACCATGTGGATGCGGAAACCATTTTCGAGCCAGCGCAATTGCTCGAGCTGTTCGACTCGTTCCAGCTCGCCCGGAGGCAGCGTCGGGTATTCGAGCAAGGCATCGCGGCGATAGCCGTAAAGGCCGATATGCTTCCAATGTTGCGCGGCGACTTTCGCGCCGGTATCGCGCACCCATGGAATGGGCGCGCGCGAAAAATAGAGTGCGTTGGCGTCGAAGTCCTGGACGACCTTTACTACGTTCGGGTCCATGATCTCGTTTTGCTGGGTGATCGCTGAGCAGGGAGTAGCCAGCTGTATGGAGTCGTCTTCGGCGATGGCGGCGGCGACGGCGTCCAGCGTCCCTGGATTAATCAGCGGCTCATCGCCCTGCACATTGATGTAGATGTCGGCGGTTAAGTGCGACGCGACTTCCGCGACCCGGTCGGTACCAGTACGGTGGTCGTGGCGAGTTAGCATCGCTTCCCCACCGAAACCTTCTACAGCTGCTTTGATCTTCTCGTCCTCTGTGGCCACCACGATGCGCGATGGCAGCTTGGCCCGGCGAACCCGTTCCACAACGTGCTGAATCATTGGCTTCCCGGCAATCGGCGCCAAGGGCTTGCCGGGGAACCGGCTGGACGCATGGCGGGCAGGAATCACCACCAGGACGTTCGGAGTGTCGGAATTTGCCATAGGAGCCGGTAAGCTCTTGCCAACTCGGAAATCTTAACATGGAGGCGACGCCGCGTAGCACCCTAGCGGAAGTTCGTGAACGTCAGGCTTGCTTTGAGTCCGGCGAGTGGTAGAATCCTGCCAAGCGGCCCGTCGAGCAAGCCCGGCGCTGGACGAGTCACGCGGCAGGGTGGGGACCAAGTTGAGACACCGCGCACCGCAGCCGGTTGCATACGCACCGCCGCTGCGAGTTTGCGCGTTTTTTCTTTTTTGCAGCATATTCCTGATCGCTTCCCCAGCTTGGCCGCAAGCCGAAGGTCCCACCCGCGTCGAGAATCCGCAAAAAATCGAGAAGGGCAAATACCTCAAAGCCGAAACCGATATCGCACTGGTAAATGTGTCGGTGACGGATCCGTACGGGCGATTGGTTACCGGACTCGAGCAGGAAAATTTCCGCGTATTCGAGGACAACGTCGAACAAGAGATCGTGCGTTTCTCCAGCGAGGACGTACCGATTTCCATCGGCGTGATTTTCGACATGAGCGGCAGTATGGCCGATAAAATTGAAAAGTCCCGGCTGGCGGCAGTGCAGTTCTTCCGCACCGCGAACCCGCAAGACGAATTTCTATTGATCAATTTCAACGATCGGGCTCAGCTGGCCAGCTCGTTCACCGGAAGTATCGAGGAATTGCAGAATCATCTGATGTTTACCGCGGCGCACGGAGAAACCGCATTGCTGGACGGCATTTATCTTGGCCTCAGTGAGATGAAAGGAGCACACAACACAAAGAAGGCGTTGCTCATCATATCGGACGGAGGCGATAATCATAGCCGGTACACGGAGACGGATATCCGCAAGTACGCGCGGGAAGCGGACGTCCAAATTTACGCCATCGGGCTCTACGAACCTGGAGGCGGTCCCACTCCAGAAGAACAATTGGGGCCGACTTTGTTGGCGGATTTGACGCAGATGACCGGCGGGCGGACGTTCGCAGTCGGCAGCTTGAACGATTTGCCTGACATCGCCACCAAAATCAGCATGGAGTTGCGTAATCAATATGTGGTTGGATACAGGCCAAGCGATCATGCTCACGACGGAAAGTGGCGAAAAATCAAGGTCAAGCTGCGCCCGCCCAAGGGCCTGCCGCCTCTTACCGTTTACGCCAAGACCGGGTACTACGCACCGGGCCACTAGGCGTCTTCTCCTGAATATTTTTCTGACGTTGCTGCTGGCGGCTCTCGCGACTCCGCTCGCGCGGGCCCAGAATCCTTTCCCGGCGCCGCCACCTCCTCCGCCGCCTCCCGGAGCCGCGGGGCAGCAGAATGCGCAGGCGGACCAGAGCCACCGGCTGACCTCCACGGTGGATTTGGTTGTGCTCCACGCAACGGTGGTCGACGAGAAAGGGCAGTTCGTCCCTGGTTTGACGACCGATAATTTCCGGGTTTATGAAGACAAGGTGGAACAGAAGATCTCGGTCTTCTCCAAGGAAGACATCCCCGTGACCATGGGGCTGGTGATTGATAACAGCGGCAGCATGCGGGAAAAGCGCCCACAAGTGAATGCCGCGGCGCTTTCCTTCGTGCGCACCAGCAACACCGCCGACGAAGTTTTTGTCGTGAATTTCAATGACGAATATTACCTGGACCTTGACGAAGACTTCACCAGCAATCCGCAGGAGTTGCACGATGCGCTGGAACGCATTGACACGCGCGGCAGCACGGCGCTCTATGACGCCATCATCGGCTCGTTGGACCATCTGAAGAAGGGGCACAAGGACAAGCGCGTGCTTCTGGTCATCACGGACGGCGACGATGACGCCAGCCGCAAGGATTTTGCTTACACGGTGAAGGCTGCGGTGGAATCGAACGCCCTGATTTATGCGATCGGAGTTTTCAGCGACGACGATCGCAAAAACAATAAGAAGATGATTCGCAAGTCGAAGAAGGAGCTCACCACGCTCGCTGAATCCACCGGCGGCCTGGCTTTCTTTCCCGAACGGCTTGAGGATGTGGATCCGGTGTGCGTGGAAGTGGCGCGTGACATTCGTAATCAATACACGCTGGGCTACTATCCTACCAATACGGCGAAGGACGGATCGTTCCGCAGCGTGAAAGTGGATTTGATCCCACCGAAGGGCCGCGGCAAACTCGCCGTTAGAACGCGCACCGGCTACTACGCGCAGAAGTCCTCGCAAGGCGACTGACCGCGCCGTCATTCTTGCCTGCAATTTGCTACGAGATCGAGCCGAGAAAGCTGGTGCCGTGAAGGATTTTTCCGCCGAAGTTTTCCGCAACTGTCTGGCCCATGTCTGCTAATGTTGCGCGCGTGCCTAGATTTGCTCCTCCCTGCGCGCTTTTGCTGTAGGCGAGAATCGGTACGTATTCCCGCGAATGATCTGTCGTGGGATTGACCGGGTCGGGATCGCAGCCGTGATCCGCGGTAACCAGTAACAAATCCGTCGGTCGGAGGGTGTCGAGGAACGGACCGAGCAGGCAATCGAATTCTTCGAGGGACCCCGCGAAGCCTTCCACATCTTTCCTGTGCCCGTACAGCATGTCAAAATCCACCAGGTTCGCGAAGATCAGGCCCCGCGATTGCCTCGCAAGAGCCTCCGTTAACTTGGCCATTCCATCCGCGTTGTTTTTCGTAGTGACAAAATTTTCGACGCCGCGACCGTTGTAGATGTCGTGAATCTTGCCGACACCGAAAACCGGCACCTGGTTGTCCGTCAAGACATCCAGCAGCATCGGGCGTGGCGGTTCGACCGCATAATCGTGGCGCCGCTCGGTGCGTTTGAAATTGCCCGGCGTGCCGGCGAACGGCCGCGCGATCACTCGTCCTATACGATTGGGCCCATCCAGCAACTTCCGCGCGATTTCGCACATGCGATAGAGCTCCGGGACCGGGATCACGTCTTCGTGCGCGGCGATTTGAAATACGCTGTCGCCAGAGGTGTACACGATGGGAAATGCAGTGCGCACGTGCTCTTCGCCTAGTTCTTTGATGATTTCCGTGCCGGAGGCGGGCTTATTGCCCAGCGTGCGGCGGCCAATCTGGCGCTCGAATTCTTCGATCAACGATTGCGGGAAACCGTGTGGATAAACCGGGAACGCTTGGTCGAGCCATATTCCCGCCATCTCCCAATGGCCCGTGGTGGTGTCTTTTCCCGGAGAACGCGTCGCGCCCTTGCCGCAGGACCCCGCTGGCTTGACTGGCGGGGTGAGGTGTTCGAGCGGTTTGATGTTCGCAATTCCGAGGCGCACCAGATTCGGCAGGTGAAGCGGGCGCGACCGCGCAATGTGCCCGAGCGTGTCGCGGCCGACGTCGCCGTACTCGGCAGCATCCGGAAGCTCGCCGATGCCCACACTGTCGAGTACGATCCAGATCACCCGCTCAAATCGCGCACTTCCCTGCTTCACCGATGGCTCCCAGTAGTTTCACGTTCGTTGCGGAATCGAATTGTACGAGAGTCGCAAACTTTGGGCTCATTTTTTGGTCTGGATGGCCTCGTCGTAGGCAGCTTTGGCGATGCGAGCGATCACGGCATCGCGCGCGGCGTCATCAGCTCTGGAATCAGTGACGAACACGGCGATCGCCAGACGGCGCCCGTCAGGCAGAGTAATCAGGCCGATGTCGTTCGTGGCGAAGGTTACGCCGTTCTTGGTGGCCGAACTGCCGGTCTTGTGCATCACGACTATTCCGGCGGGCAAGTCACCTTTGATCCGTTGCGGCCCGGTAGACGCATCCTGCATCCACTGCAAAACTATGCGCGTGTGTTCCGACGTCAACGGAGAGTCGTCGCCGATGCGGCGTAAGAATTGAACCGCGCCCGCAGGTTCGAACCAGTTGCGATATTGGATGGTCACATCGCGAGCGAGAGCGTCTTCACCGTCCTGCAGATGAAAACCCGTTACGCCGATCGACTTCATGTAGTCGTCCACGACGGCGGGACCGCCGGCGGTACGCAGCACGATGTCTGCGGCGACGTTATCGCTTTGAGAGACGGCTAAACCTAAGAGCTCTCGCAAAGGGACATTCACGTTCGCTTCTGGGTATTTATCCTGAAGTGGGCTGTGGGTGTGCGGGAGAATGAGATCGGTCGGGAGAAATCGGATGGACTGATCGAGGGAGAGCTTCCTTTGTTCGACCAAATGTAGCGCAGTGACCGCGAGCGGGAATTTGAAGACCGACTGCATGGGTGGACGTGCGTGAGGGTCCAGATCGCAGTTCAGTGACGAGTCCGGCAGCGAGCACGCGACGGAAACTTTGCCGTGAGCGGCAGCGGCAATGCCCTGAATCTCGCGCTGAAGAGGCGTTTGAGCGAAGGCCGGACTCGCGAGCAGGAGAAATATGATTCCCAAACGCATGAACGCACTATAACAGACGCGACGGGAGAGGCGAGTGATGAGGCGAGCCGCAGGCCGAATCGTACGAATCGAATAAGCATTACTTGGATTTTATGGGGAACTCGTGCCCGGCAATCTGGAAAGTTCGGAGATATGTCCACAGTTACCGACTCCGTCCGACGCGGCAAGCTCTTAATCTCTACGTCAAACCAATTCGCACTTCCCGAATTCAGGTCGTCAACAATCAACGTGTAATGACCCTCATGCAAAGAACCGAAGTCAAAGTTGCCTGCGTCGTCGGCTTCCGTTTTCTTTACGAACGGCATATCGCTTCTCGCCTTGACCGGTGCCCCGGTAACAAATAGAGTGACAATTCAGCGCGCTCTCTGGCGAATGAACGCCTGCCTGCGTACTGAAGTGGACCCAGCATTGCTCCGACGACCCTCCCGCAAAGCCGCGTAACTTGATAAAAGTAACCCCTTGCCCATTAACATGGACCCGCAGGTGCCGCGATTAACAGGATCCCCCGCCGCGATGGCGATGATCCTCGCGTATCTCAAGGAACCTCCCGACGACGCATCTCTAAGGGAAGTACCACAGTAATAGGGACGCTCGAGCTCGTGGTCTTGGTTTCCCGCGCCACAGCAGAGCGGTCACTTCGCGTGGGACCACAGACCTTCGTGGCGACCAATTTGCCGCCGCTTGCGGTCGGGCGTATAATTTTGCGTTTACGCACATGGCGACGGAACCCATAGGGAAGCTCCCTCCTGACTCTGGCGAACCGGCCCCGCTGGCGACGCGGCCGGCCAAGGCTCTTCCTGCGGATATCGAGGAAATTCGCGTACGCGGCGCGCGGGTTCACAACCTGAAGAACATTGACTTCGTGATCCCGCACAATGCAATCACGGTGGTGAGCGGCGTGTCGGGGTCGGGCAAATCGAGCCTCGCGTTTGACACTCTTTATGCCGAAGGGCAGCGGCGGTACATCGAATCGCTCTCTGCTTATGCGCGGCAGTTCCTGGAGCGCATCGAAAAACCCGACGTGGACGAAATCACCGGGATTGCTCCGGCGATTTCGATTCGCCAGAAAAATTCCACACGCAATCCACGGTCGACAGTCGCAACGGCGACCGAGATTTACGATTATTTGCGACTGCTGTACGCGCGTATCGGGCGCACCTTCTGCCTGCGCTGCGGCGAGGAAGTTCGCAAGGACACCCTGGACGAAATCGCATCGCGGATTCTGGCGCTTCCTGCCGGGCGGCGTTTTTACGTTTTGTACGAATTGAAATTGACGCCGGACGCCGCCCCCAATGCCCCGCAGGCGACGCGCGCGCGCAAACTGGTAAAGCCGGGACCGGACGCGGTGCGTGAAGCGCTCGTAAGTTTGCGCAAACGGGGATTCAACCGCATCTATCAGGCCGGGCGCGTCTTCGAATTTTCCACGCCGGAAGACTTGCTCGACGTGGATTTCAGCAAGCCTGTGTACGTGTTGGTGGACCGCCTGGCGCTTTCGCCCGAAGTGCGTTCGCGACTGATGGATTCCATCGAAATCTGCTACCGCGAAGGCCGCGGCGAAGCCATTCTCGAATTTGTGCCTGACGCGCCGGACGGTGCGCCAGAGCGAATGGTCTTCAACGAGCGCTTCGAATGCAAGAAGTGTGGCGCGACTTACCAGGAACCGGAGCCGCGGCTTTTTTCGTTCAACAACCCCTACGGCGCATGTCCGCGTTGCCAGGGATTCGGCAACACCGTGGATTTCGACCTTGACCGCGTGGTTCCAGATAAAAGCAAAACTCTCGCTGACGGCGCCATCGAGCCCTGGACCAAGCCGCGTTACCGACAGTTGGCGATGGACATGCGCCGCTACGCGCGCACCAAAGGAATTCCGGTGGACGTTCCGTTTCGCGAACTGACGTCCGCACAACGGACCGCGATTCTCGATGGCGACAAGAAAGAAGAGTACCCGGGAGTGCAGGGATTTTTCGGCTGGCTCGAACGAAAAAAATACAAATTGCACGTGCGCGTCTTCTTGAGCCGTTACCGCGGGTACGCCACTTGTCCAGATTGCGGCGGCACGCGGTTGCGCGCCGAAGCGCGCGCCGTCAAAATCGCGGGACGCTCCATCACTGAAGTCTGCCAGATGACAGTCAAGGAAGCGCGGCCCTTTTTCAGGGCGCTGCAACTGACGGAAGCCGAATCGGCAATCGTCGAAAAAGTTCTGGAAGAAATTCAGCAGCGGCTGCGATTTCTCGATGATGTCGGCCTGGATTACTTGACGCTCGACCGGCTGACCTCGACGCTTTCAGGCGGCGAAGCGCAGCGGATTCAACTGGCGACTTCGCTGGGCTCGCACCTCGTGGGCGCGCTGTACGTGCTGGACGAACCTTCGATCGGCCTGCATCCACGCGACACTCACCGCCTAATTGAAATCCTGAAAGGATTGCGCGATCTCGGCAATACGCTGTTGGTCGTGGAACACGATCCGGACACGATCATGGCTGCCGATCATGTGCTCGATTTGGGTCCAGGCGCGGGCGAACACGGCGGCAAACTGATTTTTGCCGGTACGCGCGAGGCGATGCTGAAGGATCCGCACTCGCTGACCGGCCGTTATCTGCGCGGCGAGCTGAAAATTGCTGTTCCGGCGCGCCGCCGCAAGCCACAGGGAAAATTCCTGAAGATTTTTGGCGCGCGCAGCCACAATTTACAGGGTGTGGATGTAATGATCCCGCTCGGAGTACTCGTCGCGATCACTGGCGTTTCGGGCTCGGGCAAATCCACGCTGGTCTACGACGTCATCTACAAAGCGTTGCAAGCCAGGCGGGCCGGCGGCAATTGGCGCGAGTGTTGCGATCGTATTGACGGCGATGGGGCACTCAATGCCGTCGAGATGGTGGATCAATCACCCATCGGGCGGACACCCCGCTCCAATCCCGCCACTTATTTGAAGGCGTTCGATCCAATTCGCGAGGTGTTTGCGTCCACGCCCGAAGCGAAAAAGCGCGGATTTACCGCGGGACATTTCTCGTTCAACATTCCGGGCGGGCGCTGCGAAGCTTGCCAGGGTGACGGGACCGTCACCGTCGAGATGCGCTTTCTTGCGGACGTGGAACTGGTCTGCGAAGAGTGCCGCGGCACGCGTTACAAAAGCAGCGTACTGGACGTGACTTACAAGGAGAAGAACATTCACGACGTGCTGCAAATGACGGTGCGCGAAGCGCTGGCATTTTTCGCGGCGCATCCCAAAGTCACTTCGAAACTGCACGTGCTGGAAGAAGTCGGGCTGGGTTATTTGCGGCTCGGGCAATCCGGGACCACGCTTTCCGGCGGCGAAGCGCAACGTTTGAAACTGGCAGCGCATCTTACCCGGCAGGAAAACAGCGGCATCCTGTATATCTTCGACGAGCCCACCACCGGCCTGCACTTCGATGATATACAGAAACTGCTGACGGCATTCCGAAAATTGATCGAGGGCGGCGCTTCGGTGCTGATCATCGAGCACAATCTGGATGTGATTAAATCCGCGGATTGGATGATTGACCTCGGTCCGGAGGGCGGCGAAGCCGGCGGACGCGTGGTGGCCGCAGGAACTCCCGAGCAAGTAGCGCGCAATCCCCAATCGCACACCGGAAAGTTTCTGGTGCGCGTCCTGAACTCGCACAATGGGGCGAATCATGGCAATCACTCAAGCGAACCCAAAACCGCCGCGCCCACACAGAGCCCACAGACGGAATGAAACGATTCTCCAGGCCGCTGGCGTTTTACCTTCTGAGCGCTTTCCTTGGCGCCGGCCACTTTGCAGCCGCACAAACAGGCGACACCTCCAAGAAGGCAATGAAGCCGGACCCCGCCGCAGTGGAACTCAATCGTCTGTTGGCAGCCGCGCAAGATGCCGTGAACCAGCAAGATTACGCGGCCGCCGCGCGGAACTATCAGACCTATCTCGCCAAGAAGCCCGACGATGCTGTGGTGCACTACGACCTCGGCTACGCTTACACGGCGCTGCAGCGGCCTGCGGATGCGAAGACCGAATACGAAAAAGCGATTTCGCTTGATCCCAAGATGGCGTCCGCGTACCAAAATCTTGGATTGACGCTGATCCCCAGCGATCCGGCGGCGGCCATCGAACCCCTGCAACACGCGGCTGAACTGATGCCCCAAGATGCGCGAACGAAGTGGCTGCTCGGAGTCGCGCTGGAAGCAGCCAAAAAAGATCCATTGGCCATCGAACAATATGAAGCCGCCGCCAAGCTGGATGCGAAGAGCGTGGATATTCGCAATTCGCTCGGGTTCGCGCTGCTGCGAACCGGGCGCGCCGGCGATGCCGAAATTGCATTCCGCGAGGTGATCACGTTACAACCCAGCGGAGAGGCTGCGAATCAAGCACACCAAGGCCTGCTGCAGGCCCTGATCGCAGAGAAGAAGAATGACGAGGCAGCGGCGGAGATGGGCGTGTATTTGGCAGCGCATCCAAACGACGCGGCCCTGCGACTGGAGCACGCCTCCCTACTGGTGGACGCGGGCAAAGATGACGATGCGCTGGCCGAACTCGAGCGCGCCGCTGCTGGGAGCCCCGAATCCCTTCAAGCGTTGCGGCTGCGCTCGGTGATTTATTTTCGAAAGAAGGATTACGACAAAGCGATTCCGGTTCTGCAGAACGCCATCGCGCTCGCACCCAAGGACCCGAACCTCCCCGCGCAACTCGGGCATGCGTACCTGGAGAATAAAGACTATCCGGATGCCGTGAATGAATTGATCGTGGCCAGGAAAATGAATCCAGCTTCGAACGACGTGCTCAGCGACCTGGTGGCCGCGCAATATCTGAACAAGAATTATGTCGCCGCGTTGCGCGGCTTGGACATTCTTGCACAACGCGAAACACTGCCGCTGGGAAGCTGGTTCATTCGCGCCACCTGTTACGATAAACTGGGGCAGCCGGCCCCGGCACTCGAGGCCTATCAGAAATTTTTGCAGTTGAACAAGGATGAGAACAGCGACATGTACTTCGAAGCCGCTGCGCGCGCACGGACGCTGAAACGCGAGCTCCAGGACAAGAAGAGGTAGTACATTGTTCGCAAAATTTGGCGTTGGCTGGACGGTCTTAATGTTCGTCCTGGTATCGAGTTCGGCCGTGACCCAGGACCGCGTCCCGGAATTGCGCACCCGTTTCCAAAAGGAGACGAATCCGGTTCGCAAAGCCAAACTGATCCAGCAGTTGGCGGATGCGGAATTCAGCAACATCCAGAACCAGATCGCCGACGGAGATCTCGCCGGCGCAGCCGGGATCGCCGGGCAGGTTCGCGATGAAGCCCGCACTGCGCAAGAGGCGTTGGACGAGAAAAAACGCGACGCCGAAGAGCATCCCGAAGGTTACAGACAGCTGCAGATTTCGGTTCGCGAGTCGGTGCGCCGGCTGAACGATATATTGATTGGTCTGGCGGCGGACGACCAGAAACCTTTTCAGGAAATTCGTGATGACCTGGACAAGATGGACCGACAACTTATTCGCCAACTTTTCCCGAACCGCCCGGACAGCACTTCGGCACCTGCGAAACCGAAGGCTTAGGAGTACGTTATGCGTTTCCGCACTGTGATTTTTGCCATCTGTTCCATGCTTCTGACGCCTTCGCTAGGCGCCGCGGGCGCCAGCTCAAGTCTAAACCCGCAGAAGGATTACTTGACCGAAACCGAGGCGGATAAAATTCGCGACGCGGTCACTCCGCCCGAGCGCATCAAGCTGTATATCTCCTTCGCCGATGACCGGCTGAAGAAATTCCAATACGAACTGACGCGCACAACTCCGGAGGGGCGGCGCGGTGAAATCTTGAACGGCCTTCTCAACGAGTATGCCGGCTGCATGGACGATGCTGCCGACCAAATCGGGCTGGCGAGGGAAAAGCAGATTGATATTCGCGGACAGCTGAAGCTGATCGAATCCAAGGGCAAGGAATTTCTAGAAATCCTCGAAAAGATCAATAAGGGCGGGCCGGAATACGATACCTACAAAGATACTTTGGAAGATGCCATCGAAGGAACCAAGGACGCCCTCTCGGACGCAGATAAAGCCTCCAAGGAATTGACGCCCGTGCCGGTGCGGAGAAAACCCTCTTGAAGCGGCTTCGTGCAAGGAACCTGGTGCCCGGCGGCGAGCGGATCTTCCAGAGGATCTACACGCGCCTCGGCTGCGAAGGGCGTCCGCCGCATTTCGTGGTGGAATATCATCCCTATACGGACCTGACGCACACCATTCGCCTTCGCGAGGATACCGCCTACGTGCGCTTATCCGATGCGCTGGACGATGCTCCGCATCTGGTGGTGGAGGCGACGGCGGCAATTTTGTTGGGCCGTCTCTATCGGCGGCAACCCCCCCAGGAACTGCTGGAGAGGTATCGACAATTCTCTTACGCGGGAACCACTCGCCGGCGCTTGCTCGCCCTCCGTCAACGGCGCGCGCGACGCATGGAGCATCGCCCGGTGGGAACGCATCACGATCTTGATTTATTGTTTGAACGGCTGAACGCGCGCTATTTTGGCGGTGAACTTGTGAAGCCGCGCTTGAGCTGGAGCAAGCGCGTGTGGAGCAGCTTGCTGGGCTGTTTCGATCCGGCGTTGCGGCAGATCGTAATCAATCGCCAACTAGATCGCGAAGGCGTCCCGGAATTCGTGGTGGCGTACGTGATGTACCACGAAATGCTGCACGTAAAACATCCCATGCGCTTCGCCCGGTGCAGGCGCGAATCGCACGGCCCGGCATTCCGCAAGGAAGAAAAGACTTTCGCGGACTACCATCCGGCCATGAAATTCCTGGACCGCTTCTCCGTTCGCTGATTTCTGTAGGACCAGCACGCCCTGGTATCGATCGCAATGCGCTCTCGGCGGAAACCGAGGCGAAGCCAGCCAAAGTGCCGGGGTGGCGATCACCATTTGGGAGCGCGACGGCTTGCCGCCGCCTTTGACACCGCCAGGTCGCTTTGCGCGCGAACGAGCCTGGTGAGGCCAGCCTCGCCTAGATGGTTTTGTCGCTGTGTATATCTGCTCGGCAACGGCGGTGGCGCGCCGCCGCACTCCACAGATTTCTTGCGGTAGCTTTTCGGTTTGAAAATGTAGGTGTGGTCGCCGCTACTTTTCGGTGGAGAGCTTTTCGATTTTCTTCTGGACTTTCTTGGCGTCGGGCGCGTCCGGCAAGACCTTTAGATATTCCTTGTAGTAGCGGATGGCTTCGGATTTGTCGCCCTTTTTCTCGTAGGCTTCGGCCAGTAGCAAACGCGGCTTGGCGAAATTGGCGCGCAGACGTATGGCGTCTTCGAACCGCGAAATGGCCGCGTCCATATCGCCTTTGTGCATGTAGAAGTTGCCCACGTCGATATCTTGCTGCGCGTGGAAGGGATCCCAGGCCGGATCGTCTTCCGGAGGCAGCACGCCGGCTTTGGAATTGTGCGCTGTTTCTTTTTTCGTTGGTTCGTCGTCGGGCGGCAATGCTTTTTTCGATGAGGATTCCTGGTCTGAGCTGCCTTGGTTCGGGCTTGGGGTCGTAGTTGGTGGCTCTGGCTTTGCAGGGTTTTGCGGGGGCTGCTCTTGTTGCTGCGGTTGCGCGGGCGTGCCAGACTGCGCAGGTGGAGGTTGCGAAGGCTGGTCCTGCTGGGCGTAGCAGACTGGAACTGCTGGCAGCGCCGCCAGCGGCAAAATCAGCAGCGTAAATTGTAGAGCCTTTCGGCGCATCCGTCGTCCTCGCTCCGCTTAGATTGCGTTTGCTATTATGAAAGTTGCACGCGTGCCCGCGCGCCAATCTGAAACGCCGCGGGTATGCCTCGATATTGTAACTCTCCGCCATGGAACTCCGAGAAAAAGTCGCGCAACTCCCCACGCAACCAGGGGTCTACCTCTTTCATGACGCGGGCGGCACGATTCTCTACGTGGGCAAAGCGAATTCTCTGCGCAGCCGCGTCCGCTCGTATTTCCTTGAATCAAGTTGGCACGACGCCAAGACCGGCTCGCTGGTGCGCGAGATAGCGGATGTTGATTACATCGTAGTTGACAATCCGAAAGAGGCGCTCGCGCTTGAAAATAATCTCATCAAGCGGCACAAGCCGAAATTCAACGTCCTGCTGCGCGACGACAAGACCTATCCGTACATTCAATACACCGCGTACGAAAAATGCCCGCGCGTGTACGTCACGCGGCGGCTCAAGAAAGACGGCTCGATTTATTTTGGCCCTTACTTCCCGGCGCGTTTGGCCTACCAGCTGGTGAATCTGATCCACAAACACTTTCTGGTGCCCTCCTGCACCGTGGATCTGACGCGCTCGCATCCGCGGCCTTGCCTGCAATATTACATTCACCGGTGCCTGGGCCCGTGCGTCGCAGGGCTGGTGACCGACGAGCGCTACGCCGAGGCAGCGCGCGACGTACGACTGTTTCTGGAAGGTCGTCGCAGTGACCTGGCGCACAGTCTCGAAGAGCGCATGCGGCAAGCCTCGGAATCCGAGCGTTACGAAGAAGCGGCGGGCTATCGCGACTTGCTGCGTACGCTCGCGGAGATGGAAGAACGCCAAAAAATTGCTGCGGCGTCCGGAGACGATACCGACGTGCTTGCATGGTACGCCGAGCCCCCGCAAGTGGCCGTGAATTTATTCCACCTGCGTGGAGGCCGAGTGGTGGACCGGCGCGATTTTTATTGGGAAGACATGGAGGAATTCGATCCCGCCGAATTCCTGCCGTCGCTGATCAAGCAGCTCTATCTCGATGCTGCGTACTTACCGCGTTACATTCACACGCCCATGGGGTTTGAGGATTGCGCGCTGATTCAGGAAGTCTTGAGCGAGAAGGCCGGGCATCGCGTGGAAATTGTGAACCCGCAGCGCGGCCAGAAACACGCGTTCCTCGAATTAGTTGAAAAGAACGCTCAGCACTCCTTCATTCAGCGGTTCCGCGTTCTGAAGCCCAGCTCCGCCGCCATTGTTGACGCGCTCGAATCTGCATTGGGCCTGCCGGAGCCGCCGAAACGCATCGAATGTTTCGATATTTCTCACATTCAGGGTTCGGACACCGTGGCCTCGATGGTGGTCTGGGAAGCGGGCCGCATGAAAAAATCGGATTACCGGAAATTCATCATCCGCGGCGAGGCCATGCCGCAAGGCAGCGAAAAATCCGCAGGAATTTTGCGCGATGATTTTGCCAGCATGCAGGAAGCGGTGGAGCGGCGCTATCATCGCTTGCAGCAAGAAAACAAGCCCATGCCCAGCTTGATTTTGATTGATGGCGGCATCGGGCAATTGCACGCCGCTGCCAAGGCGCTGGAAAAGCTTGCGATCATCAACCAGCCGATGGCCAGCATCGCGAAAAAAGAAGAAATACTCTACATCCTTGGGCGCGAAGACGAGCCGGTGGTGCTCGAGCGTCATTCGCCCGTGCTGCACCTGATCCAGCAGATTCGCGACGAGACGCACCGGTTCGCCGTGACATTCCATCGGCAGCGTAGATCAAGTCGCCGCCTGCGCACATCGCTGACCGAAATCCCCGGGGTCGGCCCGCGCACGGCGCAAAAACTATTGCGCCGATTCGGCAGCGTCGCACAATTGCAGAACCTGAGCGTCGACGATCTCGCGGCGGAAGTCCCGCGCGCGCAGGCCCAACGGGTGTTCCAGGCGCTACGCATAGGCGCAAACATCCAACCAGCTTCCGATACCTAGGGGTTTCCCTTACTCCGCCCTACAGTTTAGACGACGAGCAAAATCGTCCAGTTCCGCCCGCTTTGCTTGCCTCAGTTGCGAAGCCTATGCTACTGTCAAGCTCGGAGGTGCCTAATGGCTGAAAATAATGTGGGCTCAAAGGTCAGTTTTTTTCTGGTTGGATTGGGCATAGGAGCGCTGGTCGGCATTCTTTTCGCGCCGAAATCTGGCGATGAGACGCGCGAATATCTATCCGGCAAGGCGGATGAGGGTCGCGATTACGCGCAGAAGAAGGCTCGCGAGCTTCGCGAACGCGCGGAAGACCTGCTCGAGCGCAGCAAAGAGATCATGTCGCGCCAGAAAGACGCGATTTCCACGGCTGTGGAAGCTGGAAAAGACACCTACAAGAGGGAATCCAAAGCTTCTTAAGCCACTGCGAGGAGTTTCATGTCCGGCTGGGTAGAAGCTTTCATCGTCATCGCGGCGATAGCCATTGTGCTTCAGATGGCTATCCTGCTCGCGATGTTCCTGCAACTAAAGACTTCCATTCTGGAGTTCACGCGGATTGCCAATGAGCTGCAAGGCCGCGTGGACCCTATTCTCACACGCATTAACCGCATTCTGGAAGACTCCGAGGGACGGCTTTCGAGCGTCATGGGCGATACCGCGGAAATCACCCGTCTTGCGCGCGGCCAAGCCCAGAAAATGGACCGCATCTTCACCGAGACGATCGAGCGCCTGCGCATCCAGGTGATTCGCGCCGATCAGATCCTCACCGGCGCGCTCGAAGTGGTGGATGAAGCCGGCACCAAATTCCGCAATACTTTGTGGGGACCCATCCGGCAAGCCTCCGCCGTGATGAAGGGCATCAAAGTCGGCCTGGACATTCTGCGCAATCAGCAAACGCGCAGGCCAGAATCCGAAGCCTCCGCCGAGCAAGACGAAGAATTATTCATCTGAGTGCGCGTTGCATCTCCGCAACGCCGGGTTCGTCTGGTCCTTCTTCGGAGTGATCGAATAGTCTAGAATTACGCCTATGCTGCGATCTGCTCTTGGCAGATGCTGCCCGCCGACCTTTGCTTGTTGCATGCTGCAATTCATGCTTGTACTTGCGCAGGTAGCGCCCGTCGAATCGCATTCCCGCCAGGAATTTCTTCGAAGACTGGTCGCTGCCGCAATCGAACGAACCGGTCATTACGTCCGATACGACCCCGCTTATGTGCGACTGGCGTACCCGGGCGGGGACGTACCACCGGACACGGGTGTTTGCACGGACGAAATCATTCGGTCGTACCGCGCGGTGGGCGTGGACTTACAGAAAGAAGTGCATGAAGACATGCTGGAGAACTTCAGCGCCTATCCGCGCAAATGGCGTTGGCTTTCGGGTGCCCCAGATTCCAATATTGACCACCGGCGCGTGCCGAATTTGATGGTGTTCTTCCGCCGCAAAGGGGAGAGTCTATCCGTCACGAACCACAGCGAAGACTACGCGCCGGGCGATTTGGTGACGTGGGATTTGGGCGGAGGTGTTCCGCACATCGGAATCCTTGTGGACCGCAAGTCGCCGCAAAGCGGGCGGTACATGATCGTTCACAATATCGGACAAGGCCCTAAGATGGAAGACGTGCTCTTCAATTGGAAGATTACAGGGCATTACCGCTATTTCGGCCCACGTCTGTAAGAATATCGCTGCGTCGGGATCGTCAGCTGGCTTTGAAATTTAGGTGGTGTCAGCGAATCCAGCCGCCACCCAGGACTTGTTCGCCTGAATAAAATACCGCGGCTTGACCCGGAGTAATCGCGCGCTGAGGCTCACGAAATGTGACATGGGCGGCAGTGGCGTCGAGCGGAGTGATTTCAGCTTCGGCAGGTTCGTGACGATTGCGAATGCGGACCGTCGCCTCCACGGCGCCATCGGGCAACGCGTACGGAATCCAATTCACATCGCGAACTTCGCAGGTCGTGCTGCGTAGTTCCTGATCTTCGCCGACTACCAGGCGATTCCTCGCGCGGTCCAGGGTCACGACGTACATCGGCCTGCCACTCGCGATTCCCAATCCACGGCGCTGACCCACGGTGTAGTGATGCAGCCCGTCGTGGCGGCCCAGCACTTCGCCGGAAGTTGCAACGATATCGCCGGAATCGGCGGGCAGCTTGCTCCCCTGCTCCTGCAAATATCCTTCGATGAACTGCACGTAGTTGCCCGTCGGCACAAAACAAATTTCCTGACTTTCCGGCTTCTCCGCCACCGGCACCTGTAAGCGCCGTGCGATTTCGCGCACTTCCTGCTTGGAGAGTTCGCCCAGCGGAAAATCCGTGCGCGCCAGTTGTTCCTGCGTGAGGCCGAAAAGAAAATAGCTCTGGTCCTTGGATTCGTCCACGGCGCACAGCAATTCGTAGCGGCCCGTTTCCGGATTGTGCCGCACGCGCGCGTAGTGGCCCGTGGCGATGCGCTCGGCGCCGATCTGCCGCGCGGTGACCAGCAATTGATCGAACTTCACGTGGTTGTTGCACATGGTGCACGGAATGGGCGTGCGGCCTTCCAGGTAATCATTCACGAACGGCTGGATCACGTTCAGCTCGAACTCGCGCTCGAAATTCACGACGTAAAAAGGAATCCCCAAGTGCTCGGCGACGCGGCGCGCGTCGTAAACGTCGTCGTGCGAGCAGCAACGATGCTGCGCGGGGCCGCTATGATTCTGCAGCTGCGGCAGTCGGCGCTGATTCCACAGCTGCATGGTGAGGCCCACAATGGCCTGCTCGCGCTCATGCAGAATGGCGGCGACGGTGGAGCTGTCCACGCCGCCGCTCATGGCCACCGCCACCGTGCCAGCGGCGGGAGTGGCGTCTGAGGCGCGAATCGCAGGTTCGAGTTGTACAGTGGAAGACATTTTCTCGTCGCAAATTATTGTATCTGAATTCCGAAAAAACTTCTGGCGAGACGGTGGCGTCAGGTCGCCGCGTGCGCGCTCAAAGGGGACAGCGCGCGCAGACGCTCGACGACTGCAGCAATGATTTCGATCGCACGATCAATCTCTTCCGCTGTGGTAGGACGTCCCAGACTGAAGCGCAAACTCGAGCGGGCCCGATCCGCTGGAAGACCAATTGCGGTCAGCACGTGCGAAGGCGCCACGGCGCCAGAAGAGCAGGCCGCGCCGGTGGAGCAGGCAATTCCTCGCAGGTCGAGCGCGATGACCAGCGCTTCCCCTCCCGCTGCGTCGAACGATACATTGCAAGTGTTCGGCACGCGATGGCGCGCATCGCCGTTCACACGCACTCCAGTCAGCGACAGCAACGCCGACTCGAATCGGTCTCGCAGAGCGGCCACACGGGTCGCATCGGACTGCATGTTCTTGATGGCCAGTTCCGCCGCTTTGCCCAGGCCAACAATGCCCGGGACGTTTTCCGTGCCGGGGCGACGATCCCGTTCATGATGACCGCCATGGAATATCGGCTGCAGTTCCGTGCCGGTGCGGACGTAGAGAGCGCCGACACCCTTCGGTCCATAGATCTTGTGCGCCGAAATCGAGAGCAAATCCACGCCCAGGCGATTTACGTCCAACGGTAATTTCCCGGTGGCCTGCACGGCGTCGCAATGAAGATAAATGTCTTCTTGGGCAGCGATGCGGCCGATCTCTTCAATCGGCTGAATCGTGCCGATTTCGTTGTTCGCCAGCATCACGCTGATGAGCACCGTTTCCGGGCGGATCGTCTCGCGAATTTCGTCGGGGTCAACGACGCCATCGCGGCCCACTGGAACGTACGTGACATCCACGCCCTGCCTTTCGAGCGCCTGCGCGGAATTTAATACGGCGTGATGTTCGATGGTCGTGGTGATCGCGTGCTTGCGCGGCTGAACGCAGGGCATCACGATGCCGAAGAGCGCTAGGTTGTCAGCTTCCGTGCCGCCACAGGTGAAGACAATCTCCGACGGTTTGGCGCCCAGCAATGAGGCCACCGATTCACGCGCGGCATCCACTGCCGCTCGCCCGCGCTGGCCTACCGAGTGAATCGAGCTCGCGTTCCCGAAGCTGCCAGTGAAATATGGCAGCATGGCATCCAGGACCTCGGGGTCCACAGGCGTCGTCGCGTTGTAATCCAGGTAGATGCGCATGTCGGGATTTCGGGCACTCGCAGAATAACGTCAGCAACAACCGCGGTCAAGGCGCCACTCCGTTCATCTTGAAATGGACCTGTTTCGAGCGCCTGGCGAAAACCACAAGGCCAGCGGTAAGACCCTGCACTTAAGGGGCACAAGGTGGAGAACCGGCTGCCCACAAGTGCGCATGAAATTGTCACATCAACGCCACGGCCTTGAAACATCGGCGTCGATCTTCTTTGGAATCTTAGGGTTGGCGCGACGGTGCTTGGCCGTCACTTTGGCAGATTACCTGCGGTGTACGGACCCTGACGGTTACATGGAGTTGTGTCCCAGGGCAACTTCTGAACCGTGCTTCATTCATGAGGAGATGGTCACCATGAGGAATCTTATGTTATCGATGGCTCTGGGCGTCGCTCTACTCGCACCAGTGGCCGGTGCTCGTCCTAGCGATCAGGGCTGCAAGAGCAGCGACGACAAACCGAAGAAATGCGATGATGATCCTAAGTCCATGCCAGAGCCCAACTCTGTTATTTTGCTGAGCGCGGGGCTGCTTGGCTTGGGCGGCCTGTCGGCTTTCCGGCGCAAGACCCAGAATCAGTAGCATAAGGCCCGACGCTGGTTTCAGTTGGCTTTCGGCAATTCTCGCCCTATGCCGGTTTCGTGCGGGGCGGCTAGGCGATGACCCTTACTTAGCTGCCCCGTTTTCGTTTCCAGCCGCCCTTCGCGAATTCGGCCACGAGCATACGCGCTCATTCCAAGCAACAGTGAGTTACTGAAAAGCGCAGGTTGCCTTGACAGCACCGCAGGCGTCCGTTAGCGTCGAAGGACGCGGCATCGCGGATGCTTTCCGAATTCCGCCGCGCGAATCACGGGAGCGAGACTTGGCGCGGCCGATTATCACTCTGACGACGGATTACGGCACCAGCGACCACCTGGTGGGCGTGCTCAAGGGCGTGATCTTGAGCATCAACCCCGAAGCAAATATCGTGGACATCACGCACAGCGTCATCGCGCACGACATTCTGGATGGAGCGCTCACCGTCAGCCAGTCCTATCGCTTCTTTCCGCCGAAAACAGTTCACGTGGTCGTAGTGGATCCGGGAGTAGGGACGCAGCGGCGGCCGATCCTGGTGGCCGGCGATCAGCACTATTTTGTAGCGCCCGATAATGGCGTGCTGTCCGCGGTTTACGATCAATCGGAAGCGCTGTACGCGTGGCACATCACCTCCGAGCATTATTTTCGCCACCCAGTAAGCAATACATTCCACGGGCGCGATATTTTTGCGCCGGTGGCGGCGTGGCTCTCGAAAAATTGGCAGACGGCCAGCTTTGGCGAGCCCATTGAAGATTTTGTGCGCTTCAGCATCCCCAAGCCGAAGGTAAACGGAAATTCGATCAAGTGCGTGATCCTGCGGCTCGATCATTTCGGAAATTTGATCACCAACCTGCGCGCGGAGGAGACGCCGGCACTGGTTGCGCCAGATGCGAAATTCACGATTCGCGCCGGCAACGTGGAAATCAAAAAGCTCTTGCCAACATTTGCGCTGGGAACGCCGGGAGAGCCTTTCGCGATCATCGGTTCCGGCGGATATCTGGAACTGTGCGTGAACAAAGGCAGCGCCGCGCGTGCGCTAGGAATCGCGCGAGGCGCGGAAGTCACCGTCGAGCTGGGCTAGCACTTCGTCATCCTTGCCAATCTACCGCGCCAAGGACGTTACGATCAGGTACGAACGCATGCGCGGGTCCATCCAGTCGCGTAGTGCGTCGCCGAGAAGATTGAAAGCCAGCACGGCCGTCATTACCGCCAGGGCCGGAAAAATCACCAGATGCGGGGCGTCGAAAAGGTGGCCGCGCGCGTCGTTCAGCATAGCGCCCCAACTCGGCATCGGCGCCAGAACTCCCACACCCAGAAAACTCAACGTGGATTCCGCCAGAATTGCCCCGGCCATGGCGATGGTGGCCTGTACCAGCAACGGCTGCACGATATTCGGCAGCAGATGCCTGACCAAGATGCGCATGTGTGACGCGCCCAGAGAACGAGCAGCGAGAACGTACTCCATTTCCTTGGCTTGTAAGACCTGAGCGCGCGCCAGACGCGCGTAGCCGGCCCATCCGGTAACCACGAGCGCGAGAATCACTTTGTCCAGCCCCGGACCGAGGAATGCCGCAAACGCAATCGCCAGCAAGATTCCTGGAAACGAGAGAAACGCATTGATCAGCACGATGTTCACCAGGTGATCGAACCATCCTCCGAAATAGCCAGCCAGCGCACCAATCGCGAGGCCAATGATTCCCGCGCCAAAAACGACGCTGACGCTGACCAGCATCGAGACGCGCGTCCCGAAAATGATGCGCGAAAGAATGTCGCGGCCGAGCTCGTCGGTGCCCATCCAGTGCGCGACGCTCGGCGCCACCAGCCGCGCCGGCAAATTTTGCGCCACTGGGTCGTAAGGCGCAAGCCACGGCGCCGCCAGCGCGACGATCAGCAGGAACAACGTAAGCCCGGCCCCCCAGCGGCCCAGCTTGCTACGGTGCAGGAATTCCTGGAGCTCGCGCGCAATTTCCTGGAGGAGGATCCTCATTCGAAGCGCATCCGCGGGTCCACTAGCGCATAAACCATGTCGGTGAGAAGATTGACGATGACGTAGGAGACCGCGATCAATAAAATGCAGCCCTGCAACAAAGGGTAATCACGCGCGTTGATCGCCTGCACGGTCAAATGGCCGATACCCGGCCAGGAAAAAATTGTCTCAGTGACGATCGTTCCGGCCAGCAGAGTGCCGAATTGCAGACCCAGGATCGTGAGAATGGGAATCAGTGCGTTACGCAGCGCGTGGCGGAACAGCACTCCGGATTCGGATACGCCTTTGGCGCGCGCCGTGCGCACGTAATCCGCGGAAAGCTCCTCGATCACCGACGTGCGTACCATGCGCGTCAGAATCGCCGCCAAGGCCGCGCCCAACGTAAACGCAGGCAGAATTAAGTGCGAAACTCCGCCGCGGCCGGTGACTGGAAGCCAGCCGAGAATGACCGAAAACACCAACATCAGCACCGGGCCGAACGCGAAGTTCGGAAGTGCGAGGCCAAATAGCGTCAATATTCCCACCGCTTGGTCGGTTCTTTCACCGCGTTTGTGCGCAGCCAACACCCCCGCCGGAATTCCAATCAATATGCATACTCCCAGCGCCACTGCCGCTAGTTCCAGCGTCGCCGGGTAATGCTCGAGGATCACCTTCGTCACCGGCTGCTGAAAACGAAAAGACTCGCCGAGATTTCCCTGCAGCACGCCTTTCAGGTAACGCTCATACTGTACGGGAATCGGCACATCGAGTCCCAGGGCGTGGCGTAGTTGCTGTAAATCGTCGGCGCGCGCACCCTCGCCCAGCATTTGCGCCACTGGATCGCCGGGGACAATATGCGCCAACAAAAAAACCATGGTGACGATCAGCCAAAGTGCTGGCAGGGCGAAGAGCAGCCGCAGTGAAATATAACGGATCATTTAGACGAGGATCCCGCGGAGGATGAGCTGCGCGCCGCACGTCGCGCCGCCGCCCCTCGGCCCGATTCGATCGATTCGGGGGTGCTCGATTTAGATGCTGCAGATTCCGCATCGTGAGGATTTTCCGCGTCCCCCGCGCCCGAAGGTGATCCGTCCGCGGGCGGCGACGCATGCACTGTCGCGGCGCGCAGCGGCTTGATTTTCAGCCGCGAAACGCGCCGATGATCCATTTCCATTACCGTGAAACGATACCCATCGGTTTCGAAGCTTTCTCCGCCGCGCGGAATAAAGCCCAGACGATTCAGCACGAACCCGCCGACGGTTTCGTACGATGGGTCTTCGGGAAGCACGATGTTGTAGCGCGCTTCCAATTCGCGCACTTTGATGGCCGCGTCGAAAATCATGCCGCCATCCGGCAGCGTGAGCGGACGCTCGACCACGTCAAATTCATCGTGAATTTCGCCGACCATCTGCTCCAGGATATCTTCTAGCGTGGCCAGCCCCAGGATGCTGCCGAATTCGTCCACAATCATGGCCAAGCCCGTGCGCCGCGAGCGAAATTCCAGGAGCAGTTCGCTGACGGGCTTGGTCTCCGGAACGATGAGCGCGTCGCGCACGACGGCACGCAGGTTAAACTCCGGCAACGGTTGATTGTCCTCGGCACGGCGCGTGCGATCCAGCAGCACCCAGATCATGTCCTTGATATGGACAAATCCCAGGATGTGGTCGAGCGTGCCTTCATAAACTGGAATGCGCGAGCGCTGCGTGGTCGCAAACATCGTCATGGTTTCTTCCAGACTGGCGCGCGCGGGCAGTGCGTGCACATCCGGGCGCGGGACCATCACTTCGCGGACCTGGATCTGTCCTAACTCCATCGCAGCTTGAATGAATTTCACCTCGGCGGCGGGCAGCAAGCCACGGTCGCGCGCTTGCTGAATCATTACCTGCAATTCTTCGGTGGAGCGCACCAAGGTGTGGTTGTGCGGGGAAACAACGCCCAGAGCGCGCACAATTTTTTCTGCCGAGTGATCGAGCAGATCAATCGCCCAGCGGAAAGTGTGCAGAAACCAATGGAAAGGACGCGCGACGAGTAACGCCACTCGTTCCGCGCGCGCCAGGCTCAGGCTCTTGGGAACCAGCTCGCCCAGCACCACTTGCAGGACCGTAAGAAGACCGAACGCGATCGCCAGCGCGGCACCGTGGGCGATGAGCGCGGCCCATGGCCGCTGAATTTCCTGCACCAACGGGCTGAGGATGCCGGCCAGCGTGACTTCGCCCAGATACCCTAGCGAAAGGCTCGCTAGCGTGATGCCGACTTGCACTCCGGAAACGACGCGGCTGAGATCGGTGAGCAAGCTCTCGACGATTTTGGCGCGCGCGTCTCCTTTTTCCACCAGTTGACGAACGCGCGACTGCCGCACTGCCACCAGCGAAAATTCGGTGGCGGAGAAGAACGCGTTGACCCCCACCAACGCAAGAACGGCGAAAAGTTGCAGGGCGATCATCGCGGGGAATCCTTAGCAGCCCGGTGATTGCAGAGCGCGGCGCGGCACACAATCACGTCCCGCGAGGTAAGTTGCCATGGAAGGACAGCCAAGACGCCCATCACCGCTGATTCTAGCAAGAGGCGCGACGCAACGGGAGAGAACCATTGGTATCTTGTGCTTTGGCTGCGATGCGGTTATTTCCGGAGCGCCAAAAACGCCGCGCTAAGCTTTGGACATACCCTCGCGCACGCGTGCGGTAACTTCCGTAGATTTACCTCGTGGGATGCTGAGAGAAGTCCAGCGTTCGCTGGCGCAATGCTTGGCCAAGAAGACCATCTGGCCGACATGGTAAGAATAATGCGCCATTTGGCGCTGGATCGCTTGCATCACTGAATGCGGCTCGTTGCGGATCAACACGGTACGGCCAAGATCGGCGTCGCTGAGAGGCGCCAAAGCGTCGAACAAACACTTCCAGCCTTCGTCCCACATCGCCAACAACTCGGCGCGAGTGCGCGGCGGCGCTTCAAATTCAGTATCGCGATTGCGGTCTGGTTTCTCGCCGTCGCTGGTCAAGAAGTCAATCCAGCGCGAGCGCATGTTTCCGGCCATATGTTTGACGATAAGCGCGATCGAATTCGATTCCGGATCGAGGCAGACCGTCAAGTCACCGTCGTCGGGCAGCTGTGCGATCGCGCGTTCGGCGAGGTGTTTATAGTAGCGGAACGTCTTCTCCGCATCGCGCACGTAGGATGTGCTGAATTCGTGAGGCATAGGTGGATTTTCCGCCTTTCGCGGCCCTCCGAGCAAGCCCCGGCAATATCTCGTCTGCTTCGCGCAACGATTCCATTCTTTCGGTCCTATTCGTCAGCTCGGAAACGAGGAACGTAGCGAGAGTTGCGAGACAGATTCGCGTGGGCTACACTGCGCCGCTGTCTTCACAGTCAATAAAGATGAATCGCGTATCGCCCATTTTTCGAAATCTTTTCGTCGGACTGTTGCTGCTCGCCGGCGTGGCCCTGCTGCTGGGATGGTGGATGGTGCGCCGCGCGCTGCCGCAGCTGGATGGCAGAGTAGCCATCTCCGGACTAAAGGACGCAGTTACCGTTGACCGCGACCAGTGGGGACGTCCCTGGATTTGCGCCAGGTCAATCGAGGATGCGGTCACCGCGCAGGGATACGTCATGGCGCAGGATCGCCTGTGGCAAATGGATTTGCTGCGCAGGGCGGCTGCCGGCGACCTTTCGGAGATTTTCGGCGGCGTGGCTCTGAAATTCGACGAGGACAGCCGGACCCTAGGCATGCGGCAAGCCGCCGAACGCGCCGCCGCGGAGGCTTCGCCGGAAATTCGCGGACTGCTGGAAGCTTACGCGCGCGGCGTGAATGAAAATATCGCGCGGCGCGGGAAAAAGCTTCCCATCGAATTTGTCGCTTTGCGATACCAGCCCCGGCCTTGGACTCCTGCCGACACATATTTGATAAGCCTGTACATGTACAAGACTCTGACCTCGACGTGGCAGGAAAAGTTGAACCGCCAGCGGATCACAGAAAAGGTCGGTCCGGATCGGGCGCGCGATTTGTTCGTGGAGGATTCCCCGCTCGACCATTACATCTGGACATCCAATTCATCCCTGTCGCAGCCTCGTTTGCCGACTCTCAAGCTTGCGCCCGCCAGGGTTCCCAGCGCCGACGATGGGCCGCCATTCGCGCCCCTCGTGTGGCAAGCCGCGCGCACGTGTCTCATGCAATTTGACGAGCAAACAAGCGAGATCATTGGCAGCAACAATTTTGTCGTGAATGGCGCGCACACTGCGTCCGGCAAGCCATTGCTCGCGAATGACACGCATTTGCAGCTCTCCGTTCCGGCCTTGTGGTACGTGATTCATTTGACCGCGCCGGGCTTGAACGTCGAGGGCTTCGCGCTGCCGGGTGCGCCGCTGGTAATCATCGGCCACAATGAACGCGTCGCGTGGGGATTCACCAATAGCAATGTGGACGTCGAGGATCTCTACATCGAGTCTTTCGATTCATCCAAGCCTTTGCTTTATCGTGCGGATGGCAAGCGGGTCGCGGCAGGCGTGCGTCACGAGACGATCCGCGTGCGCGCCAAACCCGATGTGAATCTCGACGTGATCGTCACTCGACACGGACCCATCGTGCATCGCGACCCGCCGGAACAAGGCGGCCGTGCCTATGCGCTGCGGTGGACCGCGCTCGAACCGGGCGGGCTCGACTTTGGTTTTCCGCTGCTCGGGCAAGCGTCGAATTGGAATGACTTCATTGAGACCACCCGCCACATCGCCGGCCCGGGGCAAAATACCATCTACGCCGATGTGGACGGCAATATCGGCTTCACGATTCCAGCGCGCATTCCGATTCGCGCCAATGGCAACGGCGCGCTTCCAGTACCCGGCGACACGGACGACTTCGAATGGAAGGGCTACATACCGTTCGAGCAATTGCCGCGCGTCTTGAATCCCCCGGAGGGCGTTATTGCCACCGCGAACGCACGCACGGTCGGACCCGGATACAAGTATTATTTGACCGATCGCCAAGCCGGACCGTTTCGCACGGCCCGCCTGTACGAAGTTCTGTCGAATCGCATCAATCTAACGCCGGCGGATTGCACTGACGTCCAGAATGACATCGTTAGCCGGCCAAATCGCTTTCTCGCCGGAGCACTCCTAGAAGCTGCGAACGCGAAACCGCCCCGCGACCCACTCACGCAGCAACTGGTTGCGAAACTACGAGGCTGGGACGCTCGCGCCACTTCGGACTCAGTTGAAACTTCCTTCGTTGAATACACCCGCCACGCGCTTTTTCGCCATCTGCTCGCCTCGTACCTGGGCGATGCAGTCACGAAGTACGAACTTTGGGAGCCGCAGAGCGTTTACAACGATGTCTGGTGGCGGGATAAGGTGTTTCTGGAAAACGTGCTGCGCGAGCGTCCGGCGGCATGGCTGCCGAGCGGATTTACCAGCTACGATGAACTGATGATGACCAGCGCCGATGAAGCAGTGGCTGCGCTGCAAAAGCAAACCGGCAGCAACGACGAGGCTGCGTGGACTTGGGGACGCCTCCATCCCCTCGATATGATTCATCCGCTGGGCCGCTCGGGACCACTGCACCGTTTCCTGAGCATTGGGCCTTATGCACAAGGCGGGACGGTAGACACGGTGCGCGCCATGGGAGTGGGACACGGTCCGGCGATGCGCTTCGTGGCCGACCTTTCGAATTTCGACCAGTCGCTGATGGAGATTCCCACGGGAGAATCGGGCCAGTACGGCAGCCCGTACTATCGCGATCAGTTTCCGGAATGGTTCGCCGGGCGTGGAATTCCTGCGCCGTTCAGCGCGGTCGCCGAAACGAAGGTTCGCGTGCACAGCCTGATGCTGCTGCCAGCATCATCCGGCAGCGCAGCATTGCTGCAATGAGGTCATCGCGATAGAATTCGGACGCGCCCGAGGTCATGGGACGCGAATCACCGAAAAGCCGTCGCGATGTGCCAGACCAGCGCATGCATTCAGCGCGGATTGAGGCAGAATGAGTCCTGCACCGAATAAAGCACCCGCTCCAGCGGAACCTCCCAAGAAGGGAGACTTTGAAAAATCGCTCGCGCGGCTGGAGGAAGTAGTGAAGCGCCTCGAGAGCGCGGATTTGTCTCTGGACGAAGCCATGAAACTCTTCGAGGAAGGCGTGAAGCTCTCGCGCGAATGTCAAAAGCAGCTCGAACAGGCAGAGGGCCGCGTGGAAATTCTCCTCAAAAAGGCGGATGGAAAAATTGTGGCCGAGCCGTTTGACCCGGGAGACGAAAATGGCTAGTGCCGTTTTCGGATTAGCGTTTCACTCGTGACCCCGGTCCCGGAAACGTCTCAAAACTTATGACCGCCCCCGACTTTTTCGAGCAGGACCGCAGCGTAGTGGAAGCCGCTCTGCAGGAATTGCTCCCGCCGGAGCACGCGCTGCCCACTTCGATCCATCGCGCGATGCGCTATAGCGTTTTCGCGGGCGGTAAACGCGTTCGGCCCATCCTATGCATGGAAGCCGCGCGAATGTTTACAGCCGATCAGCAAGGTGCGGTGCACGTCGGCTGCTCGCTGGAATTCATCCACACGTATTCTCTGATTCACGACGACCTCCCCGCTTTGGATAACGACGATCTTCGCCGCGGCAAAGCGACGAACCATAAAGTCTTTGGCGAGGCCATTGCCATTCTCGCGGGTGATGCCCTACTGACTTTGGCGTTCCACACGCTCGCGATGGCTCCCGTCGAGCCGCAACGGCGCCTCACGATCCTGGCGATGGTCGCCGAAGCCGCCGGCACCGATCGCGGAATGATTGGCGGTCAGGTTGCCGACCTGGAAGCGGAAGGCAAGCCGTCCGACAAAGCCATGCTCGAATACATCCATCGTTCGAAAACTGCTGCGTTGATTCGTGCTTCGATCGTGGCGGGAGCCATCGCCGGCGGCGCAGATCGCGCCGACGTGACGCGCTTGCTCAGCTTCGGCGAGAACATCGGCTGGGCGTTTCAGGTGGTGGACGATATTCTCGACGTGGAAGAATCTTCCGCCGCGCTGGGCAAAACGGCGGGCAAGGACCAAGCGCAAAAGAAAGCGACGTACCCGGCGCTGCACGGACTCGAAGTTTCCCGCGACATCGCCGCGGACCTGGAAGCCAAGGCGCTGAAGGAACTCGATTTTTACGGCGAGCGCGGCATCCGGCTGCGCCAACTAGCACAATTTTTGGTGGCGCGCCGCTCGTAAAATTCAGATCGGTCGTCACGGAATCTGTTTCGCAGTCTCGGTGCGCTCCGCAGTTCCTCTGCGAACTCTGTGGCGATCTTTCAAAGTAAGCGCATTGACTCGAATTCACGCATGAAATCGAAGCGCACGCGCGACGCCGTCCTCGAACCCCACCGCGCGGAGCGCGAACCAGGGAAAACCCGGCTGGACGTCCTGATCGTTGAGCGCGGCCTTGCCCCGTCACGCGAACGGGCCCAAGCCATCTTGCTGGCCGGCAACGTCCTCGTAAACGGCCAAAAAATGGAAAAACCCGGGACGCCAATCGCTGCGGACGCGCGCATCGAAATCATCGGCGAGACGCTGCGGTACGTCAGCCGCGGCGGTCTGAAGCTGGAGGGCGCGCTGGAAGATTTTCAAGTCACGCCGCAGGGCAAGATCTGCCTCGACGTTGGCAGCTCCACCGGCGGCTTCACGGATTGCCTGCTGCAACATGGAGCGGCCAGCGTTTTCGCCGTGGACGTCTCCGTGGATCAACTCGATTGGAGATTGCGACGGGATAAGCGCGTGGCCGCCATCGAGCGTAATGCCCGCTACCTGCGCGCGGAGGACATAGCCGACCCGCCCGCGGTCATCACCATGGACGTATCCTTCATTTCCGTCGCAAAAGTTCTGCCCGCTGTGGCCCCGGTAGCGGCACCCTCCGCCGATTTCCTGATTCTCGTCAAACCGCAATTCGAGCTCGAAAAAGGCGAAATCGGCAAAGGCGGCATCGTTAGAGACGCCGCGCTGCACCAAAAGGCCATAGACCGGGTGCAGTCAGCGGCGGCGGCCTGTGCGCTGGAGCGCCTGGGAGTACGCCCCAGCCGCTTGCCCGGTACCGCAGGCAACCAGGAGTTTTTTCTCCACGCCCGTGCGCGCGTCTAGAGTAGAATTCTGCCTCCAAATATGATTCGTGCCGCCGGCATTATCTGCAAACCAATCCCCGAAATGGTATCCGCCGTCGTCCCGCCGCTCAGGAGGTGGCTGCAGCAGCGCAAGATAGGCGTTTTTATTGACGAGCAAACCCAGGCCGTGGTCGGCCCGAATGGACCCGCTCTGCCCCGCGAAGAACTGGTGGACAAAGTGGACTTGCTGATCGTGCTGGGTGGCGACGGCACTCTACTAGCCGTGGCGCGAGCTCTGGCCGGGCGCAACGTTCCCATCCTCGCGGTGAATCTGGGCGGCCTGGGATTCCTGACCAGCGTGACCCTCGATGAGCTTTACCCCGTGCTGGAAAGCATTCTTGCCGGCGAGCACCTCACGAGTGAAAGGATGATGCTGGACGCCGAGATCATTCACAGCAATAAGCCCGCCGAGCGCTTGACGGCCTTAAACGACGCAGTCGCCAATAAGGCCGCGCTCGCGCGCATGTTGGATCTTGACGTACACGTGGATCAGCACCATGTGGGCCGTTATCGTGCGGACGGCTTGATTATCGCGACGCCGACGGGTTCTACGGCGTATTCACTGGCAGCAGGCGGGCCCATCATCCACCCCGACATCGATGCCTTCGTGATTACACCCATCTGCCCGCACATGCTGACCAATCGCCCGCTGGTGATTCCGGACACGGCACGGGTCGAAGTGCGTTTTCCGGCCACGGGCGAGCCGGTCTTCCTGACCATCGACGGTCAGATTGGTTTCCAGCTCCAGCCCCAAGACCGCGTAGTAATCACCAAGGCTTCTACGAAGGTTCAGGTGGTTCGCCCGCCACGCAAAACCTATTACGAAATACTTCGCAGCAAACTGCGCTGGGGAGAGCGGTAACGGCTATCAAGAAGAGTCCAGGAGATCCGATGAAAGATTATTTTCGTCTTGGAATGCTGATTTTGGTGTGCTCGTGTGTCGCTCCGTTGCTGCGAGCGCAGGCTTCCGCATCTTCAGGCGCGGCCGCGGCGCAAATAACTCGGACTGCTCCGGCGCAGGCCGACGTGCCGACGCCGATCGCGAGAGTCGCGGATTACCCGATCCAGGAAGGATTCATTGATGCGCGCGGCGTTCTGATTTATTACATGACCATCGGCCGCGGCGCCCCGCTCGTAATCGTGCACGGCGGGCCGGGCGCTTCGCACGATTATTTTCTGCCGTATCTGCTGCCGCTCGCGCGTCACAACCGCTTGATCTTCATTGACGAACGCGGCTCCGGCCGTTCGCAAAAGCTCGACGACCCCTCCGGCTACACAGTCGAAAACATGGTCGAAGACGTGGAAGCCGTGCGCCAGGGCCTGGTGCTTGGCAAAATCAGCCTGCTGGGACATTCCTACGGAGGCGTCTTGGCGCAAGCCTACGCGCTGAAATATCAAAACAATCTCACTCATCTCATTTTGTGCAGCACGTTCCCCAGCACGTCCCAGATGAATCGAGTGTTCGTTACCATGAAAGAAAAGATGCCGGCGGAACTGCGCGATCGAATTGACCGCGAAGAAAAACAAGGTCTCTTCGGCCACGGCAAGGACTACCAGAAGAATCGCTACACCGACGCTTACATGATTGCGGCCTGGGGCGAAGGATATTTCCCTTACCTCTATCAGAATCATCCGGACCCGAATTATGATCCGGTCGTGGCGGGAAACACGGCCTGGGACTTATACCGGGAAATGTGGGGCTCCGACGGCGAATTCGTGATTGACGGGAACCTAAAATCGGTCGAGTACGTGGACCAGCTACATACGATTCATGTCCCGACGCTGATAATGGCCGGCGATCACGACGAGTGCGACCCTTCGCTATCGCAGGAAATGCACGAAAAAATCGCGGATTCCGAGATCGTGATTCTGCCCAAGAGCGGCCACATGACCTTTGTGGATCAGCCGAAGCTCTTCAACGACACCGTGATCGATTTCTTGCATCCGAATCGCCAGAAACGGCCTGCGGTGGCGGGAAATCCCGACTAGGATCGCGGCGGCTACGAGATTTTGTAGCGCGTACTGCAGTGCGCCATCGATCTGGCGGCAACAGCGATGGCGGTCTGCAGACCGCCGCTGCAAAATCCTCCGCAGAACACCTCAATCGCGGCGACTATTTTACTTTCAGCACTACCAGCGTCCGGTCGTCAAACGGATGCTTGCCGCCGGAAAATGCATCCACTTCCTCGAGAATGTGGTCCGCGATCGCGTCAGCGGTTAGCTGGTGCGTGGCCGCAATAATCTGCGCGAGCCGCGCGTGGCCAAAAAATTCCAGCCCCGGATTTTGCGTATCACCGATTCCGTCCGAGTGAAACACCACAACGTCCCCCGGATTCAGAATGTAGCTTCGCTGGTCATACGTCGCATCCTCAAACATTCCCAGAGGGAAACCCGCCAGCGGAATCTGTTCGCAACGTCCCGCGTGATACAAGAATGGCTCTTCCTGGCCAGCATTGGCTACGCGCAATTTGTGCCGCCCGCGGTGCCATGTGGCAAAACAAAGCGTCATGAATCGGCCTTCAATACGGCGCTCGCCCAGAAATCCATTGATCGCGCGCAGCATTTCCGCGGGGCGATGCTTCTGCGGACCCAGGCTGCGCAACGTGCCGATCGCTACTGCGCCATAAAGTGCCGCCGCGCTGCCCTTCCCGCTGACGTCACCCATGGCCACACCTAGCTCTTGCGGTCCATAGCGAAGAAAGTCGTAAAGGTCACCGCTTAGCTCGCGCGAAGATACCACGCGAGCCGCGATATCCAGCCCGAACTCCGGCCCCGGCAATCGCGGCAGCAGCGCACCCTGAATGCGGCGTGCCGCGCTCAGATCGCGCTCCATGCGCGCCTCGTCCAGCTTGAGCTGTTCGTACAAACGCGCATTCTCGATCGAAACAGCCAGGTGCGCGGCCAGAATCGAGAGCACCTGTACGTGGTCTGGCGTGAAATAATTCAGTTGCGGGCTCTCCAGGTCCATTACCCCGATCACGCGATCTTTATTGAGCATCGGCACGGCGAGTTCGGAACGCGTCTCGGGATTAATCATCAGATAGCGCGGGTCGAGCGCAACATCCGGCACGACCACGGGACGCTTCAGCGTCGCCGCCGCACCCACGATGCCCTCGTGCGCCGACACCGCATGCCTTTCCTGGACGCGCTGACCGAATTTCACGGTCACGCGATGGCGAAAAACATTTGCCGCTTCGTCGTAGAGCAAGATGCTGAAGATCTGGTAGTTAATCAGCCGCTTGGTCAGTTCCGCGGAGCGCCGCAACACCTCTTCGACCGAAAGCGTCGAATTGGCCTCACGGCTCACTTCGTTCAGCAACAGCAGCGTCTCGGCCTGATTGCGCTCATGCTCGTAGAGCTTGGCGTTCTCAATGGCCGTGCCGATGCGCGACGCAACCAGCGTCAAAATGTTTTGTTGGTCCGGAGTGAAATAATCAAGCTGGCTGCTTTCGATGTCCAGCACGCCAATCACGCGGCCGCGCACAATCAGCGGCACGGCCAGTTCCGACCGCACCCCGTCCAGCGCGTTGAGGTACCTCGAATCCACGCGCACATCTCCGACGCGAATTGCCTGTCCCTTGGCTGCGGCCGCGCCGATAATTCCCTCGCCCATAGGAATGCGCCAGTGATCCACGACTTCTTGCCGGTGTCCGATGGCAAATCGGAAATAGAGTTGCTCCGTACCCTCTTCGGGCAGCAGCACCGCGAACACCTCATAGTCAATCAAACGCTTGATGAGTGCCGCCGCATTCGGCAGCACTTCATCGAGATTCAGAGACGCGTTGATCTCCTGGCTGATCTCCGCTAGGATCGCAAGCGTCTCCGCCGGAACCTCAGTTTTCGAATTGAGTTTTGCCAAGTCCATTTGAGTAAGTTTGTGGCGCCTCAGCCGCCGCGGGAGAACCGGTATCGGCATCGAATATGCAAGCAAATTCGATGCCGAACACGAGTAATCTATTCATTATAGCAGGCAGGAAAGAGGCGCTCGCCGCGGACATCTGGAAATATTTGAATCGTCAATAATTGCCGCTATCAGGCGCCGAACTCCCTCGCGCTCTTCCGGAACGCGCCTGCTCGACGATCTTCACACCCGCGCTCGCGCCAATCCGCGTAGCGCCAGCCTCCACCATCTTCAGCAAATCCTCGAGCGTCCGCACGCCTCCGGCGGCCTTGATCCCTGTTCTAGCGCCCACCGTTTCGCGAATCAGTCGCACATCTTCGGGAGTGGCCCCTCCGGAACTAAATCCGGTCGAGGTTTTCACGAAATCCGCACCGGCATTTTTTGCGGCGAGCGAAGCCTGCACTTTCTCTTCCCGTGCCAGCAGCGCCGTTTCCAGAATCACCTTGCAAATTCCGCCACCGCGATGAGCGGTTTCCACCACGCCACGAATGTCTCCCGCGACTGCCTCGAGTAACCCGGATTTCAGCGCACCGATATTAATCACCATATCTATTTCCTGCGCGCCGCGCTGGAGAGCCTCCCGGGTTTCGAAGGCCTTCACTTCCGGCAAGGTGGCGCCCAGCGGGAACCCTACCACCGCGCACACTTTTACGGCGCTGCCCTGAAGCAGCTCGGCGGCTTGCGCCACGTTCCAGGGATTCACGCACACGGACACGAAGCCATAGGTCAGCGCTTCCTCGCACAGTTTGCGGATGTCGTCGCGGCTCGCCTCCGGCTTCAGCAAGGTGTGATCAATCAATCGCGCGATTTCAGATGCGCTAAGCTGCATAATCATTCGGAAGGAAGCGTAAGCACGCAGACGTCCTTGAGATTGCGATACCTTTCGGCGTAATCCAGGCCGTATCCCACCACGAAGTCGTTGGGGATTTTGAATCCGACATAATCTGCCTTTACGTCTTTGATTCTACGCGAAGGTTTATCCAGCAGCGCCGCAATGCGCAAGGTCTTGGGTTTGCGCTGTTCCAAGACTCGCAGAAGATATGTCAGCGTGATGCCGGTATCGAGAATGTCTTCGACCACAATAACATTTAGCCCTTCAATGCTGCTGTCGAGGTCCTTTAACAGACGCACCTGGCCGGAGCTTTCCTTGTTTTTGCCATAGCTCGACACCGCGATGAAATCTATCGAAGTGTTCAGATTGATTTCGCGCACCAGGTCGGACAGAAAGATGCATGCGCCCTTCAGGACTCCCACGAGGTGCACCCGCTGGCCCGCGAAGTCCTTGGTGATTTGACGCGCCACTTCGCGCACGCGCTTCTGAATCGCGGCCCGGCGAATCAATACTTTCAGTTTCTCGCCATCGGCCACTACCGGCATGTGCGCTCCGTCTTCGATAAGAAAGCGCGTACTCTAACGCACGGTGCGCCGATTGACAAGAATCTGCGAATTTTAGGCTAACGTAAATATCCCCAGGTGTGCAGGCGGTCGCTATCCTCAACCCAGCGATCGCCGATGTCCGTGCGGTAATACATGTTGGGAATCAGGACGTTTTTGATCCGCGAATAAACCTGGGTTTGCGCTTGCTTCATGGTTTGGCCCAGACCTACAACTACTAAAATCACGCCGGAAGTCCCCGCCACCAACCATTGGCCGTTCACTTGTTTTACGTCCTCGATGTGCATTTCGTCCGTGGGGGGCTTCTTGAAAACGATCACCGCATTTTTCGAGAACGAATCGAACGTTTCATCATCATCGAAGGGAAACGGCGGCACCACGATGCGCACCCCAATCTGAAAGCCGCTGCGAACCTTCAGTTTCGGGTCGTTTCCGTTCGCCAAATCCCAGAAGAATTGTCCGATGGGCGTGATCATTCCCGCTTGCTGAATGCTGATGGTGGGATAGCCGAAGCGCGATGTGAATTCCAGCGGATAAATTCCATGATGGTTAACGATGCAATTCAGATCGATGTATCCGACGTAGCCTTCCTCGGCCAGCTTCTTTTCCATCTTCAGCAGCGTCTGATTGAATAAGTTATTGGGTTCGCTCCAGAACATAGTCGTACCCATCTCTCCGGTGGGCGGACCGTTCTCGCCGGGAAAAAGCTTCTTGTGCTCGAAATTGATGTTGATGGGATAGACGAAGTTCTTGCCATTGAAAAATGCGCCCACGGCGACTTCCACTCCGGTCACGCGGCGCTGCAATTGAAAAACCTTGATCTCATCCGACAGCGCCTTCTTGTATGCCTCCAGCATGTAAATCACGTCCTGCCCATCGTCTTCTTCGCCCACGAAGAGCCGCCTCTTTACGTTCTGGGCCTCGCCGCTGGGCTTGATCACGTAGCGGCCCGGATTCTGCGTCACGTGGTCTATGGCATCATCGAAATTCGCGAATTCGAAGTACGGAATGATATTCACCCCTGACTTCTTTAGCTCCTCCTGGCCGAACGAGCGATCGTCTTCCAGACGGTCAGAATAGGGAGTGCCGCCAATCACTTTCTTGCCTGCCGCGCGCAGGGCTTGCGCCTTCTCACCTTGCCCAAGCGTGTCATCGAAAATTAGGATGTCCGCCCAGTCCGCGTCCTTCTCCCAATCCTTGCACTTGGCCACGAAGCCGTCCGCGATATCGCGCTCCTTTTTGTCTTGGATGTAGTAACGCACCTCGTGACCTTCTTTCGAAACTTGCCAGGCGATATCGCTGATGAGCCCTGTGAGTGAAACAAACAAGAAATTCCTCTTCTCCATCGATTCGTCTCTCCCAATTGCGTGGCAAGTGCTTCAACAGATGACGCTTAACGAACGAACCATATTATGAGGGGATTGTTACAGCCGCGTGAACTCTAGATTTTGGTGCAGAAGCTTCACCCCGCGCCCCTTGATGCACTCAGCAAACCGCCGCGCGCCCTTGCCTAAACTCGCCCCACTTTTGACCGATGTTTCACTTGTGGAGTTGTCGCGTGCGCGATCACCGGCGCGGCTAAAGACATTTAACGAGGAGCATCGCGCTGATTACTCGGAACGCCGCCACGTCCGGAGCTAAAGCTCCGTAAAGTCCGCATCACCGGGCGACTGCTCCCGAATCTAACGCATTGCACATGCCCTGCCGATTGACCAGCGCCAAATTTCAGGTAGCGTACAGAGTGAGGAGGCGAATATATGAATGAAGCGCAATTGCCTGAGCCCTGGCTGCGCGGCACGCTGACGGAGATTGCGCCGATACCCAGGGCCGTCCTGCACGCCCTCGAACTTGCCAAAGAGGACCTGGCACGCTGGTGCGCAGGTTTGAGTGATGAACAACTGAACGCGCGGCCTGCGCAAATCGCGTCCATCGCTTTCCACATTCGCCATATCGCGCGCAGCGTGGATCGTCTGCTCACCTATGCGGAAGGAAAACAACTCAACGGAGATCAACTCGCAGCGCTGAAGACGGAGCTTGCTCCCAACGCAACCAAGTCGGAGCTATTCGCGGAACTAGAAACGACTCACGCGACATGTGCCGGCCGTGTCGTTCAAACAGCTCTCGCACATCTGGACGAACCACGCCTCGTCGGAAAGAAACAATTGCCTACCACCGTCGGCGGCCTCCTGGTGCACATCGCGGATCATACCCAGCGGCACGTCGGTCAAGCCATCACCACAGCGAAAATACTGACCGCGCCACGCACGTGATACTCTTACTGCCGCTCAAAGCCGCGTCGGCGTTCCATTCTTCGGATTAGTCAGGTGGTCCAACAGCTGCACTTCCGCCCGCGTTTGAAAGTGGTTCCGCATCCAGACGACTCCGATTCGTCGGTAAGCCGCATCATCCGACAGCGGAACGAACTGGCATCCCTTCACGGGTTCGACGGCCATTTCTGGTACCACCGAAATTCCCATGCCCGCGGAAACCATCGCGAGAATCGAAGAAAATTGTCCGGTCTCAAACACCACATGCAATTTCGTTCGCGACCTCTGGCACGCGGATACCACCGACTCCCGAAAGCAGTGCCCTTCCTTCAACAATAAGAACGGCTCCGCCTCTACTTCTTTCAGAGGCGTTGATTTTTCCCGCGCCAACCGGTGCTCCTTCGGCACCACCAAATGCATGCGTTCCTTCAGAATCTCTTTGCATAAGAATTCCGCTCCCGCGACAGGCAGAGCTACCAACGCCATATCCATCGTACCCTCCTGCAGGCGAGCCAAAAGGACCGGCGTGATTTCCTCCACAATTTCCAGCCGCACTTGCGGGTACTGTTTCAGAAAACGCGAAACGCGCCGGGGCAAAAAATACGGCGCGATCGTCGGAATCGAGCCAAAAACAATCGTTCCTGATTCCGAGCCCGCCATCTGCTGGATTTCCGAAGTCGCTTCGCCCAAATCGCGCAGGATCGCCTGAGCCCGAGGCAAGAAGGCCTGCCCGAAGGCGGTCAGCCTGACGCCTCGCCCCAGACGATCGAAAAGCTTCGCGCCCAACTCCTGCTCCATTTTCTGGATCTGTTGCGAGAGCGAAGGCTGCGCCACGTGCTCCTGCGCGGCTGCGCGCGTGAAATTTCCCGTCTTGGCCACGGCGCAGAAATATTTCAATTGATGTACTTCCATGCTCTTCAGCCTCCCGCCGCACCTGCGACCCTCTAATAGATTGTACCTATCAGTTGGAGACGAACAAAGTATTTCTCCTATCTAACGCCGCAGGCTACCCTTCCCTTTTGCGTAGGCATAAGACCCTCCCCAAGGAGACAGCATGGACGAGAAAAAAACGCAGCATGAGGTAATGACCACTGACGCTGGACGCCCGGTGGGCGACAACCAGAATTCGCTGACGGTCGGGCCGCGCGGCCCCGTCGTCTTCGAAGACTTTCTACTGTTCGAAAAAATGGCGCATTTCAACCGCGAGCGTATTCCGGAACGCGTCGTGCACGCCAAGGGTTCCGGCGCCCACGGGCATTTCGTTTGCACCAGCGCGGAGATCAAGAAATACACCACTGCGAAGTTATTTTCTGCTGTGGGGACGAAGACGCCCACCTTCATTCGCTTCTCGACAGTCGGCGGCGAGAAAGGCTCAGCCGATACCGAGCGCGATCCGCGCGGTTTTGCCCTGAAGTTCTACACCGAAGAGGGCAATTGGGACATGACTGGCAACAACACGCCCGTCTTCTTCATCCGCGATCCTTTGAAGTTCGGCGATTTCATTCACACGCAGAAGCGCGATCCGCAAACGAACTTAAAGTCGCCGACCATGATGTGGGATTTCTGGTCGCTCTCGCCGGAATCGCTGCACCAAGTCACGATTCTGTTTTCCGATCGCGGCACGCCCGACGGTTACCGCCACATGGATGGTTTCAGCAGCCACACCTTCAGCCTGATCAATGCCAAGAACGAACTGTTTTACGTGAAGTGGCACTTCAAAACCATGCAAGGGATCAAGAATTTCACCGGCGAAGCGGCCAGCGCGCAACGCGGGATTGACCCCGACTACGCGCAGCGCGATCTTTTTGAAGCCATCGCCAAAGGCAACTTCCCCAAATGGCGCGTCTCCGTGCAAATCATGCCGGAAAAGGAAGCCGAGACGTACCACATCAATCCGTTCGACCTCACCAAGGTGTGGCCGCACAGGGATTACCCGCTTCACGAAGTCGGCGAGCTCGTTCTCGATCGCAATCCCGAAAATTATTTCGCCGAAGTCGAGCAGGCTGCTTTTGAACCGCGCAACGTGGTGCCGGGCATGGGCTTTTCGCCGGACAAAATGCTGCAAGCTCGCTTGATTTCCTATCCCGACGCGCACCGCTACCGTCTGGGCGTTAATTACGATTCCCTACCAGTGAATAAGCCCCAATGCCCCTTCCACACGTACAACCGCGATGGCGCGATGCGCTTCGACGGAAACTATGGCTCGCAAGTGAATTACGAACCGAACAGCTTCAATGGGCCGACCGAGGATCCGCAATTCCGCGAGCGTCCCAAGGAAGTTTCGGGCACCGTAGATCGCCACAATCAACGGCTCGATTCCGATTACTACACGCAACCCGGTAACCTGTTCCGCCTGATGAAACAGGATGCCAAGGATCGTCTCATCAGCAATATCGCAGGCAGCCTTGGCTCTGTTCCTCGCCGTATCCAGGAACTGCAGATCCAGCACTTCTACAAAGCCGATCCTGCGTACGGTGAGGGCGTGGCCAAAGGTCTGGGTCTGAATATCCAGGAAATCATCGGCCGCGCGGAAAAAGTCCACGCTGCCGATTAACAGCCGCTGTTCTAGTTGCTCTTGTAACGGCGCACTTCCGTACGCGATCGCTGTCGCGGCAACAACTAACTCCGACGAAGTCGTCGCGACGCAGTCAAAAATAAGAAAGGGGCAGACCGATGGAGTCCCCCCTTTTCAGCCTTGCGTTCTTTGAGAGCCGCGCGAGTTCTCCGTGCTCTCTTCTGTTTTTACTCCGCGGTCTCTGTGTTAATGCTTTTGACTTCGCTTGGCTCAGCGCGAATCAGTCAGCCGAAGCCGCCTGCCGCATCTCTTTCACCTCGTAGCGCGGCTGATGCGCGGCCTTCGTCTCGTGAAACTGCGCGGTTTCCGTAGATCCCGCCAGCGCGGTCGTCGAAGCCGCTCCGCCGGTGATCGCCTGTTGCACCGTGTCAAAGTAGCCGGTCCCCACGAAACGCTGATGCTTGACTGCATCGTATCCAAACTGCTTCTCGCTGGCGAATTCCTTCTCCTGCAAGCGGCAGTACGCCGTCATGCCCGCGTCCTTGTAGTTGCGAGCGAGTTCGTACATCGCCAAGTTCAGCGCGTGAAAACCCGCCAGAGTAATGAACTGGAACTTGTAACCCATCTTGGCCAGTTCGCCCTGGAACTTCGCAATCGTCGCGTCATCCAGATTCTTCTTCCAATTGAACGAAGGCGAGCAATTGTACGCCAGCATTTTGTTCGGATACTTCGCGTGAATCGCTTCGGCAAACCGCCGCGCCTCACCCAAATCTGGTTTCGAAGTCTCGCACCAAAGCAAATCAGCATAGGGCGCGTACGCCAAGCCTCGCGCGATAGCCGATTCCAGGCCGTCGCGTATCTTGAAAAAGCCCTCCGCGGTGCGCTCACCCGTCAGGAACCTTTGGTCGCGCGGGTCAATATCGCTGGTCAGCAAATTCGCGCTATCGGCATCAGTGCGCGCCATGATCAGCGTGGGGACGCCCATCACATCGGCAGCCAGCCTCGCCGCCACCAGCTTCTGAATCGCTTCGGAGGTCGGCACCAGCACTTTGCCGCCCAAGTGGCCGCACTTCTTCGCGGACGACAACTGGTCCTCGAAGTGAACGCACGCGGCGCCGGCCTCGATCATCGCCTTCATCAACTCAAACGCGTTGAGGTTGCCGCCGAACCCCGCCTCGGCATCTGCGATGATCGGCGCAAACCAGTGAATTCCATTCTTCCCCTCGGCATGATGAATCTGGTCCGCGCGCGCGAGGGCCTGATTGATCTTCCGCACGACGTTGGGCACGCTGTCGGCCGGATACAAGCTCTGGTCCGGATACATCTGGCCCGCATCGTTGGCGTCGGCGGCGACCTGCCATCCGCTCATGTAAATCGCTTTCAGGCCGGCCGCCACTTGCTGTACCGCTTGATTTCCCGTCAGCGCTCCCAGCGCCGGGACGTAGAGATCGTCCTGCAACAACTGCCAGAGGCGCTCGGCGCCCATCCGCGCCAGCGTGTGCTCGATTTGCACAGAACCGCGCAATTGTTCCACGTCTTTTGCGGAATACGGGCGCGTGACGCCTTCCCATCTCAGGTCGGTCTTCCAGGAATGTTCGAGATTCCGATGATTGCCGTTATTGTTGCTCATTCGCTCGACCTCGACTGTGTAGGATTGAACTTCGCTTTGGACATCTTGGCTGGAGCCCGGCCAATTCGCGACTTGGTGCAGCAAGTGTGCGGCAGAACACTTAATCAGTCAAACTGATTGTCATTATCGTCTTGATAGAACATGCTTATCAGGCAGTTCTAGGCGGAACTAGGGAGTTTTGTGTAGCACTCGTAGTACTGCCGGTACGATTTGTGCCGCGCTCGACGGGGCGACGGCTCCAGCGGAGAAATGCGACATGGAAATTGACCAGATCGAAACATTCCTTGCGGTAGTCACGTACGGAGGCTTCCACCGTGCGGCCGCCGCACTGCGCGTGAGCCAACCCGCCATTAGTGCGCGCGTTCGTGCGCTCGAGGATTCGCTGGGCGTGAAGCTCTTCTCCCGCGTGCGCGGCGGACTCTCCGTTTCGCCCGCGGGAAAGGCGTTGCGGCCGCACGCCGAACAGCTCCTGCGCGATGTGGCTCGCGCGAGGCAGGCCATTCACGAATTGCAACCCTCCGTCGGCGGAGCGCTGAGAATCGCCGCTGCTCTTTCCGTCTGCACTTACTTTCTGCCCGATGTGATCAAGGACTACCAGGCAGCCAATCCGAAAGTGATGGTCAGCTTGCGCTCCGGCACGTCCCTGCAGGTTCTCAAAATGGTTTTGGACGGCGAGGCCGAAATCGGCGTGGCTCGTTCGCTGAATCATCCCGAAGTGGAAACCATGACGCTGCGCGACGATCCGTTGATTCTCGTAGGTCATCCCCATCATCCGGCCGCTCGCAAGCGCCGCGTGCGATTGGAAGACGTTGAGTCCATGCCTCTGATCTTTTTCGACCGCGGATCGAGTGATTGGACGCTGAGCCAGGGCCTTTTTCGCCGCGCGGGCCAACTGCCTAATACGGTACTAGAAGTCGAGACCATCGAAGCCGCCAAGCGCATGGTCGAGCGCAAACTCGGCCTCAGCTTCCTGCCGCAGATCGCCGTCTCGCGGGAGCTCCGCCATGGCAAGCTAGTGGCCGTCGAGATTACCGACGTCGAGCCGCTACGCCGCAACCTGGACGTGATCTACCCGCGCCACCGTCCTCTGACGCGAGACGCCCAAGCCCTGTTCCAATTGCTGCAAACTGCAGCCAACGCCGAGACACCCATGCGCCGCCGGAGAAAACGTCGCCGCTGAGCAAACATCTTTGTCTGAGATGTTCATGCCCTCAGCCGTTCTCTGTGAACTCCGTGCTAAGTCCTTGGGGTGATCCTAGTGAAACCAAACTATCCGATCGGCTTCACATTGTTGCGGCTGGCGTACCAACAAGGCCGCATACCCGAATGAGGAAAGAGGGAGTGAACACAGATCTCCGTCTGCGGCTGGTCGGTGAAAATTTCCATCTTGCCGTCTTTCAGCGCTGTGCCGTAATAAGACGTCACTGTCCCCAGTGCGCCGGCACCTCTGTTTTTGCCCATTTTGTATCGCAACAGCGCGTAATCACACGCATACACCACCACGAATAGGGTTAGAACCGCGCTCCCACCACGTTTAGCAAAATTTGCGAAGTCTGTCATGGATGTATGACCCAGATTGTATGCCTGGCCCGTCCCAATTACTCATTGATTTATGGTAGCAAACGTTGCGATTGAGCGCGGGGCGCGAACTTGAACAGGTCGTAAGAATCCGGCGTCAGGCACATTGGTCCGCCGATTACCGCCTGTGACGCGCGTCAGATGTGCTAGGGAATGCGACGACCATTGCGGGATCGCCAAAGAGGATCCATGTGCGCCGCACGTCCGAGTCCGTGATTTGAGACTTTGCCCTCAAAATCGCCTGGCCCAGCGGCTGCGACGGATTCGCCGATAGCGTCCGCAAGAGCGCCTGGTCCATAAACGCCTGTGGCGGCGCCGTGGTGAATCCCGACGAAGCCCACACGGCAACCGCTCCGCCATTTGGAGCCATCAGGAGCGAGGTGGAAAGACTTGTGGCATAGACGTCGTGGAAGAATCCGTTTAAGCAATCCATGAGCAGAAACACCGGCAAGCGCCCACCGTTCGTCAACGTGGCGACCGACGTGTCGTCCAACAGGTCCGCAAACGACCATTGCTCCTCGGACCCGTGCCCGGTGTAATTCACTAGCAAGGCCCCGTTGTTGATGGCGTCGAGAATTTGCTGCGAAACCACGTTGGGGGCCTGACCATCCGCCAGAATCGTTGTCGTTACCAACGAGGCGGGCAACAGCGCATTCGCCATCTGCGCCTCATTCGAGAAATCTACGCCAATGTTCTGATCGGCCACCACCAGCGCCTGATGCGTCCAACTGCCCGACGCGCCTTGCTCGTAGTTCACTATCTTTGAGACCACCAGGGCAGCCTCGTCCGCAGTACGCGCCGGAATGCGGCCCGTCGATATCGTGGCGAATCCGGTTTCCTGGAAATCAGTGAGCCAATCGTCAGAAGCGGTCTTGAATGCGGCCGTCTCGATGATTCGTGTGGGCACAAAATCGAAATCGCCCAGGCCGAGATAGTTTCGCGGATCGAGCGAGGCATCCCCGAGCAGCAGCACGGATTGCGGCTTTTCGCGCCAGTCGGTCACGGCCCAATAGAGATAGGCACGCAAGGCAAACGGGCTGCGCTCGCCGTAGTTGAACGCGTCAAAGAGTTGGTCCGCGGTGACCAGCGTGGTGTCCCATCCCTGGGACTTGCGCAAACTCAGCAGCGGTGCTGCATTCGAGACAAAATCCGGATGCGTGATGATGATCGAAGCAGCCCCGCCTTGCTGCTCCAGCACCGTGCTGGGCGGATGGTACGCGATCGCGGCCGGTGACGATATCTGATCGCTGGCAAACGCCATCAGCGTCCGCTGCGCCGCTCCCGCCGAACCTGGCACCGTGACGGTCACGTCCCAAGCAGAGTTATCCAGATTCACGGCGCCGCCCAATTGAACGATATTCAATGGATTGGTGATGTCGTACACCTGAACCCGCGAACTGCTGAATCCGGTGATTTTCAAATTCTCGCCGGCGGGAGCAGTGGCCTGCAGCCAGTCCGCATCCGCGGTGTAAGTGTGCGGGTACTGCAGCGTGATGGACTGCACCAGGCTGGTGTCGTTGTCGCCGTTCAACGCCGTCAACGTGACGACGTTCGTGCCCTCCTGGATCATTCCTTGCTCGACGGGCAATGTTTCGGTGTAATTCTGCTGGTCGTTGAAGTTCAGGACTCCCACGGCGGCCCCATTCAGCGCCACGCTGACGCTGTGTGCCTGTCCGGTCGTCACGCCCTGTAGCGTAACAACGAGTTGCGCCGCGATACTCGAAGTGGCGTCGTAATGATTGACCGTGAGATCCTGGTCCACCGGATCCGTGCTGATCAACGCACCGAAGAAATTATCAGCATTCGGCCCGTTAAGCAGCGCCGCAAAATAAGTCGTGCGCTGTTCCAAGGTGACCGACGACAAGAAGCTCTGCAAGCCGGAATCTCCCGAGCCCTGCAACGCCGACAGCGGAATCCGCCTGCCGGGCTGTGATCCGTGAATCAACCAGTAAACGCGCGTGCCCGAAAATGGCGTGTCAATTCCCGTTCCGTAAAACGCGAGCGCTTCGCCGGGGGGCATTGCTCCGTTTTGCTTGCCGATGATCGCCATCGGCTGCTCGACACCTTCCGCGAAAAGCTGCAGCATGCGTGCATCGCCGCCAAAATCAAAACCGGCCGCGGCCAATTGCGCCCGCGTGACCACGTACCAGCCCTCGGAGTTGACGGAAATCTTTGCGGCCGGCAGTCCATCCAGATACGCGCTCGACATTTCGCGCGAGGTCACCGGATTGATCGGCCCTCGCGGCGGCGCCGGTCGCGGCGACGGTAACGGCATCGGTGCCGCCGGCCGCCACGGTGTCGCCAGGGAGGCCGTGGACGATGACGCCAGAGATTTCGTCAGATGGCTCAGCAACACGGCTTGTACTACGGGCGTCGTTTCGGATATTATCGAATCAGCGCTCACCGGACCGTGCGCAGTTCGCACGCCGCTGAGATCCACATCCTCCAACACGTATGACGATCCCGGTCCGCCGTCCGGATCTAGCCACTGATATGTTTTCGCCGTGTGCTGCGGCTGCGCCCCGCGCAAGAAAAGCGCTCCGCCCGCGATCAGCGAAGGATCCAGGCGATGTTGTCCCTGCGCATCTTGGCGGTAAACGTGGAAGCCCAGGTTGCGAATTTCCTCGCGCGTCCGCCATTCCACCAGCACTCCGCCGCCGGTGATCGCGTGCGCCTGGAACGATGCCAGCTGCACCGCCGTGGGATACTGAATCGTCGAAAGCGTGGACGAGAAATTGTTAGCCGGGTTTGGATCGCTCGTAGTCGCGCCCACCGTGGCTGTGTTCGCCGCGAGCGATGACGTGCTGATCGTCTCCGCCGTCGTGTTGATCGTGATGATCACAAGGCCACCGACGCTCAACGATCCCAAGCTGCAACTGACCGTCCCGCCGCTCTGCGTGCAAGTTCCCTGCGTGGTGGACACCGAAACAAAGTTCACCGCGCTCGGCAACGGGTCAGACACTCCCACTCCTTGCGCCACGGCCGGTCCGTTGTTTGTCACCTGTAGCGTATAGGTCAGCGTTGAGCCTTGATCCACCGGCTCGGGCGAAGCCGTCTTCACGATGGCCACGTCCGCCTGCGATGGCGAAGCCACCACCGTTGTGGCCGTCGAAGTATTATTCGCGGTGTTCACATCATTCGCTGTCGGGCTCACGTTCGCCGTGTTCGTGATTGTCGTTCCCGCGGCCGTCCCGGAATTCACTTTTACCACCAGCGAAATTTGCGCGTTCGCGCCCGAAGGAAATGCGGCGCCAGAACAGACTGCGCCGCTTCCCGGGCAGCAACTGATCGCGCCCGTGCCCCCAACTGGTGGAAGACTCGGACACGTGGCTCCGGCAGGCAGCGTCAGTGAAACGAAGGTGGTGTTCGCCGGGACCGTGTCCGTATAGGTCACGTTCGTCGCGGAGTTCGGTCCGTTGTTCGCGAAGTTCAACTGATAGGTGATGTCGTTGCCAGACGTAACCGGATTGGGCGATCCCGTCTTGGTCACTCTCAAATCATATTGCCCTGCCGAAGCGACCGTGACATCTGACGTCGCGCTGTTGCTCGAGGGATTCGAATCTGGCGTTGATGTTGACTCGCTCGCCGTATCGGAAATAATCGTGCCCGAAGTTGTCGCCGACGCCACAGTGACCACCAGCGTGAAAGTTGTCGTCGCGCCCGACGCCAGCGTGCCAATCGTGCACGTCACTTTTCCGCCCGAGCCGGGACTTGGACAGTTCCATGCCGTTCCACTCTGTGCGAACGAGACAAACGTCGTGTTCGTGGGAATGGCATCGTTGAACGTCACGGTTGTGGCTGACGAAGGTCCGTCGTTCGTCACTGTGACGGTGTATGTGATGTTGTTCCCGGCCTGCACCGGATTCGGCGCGCCGGAATTGGTGACCACGATGTTCGCCGTGTTCGCCGCGGCCACCAGCGTTACCACGGTCGCCGTATTGTTCGCCAGGTTTGGATCACTCGATCCGGACGTGACCGCATCGGTGTCCGTGATCTGTGTGCCGCTTACGGTGCCCGGAACCACCGTCACAACCAGCGTGAACGTCCCTGTAGCTCCATTTGCGACATCCGGATTCGAGCAGCTGATAATCCCGGACGTGCCCACCGCAGGCGTGGTGCAAGTCCATCCCGTAGCTACGGCCAGCGATTGAAACGTCGTATTTCCGGGGATTGCTTCGCTGAAAGAACCGTTGATGGCATCCAGCGGACCGTTATTGGCCACGGTCTGCGTGTAGGTGATGTTGTTTCCTGGAATTACCGGATTAGGACTACCGGAATTCGTCGCCGCCAAATCGGCACCCGCGCAATACGCGCCCGATTGCGTCCCGGGCGTCTCGGTGATCGAGAATCCGGTGGTGGCAACGCCTGGTTGCCCGATCGTCGCACCGTAGGCATCGTTTGCCAGCGTGCTCCATCCTGGAATGCCGCCGCTGACGTTCACGCTGCCCGGCATCGCCGACGTGAACACAACGCCGCCGCCGCCGCCCGCTCCGGGACCGTGTCGGTTGTCCGGGAATGGAGTGCCGGGCGCTTGTTCAGGCCAAGTGATTCCGCCGTTCCCGCCGATTGCGTTTGCCGTGAGCCCGCTCAAGCCGCCGCTATTTGCAAAGACCAACACAGTGCCGCCGGCTCCGCCGCCACCACCGCCGTCGTTCTCCGTCTCGAGCGCTGCTTGGCCGTTGGAGCTAATTGCTCCAGTGCCCACCACCGAGCCGGTGCGAACGATTACGATCCCGCCTCCCGCCGTTCCGCTGCTATTGATTCCGGTGCACGGCGAAGAGCAAGTATTGCTGGTACTTCCGCCTGTGTCCGTGCTGGGATTCCAGAACGAACCATTATTCGTGGTTCCCGCACCCCCGCCTCCGCCCATCACAATCGTGCTGGTAGTCGCCGGGAACGCTTTCCCGCCATATCCACCGACCAGGCCCGCGCTATTCCACGCGAACCCACCGTTGCCGCCGGTACCGCCGTTGGCGCCGCCTCCGCCGCCGTCGTTTTGGTCGTTGGCAGTCGGATCGGCGTCCGTCGCGCCGCCCGCCGCATTACCCGGTGCTCCGCGAGCGAAACTTCCGCTGGGATAGCCTTCGTTGCCCGTGTTTGTCGCCGCAGTGAGAGTGGCGTTGGCAATGTACTTCGGCGTCCCGGCGATTCCTTCACCCTTCGACCCATTGGTTGTTTGCGTTGAAAGCGTCACGTAGTCAGTCGCTAGCGGCGTCGGGGGCGTCTTCGCTGCTGTGTAGATCTCGCCAGCTCCGCCGCGGTATCCCTGCGCATCTAGTGCTACGGTGCCGCCCAGAGTCAGCTGTGATGCTACGTCCAGCGCCAGTACGCCGCCTGTCGCTCCGTTCCAGGTCATCGCCGTCAGTCCTGAACTCAGAGTCGCGGAGGTATACTGCGGCACTCGTATCACCTGGAAAGTCGCTTGCCCCGCGGTCGGATTCGTTGCAGTCGTCGCCGCAGCATTCACATACGTGTTGAGCAAACTTTCGTTAGCGCCGTTCCGGTAAACGTGAGCGTGCCGCCCGTCAGCGGCACCGCGCTCGTTGCAGTTACAAACTCGAATAGCCCCGAGCTACCGAGGTTCGTCGCGCCGTAACCTGGATCGCCGGGAACGCCGTCTCCATAAGCGCCCTTTTGGCCGGATTGATCGTCGCGTCCTGCATCTGTATGATCAGCAACAGATCGCCAATCGCGATGGGAGTTTGTGCTCCGCTCGCCGCTGCGGCTCCCAGTACAACTTGTGCCGGAGTCACGCCGGCACTCAGCGTGCCCACGCTTGCCCCGGCGGATAATAAGCGTTCACCACGCCAGTCAACGTACCGCCGGCGCTGTCCTTGCCAGGCGTCGCGCAGACCAATGGCTGCGCCACAGTCAGTAGCGTCACCGAATTATTGGCGGAGACTGGATCCGTTCCCGTGTTGCAACTGTCGCGACATTCGACATCGTTGTAGCCGTAGCCGTAGTAGTGCCAGTGATGGTGATGGTTATCGGCGCAGCGAGCGGATATGCCACTGTCCCCAGCGTGCAGGTAATCACGCCACCCGACGGCGCGCCGCAGGTTCCCGCGCTGGTCACAGCGAATGCGTTCGTAAGCGTGGCGGGCAAGGTATCGGTTAGCCTGACGCCCGCGGCGGATGCGAGCCCCAGATTCGTGACTTGAATCGTGTAGGTGATCGCCGAGGAAATAAAAACTGGCGTCGGGTTGGCGGTCATGGATACAGCAAGGTCGGAATCGCCGGTGGTCTCGACTAACACCGAGGTGGTCGTAGCGTTGTTCGTCGGAACCGGATCAGTGGTCTGCGAAGTCACGTCCGCCGAATTCACGATGGTGGTTCCGGCAGTCGGAGCGTTGGTGCCCGAATTCACGGTCACCACAAATGTGAAGGGCGTGGCAGTTGTGGCGCTCGCAAAAGCGGCGCCATCGGTGCAGATGATTTGGCCGGTGTTGCTAACGGCCGGCGTAGTGCACGTCCACCCGGCGGGTGGCGTCATCGAAGCGAATGTCGTATTCGGCGGGGTCTGTTGATACAGCACGGCGCTCGTGGCCGCGTTTGGACCGTTGTTCGTTACCGATTCCGTGTAGGTGATCGTCGCGCCCGGGGCTATTGCCGCAGCCGAGGCCACTTGAGTCATTCCGAGGTCCGCGCCTTGTACCGTCACGGAAGCCGTCGCGGTGTTGTTTGCCGGATTAGGGTCCGTGCCGGTCTCACTCACCGTAGCTGAGTTCGTGATCGCGGAGCCGACCGTCGCTTCCGGACTCACTGACACCACGATCGTGAAATTCACAGATGTTGAGGCGTTGAAATTCCCAGTGGCAGTGCAGGTAATCGCGCCGGTCGCTCCCACCGCGGGTGTTGTGCCGCACGTCCAGCCTGCCGGAGGCGTTGCGGAGACAAACAGCGTGTGCGCAGGCGTGCTTTGGCTTAGCGTCGCGCCGATGGCAGCGATTGTAGTGCTGTTGTTGGTCACCGTTTGCGTGTAGGTGATATTTGCACCGGTCGCTACGGGATTCGGCGCTGCCATCTCGGTGACTGAAAGATCCGGCGTGGCACCGACTGTGACGACGTTGGATAAGAGCGTATTGTTGGCAGAGTTCGGATCGGTGGTTGTTGAGTTGATGGTCGCCGAATTGGTGACGGTTGTGCCCGCAGCCGTTCCCGGATTGATTTGCACCACGTAGGTAAACGTGGCGGTGCGGGTATTCGTCATATCTGTCGAGCGGGTGCAGGTGGTCAAACCTGCAGCGCCTACGCCAGGATTCGTGCAGTTCCATGTGCCCGTTCCACCCGTCATCGTCATCGAGACAAAGGTGGTATTCGCAGGAGTCGTGTCGGTTACGGAAGGAGTAGTGGCCGTGTTTGGACCGTTATTGATCACCGTGATCGTGTAGGTGATCTGCCCGCCGGGCGCGATCGTGGTCGGCGCCGCCGCCGTATCCACTGTCGTCTGCAAGTCAGCCTGCGCGGCTACCGGCGCCGCAGACAGGAACAATGAGAGGATCAGGAATACGAATGGCGCCGCGACCGACTGCACACGTGGCGCGCGGTGCGCCGCGGCCAGCAATGCACGCCGAGCTTGCGTGCGCACTGCGTGCCATCGCTTGGTTCCCGGCGCGGTGAGCGAAATCTTGCGCTGGTTGCGTTCGATCGAGATCACTTTTCCCAGCAACATTTCCGGCGGATCGTCATTCTGCTGCCCGGCGTCGCCGCGAGTCACAATCTTGCCCGTTTCTGCGTCCCCCCCGACGACGCGATGCAGCCGGAAACCCGCGCGACCACGCGTCAACACAATATCGCCCCGCTCCGGGTTCCCCGCGGAAATGGGCGCCACCTCCACAGTGTCCCCGTTTCGCACGTTCGGCTGCATGCTTTGTCCGCGCGCCTGAAAACGCATCGTTAACCCGCGCAGCAGCGTCGCTTCGCACACCAGGGCAAACTGTTGCGAATTGCTCCGGCCGGGCGCTTTGGGCTCACGCACCGCAGACCGCCTCCACCGCGGTGAAATCCGGCACAAACGAAAAGTCGAAACAAGGCACGCTGGACGTGACGGCGTGAAAGAATTTGAGCACCGAGGAGAGCCCTTCGTGTGAATGATGTGGTACGAAACTGCGCGCGAATAATTCCGCGGAGCTTTCCGCGATGCCCAGGGGCCGCAGTTCGTTTGCTTTTCCGTGCTGCAGCACGAAGATCGCATCCACGGGAGAGTGCGCGGCTTCGGCAATTCCCGCGTCACCGTGCCACGGCGTGCCATACATTTGAATCCGGCCATTTTCCTGGCGCAAAATAATGCGGTCGTCGCTTAGCACGCGGGCCGCGCGATGCTTCGACCACAATCGCGCCGAAGTGCTCTTGCCCGCTCCGGAATGTCCCGTAAGCAACATGCCCCGTCCATCCGGCGCGATCACGCCGCAGCCGTGAACTTCCACTCCTTCGCCCATCGCCAGGCGATGAATCCACAGAAGTTCGTCCAGCGGGTATTCCAGTGGATTCACCGGCTCGCCCGCCGGGAAATACTGTCGGGCCAGTTCGATTCGCCCAGAGGAAAAATCCTCCGATACACGCGCCTGCTTGTACGGCATGAGACCCAAATGGGCCGTCGCAAAACGAAAGCAATATCCCTCCGCATTGCGGTAAAGCTTCCAAAGCCCACTCGAATCAAAAATCAGGTCGCCATCAGGCCCGCTAAAGTGCTCGCTGAATCCCACTTCGACTTCCACGTCGCAGCGATCCACATCCACCAAGAAATCTTCCAGCGCGGCGTCCGGCATCAAGCACGGACCGGCGGGATCAGAAGTCAACCCGAGCGAAATTCCCCCGATCCGCGCAGCCAGACGTTTGCTGGCGCGGTCGTGTCGAAAGCCTTTCCTGGCGCGGGCGGGGGTATGCATGGCGTTAGCGGTCAAGACCCCGGCGAACTACACTTCAAAGTAGTGCAGCTTCCTGGATTCACCGGACCGCCGGAACCTGAGATCTTGCAATGGCCGAGCACAGCCTCGTCTGGGCGCAGGCTTACGCGAATGATTTTCGGAGCCTCGTAAGGCTTCCGGTCGCTCGCCGCGTTCTGGTTTTCTTCAGCCATCCTCAGTCAATCCTTGTTCACATCAAGCGTGGGATGAGCCGCACGATCCGCAGCCGGTCCCGCAGCCTGAATTTTCCTGGAGAATGGGCAGGATAGCCGTTGGCATTGCAGGAACCCACGAACCCACATCAATGTCGCCGTTGCGAATCCGCGACGCGGAAGTCGTCAACTTCGCGTGCGTCTTGCCGCCCGCGCAGCATTCGCAATTTCCATGCGCCGGCACGTCGATGCCCAGCGCGAACGCGCGCAGGTGCGCCACCTCGCACAGAAATTCCACGGGCGATTCGGCGTGACCGCTTTCCAGCTCGCCATTTGCCGGACACATGCTGCAAAGCGATTGAATGCGGCATTTATCACATTTGGTCTGGCGGGTTTTGGGCTTCATCCGCGTGCGCAGCAGAAAGTTTTCCCAGCCGTCCTTGAAACTTCCGCTGCGCCAGCTGTAGGTTTCCTGGTGCGAGAGAATGCAAATGCTCATCTGGCCCGCGGGATCGATGGCACAGCTGCTGATCCCGCCTCCGCAGAAATACACATGGTCGGGATCGTGATCCGTTCCCGCCTTGGACATCTCGCGATCCACGAGTCGGCGATACTCGGGAGGACGTCGCGGATCATGAAAATCGAGCGCCACCGCTTCTTCCGGGCTCAGCCTTACCGCTACGGGGCTCTGCGAGCAATCAATCCGCGGATTCACCAGCGGGTCGAACTTGAACTCGACCCCGAAATCTTCTTCCGCCATGCGCTTCATCTCGAAGACTTCGTGCCGGTTGATCGTGGTCGGCACCGTCTTCAGTTTCAGCGGCAACTTCCGTTCGTTCAGCAGACCGATCCCGCGCATGCACCGGTCGTACGATCCGGGAATTTGCGTCAACGCCTCGTAGGTAACGCGCGTCGCGCCATACATCGTCACTTCCACGGCAAAGGGGCGCCACTCCGCCAGGAAGTCCGCAATGCGTGGCGTGACCATTGTGCCGTTCGTGAACAGCGTAATCAGGAAGCCCTTGGTCTTGGCGTAGGCGTATATGTCCAGGAAGTCCGCGCGCGCGAAAATCTCGCCGCCCGTGAAAAGGATCCACAGGCAGCCTTCGGCGGCGATCTCATCCAGAAGCCGACGGTACTCTTCGAGTGAAAGCTCGCCTTTGCGGGCGGCTGCGTCCGACATGGGGAGATTGTTGTAGCAGTGCAGGCATTCGAGCGGACAACGCCGGGTCACTTCGATGGACACTTCCACCGGCGCGCGCTTACCGAAGTAGCGGGTGTGCACGCCACTACTAAACGTGGTGTAGGTTGCTTCGTTCATCCCAAGCACCCAGCCGCCTTAGCTGGATAGACCTTTGCCGGCCAGCCGATCACACCGGCTCGACGAGTCCCTCTGCGCTCAATTCCTTTAGGAATGCTTCCGCGTCCGCCCTGGCCTGGTCGCGAGACAATCCGTATTCCGTTTGAAGGTAAGTAACCAGCTCGGCGGGATCTAAGCCCTTATCCATCAGCGACCACAGCAGCGTGCCGGATTCGTTGAAGGTATAGATGGAATTCAGGTCGGCGACGCCGCGGCGTATCGGCACCACAATCGCTTCGTCTGCGACCACACGCGAGACTACGTTCGAGCTGCGACGCAAGCGCGCCGCGGCCGTATCCCCCAAGACCGCCATCACACCCACCCAAGCCTAGTTTTGTAGTTGCATTCCAGTTACGGGTACTGTGCCTTGGGTTAACTTAAATGGATGGGGAGGACAGCTCAACTGGAATGTATACGGTGTGTGCCAAATTGCTAACTGCTGACGAATGTGTGACGTAGCGCGGGTAGTATCCCTGGCCAGTAGTACAGGTGCGCCTTTTATGCGCCTGGGCCTCCGGTGCGACCAAACGCCCGGGTCTAGGATCAGATCCTGGCAGCTCAGACGCGACTGCTGTTTTTCAATTCTGTGGCGGCGTGGCTGGGGCGGGCGTCGTACTGCCTGGCTTAATTTGCGGCTGGATCGAAAGAAGCTCAACTTCAAAGACAATAGTGGCGTTGGGCCCGATGTCGTTTCCGGCGCCGCGCGGTCCGTAGGCCAAATCCGGAGGAATAAAGAGCTGCCATTTGGAGCCTACCGGCATCAGTTGCAGCGCTTCCGACCAACCCTTGATGACTCGGCCGACCGGAATGGTGATGGGCTGGCCGTGTTTGTACGAGCTGTCGAATTCGGTGCCGTTCAAGAGAGTGCCGCGATAGTTGCAAACGACCGATTCGTTGGCCGTGGGCTTGGGGCCGGTGCCTTCCGTCAAGACCTTGTATTGCAGGCCGCTCGGGAGTGCGACGACACCCTCTTTCGTCTTGTTTTCGGCCAAAAAGGCGTCGCCTTCCTTTTTATTGGTATCCGCGGCGACTTGCGCCTTTTCCTCTTGCGTCTTGCGGACCTGGGCCTGCAGCGAGGTCATTACCGCCTTGGCCTCGTCTTCGGTCAGCAAGGTCTTGCCGCCAGCCAGCGCATCTTTCAGCCCGCGCGCCAAAATGGCCGGGTCCACATCCACTGATTGGCGGCGCATCGTCGCGCCAATATTCATCCCGATGGCGTAGCTTTCCTTGTCCTTATCGGTTTTAAGCGTGAGCACGGGTGCGGTTTTGGCTGCTGCATGGTGAGTGTTGCCCGTTGCGGCCGAGCTCTGAGTCTTGGAAGCGGTCGCCGAGGAGGACTTCGCCGGGGCCTGTTGCGTCGTCGCCGGAGCCTGCTGGGAATCGGGCGCGGGAGTTTGTTGCGCCGCGGCGGTGCCGGCCAGGGTCAATGCCGCCGCCAAAACTGCACCCGCTGCACACATCGTCATCTTATATGTTTTTCGCATGCAGACATTCTCGCATTGGTTCGGGAGATGCGCAAATCGGGGCCAGCTAATTGTGCGCGAAAGTTGGCGATTGAGACCCGTCGCGCGTGTTTGTTTTCTGCAAGTTACGATGATGTGAGTGGTGGGCGACTGACGTTAAACATATTTACCTTACAATTAAGGGTACAAAGACTGGGGACCTGGCCTAGGCACGAGCAAAGTCGTTAGGCCGGGAACCGCGAAGACGGTGATTCCCGCTAGGGATGGCAATCTGCGCCGATACGGGACGCGGCTGCCACGGAATCGTTTCCATGTCGGTCGTGCGGCGAACAGACAGGCGGGGCGCGGTCGCGGAGGATGTGGCGCCGATTGGCAGCACAGGGAGGCGCGACCCGCTTGATGCAGAACGAGTACTCGATGGAAGTAAGGCAGCACTGGGACTTTTTTGTCGCTTATGCGGTGGAAGATAAGGAGGAGATCGCGCGCCCGCTAGCGGACGCTCTGAATGCCCGGGGATTGCTGGTTTGGTACGTGGATTACTCTCTGAAGTGCGCGGACAATCTACGCAAGTGCATTGATTATGGCCTGTCACGTTCGCGATTGGGCATCGTGATCCTGAGCGATCATTTTCTGGAAAAGCATTGGCCGCAGGATGAGTTGAACGACTTGGCGAGCCGCGAGGTGGATAGAAGGAAGGCAATTTTGCCGGTCTGGCACAAGGTGGGATTCCAGCAGGTGTTCAAATATTCCCCGGTATTGGCGGACCGAGTCGCGGTCAGTACCGACAAAGGCCTGGAATATGCGGTGCAGAGGATTGTAGAGGCGGCCCAATAGAATTCCTTTCAGGGTACTGAAAGTTTGCAGTTGCAAAACTTACCTCGCCGGCTTGCGCCGACAATCTTCGCCGTGTTGTTCGACGGCCTCTTGTCCGAATCCGCGCAGCATGCGCGTACCAATTTACGCAGGGATTGGCACGCATCCGAAATTTCGTACACATGCGCGAGGTAAACGATATTTCTTACTTATCGCGGTGATAAATACGCGCGTGCGGCTTACCGTTTAGAATTTGCGGCGTCCTTTGAATCATGCGAGTTCGCGGGCCGATCGCGGTTATCGGGCTGCTCCTTCTCACGGGCGCTTCCATTTTGGCGGCTACCGCGCTGGAACGCGCCGACGCACTCTTCGCCGAAGGATTTTTTCCGGAAGCCGAATCCGCCTATCAGACCGCGTTGCACAAGAATCCCCAGGATCTGAAAACCAGCACAGTGCTGGGCATGATCGCGCTCTTCTCGAACCGCCTAGACGACGCGGAGAAATACTTGTGGAGGCCCGCGCAGCAGCCGGGCCAGCTGCAAGACATTGCGAATAACCTGCTCGGCGAGGCGGCGTACCGGCGCGACGCATTCCCAGAGGCGGCGAGAAGGTTTCGCGCCGCGGGAATCCGCTATCGCGCCGAACCGCTGGAACTATTCGGAGATGCGGCGCCCTACCGGATCAGCGGAGCGCCGGACGAAACGCACATTCCCTTCGTCGCGACCGATCCGCTGCCGATCGTTCGCGTCCGAGTAAACGGCAGCGAGGCGGCGGATTTCCTGATTGATACGGGCGGCGCCGAAGTGCAGCTGGACGCGGACTTCGCAAAGCGGCTCAGCCTTAATGCCGTCGGGGAAAGTGTGGCGGTTCTTCTCGACGGAAGCCGGGCGGAGATGCGGCACGGCCGCATCACTTCGCTCACGCTGGGAGAATTCGAGGTGCACAACGTTCTTGCGGGGATCCGGCCGCTTCCCGTTTTTGCCGGACGAAAACTGAATGGCGTGCTGGGGACGGTGCTGCTGTATCACTTTCTGGCTACGCTGGACTATCCGAACGGCGAGTTGATCCTGCGGCGCAAGTCGGTCGGCGGGTTGCGGGCATTTGAGGTGCGCGCGGAAGCGGAAAGGCAAATCGTGATGCCGTTCTGGATGGCGGGCGACCACGTGATTGTGGCGCGCGGCCGCGTGAACCATGCGCCGTCCGCGCTGCTGTTCGTGGCCACGGGACTCGCGAGCGGATTCACCTGCCCGGAATCGACGATCGAGCAGGCGGCGCTCTCTTTTAGCGGGGAGGATTCGATAGTGCCGACAGCTGAGCGCGAGACAAAACTGGTGCCGATTGTCGCAAATGATTTGTACCTGGGCGAGGCGCGGCAGCAGAACGTCAGTGGGGTGGCTGGCGCGTTCGCTGCGGGCCTGGAACACGCTTTTGGCTTCCGCATCGGCGGAATGATTGCACATCAATTCTTCCGGCCGTACGCCGTGACGTTCGATTTCACGGACATGCGGATTTTCCTCAGCGGGCCGGCGTCAAAGCCGATCAACAAGAAGCCGATTGACGTTGAGTCAGCATTGCTGCCGCATTGAGTAAACGCGGTGCCGAGCGATGGCGGTCCCGCAAGTTCATCCGAGACGCAAACGGCGCGTCTGAAGACCGCTGCTACAAGAGCACGCTATTAGCACGCGGATTCGCCGGTTTGGCCGATCGTTTCCAGCGGCAACGAGGCGCCGGCGGATTGTTGCGCGGACACGGTGGGAGATTCGGCTTCATGACGCTGGAGAAACGGCGCCCAGGTCTCGGTGATACTGCAGGGGAGATGGACTGGTTGCAGGCGCACCAACGGCAGGGGCAGCGCCGATTCTAGCAGGCGGCGGGCGCGCGGGCTGTTGGTGAGATGGAAATGCTCGCGGAGGAAGTGGCGCAGCCATTCGTCTTCGTTGCCGCGGATTGCATCCCGATTGACGATTGACTGGTCGGCCATGCGGGCGGGTCTTAGACCCGCCTCTACACCTGCTGACGAGATGGTAGTTCCTTCCAGTGCGGCGCGCTGTTCATCCACCGCTTCTTCGGATTCGCCGATTTCTGCTGGTCTCACGAATTCGCGATTGAGATTTTCGCCGGAGAGCGCGTCGCGAAGGATGTAGGTCAGGCCGCCGGTCATTCCGGAGCCCAGATTCATTCCGGCGGGGCCGAGGATGATGACGACGCCGGCGGTCATATATTCGCAGCCGTGATGGCCTACGCCTTCGACTACCGCTAGCGCACCGCTATTGCGGACGGCGAAGCGTTCGCCAACGCGTCCGGCGATGAAAAGTTTTCCGCCTGTGGCGCCGTAGAGGACGGTGTTGCCCGCGAGGACGTCACCGCGCTGTGCGGCCGCGGCTCCGGCGCCGATTGCGATGGTGCCGCCGCTGAGGCTTTTGCCGACGTAATCATTGGCGTCGCCGAAAAGTTTGAAGCTCAGACCGGGGATGAGGAAAGCTCCGAAGCTTTGACCCGCGGAGCCGCGAAACTCGCACCGGACGCTTTTGCCGGCGAGGCCGTCGAAATTGGTGCGGCGGAGAATGTAGCCGCTGAGATGCGCGCCGACGCTGCGGTCGGCGTTGCAGATCGGCAGGAACTGCTGGAGCGGAGCGGGCTTATGCCGATCCACCCCGCCGACGAGCTTGCGACGAATGTCCATGGCGCTTTCGGGCAGCTCGATTTCGATGGGCGCGCAGACCGCGGGGCGATGGGGATGAAGTTGCGTAGCCACGGCTTCGGTCGGCTTGAGCAACGGGCCGAGCGAGCGTTCGGCCCATTCATCGCGCGGTCGCAATTTTGAAGCGTTGCCGATGATGGCGCTGAGCGAGCGAACACCGAGAGCGGCCATGCGTTCGCGGACTTCGGCGGCGACTCCCTGGAAATAGGACATCACCATTTCGGGATTGCCGGTGAAACGCGCGCGAAGTTTTTCGTCCTGCGTGGCGATGCCGACGGGGCAAGTGTTCAAATGACACTGGCGCGCCATAACGCAGCCGATGGCGAGCAGCGTGGCGGTGCCGAAGCCGAATTCGTCGGCGCCGAGAAGCGCGGCAACGAGGACGTCACGGCCGAATTTGAAGCCGCCATCGGTGCGGAGGCGGACGCGATCGCGGAAACCGGCGCGCAGAAGCGCGGCGTGCGCGTCACGCAAGCCGATTTCCCAGGGCAGACCCGTGTTCTTGATCGAAGTGAGCGGCGATGCGCCGGTGCCGCCGTCGAATCCCGCGATGGTGATGACGTCGGCGCCGGCCTTGGCAACGCCTGCGGCGATGATGCCGACTCCGGCGCCGGAGACGAGTTTCACACCGATGCGGGCGGCGGGATTGACGGCGCGCAGGTCGTAGATCAGCTGCGCGAGATCTTCGATGCTGTAAATGTCGTGATGCGGCGGGGGAGAAATCAGCGACATGCCCGGCACGGCGTGGCGCAGGCGCGCGATGTATGCGTTCACTTTTATAGCGGGAAGCTGGCCGCCTTCGCCGGGTTTGGAACCTTGCGCCATTTTGATTTCGAGTTCATCGGCGCGGCAGAGATATTCGGCGGTGACACCGAAGCGCGCGGACGCGATTTGCTTGACGCGATTGGCGGCTTCGGGCGCAAAGCGGTAGAGACTCGGATCTTCGCCGCCTTCACCGGTATTGCTGCGCGCGCCGAGGCGGTTCATGGCGATAGCCAGAGTGCGATGCGCTTCGGGGCTCAGGGCGCCGAGGGACATCGCTTGCGCGCAGAAGCGGCTGAGAATGGCGGACGGGGGTTCGACTTCATCGAGCGGGATTGGCGCGGCGGGCGCGAAATCGAGATAGTCGCGGATGGCGACGGGCTCGCGGGTATCGGCGAGTTCGACGAAGGCGGCGTAATTTTCCGGCGTCGGAGATTTGATGTAGCCGTGCATGCGGCGGACCAGGTCGGGAGAGCTGGAGTGGCTTTCTCCGGCGTGGCGGAAGCGGTAGAGGCCGGCGTCCTGCATGGCCTGCGGCGTGGCGGCTGCGAATGCGCGCCTGTGGGCCGCGATTGCTTCTTCCAGGATATTTTGCAGGGTCTTGCCGCCGACGCTGCAGGAAGCATCCTCGAAAAATTCGGCGCAGAGTTCGTGGTCGAGGCCAATGGTTTCGAAAAGATGGCTATGGCGATAGCTGGCAACGGTGGAGATGCCCATGCGCGCGAGGACTTTGCGCAGGCCGGCTTCGACGGCGATGCGATATTTCGCTGCGCTGCCGGATTTCAGATTTTCGGAAAGCTCCATCGCGAGATAGGGGTAAACGGCGCTGGCTCCGGCAGCGATGAGCAAGGCGATGTGATGAGTTTCGATCACCTGGCCCGATTCCACGACCAGCGGAGTATTGTGCGCGCCGACGCGGACCATTTCTTTCCAGGCGGCAGAAACAGAGAGCAGGGCCGGAAGCGCGGCGCGATTTTCGCTGGTGCGGCGGTCCGTGAGCACGATCAGCGACGGATTCTTTTTGACCGCGGCGGCGATATCGTCACGGACACGATCGAGAGCGGCTTCGGCGGCGGAGACGCCATTGGTCGCGTCGAAAGTGAAATCGATTCGTTGAACTGCGGGGCCCGCTTTGCGCGGGACCAACCGGGGGCTGGCGGCTGCGCTCCACAGCGTGGTGGCTTCATCTTCATTTTCGAGGATGGCCATTTGTCCTGGCGTCCAGGACGGGAGATTCGGCGGTGATTTTCGCGTCGAGGTACACGTTGAGCGACATTACGTGGACTTCGCGCAATGGATCTATGGGTGGATTGGTGACCTGCGCGAAACGCTGCTTGCAGTAATCCCAAAGCGAACGGCGGACGGAGGAAAGGAACGCGGGAGGCGTGTCGTCGCCCATGCTCCAAATGGCTTCCTTCCCTTCCCGGCCGAGAGGCTGAAAAAGGAGGCGGTATTGATCTTCGGTCCAGCCCATCGCCGCGGCTAATTTTTGCGGTTCGATTTCGGAAGCCGGCGGGACGGTTGCGGTGGAGCCGAGCCTGGTCACAGCGTCTTGCGACGACGGGATTGTGGCAGCCGCATGGTTGACACGATGGACAAGCCGATGCGGGAGGCCGTCGCGAAGGCCATCGGGGCCGAGCAATTCGGAAACTTCATTGTTGTTGCGGAAAATTGCGCCGGCCAGAGAATCAACGAGCAGGATTTCGCCGGGGCCGAGGCGATTGCGTTCGATGATTTGTTTGTCGCGTAGATCGGCGAGGCCGACTTCGGAGCCGACGACGAGCAGGCCGTCGCTGGTGAGGACGTAACGCATGGGGCGGAGGCCGTTGCGGTCGAGTTTTGCGCCGACCATCTGGCCATCGCTGAAGACGAGCGCGGCGGGCCCGTCCCAGGGTTCCTGGCGTCGGGCGGCTTTTTCGAGATAACTGCGCAGCTTGACGAATGTGCGCGAGTCGGATTCCCAGGCGGGAGGAACCATGCGTAGCATCGCGGCGGCGACGTTGTAATTCTGGCGCAGAAAAACTTCGAGGACGTTGTCGAAACTGGCGGAGTCGCTGACGCCTTCTTCGAGGACGTGAAAGCTGTCGTCCGCGCCGAATTCGCGGCGGATGGCCCTTTCGCGGGCGCGCGTCCAGCGGCGATTGGCGCTGATGGTGTTGATTTCGCCGTTGTGCGCGACGTAACGGAACGGCTGCGCGAGTTGCCAGGACGGGCTGGTATTGGTCGAATAGCGCTGGTGAAAAATGGCGAAGGGCGCGGTGAAATCGGCAGCCGCGAGATCGGAATAGAACGCGCGCAGCTGCAGGGGAGTGAGCAGACCTTTGTAAACGAGCACGCGCGACGAGAGCGAACAGAAATAGAGGCCGATGATCGAGCGGGCTTCGACGCGCTTACGCATCAGATAGAGCTGGCGTTCCAAATCCGCGCGAGGATCTTCGGCTTCGAAAAAACACTGGCGGATGACCGGCATCGTGCTTAGGGCGGAGGGGCCGAGGAGCGCGGGAGACGTGGGCACAACGCGCCAGCCAAGACAGCGCAAACCGGATTGCGCAGCCGCCGATTCGATGGCCGTGCAGGCGGCAAGTTCCTGGCCGGAAGGAATAAAAACCATGCCGAGGCCGAAAGTATCGGGCAGTTCGATGTTCAGATCGCGGGCGCGCTCGCGGATGAAGTCTTTCGGAATCGGAATGAGCAAGCCGGCGCCATCGCCGCTCAGTCCGTCGGCGTCAACTCCGCCACGATGCGAAAGCCGGGCGAGAGCGACGAGGGCGCGCTCGACAACATCGCGGCAACCCTGGCCGCCAAACTGGGCGATGAAACCTACACCGCAGGCATCATGGTCCACCTCGGATTGAGGGGGAGAAAACCGCATGTTAATAGGTAACTCAGGAGCAGGGGAACAGTACAATTCAGAAAGCTGATGCATCCCATAACCGATTGCATGCGCCTGGAAGGCTTGGATGACGCCGACAGAATCTTTTTGGTGGGGGCGTCGTGCGGATGCGCGGAGCGCCGGCGCGTTAGGTCTCGGGATACCTCGTGCTGGGAACGACGGCGCAGCCGGGCGAACGGCAGGAGCAGGAGCAAGTGATTGGAGGCTAAGCGACGCACCCTCTGGCCGATCGCGCAGGGAGGCCGAGGGGAAAACTAACCACACAGTTCAGTACAGAAAAGGCGAGTGGACACCCAGGAGGCTACGGCATGTACCGTAGAGACGCTGAGGGCGCACAGAAAACCGCGGGCCCTGTAACGCCAACCTCCCTACTTTAATTCGTCGGGGTGAAGAGCTCGACGCGTATGTGCCAGGAAACAGATGCGCCGGGCTGCAAGGTAACCACATCGGTGTCGGTATTCCCCCAAACTTTCTTGTTGTAGGGATCCGATAAATTGAACTGCGGCTCGACCGCGACAAAGTTCTTATCCGGCGGCGCGTACACCTGAATCGCTTTGATCTCCGGAGAGAGCGCCGTGACTCGCACGCCATACTTCGCGGCGGGATCGGTAACGTCCACAACCACTTTGCCATCGGCGTCGCGCTGCAAGTCGGTGAAACATTCGTCGAGGAAAACAGAGCCGAGAGGCTTTCCGCCTGGCGCGGAGAAATCGTACGCTGTGCCTTTCACCGGCTCGATCTGGCCGGTGGGAAAGACGTCGTCGTAATTATCAACGAGAACACGCTTTTCGGCCGGTACATGAATTCTGGCCTGGGTGCGGTCGCCGCTGGGAAATTCGAAGTAGGGATGAGCGCCGATGGCCATAGGCAGAGGCTGTTTGCCGACGTTCTTGGCCGTAACAATCATATCGAGCGCGTCGTTCTTTAATGTCATTTGAACCGAGACGTCAGTGTCGGAAAGCCAGTGCCCGCCAAAATTGCCTGCGTGAAGGATTCCGGAAACGGTGGATTGCGTGGGTCCGTTCTGGTGCTTCACGTCTTTAAAGTCGGACGACAGAATCAGGCCATGCATCGCGTGAACTTCCGCGTTGGGATTTTTACCGTGCCAGTTGGCCGGAAGAGTGACTTGCCGCCCGTCAATGGTGGTCTCTAGCGTCATGCCGTCTTGCGCGAGCGTGCCGCGGATGCGATTGGGATAAGGAAGCAGGATCGCGCCGCCCAGTTTGAAGCTGTTATTGCCGAAAGAATCGTTGTCGGTTTCCAGATATTTTTTGGCGTCGGGCAAAGGCATCGTGCTCAGTACGTCAATCGTGCCCTTCCCCGGCAGAAAAGCCTTCAGCTGCAGGAGATTCATGCCATTGCCGGGCAGAACCGTGGCCTCGACGAACTGAAGCTTTGTTGGATTCGGCGGCAGCGGACGGGCGAGAGTGACCACGGGTTGCCCTCCGATAGAGATAGACGCAGCCGGATGCTCGGCCGCTTGCTTGGCATTTGCGGCTTGCACGTGGGATGAGTGCCAGATGGACATTGATACTGCGGTGAGCGCGATGGTCAGAATTAGAAGCGACGGGAAGACGCCTGTCTTCGTGGACATGTTCTCCTTTGCCCCGGCAACTCGTTACACGACAACTAGATTAGCACGAGGACGCCGCTGCGTTGGCGTCCGCGATACATTGCGAACGCAATCTTATACTGGGATTCCCAGCGGATTGGCAAACATATCTGCGATGTGCCTGGTCAGGCACAAAAAATTACCGCAGAGACGCTGCGTACGCAGAGAAAACCTTAACTGTCGACCGGTTCGGCTGGTCGCCGCTCAGCTTGGGTTCTCGACTAGAAGCGCTATGCCCTGGCCGCCGCCGATGCAGGCACTGGCGACGCCGTAACGCAGCTTGGAGCGACGGAGTTCGCGCGAAACGGTGACGGAGAGACGGACGCCGGTGGCGGCGAGTGGATGGCCGATAGCGATGGCGCCGCCATTCACGTTGAGCTTGTCGCGGTCGAGGCCGAGTTCGCGCTCGACTCCCATGACTTGAGCACCGAAGGCTTCGTTGATTTCGAAGCGGTCAATTTGATCGAGCGAAAGCCCGGCGCCATCGAGAAGTTTGCGGATGGCGGGAGCCGGCGCGATGCTCATGATTTCCGGCGGCACGCCCACCGTCGCAGCCGCGACGATGCGAGCGAGGGGCTGGACACCACGGGATCTCGCGTACGCGCCGGAGCCGACGAGCGCGGCAGCGGCGCCGTCCACAAGGGCGGAACTATTTCCGCCGGTTTGCACGCCCCCGAACGCGGGACGGATTTTCGCGAGGGCTTCGTAGGGCGAAGGCCGCACGTGCGTGTCTGCGGCGAGGCTCTCGACATTTTTAGGGATTTGGATGCAGCGCGGTTTGTAGCCCTCCAGTTCGAAGGTTTCAGAAACCACCGGAACAATTTCGCCGGAGAGGAAGCAGGCTTTCTGCGCGGCCAGCGCGCGCGAGAAACTTAATTCGGCGAAGCGGTCTACCTCCTCGCGGTTGATTTTGTATTTGCGCGCGACGTTTTCGGCGGTGTCGCCCATGGTGACGCCCGGCGCGGTGTCCAGCAGCGCTTCCCACAAGAAATCCTTGAACTCGACCTGGCCCATGCGGAACCCGCCGCGATGAGTATAGGCGGCGATGGGATTGCGGCTCATGGATTCGGCGCCGACGCAGAGGGCGAGATTGATTTTTTTCAGCGTGATGGCGTCGGCGGCTTGGCTGATGGCTTCGATTCCGGTGCCGCAGACGCGTTGTACCAGATGCGCAGGACGATCCACTGGGACGCCGGAGTAAAGCCCGATGTGCCGCGGCAACATATACGCATCAAAGCTGGCCTGCGCGACGCTGCCGGCGATCACGGAATCCACCTCAGCCGGAGAGATTTTCGAGCGCTCGAAAACGGCGCGGGCGGCTTTGATGCCGAGATCGGTCGGCGAGACCAAGCCCAGCACGCCGTTGTAATCGGCGAAGGGAGTGCGCACGCCGTCGAGCAGCCAGATGTCGTCGTAGCCGATGAAAAAGCCGCCTGCCGCAGTTGCCATGAGTGAGTGCTCCTTGGTCCTGAAAATGCGCCGAGATAATTCCGGCGCGTAAAGTCTTCGCCGATTGCCACGGTAATGATCGCCGGGCGCAACTCTTCGATTATAGTATGAAGTGATTGGCGGAAGCTTCCGAGGCGCAGTCGTTTCGCGAGGTGAACGGCATATAATTGGTTTCCTCGCTCGCGCTCGTGGTATGGAGTGAATTGAGGATAGAAGAATATGGGTAGTTTCGCCGGTTACCGGCGGCCGGTCCCCGGCACACAACCAAATTATTTACATCCGGCGTATAAGTCGTCACTGAAGCGGGCGCCGACAAAGCCGCTGATTTATCTACCGCATACGCTCACGGAAATAACCGGGCCGACGTTCGGGGCGGAGTTCGTGGACGTGAAGGCGTGCGACTTGACACGGCAAGGGTCGGGCGAGGTGTTAGGCGCGCGGATTATTGTCAGCGGGTGCGTGCTCGACGAAGACGGGCGTCCGGCTCGGAACACGCTGGTGGAAATCTGGCAGGCCAACGCGGCGGGCCGGTACCTGCACAAAAACGATCAGCACGAAGCGCCGCTCGATCCGAATTTCACGGGCGAAGGCCATGCGATGACTGACAGCGAGGGACGATATCGATTTGTGACCATCCGACCGGGGGAATATCCGTGGGGCAATCATCATAATGCGTGGCGGCCGGCGCATATTCATTTTTCGTTGTTTGGTCCGGCGTTCGCGACGCGTCTGGTAACGCAGATGTATTTTCCCGGTGATCCGCTGCTGGCCTACGACCCGGTGTTCAATTGCACGGCAGATGAGGCGGCGCGACAACGACTGATTTCGGCTTTCGATTGGGAGACGACGATCCCAGGAACCGCGCTCGGATATCGATTCGATCTGATTTTGAGCGGGCGTGAAGCTACGCCGATGGAAAAGTAGCATGACCTTGCGCGCGACGACATCGCAGACGGTGGGACCGTTCTTCACGATCGGCCTCACGCGGCTGGACCAGAGGGAATTGGCCGGCCCGGGCGTCTCCGGCGAACGCCTGACCATCGAAGGGCGCGTGCTCGATGGCGATGGAGTGTCGGTTCCCGACGCGGTGATCGAAGTCTGGCAGGCTAATGCTCACGGGAAATACGCTCATCCGGAGGACGTCCAAAATAAACCGCTGGAGCCGGGATTCTTGGGCTATGGGCGAATTCCGACGGATGACGGCGGAGGATTTGCGTTTACGACGATCAAGCCCGGCGCCGTGCCAGGTCCTGACGGAAAAATGCAGGCGCCGCATATTGCCGTTTCCGTTTTTATGCGCGGGCTGTTGCGGCGATTGGTCACACGGATTTATTTTCCAGAGGAGCCAGGAAACGATAGCGACTTTGTGCTGAATCTCGTCGAACCTGCGCGGCGCGGGACATTGATTGCGCGCAAAGTGCCGGGCATTGCGGAAGCGCTTGAGTGGAATGTAGTGATGCAGGGGGCCGACGAGACGGTATTTTTTGACTGCGGAGTGTGATCGGGATTTGGGGAACGGCTCAGGTTTTTTTCGCCGCGGCAATGCGTCAAAGATTTCACACAGAGGGCACAGAGTGAAGGCAGAAGCCACAGAGAAAACCAGCGCGTTCCGAGGGCAACTACTCACCTCTCGCTAAATCGGCGGGTGATTCACGGCGGCGAATCACGCGAAATTGGTACTTGGTTACCAAGACTTCCGCTGGCCTGGTGCGCGAATTATAGTTCGAGGACTGCACGAAGCCGTAGGCACCGGCGCCCCACAGCGCGAGGATATCGCCCGGTTTTGGAATCTCGATAGGCCAGTCGTGAAGAAAGCAGTCGCCGGTTTCGCAGACTGGACCGACGATATCGGCGCGGATGGGCTTCCCGGGTTTGCGCACCACGTGCGTGATGGGATGAATGGCGTCGTAGAGCGCGGGGCGGATGAAATCGTTCATGGCGGCGTCCAAGACGACGAACACCTTGCCGCGGTTGCGTTTGATGTAGAGAACGCGAGCAAGGAGCACTCCCGCAGGACCGACAATGGCGCGGCCTGGTTCGAGCAGCAGGTGGCAACCCAGCGGACGAACATGCGGGGCGATTGCTTGCGCGTAGTCGTCGATGTCGAACGGATTTTCCTTCGTGTAACGCACACCTACGCCGCCACCAATGTCCAGATAGGAAAGCTTCACACCTGCGGCAGCGAGCGATCGCACGAAAGACGAAACGCGTTTTACGGCGCGACGATAGGGAGCGAGGCCGAGGACTTGCGAGCCGATGTGCACGCTGATTCCCTGCCACAAAATCCAACGTGAGCGGGCGCTATCAAGATAGAGGCGTTTGGCGTCGTCCCAATCAATGCCGAATTTGTGGCGATGATGGCCAGTGGCAATGTGCCGGTGCCCGCCGGCCTGCACGTCGGGGTTCACACGGAGCGCGGCGGCCGCGCGGCGGCCGAGACGCGCGGCTTCTTCCGCGAGAGCGTCCAGTTCCGGTTCCGATTCGACGTTGAAAAGTAAAATCCCGGCCTTGAGCGCGTCGCGGATTTCTTCTTTCGTCTTGCCGACGCCGGAGAAAACGATTCGCCGCGCCGGGACGCCGATTTTGCGCAAGCGATGCAGTTCTCCGCCGGAAACGATGTCAAAACTGCCGCCCGCATGTAAGAGCAATCGCAGCACGGAGAGATTGGAATTGGCCTTGACGGCGTAGCAGATCGAGTGAGGAAGGCCGCGAAACGCGCGACGGAAGCGCTGATAGGCATCGAGGATGCTGGCGCTGCTGTAGACGTAGGCGGGAGTGCCGATACGGGCGGCAATTTCTTTCAGCGGAACTTTTTCGCAGTTGATCTCGCCGTGACGATAGGCGAAATGCGCTGTGAATTCTGTGGGGTCTATCGGTTGGGAAGTAGCATGGGAATTCTTGGTCAAGTGCGCCGTTCGCTCCTAACGCAATAGGTCTTCGAGTTGCGCGCGCAACTCCGTTTTTGCGTCGCGATATTTTACGATGACCGGGGCATAGAGCGAGAGCCCCCAATCTTTGCCCTTACCGTTCGTAATGGGGCGAGAGCCGGCCACGACCACCGCCTTTTCGGGGATCACGAGAGGCTGGTTCTCAGAGGCCTTGTAAATCTCGCCGCGCACGATGTCATAGACGGGCGTGGATTGATTTAGTATCGTGCCGGAACCGAGAACCGCGCCGCGCTTCACAATTGCGCCTTCAAAGACTCCACAGTTTCCACCTACCAGGACTTCGTCTTCGATGATGACGGGCATCGCTCCCACCGGCTCGAGTACGCCGCCGATCTGCGCGGCCGCCGAAATGTGGCAGCGCTTGCCGAGTTGCGCGCAACTGCCGACCAGAGCATGAGAATCTATCATCGTGTGGTCGCCCACGTAGGCGCCGACGTTGACGAACATCGGCGGCATGCAGGTGACTCCCGTGCCGATGAAACAGCCATCGCGGATGCTGGACCCGCCGGGCACGACGCGCACGCCGGCATCTTTGGCGATGCGCTTGACCGGATAGGTGGCCTTGTCGAAGAAGGGCTGCTTCACCGGGTCAATGGACATATCCACAATTGCACCCATGCGAAATCCAAGCAGGATGCCTTTTTTGACCCATGGATTGACGCGCCAGCCGGAGGGTTTCGATGAGTCCGGCTCGGCGGCGCGCGCCTGCCCTGAGTTCAAAGCATCTTTGAACGATTGAAAGAGCGCGAAGTGCTGTGGCGAAAACGATTCCGGTACGTGCGCAAAAAGCAGTTCAATTTGCTCTTGCAGCATGCACTCTCCCGACGAGGCCCAGCGTTTCGAGCGTGCGCTGAATTCTCTGGATGTTTTCCTGCTTGGGACCGACTAGAGGCAAGCGCCACACCGCTTCGAGCAGTCCCATCGCGGCCATGGCGGCTTTCACCGGGCCCGGATTCGTCTCGATGAAATTCATTTCCATCAGCGCGAGGTATTGCTGTTGCAGTTCGCGCGCCTGCGCGAAGTCGCCTGCGAGGCAGGCTTGCGTGAGGCGCGTCATCTCCGCGGGGATTTCATTGGCGGCGACGGAAATTACGCCGCGTCCGCCTAGAGCGATCACCGGCAAAGCTATGGCGTCGTCGCCCGAAAGCACATCGAAGCTCTTGGGCGTTTGTGCGATGACCGAGGCGATCTGGCCGATATTGCCGGAGGCTTCCTTCACGCCAACGATGTTGTCTATTTCCGCGAGCCGCCTCAGCGTGGCGGGCTCGACGTTCACTCCGGTGCGGCCTTGCACGCTGTAAACGATCATCGGACTCGAGATCGCCGAAGCGATTGCGCGGTAGTGCTGGTAGAGACCTTCCTGCGTCGGCTTGTTGTAATAGGGAGTGACGGAAAGAATGCCGGAGACGTGCATGGATTCGAGTTCTCTGGCCAGTTCGGTGACCTCCGAGGTGTTGTAGCCGCCCGCACCGGCCAGTACGGGAGTTTCGCCCGCGGCTTCCTCGAGCGTGATTTCGACCACACGCAAGTGCTCTTGGCGCGTGAGCGTAGGGTTTTCGCCGGTCGTGCCGCAAGGAACCAGGAAGTCAATCCCTGCTTCGATTTGCCGCCGCAGCAACCGCCGTAGCGCTTCTTCGTCGAGCGAGAAATCACTGCGAAATGGAGTTACCAGGGCGGTTCCGCATCCTGTAAACATGTGGTCCTCCTTCAAAGCTCGTTGCGTGATCGAACAAAATGGAATTTAGCGCTCGCACAAGACATCGCGAAATTCGAACCAGCCCCGCTTGCCGATTACCCATTGCGCGGCCGTCAACGCTCCGCGGGCGAACCCTTCCCTGCTGCGCGCGGTGTGGCGGATGGTGATCGTGTCGGCGGCGGAATCAAAGCCCACTTCGTGTGTACCGGGATGCGCTCCGGCGCGATTGGAACTGACCGAAATTTCGCGGTGTGGGTCGGCAGCTTTCATTTCGTTGACGACTTTCAGGAGCGTACCGCTGGGCGCGTCTTTTTTCGCGGAGTGATGAATTTCCCAGGCCCATGCGCCGTATTCGTGATAGCCCGCGATGCGTCGCGCAGCTTCCGCGGCAAGCTGCAGAAAGACGCTCACACCGATCGAGTAATTTGGGCTCCAGACAAGTCCCGCTCCGCCGTCCTGAACTGCGCCCTTTGCGCGCTCGAGGTGTTCGGTCCAGCCAGTGGTGCCGACCACCGTATTGATCCCGAGAGAGGCGAGGCGCTCGATATTCGGCGCTGCCGCATGGGCGTTGGAAAATTCGACGGCGACGTCAATGTCACGAAAATTACCGGCGGTAATTGCAGACGCAGAGCGATTACTCGCACTATCGAGCCGCAACTGAACCGCGAAGCCGTACTCGGGCGCAAGCTGCTCGATGAGTCGGCCCATCTTGCCGTAGCCGACAATGGCGAGGTTCTGGTGCGTATGCGCGTTCCGCTTCATGCGCGGACGCTCAGCGGTTAGCACAGAGGCGTTGGGACTGACGAGAGTTGCGCTCATGATTCACGAAGCAGCGAGAAGCTGCTTGACCACCCTTTCGTAAATTTCCACGGCTGCGAGGAGTTCCTTCTTGGCTACACGTTCTTCCAGCGTATGGGCCACGTGAATGCTGCCAGGGCCAAGCAGATACGGCTGGCCCCATGCGTTCGCAAAAGCGGGCACGTCGGTGGCGTAGGCGACGATCGTTGACGCCAGCCCGTCCAGCGAAGCGAAGCGCATCGGCAACACGGACACAAGTTCGCGAGCCACGGCCCGGAACGCGACCGCCTGTTGGATCGCGTCGCGGGTGGCGTAGCCGTCGTCAACCAGCCGGATGGCGATCTCGGCGCGCGCCGAATCGGCGATTACGTTGGGGGCGTGGCCGCCGGAGATTACCCCGATATTCAGAGTGGTGGGGCCGAGGAGCTCGTCTTCCGGAAGCTGGATTTTGCGGATGTCCTGAAGGACGTCGAGGAGCTTATCTATCGCCGATTCGCCGAGCTCCGGGTACGCGGAGTGCGCGAGACGGCCGGTGGTTTCGATTTCGTAGCGGAGGATGCCTTTCGCGGCGAGCGCGAGCTTGTTTTCGGTGGGCTCGCCGTTGATCAGGAAACGCGAACCGCGAGGATCGCGGGCGGCGGCGAATGCTCCGGCGCTATTGCGTTCTTCGCCGACGACAAACAACAGGCCGAAATTTTCCCTTCCAGCCGCGAGCAGTTTCTCGGCGGCACCGATCATAGCTGCGATGATGCCTTTGGCGTCGGCGGAACCGCGGCCCCAGATAAATTCGTCGTCTTCCTTGGAAAGGAAAAACGGCGGGACGGTGTCCATGTGGGTGGACAGTGTGACGATGGGCTCTCCCCAATGCGCAAAGACGTTGAAACGATGCGGCTCGACGGCGCAGCGTTCGACGCGGCCGCCGGTGCGCAAGGCGAGGCCCGAGAGAATTTCGAAGACGAAGGAGCCGACGGCCTCTTCGTGATTGGTGATGGACTCGATGTCCACCAGCGCGCGCGTTAGTTCGAACGGATGCATCATCCCGCAGATACAAGCGTGAATTGACGACTTTATGAGTCTGTGAGAGAACTGCAAAACCTTCAGCGGCTGAAGCCGCTGTGATTTGCTGCGTTTATGCCGTAGCTAAAGCTACGGCGTACAAAGATTCTCGCGTTCTCACACAGCTCTTTATGCCGCGTCCTTGGGTCTTCTAGGTGAAAAAGGAATGGAGGGAGAAAGAAAGGCGGCGAGGAGATTACTCGGATGCCTTTGCTTCCCAATAGCGCTCCACCCGTTTTTCAACGGATGACAGTGGGCAGGTGTTGACCTGGCCCCCCAATCGCCGCGGAGTAGCTTCAGCGACGACTTCGGCGGAATGAATGGCTGCGCCCCTTTCGCGTGGCCTCCGAAGCAACTCGGAAAAACGGCCCAGCTACTGGTGGCTCCCGCTCCTCTATCAAGAACACACTGAAAGTAGCAGATTCCCGCAAAGAGTGTCAACGGCAAGTGCGGGGCAAGTGCGGGTGAATGCGGAGCCGATCTGCGTGGGCGTTTTCTTGAACACAGCCGGGAGAGGCGCGTTGACTTGCCGGCAGGCGCAACCGAACATGCGACGCCAAGAGTGACTTCCGGGAAATGATCGGCCAGACAATTTCGCATTATCGCATCGTGGAAAAGCTGGGCGGCGGGATGGGTGTGGTCTACAAGGCCGAGGACATCCACCTTGGCCGCGCCGTCGCACTGAAATTTTTGCCGGAAGAGACCGCCCGCGACCCCCGTGGAGCGTTTCCGGCGCGAAGCGCGCGCCGCCAGTGCGCTGAACCATCCCAACATTTGCATTATTCACGAGATCGGTGAGGACCAGGCCGTCTGTTTCTGGTGATGGAATATCTTGAGGACGAAACCTTGAAACATCGCTGCTCAGCGACCCAAATGACGAGATCTTCAAGCCAGCTGCGTGTCCGGCCGGGAAATACATCGCCTTCACGTGGCACGGGCATTCCGACATCAGCAGGACCAACCTTTGGCGAGTTGATACCGACGGGACAAATCCCAAGCAACTCACAAACGGAATAGGAGATGTTTCACCGCGTTGTTCGCCAGACGGCCGGTGGGTCTATTACAGCGATGTGGTTAACGAACGAGCGATGCGCGTTCCGCTGGAAGGCGCAAATTCCGAGGCCGTTCCCGGCACGGTGGCGCCACTGATTCTTCTGGGTGCGCCAAGTCAGTCAATCTCGCGTGACGGCAGGTACCTTACGTTTGTGGCGTTGAGGGGTGGCGAACCCGGCCGGGTGAATTGCTGAGACGGTTCTTTACTCCGTCAGGGTGATGCAGTGGCGAGTCTGGATCCGGATCGGGACGAGGTTTGCCGGGCGTGGGCGGTGATGGCCTGGCGGAGAACGCGGTCCAGATCGGTTTTCTGGTAAGGGTGGCAGAGAAAATCAAAGGCGCCGATGTGCATGGCGGCGAGATAGTCGCGGTACTCATTGCGGCACGCGGGAGCCGAAACGGCAACGAGGGGAATGCGTGCTTCCGAACGCCGCATGTGCCGCGCCAGGTCTTTGAAGGTCCCATCTTCGAGCCAGAATCCGCAGAGGCACACGGAAACGTCCCTGGTGGCGAGCACCTCGGTCGCTTCGGCAATGCTCGAAACCCACCCAGTGTTGATCGCAAAGAACGGAAGCACGGTGGAAAGGCCGATACGAACTTGCCAATCAATCGCGGCCACCAGCACCGTGGGCGCATCGGGAATTTCCTGGGGGCGGCTGGACGGTATCGCGAGCTGGCCTGCTTGTTCGAACCATGTATCTGAATGCATGAGGGCTGCCTTTGTTTTTCTTGGATGAGAAATATTGAGACCGGGTCGAACTTGCGTGATCGGATTTAGTTTTAGGTTCGACGGCTCGAGGCCTCCGGTGCGTCGAGCTGACGATGTGCCGACGCGCAGAGTGCCAAAGAGCGGCTTTCCGGACAATCGGGGCAAGTCGTTACCAGATGACGGGAATTACTGTAGGTTGCGGGCCGATTTAGAGGCACTAGGACTGTGGAAATCAAGGCAACCGCCCTCACAGAGGACGGCCTTGGACCCTCCCCGAGCAAGCTTTCGGGCATGCCGGCATTGCCCGGGGCCTAGGCTTCGATGATTTGGTTGCGCACGGCGTAGCGCACCAGTTCGCTGACGGTGTGCAATTGCAATTTGCGCATGATGTTGGCGCGGTGGGTTTCGGCTGTCTTCACGCTGATATTCAAAGAGGACGCTACTTCCTTGCTGCTCTTGCCTTCGGCGAGCAACTGAACGATTTCGCGTTCGCGGGAGGTCAGGCGGTCGCGCAGCGATTCCGGCAGTTCGCGGCGAACCGAGCCACCGGAACTGAAGTTGCTCATGATGATTTCCGTGGCCCGCGGAGTGAAGAAGGGTTTGTGGCTCGCGAGGGTTTCGACGGCGATGATCAGATCGCGGTCCGAATCGGATTTCACGATATAGCCGCGCACGCCCGCCTCCAGAATCTCGCGGATGAGCTGGTCGGAGTAATGGACCGAGAGAATCAAAACTTCGGTCGCAGGCGAGGCTTTTCGTATTCTTCGGGCCGCTTCCACGCCATTGAGGTCCGGCATGCTGATGTCCAGAATCACGATATCCGGCTTCAATTCTTCGGCCTGCGCGACGGCTTCCCTGCCCGTGTGAGCCTCTCCGCAAATTTCCCAGCCGGCGTGCGACTGCAGCAGCGTTTTAACACCGCGCCGCATGAGATCGTGATCGTCAGCAATAAGAATACGAAGCGTCTTCATCGGGTCGCTCCTACAGATAGAGAACTGTCCACACTGTCACTGCGATGGGCCCCACACCAGCTTACCGAGCGCTCAAATTATACAAGAGGTTTTCAGAATGCAAGCCCGTTATGGCCCGTTTGCTGGTCTCCGGTGGAACCTCCAAGGCCGTGAAACCGCAGGAAATGACGGCTGGGCAAGGGTTTCAAAGGCTTTGCGGATTTAACTGGTCAAGCGGGTCTAGCGGGAAAAATACACAACTGAGTGTATTGAAGGGGTTAGCGTGGCAGGCGTAAGAAAGGTTACAGAACCGCACGACTCAACGTTCCAGTAGCGGATTCGGTAGAGGACGACGCAATGCTCCAGTGGGCACTCGCTTTCTTCATTATCGCGCTGATTGCGGCGGTGTTTGGGTTCGGCGGCATCGCGGTAGCGGCAGCCGGCATCGCGAAAATTTTGTTCTTCATCTTTTTGGTGCTCTTCCTGGTCGCTCTGGTGAGCGGGCTGATGCGAAGAGTCTAAGGTCCTGATGTAACTCAGAGATCCCGCTGAAGTATCCTGCCAACCCAAGGCCGCGTATGTTCCCCATAAGGGGAAGGTGCCCCCGCACCTTCCCCTCCTCACCTTTCATTCAGCAGCCACCTGGCGCACGCGAAGCGTATTTATGCCGGCGCTGTGGGCTTGGACCCCTTCAAGGCGTAGTAGGCAATGTACAGGTAACAAAGCACGGGGAGAATGAAGGCGTGGTGAATTCCCAAGTGATCCGCGAGCGACCCCTGAATGACCGGCAGAATCGCGCCACCGACGATGGCCATCACGAGTAGTCCTGAGCCGTCGCCGGTAAGCGGACCGAGTTTCGCGATCCCCAAGGTGAATATGCTGGGGAACATGATGGAGTTGAACAAGCCGACCAGAATAATACTCCACATCGCCACGTGCCCGAAGGTCAGCATGGATACGCAGACTAAGATGCATGCCACGAAAGCAGCAATCGCGAGCACGACTTCGGTACGCACTCGGCGAAGAATGGCCGAGCCGAGGAACCGGCCGACCATTGCCCCGCCCCAATAAAATGAAACGAAGCGCGCGGCGGTCTGCTCGTTAATGTTGCCGATGTCCGGCTGGCTGAAATAATTGACCAGGAAGCTGCCGATGGAGACTTCCGCGCCGACATAGACAAAGATCGCGACCGCGCCGAGCACCAGATGGCGATATTTCAATATGCTCTTAGCGGCGAGGGACGACGAGTGACGCTCCGCCTCCGGCATGGCCGGAAGATTAGCCCACCCGATAGCGCCCGCGAGTAAGATGAGCAATAGGCCGATGAATAGGTAAGGGACCTTTACCGACGAGGCCTCCTGCACGCGATAGCTCTGCAGTGCCGCCGCGCCCATTTGCCGCACAACGGCCATACTCTGAGGTGCCGCGCTCAAGATGAACAGGCCACCGAGGTACGGACCAATCGTCGTGCCCAGCGAATTGAAGGCTTGCGTCAGATTCAGGCGGCTGGAAGCCGTTTCCGGCGGACCCAGCACCGCGACGTACGGGTTGGCGGCCACTTGCAAGGCCGTAATCCCGGCGGCGAGAATCATCAACGCGGTGAGAAACAGAGGATACGAAGGAGCGCTCGCGGCAGGAATGAACAAGAGCGCGCCAACTCCCATGGTTAAAAGTCCAACGACCATCGTGCGCTTGTATCCGATCGAATCAATCAATTTGGCCGAAGGGATCGAAAATATGAAGTATGCGGAAAAGAACGCGAACTGGATGAACATGACCTTGGTGTAGGTCAGGTCAAAGATGCTCTTCAGGTGCGGCACCAGAATATCGTTCAGAACGGTGACGAAGCCCCACATGAAAAACAAGGCGGTGACGACGAACATCGCAAAACGTGTGGAACCACCTGATTTTGTGCTTTGCGAAGAACTGGTCGCGGCCCGTGAGCTTCCTACCGCGGGCGCTGGTCTGGGGGCATCCATGTGCGTGGAGCATCATAAGCTATTTTCGCGCCTGTCCAGAGAATTTTGACACGCGGTGATGCGAAGGTGTCAAGCGAGGCGGAGCTGCCAATTTAGGCCGGACGCGTCGCCTCCGCACGCTCCCTGCATAATTCAGACGAGTGCGTTACAATGGCCTTCCCCGGGGGCAACTTCGGAAGTGAACTAGGGCGCTCCCGCGCCCGGAGGATACAGCAATGGCTTCTGCAACGTCCGCAGGTTCGGCAACTCCATCTGAAATCCCCAAACCGCTTCCGTCCGAGGAATTGCGCAAGATGCACGCGTACTGGCGCGCGGCCAATTATCTTTCCGTCGGCCAAATTTATTTGCTTCACAATCCCCTGCTGCGCGAACCGCTAAAATTGGAAGACATTAAGCCGCGCTTGCTGGGCCATTGGGGCACGACGCCTGGTCTGAATTTCATCTACCTGCATTTCAACCGCTTGATCAAGAAGCTCGATTTGAACGTCATCTACATCGCGGGCCCCGGCCACGGTGGGCCCGGCCTGGTGGCCAACACATTTCTCGAAGGTACTTACAGCGAATTCTACCCACACATCCCGCAAACCGAAGAAGGCCTGCACAGATTGTTCAAGCAATTTTCCTTTCCCGGCGGGATTCCGAGCCACGTCGCTCCGGAGACGCCCGGATCCATCCATGAGGGCGGCGAGCTTGGCTATTCGATCGCTCATGCTTATGGTGCGGCTTTCGATAATCCCGATCTTTTGGTTTGCTGCGTCGTGGGCGATGGCGAATCCGAGACCGGCCCGCTGGCCGGTAGCTGGCACGCGAACAAGTTCCTGAATCCCGCGCGCGACGGCGCGGTGCTGCCGATTTTGCATTTGAACGGATACAAGATCGCGAATCCGACCGTGCCGGGACGAATGACCGACGAGGAGTTGACGAAGCTTTATATCGGCTACGGTTACCAGCCTTATTTCCTGGAAGGGCACGAGCCAGAGACCATGCACCAACTCATGGCGCGCACGCTGGAAACGGTGGTCGAGGAAATTCGTTCGATCCAGAACGCGGCGCGAGCGGGCCAGTCGAAGGGCATGCCGCAATGGCCGATGATGATTATGCGGACGCCGAAAGGATGGACGGGCCCCAAGGTGGTGGACGGAAAGCCGGTGGAGGGCACGTGGAGGGCACACCAGGTCCCGATCACGGATTTTGCGACGAAGCCCGGGCACTTGAAAATCCTCGAAGACTGGATGAAAAGCTACAAGCCCGAAGAGCTTTTCGATGCGAACGGCAAATTGATTCCGGAGCTGGCGGAACTCGCGCCAAAAGGCGATCGCAGGATGGGCGCGAATCCGCACGCCAACGGCGGTCTATTGCTGAAAGACCTGGTCATGCCGAATTTTTGCGACTACGCGGTTCCGGTCGCCCGGCCCGGCACATCCATCGAGGAAGCCACGCGCGTTTTGGGTAAGCTGCTGCGCGATGTGATGAGCACGAACGCCGAGAACAAGAACTTCCGCGTGTGGGGTCCTGACGAGACGGCTTCGAACCGCCTGGATGCGCTCTATGAAGCGACCGACAAAGTCTTCATGGAGCCGTTGCTGCCAACCGATGAACATCTTTCAACGACGGGGCGCGTGATGGAAGTTCTCAGCGAGCATATGTGCCAGGGCTGGCTGGAAGGCTACCTGCTGACGGGACGCCACGGATTCTTTTCGTGCTACGAGGCGTTCATTCACATCGTGGATTCGATGTTCAATCAGCACGCGAAATGGCTGAAGGTGACGCGAAACATCCCGTGGCGGAGGCCCATTGCGTCCTTGAATTATCTGCTCACGTCGCACGTGTGGCGGCAGGATCACAACGGATTCACGCACCAGGATCCCGGATTCATTGATCACGTGGTGAACAAGAAGGCGGACGTGGTGCGCGTGTACCTGCCTCCGGACGCGAACACGCTACTTTCGGTGGCGGATCACTGCCTGCGCAGCCGCAATTATGTGAACGTGATTGTCGCCGGGAAGCAGCCTGCGCTGCAGTATCTCGATATGAAATCAGCCGTGGAGCATTGCACGGCCGGAATTGGAATTTGGGAATGGGCTTGCACTGATCAAGGGGTTCCGCCAGATGTCGTAATGGCTTGCGCGGGAGATATTCCGACTCTCGAGACCCTTGCGGCGGTGGACTTGCTGCGCAAACACTTCGCGGACATCAAAATCCGCGTGGTGAATGTGGTGGACCTGATGACACTGCAAACGAAGTCCGAGCATCCACACGGATTGCCCGACAGCGAATTCAATTCGATGTTTACGACTGACAAGCCCGTGATTTTTGCGTACCACGGCTACCCTTCCCTGATTCACCGGCTCACCTACCGCCGTGAAAACCACCGAAACTTGCACGTCCACGGCTACAAAGAAGAGGGCACGACCACAACGCCCTTCGACATGACGGTGTTGAACGGGCTGGACCGGTTCGATCTGGCCGGCGACGTGGTGGACCGGGTGCCGCGATTGCAGCCCATCAACGCGCACTTCAAACAGCACCTGCGCGACAAGCTGGTAGAGCACAAGCAGTATATTCGCGAGCACGGCGATGATCTTCCCGAGATACGCGACTGGAGATGGCCCTACTAGCCGACGAAAATGAAAATTCTGGTGTTGAACTCGGGTTCGAGCAGCCAGAAGAGCTGTCTCTACGAGATAGGCGACGTGCTTCCGGAACATCCTCCGGAGCCGGTGTGGCAGGCCAAGGCTGAGTGGAACGGCGATCAGGCCGCAGTAACGATCGAGACCGCGGGCGGCGAGAAGATCAAAGAACAGAGGGCGATCGCGTCGCGTAAGCAGGCCTTGGAGGCGCTGCTCGATACTTTGTGGGCCGGCAAGACGCGCGTGGTTTCGACGCCTTCCGAAATCACTGTGGTGGGCCATCGCGTGGTCAATGGAGGGAAAGATTTCCGGCAGCCGACCGTGATTGCCCCGGAGGTGAAAGCGGCGATCGGCCGCATGTCCGCGTTTGCGCCGCTGCATAACCGGGCTGAACTGGAAGGGATGGAGATCGTTGAAAAGCGGCTTGGAAACGTGCGGCAAGTCGCGGTGTTTGACACCGGGTTCCACAGCCATCTGCCTGAACCTGCGTTCGTTTATCCGGGACCCTACGAATGGCTGGCACAAGGAATCCGGCGTTACGGCTTTCATGGGATCAATCACGAATATTGCGCGGGGCGGGCTGCTCAACTACTGGGCAAAGATTTGCGGTCGCTGAAGCTCGTGACTTGCCATCTGGGGAACGGCTGCTCACTGGCGGCGATTCAAGAGGGCCACAGCGTGGATACGACCATGGGATTGACGCCGCTCGAAGGGTTGATGATGGGCACGCGTTCGGGTTCCATTGACCCGGGCATACTGACCTATCTGTTGCGGCAAGAACATTACACGGGGGAACAGTTCGACGAATTATTGAACAAAAAGTCCGGGCTGCTCGGGATTTCTGGAACCTCGGGAGACATGCGCGAGATCGTCGCGTCCATGACGGCGGGAGACGCACGCGCCAAACTCGCCTTCGATATCTTCGTGCACCGGCTGCGCTCCGGCATCGGCGCGATGATCGCAGTGTTGGGCGGCATTGACGCGCTGATCTTTAGCGCAGGAATCGGTGAAAATTCCAGTGAAGTCAGAACCGCGGCCTGCGCCGATTGCGGATACTTGAAGCTGGCGCTTGATCCGGCGAGAAATTCGGAAGCTTTGGGGCACGACCATGATATCGCCAGCGGCGAATCGCGCGTGCGCGTGCTCGTGATCCAAGCACAGGAAGATTGGGCGATCGCACGAGACTGCTGGAAGCTGGCATGCGCAAGAACCGCCGGCAAGGCAAGCCCAGCGTAATTCAATTCACCACGGGAAACTCATTCTGAAATCCGGCGGAAAAGAAGAGGCCCGCTTCTTCAGCGGGCTTCCCCTTGACCGAGAAACGAGCCTCGGGCCTACGACCTCCTGGAACTGTTATCGGCGTCCGACATTACCTCGGGCCAGTAGGGCCGGTTCGCGTCAGCCAGGCGGCCGTCAGTGTAGTGATCGTGATGGCGGACCCACGCCATGGTGAAGGGCAACGAATCTTCGTCGCGGCCTTTGGGAACCAGGTCGAGGTAGCTGTAGGTGTTCATAGCCGCCTCGCCTCCTCGGGCGTAAGCGGAATAGGTATGAAAGACGTTGCCGTTGTCGTCCTTGTAGAAGACGCTGGTTCCCGGGGCTTCTTCGCTGGGAAACGGACCCAGGGCATAGTTGTAATCCACTTTGCCCGTGGCTAGCTCTTCCTTGGTGAACGCCACGTGATAGTCGCGGTTGAAATCGTTGGAGTTTGACGAAACCCAGTGAAAGCGCCAGCCCATGCGCTTCTTGAAGGCTTCGATCTTCGGGTAGGGCGCTCTTGAGATTGCCGCAAAGGACACGTCGCGCTGCGCCAGATGCGGCAAGGCGCCGTCGGTGTGGTCCATGGCGAACGAGCAGCTTGGGCAGCCCTCCTGCCAATCCGGGCCGAACATGAAGTGGTAGATGATGAGCTGGCTGTTGCCCTCGAAAAGATCCGCAAGCGTGACTTTCCCGTGCGGCCCGTCAAACACGTAGTTCTTTTCCACCTTGACCCAGGGAAGTTTGCGCCGTTCGGCGCTGACCGCGTCCTTCTGGCGCGTGAGCTCCTTTTCTTTCCCAAGAAGTTCCTTGCGGGCTGCTAGCCACTCGGCTTGCGACACTACTTTCGGATGTTGTGGTATTGCTTTGCTACTAGCCATTTCCGTTCTCCTTTCTTTTATTCTGGGCAAGATTTGCATTAGCCGAATCCTTGCTCCAAAACTTTTTGCCAATGACCGCAGTCAGCGCGCCCGTGGAGAGCGCGCTGCCGGCGATCAATGCTGCTGCCGCGAGACATGCTGGACACATAAGTTCCTGCCTTCTTCCCTGCTGCGTCTGCTGGCGAGGCTTGCTTATGCCTTGGCTGCCGATGCGAACTGCGCGCGCATCTGCTGCCCCATCTGGCGCATCGCAGCGATCGCGCCGGGCGTGCGGGCTTCCGACCACGCTTCAAAACGCTGCGCCGCTTTCTCGACGTTCGCGAGGAACAGCGCATTGGAGAATCGCTTGCGGCCTTCCGCCATCGTGGGCTTGAGACGTTCCCAGACGCCGAAGAATTCGCCGCTGGTTTCGAAGAACAGATCTTCGTGAAGCAGTCCGTAATTGAGCAACGCGCAGGCTTGTTCCCAATAGCTGACCACCATCATGAACGATGTGCCCTGTTCCGTTCCCATCGGAGCGATCTTCATGGCCTCGTCCATCGTGTCCGCGAAAAAGTTTTTGAAGAACCACTGGCGTGCCTCGCGCAAACGGGCCTCGCGGCGCTCTTCAAAAACCTGCAGGTGAAGCTGTGCTTGTTCAAACGTAGGCTTTGTTGACATTTTCTTTTCTCCTATTCGGTATTGGTTTTTTTTTGTACGAACTATCCTGAGCCTGACTTTTCTGCTTCCCTTCTCTCTTGCGGGGCCCCGGGGCTGTTTCTGCCGCCGGGTGCCGAGAGATCGATGGCGCACTGCAGTGCGACGCTACAACTGCAACGGCATGTGCCCTACTGCACGCGCGGTGCCTCGGCGCGTCTGCGCGTGCGCTCGAGGATCCAGTTCCAGCCCTTCCCCATGTTTTCCTTGTAATCGTCCGGCAGGAATCCGAGCACGCTGTGGCGGAAAGTGATGAGCGTTACACCATTGGCCTCGGAGAGGCGATATTGCAGATTGGAAACGGCCGCGTGGGACATGAACAATGGACCGTGGATTTCCAGGAGCGTGGGGCGCTTGATGGCCTGCACGACTCCCCAGAAATGGCCATTGTTATCGCCCAGGTCGCGGTACCACCTGCCGCCGGGCCACGCCTCGATCTTCATCGGCAGCGGATTCCCTTCCGGGGTTTCGTTGTGCGGGCCCATCTGTTCTAGCAATGCAGTGAAGGTCCTGTCCAGCGGTGCACGCACCCGCATTTCCTGATTTATGTTCAGCGTCAAGCTGTCGGCCAAGGCTGCTGCGGCGGTCATAGTCATCTCTCCTCCTGTTATGTTCTGTCTACTTCACCTTTTTTCGGCTCGCTACGACGAAAAACCGGCTCCATTCCCTTCTCGGCATTATTCTTTCGGGTTGGGCTGCCCCTTACCTGTAGCAATGAAGCTCCGCAAGCTACCGTTAATATACGAGCCCCATGCGTTGGCGCAGGCGTTAAAACACTCATGGTCAGGAACCAAGCCCACATGGGTGAAGCGGACTTCGGTTTTGTCACCCTTCTTAGTGATTTCAAAGGTAATTTTTGTGCCGTTCCACTCGGTTTTGTCTTTAATGAAATTAAGGCTGCTGTCCAAGACGAGCCAAACGACTTTTTTGCCGGGAATTGATTTCGTGACCCGCTGTTTGCTGTAGTGGATGTCTTTGTAACGGTAGGTAAACTCGCCACCGAGTTTGTCGGTAGGCCCGTCAATCTGTCCTGACCACCATCCCCGAACATTATTGATGGCAGCGAAGGCTACTGCCGGACTCTGATCGACCGTAAAAGTGGCGCTGAGATTTTCATCCTTCCTCGCCTCTTTGGTTTTTGGGCTCATGGTTTCTCCTTCTCGGTGGTTCGACGAAGCTCCTCTGATTTCGTCACGGTCTGTTCGACGCGTTCTTTGACGCGGAGCAATTGATGACGCCAGAAGCGCTCGAAAGTGCCGGCCCATTCGTGCAGGGGCCGGATGCCTTCGGCGTTGGTGCGATAGAAGATTTGGCGGCCTTCGCGGCGAACGTGAACCAAGCCAACGTCGCGCAGGACGCGCAAGTGCTTTGAGACGGAGGGCTGCTCGAGTCCCAACCGCTCCACGATATCGCCGACGGGGCGCTCCTGCAGCGCCAAGTAATTGAGTATCTCCCTGCGCCGGGGTTCGGCGATGGCGTTGAAGGAGTCGGAGGTTGTGGCTGCTCTCGGCACAGGCACATAATATATTCCTATATGGGCATATGTCAAGCGAAATTTTCCACATTTCGAAACCGGACTCTTGGGAGGCTCCGGGAGTAGTCAAAAACCGCGTATCAGGGGCTCAAAGTCCCCATTTTCATGGGCGGCCTTTATTTCGGAGTTAGCGCTCCGCTCCCCTAGACAGCGATTTTGGTTTCGCAACCGGGATCCGGGGCGTTAGCGCGAGGGGGGCTTGGCTGCGTCGCTTGCTGGCGCCGAATTCGCGGGAGCCGTTGGACCGGCCGGTGCTGGAGGTGCTGCCGAAGGAGCGGGCGGGGTGGATAGCAGCGCGAGGTACGCACGGCGGAAGGCGGAGTGTTGCGTGCCTGGCGCGATGACGACGGCTTGCAAAGTGTAACGTCCACCTTGCAATTTCCCGAGAGGCAGGCTGATGCGGAACGTCGCGGTGTATTTTTTTGCGTCCACTTCCGCGGGAGCGAGCAACGGCGTGGTGTTCATTTGCAAGCCGTTGCGAAAGAAAATCAATCCGGCGCGCAGAGAATTGGGGTCGAGCGCTTCCTTGTTTTCCGATTTCTCCGGATAGTAAGCCTGGAAAAACACATAGAGCGTCTGGTTCTGCATGAACAAACGCGTGACGCTCGGAACAATCGCCTCCCCATTCACCTGCAAAGGCGAACTCACCAGCTTAGCGCGCAATCCCTGCGCTTTGGTCTGGACCTCGGAATTTTTCTCCACGGGCAGAAGCTGGCTCGAAAGGACCACGGAGCTCAGAGTCATCTTGCCCGGCTGCACGGCCGGCACGGAAAGATTTTGCTCGAAGGTGCCGATTTTTCCCGACTCATTTTCGCGCGCGACAAATTTCAGGTGGTAGTTTCCCGGGGCGAGCACTACCCCGCCCTGATAAAGAAGATTCTTCTTGTTGATGTCCGCGAAGCGCTGCGGATCAAGATTCACCTGCGTCGTATCGCGCAACTGCGCGACGGCCTGGCCGGAGGGCACGGCACGCACGTCCACCGCAAAATCAAACTGCGCTTGCCGATGGCCATGTTTTTCGGCCCATTCGAGCGCACTGGCGGAGATTTTGGCGGCGATCGGCACGTAGGTCTGGTCGCTGCTCAGTCGGAACATGCCGGTCTCGACGGCGACGGGAAGCTCGACGACGGGATTATCCGAATTGACGGCGTCCGCGAGCTGCTGGTCGCGATCTTCTTTTTGCAGATGCTGGAAATCGCGCGGCGCATAGTAGCCGTCGCGATAACGGATGCGCGCGCCCGGAACGTTGACCTTTACGTGGATCGTGCGCCAGCGGCCATCGCGCTTTACGTCGGCGCCGAGATTATAGCCGAGCAAATAGTAGCCGCCATTATCCTGTTGGATTTTCGGGAAGGCGTCGCTCAGATCTCCCAAGTCGAAAAAGGCCTTTCCCCCGGTATCGGTGGAAAGAGTCGCGAGCGTGTCACGCGAGTCCTCGCGCTGATCGGTCTGGTGAAATACGGACGCGCCGGTAAACATGGAATTGCCGGTAGAAGCGTTCGTGGTGGTGTCGCCTCCCGGCGGCGCCGCGAACAAGCCGCGCGAATCGAGCGAATAAATGGAGACGTCGGCGCGATTCGCGGCATCCGTGGCGGCTCGCAGTTGCGTGCGATTCTCCTCGCCGGTCTGGGTAATGCCCCCGGTGAATTCGACGAGCGCTTTCCTACCGGGGATTCCGCCCAGAACGTTGGTCAAGCCTTCGACGGCCGCGAGTTTCTGATCCGTATTGAAGACGTTGAATTCGGTTTCATCGGGCGTGAACGCCGCGCCAGTATATTCCTGCACGTCGTATTCGCCATTTTCTGCCGCCGCGTAGAGAGGATTCGAAAGATCGGCGGTGCTATTGGCGGTTATTTGCGCGATCGCTTTTTCAAGCATCGCGCGATCGTTGGTGAAATTAGCGAGCACCGTAAGTTTCGTGGAAAACGCGACCACGGCTACGACGTCAGCCTTGGTCATCTGCTGCTTTACGAATTTTGCGGCAGCGTCGTGCGCCCGGATCAGATCGTCCGATTGCATGGAAGTCAGATCGAAGAACAGGACAATTAAGCGGCGGTCGCGCAGCTGGTCGCTGGCCGCCGCGGCGGAGGGCGTGTTCGGGCCTTCATTGTCTACCGGTACGACGATCGGTTTGGCATCTTCCGTTGGGGCGGTCTCGACGCGTTCGATGTCCTCGTACGAGAAAGTGGAAATCGTCTGCGGCTTGCCGTCGTCGGTGACGACGAACTGGTCCGCGCGCAGTCCCTTGATGGCCTTGCCGGACTTGTCCCTCACTTCCACGTCAATGCGAACCAGATCCGAGGTGGCGCGCAAAACGGGAGCGGGAGTTTGTTTGGAAGATTGCCGCGCAGAGGGCGGCGTGGACGGCATAGGAACGGCAACAGGCGCGGGCGGGTTTGCCGGAGGTTGCGCGGGAGGATTGGCGGATTGTTGTTGAGATTGGCCCAGGGCCATTCCCGCAGCCAGCAGTGAAACCAGAAACGAATTCGCAATTCTGCAGCGCATGGTTTTCATCAGAAGTTAAACCTGGCCATAACGTCCATCGTGCGCATCGAACCCGCGCTGGTTACACGGCCAAACGACGACGAGCCCACCGTGGCGGAAAGACCAGTGAAACTCGGCGTGTTGGAAAGGTTCTGAACCTCCCAGCGAAGGTCCAGATGACGCCGCTCTTGCGGGCCGAAGCGGAAAGATTTCGCCAGCGACGTGTTCCAATTGAATTTGCAGGGGCCTTCGATTGCGCCGCGGCGCTCGTTGCCATAGGCGGTGGCTGCAGGTGTAGTAAAGGCCGCGGTATTGAAGAACGCGAGCGGTGATCCGCCGCAAATGGCCACGTTGGGATCTCCAATCTGCTCCGCGCGCAGAGAAAAGCTCGCGCCGGTTCCATTATCCGACGCCGTGCCGCCGAGGTACGTGGTGTAGGGCGTTCCGGTTTGCCAGGTGACGATGTTCTGGAGCCGCCAATTACTTAGGACGTGAAAGGCCCAGCCATGGTTACCGTAGCGATGGTGCTCGCCGAAGGGTAATTCGTAGACGGAGAAAATGCGTACCTGATGCCGTACGTCAAAAGAGGAAAGGCCGCGCTCGGCCGCGTAGTTGCCGTCTTGCTGAACGACGACCGGCGTGCTGCCGCCGATGGTGCTGGCGTTGTCGAGCGATTTTGCAAACGTATAGAACGCCTGCAACGAGATGCCTTTCGTAAAGCGGTGCACCAGACGGACCTGGAGGGCGTTGTAAATCGAATTCGCGCCGGATTGATCGTAGTAAAAGCTATTGGCGTTGGGGATCTGCAAGGAAACCTGGGTATTCAAAGGACTCGTGCCCAGAGGCGCGCGATTTGGCGCGCGCAGCAGATCCAAATTCGTGCCCTTGGTGCCGGTGTAGGTCAAATCCAAAATCCAATTCTGGGAAAACGATGTTTCCGTGCCCAAGGTCCACAGCTGCGCGTAGCCGTCCCGGTAAAAAGGATTCACGCCGCCCTTGTTGGTGATGTTCTTGATGCTCGGGAAACCGTTCTCCAGTGTGAGTACCTGACTGCCTGAAGTGATGAGATTTTCCGAGGTGGCGAACGGTGGCTCGTATTCCAGGTATTGCTGGGCGAGCGTGTTGTAGATGGCTTCGTTGTAGAAGATCGAATAACCGCCGCGCAGGACGGTCTTGGGTTTGATGAATTGCGGTACCCAGGCGAAACCAATGCGCGGGGCCCAATTGCCATAATCGCCGTGTACCAGCGCGCGCGGGTAGCTGCCATTGAACATTCCAGTTGCACCCGGCGTGACCACACCCACTTGCGTCGCCGTGGAGTTCAAATCGAGATTCGCGATGCGGTCGTATTTGTCCACCGGAGGCGTGGCCGCTTCGTAGCGCACGCCGTAAAGAAGAGTGAATTGCTTGTTCACGCGCCAGTCGTCCTGCGCGTAGGTGATGAAATCCCAGCTGCGGAGGTAGATGTTGGGGCCGAATTGCACCGTGGTGCTGTACGGCAGACCCAGGAGAAAATCGGCGAGTTCGTAGAAAGGCTCGGTCTGAGCAGTTGCCGGCACGGGCTGGCCGGTGGCGGAGAGCTGCGACGTCATCACGCCCGTAAAATTGAATAACCCTCGCGGTTGTGGATCGGCTTCGGTGTTCAATTCGATGCGGCGGATTTCACCTCCGAACGTCATCGTGTGCTTGGCGCGCACCCACTTCACGCTGTCGGCAAGCCGCAGCGTCTGATTGCGCACGAGCGAAGGGACTGGATCGTTCAACGCCGAAAAGCTGGTGAACCGGATCGCCGGAATGCCGAACGTGAGCGGGTCGGTAGAGACTCCGCTGATGCCGAGATCGCCGGCAACATCGTTCGTGAAGGAATTATCGCTGAGGATTTGTGTACGGCTGCGGCTCCAGTTCAGTTGCGTGCTTTCCACCACATGCGCGGTCCAATTGTGCGAGAGGCCTAGCGTCACGGACTGGCCTAGCGAGGATTGGGTGCCGGCGGTGTCCAGGAAATTGCCGAAGGTATTCTGGCGCTGGGAATTAAGGTTGTAACCTCCATTCAGACTGAACTTGGGATTGATGGTGTGCAGCACGTGGAGGTTCAAAATGTCGTTGTTGATCGGCACGGTGGTTTGCAGCAAATAGTTTTGCACCGTACCGGGCAGATTTGGCTGCGGATAAAACGCGAGAAGTCCTGCGGCCGCGGAGTTAATGGTCGGAAGCTGACAACCGTTGCCCAGAGGAGTGCGTGGCCCGTTGAAATTCGAAAATGGATCGTAGAGCGTGATTCCCAGCCCGCAGAAATCACCGGTGCGTTCGACCGCCGTTGGCACAGTCGAGTAAGTGTCCAGCACACTCGATTGAATTTCGTGCTGGTAGTTGACGAAAAAATAGGTTTTGTCGGTTCCGTTATAAATGTGCGGGATTTTCAGCGGCCCGCCGAGATTACCGCCGAACCGTTCGTCGTAATGGCTGGGTTTGGGAACCTCGTTGCCCGTGATCGAATAAGGCCTGGCGTCGAACGCTGAATTCTCATAGTGGTCGTAAAAACTGAAGCGGATGCGGTTCACCGTTTGACGGCCCAGTCTTCCCCGCCCTCCTCCAAACATTCCTCCTCCACCACCACCTCCTCCGCCCGGGCCGGCCGCCCCGCCGCCTCCAGGGCTTCCGCCACCGGGGCCGAACAACTGTCCCGCGCCGCCTCCCCCGCCACGCCCTCCGCCGGCACCGCCCGGACCTCCTTGCCCAGGGCCGCCGCCAGGAGTGCCGGGAATCAGGCCGCCTTGACCAAACCCTCCGGGTCCGTTGGCCGTCAGACTTTGGCCGACCGTGCCTTGGAGCAAGAAGGAATCAGACGTCGCGTTCGAATTGGCACCGCCCGAAAGCGCGGTTTCCGCTTGCGGCCCTTCGTTCGCGGAGGGACCATTACCTTCGGTGGTCTGCGCATTGGTTCCTTCGCCGGTCAAGTCGGTCTGCTCGAAGCCGCCGCCTGCGAGTCCCTCGCGAAGTGCGTTGGATACTCCCGCGGGAACCTGCCCTCTTCCCCCAGGGCCGCCGGATCCTCTGCGATTTTGTGCATTATTCTGTGAATTGTTCTGTGCGTTGTTTTGGCCATTGCTCTGACCGTTGCCTTGCCCATTGCCGCGTGGACTTGGGTTCTTTGATGCAGGTTTTTCTGGCGTAGCCGACAACTGCGCGAGAGTTGCGACACGCAAGAGGATCGGAATCGGGCCGGGAGGAACGATGGGAATCTGAATCGTCAGGGAGGTCTGCACAAAGCCGAGTTGGCTGACCTCTATCCGATAGTGTCCGGCGGGAATCTGTGGAAATTCGAACTTGCCGGACTCGTCCGTCCAGCTTAGCCAAACCTTGTTTGTCTCATTGCTAATCAAGCGCACGGTGGCCCCGGGAACGGGTGTGCCCTCGGAGGTCTTGACGATTCCGGTCAGCGCTGGCGATGTCGCAGCTTGCTGAGCAGCACTGCAATGCGGCGTGGATAGCCAAATCAAGAACATCGCCAAAACTCTTGCCCAGCGCAAACTGCGACGCGACCTTGCTCCAGCGAGTGACCTCATGCGATTTGCCTGTGACAATTGGGCCTATTATCCACGCAACGAGTTTTTCATGCCACATTCAAGGAGACACATCGCAAATTGATTCGGCCGCGAGAGCTGCGGATATGATTTTGTCTTCTGGGGGCCTTGGCCCGCTTCACAAGAGCAAAATCAGAGTGATCCTTTCAGGATCCCTGAAGCGAGCGCGGCCATGGACAATCCTTAGCTCAGATTGAATGAATATCCCAAAACCCCATGGAGATCGATCGCCATCGGCATCCATGATTCATTTTTCACCACGCCGCAGTTCCAGAAACTGCGCCGGCCCAGTAAGATGGCTTGCTTCGGGCTTGCCGCAGTGCGATCCAAAAAGATGGAACTTTGCGGGCTTGCGAGCGGAATGCTTAAGGGAAAACCCGATAGGTAGGGGTGCGGCCAGTCGCTGATTGGCCGGATCACGCCCTGCAGCCAACAGGCGACAACTTCATGTTCACCACGCGACGAATCCTGCCGAAAGCCTCTGGAGTTTCTCGTGGTCCATCGACGCGCACGCTGCGGCGAGCTGTGGAACTTTGTCTGCTGGTTCTGGCAGCTCTCCTGGCGCTCGGTGATGCGCCGCTTCTGAGCCAACAGGCGGGCCAGCAGGGGCCGCCCATCACGTCAGAAGTGAAGATGGTGAAGATGCTGGCGACGGTGCGCGATAAGAAGGGTCACCTCGTCAACAACTTGACGAAGGACGACTTCGCAGTGGACCAGGACGGCCATCCGCAAACAATCACTTACTTCGCGCAAGAATCGAATCAACCGCTGACCCTCGGTCTGCTGGTGGACACGAGCCGGAGCCAGACGCGCGTGTTGGATCAGGAGCGCAGCGCCAGTCATACTTTTATCGAGCAAGTGCTGCGGGACGATAAGGACAAGGCTTTCGTCATTCATTTCGACTACCAAGTAGAGCTTCTGCAGGACCTCACTTCGTCCCGCCAAAAACTGGAAGCATCGCTCGATCAACTGGGCGCGCCGGAATTCTCGCAGACGCGCGGCGGCAGCGATCCGGATGACGGCGGCGGGCGTGGTTCCTACGGCCACCGCGGCGGCGGCACATTGCTCTACGATGCAGTGTATCTTGCGTCGAACGATCTGATGAAAAAGCAGCAGGGCCGCAAGGCGCTCATCGTCCTGACCGACGGAGTGGACCGCGGCAGCAAGGAATCATTGCAAGACGCCATCGAAACCGCGCAGCGTGCGGACACGTTGGTTTACTCTATTCTTTTCGCCGACAAAGAAGGCTACGGAAACAGCGGAGGTTATGGCGGGCCGCACATGGGCGGGGGCGGAATGGGCGGCGGAGGAATGGGTGGCGGCGGGCATCATCGGTACCCACAGGAAGCGCGTCCTGACGGCAAAAAGATTCTCGAGCAGATGTCCAAGGAAACCGGGGGGCGGTTCTTTGAAGTGACCAAGAAGCAGACGGTCGGCGATATCTACGACGCGATAAACGAGGAGCTCCGCAATCAGTACGGCCTAGGCTACGTCCCAGATAAAGCCGATGGCACACCCGGTTACCACAAGATTCATCTCACCGTGAAGCAAAAGGACCTGGCCGTACAAACCAGGGACGGCTACTACGCCGACCGCTAGTCCTCAGTTCATTCGTTCAATTTAGCTGTGAACTGCGCTGCCCTGGCCGCCGGGGTATCATTGCGCCCTGGAGTCAAATCCGAAGATACGAGGGATCGATGCACTATCGTCCGCTGGGGCGTACCGGTTGGCGGGTATCGGACAGAAGCTTTGGCGCTTGGGCAATCGGCAGTGCGTGGGGTCAGGTCTCGGACGAAGACTCCCTGGCGGCATTGAACAAGGGGAGGTTGATTGCGGCGTGAATTTTATAGATACCGCCGATGTATACGCCGACGGTGACGACTTGGATCGAAGACAGCCTGCGAAACCTTGCGACCGATTCGCTCGATCTGCTGCAACTGCATTGTCCGCCCACGTCGCTCTACGAATACGCGGAGGTGTTTGGAATTCTCGACGATTTGGTGCGAGCCGGGAAAATCCGCTACTACGGGGTCAGTGTCGAAAAAGTGGAGGAGGCGCTCCGGGCTATCCAACATTCCAACGTACAGAGCGTGCAGATTATTTTTAATTGTTTCCGGCAACGTCCGGCGGAAGCTTTCCTCGCGGAAGCCAAACGTCGGAAAGCGCGAATTCTGGCGTGCGTGGCACTCGCGAGCGGCTTGCTAACTGCAAAGTGAATGATGTAGGGAGCCTACAAGACGCGCGGGTTTACCACGCGCCCGAAACTGATTGATTTCTGTGAATCGTAACGTCAGCTGCTGAAGCGAATGAAGCGCGCTACTTCGCCTCCCGGATCAGGGGAACTTCGAGCTGGCAACGTTCGAATCCGCGGCTGGGGCACGAGATACGATGAGCGCAAATCCGCACGACTCGCGAATACGAAGTTCCGGAGGCAGTTTTTTTGCGGCGGCCGGGCTGCGATCACCGGATATTCGGCGAATGAGAAGTTCGGCCGCTTCGCTGCCGAGTTGGTGCTTGGGGAGCTCGATCGTAGTGAGCCTGGGGCGGAAAACGCCGTGCCAGGGATAATCGTCAAAGCTGACAAGGCCGAAATCCTCCGGGCAGCGCAAGCCCATTTCTTCCGCGGCTTTCAGCAATCCGATAGTCATCAGGTGATTCGCAACGTAAATTCCCTCGGGGCGATGCGAAAGCAGCGCGTGGCCGGCACGAAATCCGGATTCAATACGATAGTCTCCTTCGATTACCAATTCCGGCTGATACGGCAGACCTTCGGCTTTCAGCGCGTCGCGAAAGCCTTCCCAGCGCGCTAGCGCGTCGCTCACCTTCCACGGGCCACCGATCAATCCAATGCGTCGCCTTCCCGCGCGCGCGAGATGAGATACCGCGTCGTAGGCACCCTGGTAGTCGTCCGTGATCACGGCATCTTTGGTTAGCTGGGGATATGTGCGCATGACCAGAACGAACGGGATATGGATCTGTTTTATCATCTGACGCAATGAGGGCCGGAAATCTTCGGCCGCTTTGGTCAGCAGAATTCCATCGACTCGCTTGGATAGCAGTAGTTCGACAGAACTCTCTTCCTTGGCCAGACTGTCGTCACTGTTGCAGAGCAGGAGGTTATATCCGTGTTTTTGCGCGGCATCTTGGGCGCCACGGACGACCATCGGGAAAAAGGGGTTAGCGATGTCCGGCACAATCATTCCGATGGTATGGGTTCGCTGGTTTGCCAGGCTGCGGGCAATCAGATTGGGACGGTAATTAAGTTTGCGGATGGCGGCTTCGACGCGCTTGCGAAGCTTCAACCCCACGTGGCTTTTGTGATTGACGACCGCGGAAACGGTGAAGACCGAGACGCGTGATTCGCGAGCCACGTCATAGATGCTTGCGCACTTGGCTGGTCTCTGGCGGTCGCGTTTTTGCAATGAAGCCATAAGATTTCCGTGCTTCCGCGAACAACTTCTCGTCTCGCCGACCCGTAGATCGCGGCGAGGATGCTCCTATCCGAGTTTTGCGAGCATTCCCCGAACAAGCGGTTGCACAGGTTATTTCTAACCGCTTATCATGTTGAAGAGGCTTATAGTGTAGGCTCAATTCTTTGTCAAGGTGTTTCGCGGACCCTTTCCTGTGTCCCCGATCACCACATGTAGAAAAGCTCGCTTGTTAGCCAGTAATCCGCGACATTCAAAAATCATATGCATCCAATAAGTTACAGTTTCCGGGGAAGTTCCTGGCCTCTCGCAGTGAAATTTGAACTGCCGCGATCTCCGGGGTCTGGAAGAGGGATGAAAAAAGTCACACGCACGGGAGACCACGCGCTCATCGAAAGCCGGGGCGATTCTTGCGCCTGATAACCGTTTAGAACCAGCTTGAGCAGCGGGTACCTGCCACGCCAATATGGCGAAACAGCACCTGGTTATTTGGCGATGGAGAATTCCCGCCACACGCCGCTCGAACAGGCAGCAGGACAGTTGTGGTGAGTACACAGAGAGACACAACCGTTTCGACAACTGCCGGCCGCCGCTCGGAATCAGATCGCCTCGAATCTTGTGCATTTCCAGGTTGACATCTTACCCGTGCGGGTGCAGTATTCGGGTTATATGTCTACCCAAGGTACCCGAGAACGATTGGAATTGTTGCAGGGCACCCTGGACCTACTGATCCTGCGCACGCTGATTTTTGGATCGCAGCACGGCCAAGGCATCGCACGCGCCATCCAGCAAACTTCCGACGAAGAACTCCTCGTCGAACACGGAGCGCTTTACCCCGCGCTGCAACGGCTTGAAGAGCGCGGGTGGATCTCCGCGAAATGGGGAACCTCCACAAATAACCGCAAGGCCCGCTTTTATTCGCTGACGTCCGCCGGCCGCAAACAACTCGCAAGGGAAACCACCAAGTGGAACCGGCTGACGGCGGCCATCGGACGCATTCTGGAGTCCGAGGAGGGCTAGAGCCATGTTCGGACGCAAGCGCAAGGCGAATGACTTCGGCGCTGAAATCGAGGCTCACATTGAGCTGGAGATAGAACGCTTGCGGGAACTGGGACTAAGCGACGAAGACGCGCGAACCGCGGCGCGCCGCTCTTTCGGCAACGTGACCAAGGCGCAGGAGCGCTTTTACGAATCCAGCCACTGGCTCTGGTGGGATCACTTCTGGCAGGACGTTCGCTTCGCGCTGCGTATGCTGCGCAAGTCCCCCGGCTTCACCGCCATCGCCGTCCTGACGATTGCTCTCGGCGTCGGCGCCACCACCGCAATTTTCAGCGTCGTGGATGCCACGCTCCTGCATCCCCTGCCCTATCCGCACCCGGAGCAACTAGTAAGTGTGGTGGATGATCTTCCCGGCGTCGGCGCGCAGGACGTGGGAATATCCGTGCCGGAATGGCACGATTTCCAGCGCTCGGGGATTTTCGAGTACGTCACGCCAATAGGGGGCGGAGACGTGAATCTGACGGGCTCCTCGCAGCCTGAGCGCATCCGCCTTCTCACCATAGCGCCGAATTATTTTGCTGTGCTAAGCGTGAATCCACAGTTGGGCCGGACGTTCAATCCCGAGGATCAAACGCCCGGATTCAATCTGGAAGTGGTCATCAGCGACGGGTTATGGAAGCGAGCCTTCGGAAGCGATCCGCACATTCTGGGCAAAAGTGTGCGGCTGGACAACGACTTGTACAGCGTAGTCGGCGTCATGCCGCCCGGTTTTCACGATCCGGGAGCGACGGTGGAACAAAGCAACATTGATGTTTGGGCCGCGGCAGGTTTTGCCGGGGACCCTGCCCCGCCGCCGCAACGCAATTTGCGGATTCTTCCGGAAGCCATCGCGCGAATCAAGCCTGGACTGACGATTGCTGCAGCGCAGAGCCGCGTTAACGCGTTGGTGGCATCCCTGCAGAAAGAATTCCCGGACGACTATCCGCCGCAGAGCGCGTGGAGGGTGCGTTTGGTGCCGCTTAAGCAGGCGGTGGTCGGGGATGTTCGCCAGTCCTTGCTATTGTTGCTGGGAGCCGTCGGATTAGTGCTGCTGATTAGCTGCGTGAACGTCGCGAATCTGCTGCTCGCGCGCGCCAGCGCCAGGGGGCGCGAGATGGCCGTGCGGCAGGCGCTCGGCGCCGGGCGCACGAGGTTGATATGTCAACTGCTCACCGAAGGCATGCTACTTTCGCTGCTCGGCGGAGCCGTCGGCTTGGCAATTCTTTACGGCGCGAAGGGTTTTCTGCTGCAAATCGTGCCGGACAGCCTACCCCGGCTCAATGAAGTTGCGATCAACTGGCCCGTTTTGCTTTTCGCTCTGGCCGCCTCCCTCCTCGCCGGTGCAAATTTCGGTCTAGCGCCCGCGCTGCATGCGGGCCAGGGGAATTTGACTGATGCGCTCAAGCGCGAAGGCCGCGCCTCGACAAGCTCCGGCGAGCAGGCCCGCATGCGCCGCGCACTGATGGTCACGGAAGTTGCGCTTTCCCTGGTGTTGATGATCGCTGCCGGGCTGCTGCTCCGCAGCTTTTGGGATTTGTTGAATGTGCGCCCGGGATTCGACCCGCAAAATGTGATGGCCGTTCGCACGTGGCTACCTATTCCCAACGATCCCGAGACTGACATCTATCGCACCGCAGCTCAGGAAGCGCCATTGGTACGCGAAATCCTTCGCCGCAGCAGGACACTCCCCGGCGTGGAAGAAGCAGCCGTTGGTGATTTGGCGGCTGTTCCCTTAGGTCATGGTCGAAACGATCTGAACCCGTACCTATTGATCATCGAAGGTCGCGAGACCCAGAGCGAGCAAGCTCCTTTGGTCAACGTTTCCATGATTACGCCGGAATATTTTCACTTGCTGGACATGCCGCTGCTGCGAGGCCGTTTATTCAGCGATGCGGACAACGAAAATGCCCCGGCCGTGGCGGTGGTCAACGAAGCGTTCGCGCGCACGTATTGGCCAAACGAGGATCCCGTCGGCAAACACGTCAAGCTAAACAACGCGCGCGGTACAGGCGCGAACTCCTGGACTACCATTGTTGGCGTAATCGCGGACGCGCGCACAGAATCACTGGCGGAATCGAGCGCGCCACAAACCTATCTGAGCCTGTTTCAGAAGCACCCCAAGGACTTGGCGATAGTCTTGCGCGGACGGCTGGACCCCGCTGCGACTCCAGTAGCGTTGCGCGAACAGGTGCAGTCCGTTAACCCGGAACTTCCCGTTTTCGGCGCGCAAACGCTCGAGGAAATGGTATCCGCGTCGCTCTCCCAGAGGCGCTTCTCGATGGAAATGGTCGGCCTGTTCGCCTTGACCGCGCTGCTTCTGGCCGGGTTGGGAATCTACGGAGTGATTTCCTACCTTGTCAGCGAGCGCACGCACGAGATCGGGATTCGCCTCGCCCTTGGAGCGCAAAAGCGGAACATCCTGCGCATGATTCTGCGTCAGGGATTGGGGCTCGCTATCGCCGGCGCCGCAGTGGGATTTGTGTGCGCGCTGATCCTGTCGCACTTGATGGCCGGCCTGCTTTACGGCGTCCGGCCGACCGATCCGCTGACCTTTGCTGGGGTCGCCGCTCTTCTGATCGGTGTCGCCCTGCTCGCCTGTTACATTCCAGCCCGCCGCGCGATCCGCGTTGATCCCCTGGTGGCGCTGAGATACGAATAGCGCAGAGGGGGATTCGCAGTCGGTTTAATGCTCGACGGAGAATTCCCGCCTCAGGTGTTCGAATTAACTGTAGCTGGTGCGGTACCGCACTTCACATGCCGGAGTTTTTTTCAAGCGGGGATCGCGCCCGGGAGCGCGGGAAGGCCGACGCGTTTCAACAGGTCCTGGAAACGAGCTTCGTTCCGCAGATCATCCATGCTCGGATCTATATGAAGATAGATGAGCCAGTGGGAGTGCTCCTCAGAGGATTTCTCCAAGCATTCGATGGCTTGGTCGTTTTCGCCCAAGCCGATACGGATCCCGGCGAAGAAGTGAGGCGCAACGTATTTGCGCTCTGCCAATTCCGTTAAATCGCCGAGCAGCTGCCGCGCATGGCCTGCCCTGCCAGACTTCCCGTAGGTATGCGCCAGCGCTGCGCGCATCAGAGGACTGCCGCCTGACAAAGTGACGCCCTTCTCGCCCGCGGCGATGGCCAAATCGTAGCGGCCAGTGATGCGGTACAGCAGGCCGAGAATCCAGTAGGTGACGGGATAATTCGGATCCAGCTCCATGGTTCGCAGGAGTTGTTCGAGGGCTTCATCGTATCGCCGGGCCATGTAGCAGGCCCATCCGATGGCGACGTTGATGATAAGCGACAACGGGTCCAGCTCCTGGCTGCCTTTCATCTTGGCGATTGCTTCTGCTTGGCGGCCCATGGTCATCAGATATTCGGCGTACCAGTGATTGGCGGTCGGGTAGCAAGGATTTAATTCAAGGCTTCGCGCGAATTCTTTCTGCGCTTCTGGCCACCGCCAATCGTGAAGCCACAACACCGCTGCCAGAGGCGTGTGCGCCTCACTAAGATCGGGATCAAATTGCAGCGCCGTTAGCGCAGCCGCCTTCCCTTTCGGAAACGCATCCTTCGGGGGCAGATAACTGTTCCATCCGAGTAGCACGTAGGAATCGGCCACGCCAGCGTACGCGAGAGCGTAGCTGGGGTCCTTCTCGGCCGCTTTCTGAAAGTACTCGATCGCCTTGTAAAAGCCTTCTTCGGTCCACCTGTTCCAATGATGACGGCCTTGCAGGTAGAGCCGGTACGCCTCGGCGTCTTCCGTGTGGCGCTTGGTGAGCCTCCTTTTTTCTCCGCGCGTCAGCTGCAGCCGTAATTTCCCCGATATTTCATTGGAAATTTCATCCTGGATCACGAAGATGTCGCCGGGCTTGCGATCGAATTGCGCGCCCCACAGTTGAGACCCAGTCGCTACATCCACCAACTCGGTCCCGATGCGTAACGACCCGCCGCTTTGCATCATCCTTCCCGTGAGCACGGCGCGCACATTGAGCTCGCGACCGACGGTTTGGGGGTCAATCTCACGACCTTTAAACCGAAATACTGTGCTCTGCGCCATCACGCGCAGTTTTGGCACGGTCGCGAGGTTATTGATAAGGCTTCCGGTGATCCCGTCACTGAGGTAGTCGTTCTCCGGGTCGCGACTCACATTGTCGAAAGGCAAAACTGCAAGCGAGTCGATGATTTTTGACACCCGCACTGAGCGGAGTCGTGTATCACCGGTCGAAGGTGAATTCTGCTCGCCGGTTCGCGATAAACGAATCGTTTCTGATATCGCGGATGATTCCGAGCGTGCGATCCCCGCCACCCCGCCCGAATCAAATTCCCGTATTAGTCGTTGCAGCTCAGCACGTATTTCGGCCGCGTGCTGGTAACGCTGATCCCTATCCTTGTGCAGCGCATGGTCAATGATTTCTTCGAGCCTCGGCGGAATATCGGGGTTGACGCTTCGCACCGGAACAGGCGGCCGCGTCAGCACAGCCTCGATAATCGCGCCGCCGGTGCCGCCGCCAAACGCCTGGCGCCCAGTCGCCATTTCATACAGCACCAGTCCCAGTGAAAAAATGTCGGTGCGCGGGTCCAGAGCGTCTCCGCGAATCTGCTCCGGCGACATGTACGAAGGCGTCCCGCTGATCATTCCGGCGATCGAGGTGGAACTCTGTGATTCGGCGGAATCGCCGTCCGCGCCCGCGACTCCTTTGGGAATGAGCTTCGCGAGGCCAAAATCGAGCACCTTCGCGCGTCCGCGCTTCGTCACGAAGATATTCGCGGGTTTGATGTCCCGGTGAATGATTCCTTCGGCGTGCGCCGCCTCCAGAGCTTCCGCGATCTGGATCCCGAGCTCCAGCAGGTCTTCCAGAGGAAGCGGCTGTCCATGGATGTGAGTGCCCAGCGTTTCGCCGTCAATGAACTCCATGGCGATGAACGCCCGGCCGTCTTGCTCGCCGATGTCGTAGATCGTGCAAATGCCGGGATGGTTTAGAGCGGATGCGGCGCGCGCCTCGCGCCGGAAGCGCTCGAGCGCCTGAGGTTGTTGCGCCAGTTTTTCAGGTAGGAATTTCAGCGCCACCGCGCGTTCAAGCCGGGTATCCTGGGCCTTGAATACGACGCCCATTCCGCCAGCGCCGAGTTGCTCCACGATGCGATAGTGCGAGATCGTCTGGCCAATCATTGGCAGGCAAGGTTTTGGGTGAACCGTAATTTGGACTACAGCGTTGGATCGTCGGGACCGGCTTCGGCGAAGGATTTTCTTCTTTCCGCCTTTGGTGGTTTCGGCGATCCCATCAGACTCAGAATGTTCGAACCTTCCCCAAATTTATCCGCAACCGCCAGAGACTCTTGCTCAAGCGTGATGTTCTTGTTGCAAACTGTACAAACGAGGGCTGCGTAAGTTCCGCCATCCGCCTGTCTAAACATATTGCAGCGCATGACGCGCCCACAGCATACCGGAACCCACATTGTCGAAGCTTTGTCCGGAGCCATGAGCCGCCCTCGCGCGATGCGAATGGGGAGGATTATACACTGGAATCCTAACGTCGGAGCGGAAGGCCGTCTACCTCGAACCCTACGCGTCGTTCTGGTCGACTCTAGCCCAAGGCTAGATGCAAAAGGGGCGAGGGTTCGACCGGCCCAGAGGTTTTGCCCAACTACTTCGTTTGAGGACATTCGAAACCTCTTCAAGAAGCGAGTTCCGCGACGCCAGCGAGTTGCGCGTACTCTTCGTCGCTCAAGCGCAAGGACGCTGCTGCCAGGTTTTCCTCAAGATGTCGAATCGACGAGGTCCCCGGGATCGCTAGCATGATCCGAGATCGCCTTAGCAGCCAAGCCAGCGCAACCTGCTTCGGCGTTTTATTGTGCGCCTTGGCGACCCGTTCCAGCATCATTCCGGCTACTTTCCCGGCTCCCAGCGGAAACCACGGAATAAAGACGATCCCATGCTGCTTGCAATAGTCCACCACATAGTCCCATTCGCGATCGGCAAAGCTGTACCGATTTTGCACCGAGACGATCGGCGTGATCTTTCGCGCACGCTCAATGTGCTCTCGAGTCACATTCGAAAGGCCGATCAAACGAATCTTTCCCTGCGCCTGCAGCTTGGCCAGCGTTTCAATTGACGCATCGAAGGGCACCACCGGGTCGGGAACGTGCAATTGGTAGACGTCAATCCGATCCAGACGCAATCTCTTCAGACTGCCTTCCACAGCCTCACGCAGATGCTCAGGGCTGGCATCATGAGTCCACTGGTTTGGACCCGGCCGTTTCCATCCTCCCTTTGTCGCGATCACAAGACCCTTGGGATAAGGCGCCAATGCTTTGGCGATCAATTCTTCGCTGACGTAAGGACCGTACGAGTCCGCGGTGTCTATGAAATTGACGCCTAACTCGACAGCGCGGCGAAGAACAGAGAGCGCCGCAGCAGGATTTTGGGGCGGTCCCCAGATCCAGTCGCCGGTTATGCGCATAGCTCCGAAACCCAGACGATGAACGGTAGGTTCACTACCCAGCGAGACAGTTCCGCTGGAGGTGGTCGGCGAACTTCTCACAGCGTTGTTCATATTATTCCTCCAAACTAATCACTTATGATTCCGCGCAAATTCATTCGTCGAATCGCGAAAGGCCGGAGCGGTTCTTCGAGCCTAGGCTCACGCGAAGCACCAACCGATTTATTGGCAGCCAACGAGCGAATGCACGTCACAAGGCCGTGGATTTGATCGTCGCTCAGGGAACCCTTGAATGACGGCATGCCACCTTTGCCGTCGGAAATTACTTGAGCGAGTTCCGCATCGGTCAGCTTCTGGACTGCCGGTGACCGCAGGTCCGGAACATCCATGGTTTTTCCAACCTGAGAACCGCCTCCATCTTGACCGTGGCACATGACGCATTTGGTGCGAAACGTCGTGCTGCCCGGCCGCGCTGTCTGGAACGGGGCTGGCTCGCACAATCGAGGCAACAAAAAACGCAAAGCCAACAAAAAACAGCAGCAGAACTTTGAAAGCAAGAATCACGTGGTGTTCGGCGCTATCTTGTTTCATGGCTTCTCCTACAATCGCAAGTTTTTGCGACAGATGCAGACACAGGATGTGTGCTGGCTTGTCCATCTACGTGAACCATACATGCGCCGCAAAGCCCGATGCCGCAGCCAAATTTCGATCCCGTCAGCGCTAAAACGTCGCCTAGATACCAGAGCTGCGGCATGTCAGGATCGCCTTTAAACGACTGGTCAGCTCCATTCACTTTCCGTTGAATCATTGACCCTTCTCTCCTCGAACGCGAGCCGTGGGAGACATTCCGTTAGACCGACGCCTTTCGACCGGCGCCCATCGAGATCCTCCCGTTGTTGGCATGGTCCAAATGGTCCTGCTTTTCCATCTGCAGAATCACGGCAGAGAAATCTTGCTCGGCTCCTTCCGCCAATTGCGCTTGATTGACGTCCAAAGCCGCTCGTGTCGCGGGCATTTTCGCGCCAACGGCAGCCGCGAGTTTGAGAATCAACCCGAAATCCTTGTTTATCAGCCGCAGCGGAAATTGGGGGCTGTAATCGCCATTCGTCGCTCTGTGCAGCTTTCCCACGTGCGCCGGAGCGACGACCGCAGTCTGCGACAACACGTCCAGCAAACGATTGCCTCGAGGCCAGCCTTCTCGCCAAGTGCAACTGCTTCGGCAATTGCCTGCATTCCGATTCCCAGCAGACTGTTCACGACGAGTTTCATCGTTGCGCCGGAGCCGCTCGGTCCTACATAAAGGTATTTTTTGGCGATCGCCCGAAATATCGACTCAGCAGCATCGAAAGAAGCCCGCGGGCCGCCCCCGAACAGCGTGAGCGCCCCCTGTTCGGCAACAGTATTCCCCGAGATCGTGACGTCGAGGACATCCACTCCGCGCTCGGCACCGAGTCGCGAGAGGGTCTTCGAGGTCTCTGGATAAACTGTGCTCATGTCAATCACCAGTGAACCGCCGCGGGCGTTAGCAAACCCACCGCCCGGTCCGCTAAGAATCTTGAGTATAATTTCGTCGTTCGGAAGGCAGGACAACACCACATCGCAGTCGCGGAAAATTTCTGCAATGCTCGACGCCACCGTTCCGCCGTGCGAGTCAGTTCCTCCGACTTGCTGCGGTCCCGGTCATAAGCAGTCACCTTGAAACCGGCTTCGAGTAGTTCGCGCGATGGGCCGGCCCATGTAGCCGATTCCGATAAATCCGAGCTTATTTGTTTCCGACGTGATTGCGTTCATAACAAATCGTCCTTTAGTAGAGGCTGAGCGAGTTCAGTCGGCCGGTCTTCGATTATTCCTCGCTGCCGAATGAGACATTGGAAATTGACCCTGCACTTCCGCGTCGCGAAGGCTGCGGTTGACCGACGACACTTTCGACCTGCCGTAGACCTCACGTCTCACGGATAAGGAACATCGTGGTTCCCTTTCTAACGAAACCCGCTGGGTTTCCATGCAAAGCACTGCCGACAAGGAACATACAAGCCAGAAGCAGCCGGGCCTGTCCAGAGGGTCTGGCCCGGAGATGCCGGATTCTTGACGCGCTGTCAGCCCGTTGGAAATTTGCACAAGCACGTCAGGTTCGCGAACCGCTGGCTCAACTGTCAAAAGTGTTGGCTACGAGCGGTTCGGCCGCATATAGCCTATACAAGGCCCCGGGATTCGCTGCTTCAAATAGTTTCCGCTGTCGATGAAATAATCGCGATTTCACGGCGGAGATCGTGGTCCCCAGAATCTGAGCCGTTTCTTCGATGGAACGATCTTCGATGTCGCGCAGCACGATCGTTCTTCGAACTGTTGGGCCAAGGCGGTTAATCGCTTTGCTTAAGATGTCCGCACGCTCGCGCCGCCAGCAAGACTCCTCCGGATTGGGTCTCTGATCAACAAATTCCGGCGGAACAAAATTCACGATATCGCGATGGTTCTCGCGCAATGGTTTGACGTTTTTCCGCCTGCGGCGCAGCACCGCGAAAGCTTCGTTCATCGTGATGCGTATCAACCAAGTAGAGAAAGTCGACTTTTCCTGAAAACCATCGAGATGGAGGAAAGCCTTGTGAAAGCTTTCCTGCACCACATCTTCAGCATCTTCTCGGTTTTTGGTTAGCCGTTGGGCCACTGCCAGAACTCGTCCTTTATGACGCAACACGAGCCTGTCAAAGCGGCGTATCTCCACATCTGGTGGCAGCCACGAGCGCGTCATCTGAGTCTGTTTCGATACCGCTTGCGCGAATCGTTTCCATGATTGTGTATCTCCTATTCATTCGATCAATCAGCAGCCCACCGACAAAGGAGCAAGAGCAGTGCCAGAACCTATACACCATGGACATGACTTGGAAATGGCTGGCACTACAGCGGCTTGCGTCAGGTCGC
>CAWCGE010000025.1:0-33827 GCA_963795005.1 uncultured Acidobacteriota bacterium | reverse complement strand
ACCGACGGAGTGGACCGCGGCAGCAAGGAATCATTGCAAGACGCCATCGAAACCGCGCAGCGTGCGGACACGTTGGTTTACTCTATTCTTTTCGCCGACAAAGAAGGCTACGGAAACAGCGGAGGTTATGGCGGGCCGCACATGGGCGGGGGCGGAATGGGCGGCGGAGGAATGGGTGGCGGCGGGCATCATCGGTACCCACAGGAAGCGCGTCCTGACGGCAAAAAGATTCTCGAGCAGATGTCCAAGGAAACCGGGGGGCGGTTCTTTGAAGTGACCAAGAAGCAGACGGTCGGCGATATCTACGACGCAATAAACGAGGAGCTCCGCAATCAGTACGGCCTAGGCTACGTCCCAGATAAAGCCGATGGCACACCCGGTTACCACAAGATTCATCTCACCGTGAAGCAAAAGGACCTGGCCGTACAAACCAGGGACGGCTACTACGCCGACCGCTAGTCCTCAGTTCATTCGTTCAATTTAGCTGTGAACTGCGCTGCCCTGGCCGCCGGGGTATCATTGCGCCCTGGAGTCAAATCCGAAGATACGAGGGATCGATGCACTATCGTCCGCTGGGGCGTACCGGTTGGCGGGTATCGGACAGAAGCTTTGGCGCTTGGGCAATCGGCAGTGCGTGGGGTCAGGTCTCGGACAAAGACTCCCAGGCGGCATTGAACAAGGGGAGGTTGATTGCGGCGTGAATTTTATAGATACCGCCGATGTATACGCCGACGGTGACGACTTGGATCGAAGACAGCCTGCGAAACCTTGCGACCGATTCGCTCGATCTGCTGCAACTGCATTGTCCGCCCACGTCGCTCTACGAATACGCGGAGGTGTTTGGAATTCTCGACGATTTGGTGCGAGCCGGGAAAATCCGCTACTACGGGGTCAGTGTCGAAAAAGTGGAGGAGGCGCTCCGGGCTATCCAACATTCCAACGTACAGAGCGTGCAGATTATTTTTAATTGTTTCCGGCAACGTCCGGCGGAAGCTTTCCTCGCGGAAGCCAAACGTCGGAAAGCGCGAATTCTGGCGTGCGTGGCACTCGCGAGCGGCTTGCTAACTGCAAAGTGAATGATGTAGGGAGCCTACAAGACGCGCGGGTTTACCACGCGCCCGAAACTGATTGATTTCTGTGAATCGTAACGTCAGCTGCTGAAGCGAATGAAGCGCGCTACTTCGCCTCCCGGATCAGGGGAACTTCGAGCTGGCAACGTTCGAATCCGCGGCTGGGGCACGAGATACGATGAGCGCAAATCCGCACGACTCGCGAATACGAAGTTCCGGAGGCAGTTTTTTTGCGGCGGCCGGGCTGCGATCACCGGATATTCGGCGAATGAGAAGTTCGGCCGCTTCGCTGCCGAGTTGGTGCTTGGGGAGCTCGATCGTAGTGAGCCTGGGGCGGAAAACGCCGTGCCAGGGATAATCGTCAAAGCTGACAAGGCCGAAATCCTCCGGGCAGCGCAAGCCCATTTCTTCCGCGGCTTTCAGCAATCCGATAGTCATCAGGTGATTCGCAACGTAAATTCCCTCGGGGCGATGCGAAAGCAGCGCGTGGCCGGCACGAAATCCGGATTCAATACGATAGTCTCCTTCGATTACCAATTCCGGCTGATACGGCAGACCTTCGGCTTTCAGCGCGTCGCGAAAGCCTTCCCAGCGCGCTAGCGCGTCGCTCACCTTCCACGGGCCACCGATCAATCCAATGCGTCGCCTTCCCGCGCGCGCGAGATGAGATACCGCGTCGTAGGCACCCTGGTAGTCGTCCGTGATCACGGCATCTTTGGTTAGCTGGGGATATGTGCGCATGACCAGAACGAACGGGATATGGATCTGTTTTATCATCTGACGCAATGAGGGCCGGAAATCTTCGGCCGCTTTGGTCAGCAGAATTCCATCGACTCGCTTGGATAGCAGTAGTTCGACAGAACTCTCTTCCTTGGCCAGACTGTCGTCACTGTTGCAGAGCAGGAGGTTATATCCGTGTTTTTGCGCGGCATCTTGGGCGCCACGGACGACCATCGGGAAAAAGGGGTTAGCGATGTCCGGCACAATCATTCCGATGGTATGGGTTCGCTGGTTTGCCAGGCTGCGGGCAATCAGATTGGGACGGTAATTAAGTTTGCGGATGGCGGCTTCGACGCGCTTGCGAAGCTTCAACCCCACGTGGCTTTTGTGATTGACGACCGCGGAAACGGTGAAGACCGAGACGCGTGATTCGCGAGCCACGTCATAGATGCTTGCGCACTTGGCTGGTCTCTGGCGGTCGCGTTTTTGCAATGAAGCCATAAGATTTCCGTGCTTCCGCGAACAACTTCTCGTCTGGCCGACCCGTAGATCGCGGCGAGGATGCTCCTATCCGAGTTTTGCGAGCATTCCCCGAACAAGCGGTTGCACAGGTTATTTCTAACCGCTTATCATGTTGAAGAGGCTTATAGTGTAGGCTCAATTCTTTGTCAAGGTGTTTCGCGGACCCTTTCCTGTGTCCCCGGTCACCACATGTAGAAAAGCTCGCTTGTTAGCCAGTAGTCCGCGACATTCAAAAATCATATGCATCCAATAAGTTACAGTTTCCGGGGAAGTTCCTGGCCTCTCGCAGTGAAATTGTGAACGTGCCGCGATCTCCGGGGTCTGGAAGAGGGATGAAAAAAGTCACACGCACGGGAGACCACGCGCTCATCGAAAGCCGGGGCGATTCTTGCGCCTGATAACCGTTTAGAACCAGCTTGAGCAGCGGGTACCTGCCACGCCAATATGGCGAAACAGCACCTGGTTATTTGGCGATGGAGAATTCCCGCCACACGCCGCTCGAACAGGCAGCAGGACAGTTGTGGTGAGTACACAGAGAGACACAACCGTTTCGACAACTGCCGGCCGCCGCTCGGAATCAGATCGCCTCGAATCTTGTGCATTTCCAGGTTGACATCTTACCCGTGCGGGTGCAGTATTCGGGTTATATGTCTACCCAAGGTACCCGAGAACGATTGGAATTGTTGCAGGGCACCCTGGACCTACTGATCCTGCGCACGCTGATTTTTGGATCGCAGCACGGCCAAGGCATCGCACGCGCCATCCAGCAAACTTCCGACGAAGAACTCCTCGTCGAACACGGAGCGCTTTACCCCGCGCTGCAACGGCTTGAAGAGCGCGGGTGGATCTCCGCGAAATGGGGAACCTCCACAAATAACCGCAAGGCCCGCTTTTATTCGCTGACGTCCGCCGGCCGCAAACAACTCGCAAGGGAAACCACCAAGTGGAACCGGCTGACGGCGGCCATCGGACGCATTCTGGAGTCCGAGGAGGGCTAGAGCCATGTTCGGACGCAAGCGCAAGGCGAATGACTTCGGCGCTGAAATCGAGGCTCACATTGAGCTGGAGATAGAACGCTTGCGGGAACTGGGACTAAGCGACGAAGACGCGCGAACCGCGGCGCGCCGCTCTTTCGGCAACGTGACCAAGGCGCAGGAGCGCTTTTACGAATCCAGCCACTGGCTCTGGTGGGATCACTTCTGGCAGGACGTTCGCTTCGCGCTGCGTATGCTGCGCAAGTCCCCCGGCTTCACCGCCATCGCCGTCCTGACGATTGCTCTCGGCGTCGGCGCCACCACCGCAATTTTCAGCGTCGTGGATGCCACGCTCCTGCATCCCCTGCCCTATCCGCACCCGGAGCAACTAGTAAGTGTGGTGGATGATCTTCCCGGCGTCGGCGCGCAGGACGTGGGAATATCCGTGCCGGAATGGCACGATTTCCAGCGCTCGGGGATTTTCGAGTACGTCACGCCAATAGGGGGCGGAGACGTGAATCTGACGGGCTCCTCGCAGCCTGAGCGCATCCGCCTTCTCACCATAGCGCCGAATTATTTTGCTGTGCTAAGCGTGAATCCACAGTTGGGCCGGACGTTCAATCCCGAGGATCAAACGCCCGGATTCAATCTGGAAGTGGTCATCAGCGACGGGTTATGGAAGCGAGCCTTCGGAAGCGATCCGCACATTCTGGGCAAAAGTGTGCGGCTGGACAACGACTTGTACAGCGTAGTCGGCGTCATGCCGCCCGGTTTTCACGATCCGGGAGCGACGGTGGAACAAAGCAACATTGATGTTTGGGCCGCGGCAGGTTTTGCCGGGGACCCTGCCCCGCCGCCGCAACGCAATTTGCGGATTCTTCCGGAAGCCATCGCGCGAATCAAGCCTGGACTGACGATTGCTGCAGCGCAGAGCCGCGTTAACGCGTTGGTGGCATCCCTGCAGAAAGAATTCCCGGACGACTATCCGCCGCAGAGCGCGTGGAGGGTGCGTTTGGTGCCGCTTAAGCAGGCGGTGGTCGGGGATGTTCGCCAGTCCTTGCTATTGTTGCTGGGAGCCGTCGGATTAGTGCTGCTGATTAGCTGCGTGAACGTCGCGAATCTGCTGCTCGCGCGCGCCAGCGCCAGGGGGCGCGAGATGGCCGTGCGGCAGGCGCTCGGCGCCGGGCGCACGAGGTTGATATGTCAACTGCTCACCGAAGGCATGCTACTTTCGCTGCTCGGCGGAGCCGTCGGCTTGGCAATTCTTTACGGCGCGAAGGGTTTTCTGCTGCAAATCGTGCCGGACAGCCTACCCCGGCTCAATGAAGTTGCGATCAACTGGCCCGTTTTGCTTTTCGCTCTGGCCGCCTCCCTCCTCGCCGGTGCAAATTTCGGTCTAGCGCCCGCGCTGCATGCGGGCCAGGGGAATTTGACTGATGCGCTCAAGCGCGAAGGCCGCGCCTCGACAAGCTCCGGCGAGCAGGCCCGCATGCGCCGCGCACTGATGGTCACGGAAGTTGCGCTTTCCCTGGTGTTGATGATCGCTGCCGGGCTGCTGCTCCGCAGCTTTTGGGATTTGTTGAATGTGCGCCCGGGATTCGACCCGCAAAATGTGATGGCCGTTCGCACGTGGCTACCTATTCCCAACGATCCCGAGACTGACATCTATCGCACCGCAGCTCAGGAAGCGCCATTGGTACGCGAAATCCTTCGCCGCAGCAGGACACTCCCCGGCGTGGAAGAAGCAGCCGTTGGTGATTTGGCGGCTGTTCCCTTAGGTCATGGTCGAAACGATCTGAACCCGTACCTATTGATCATCGAAGGTCGCGAGACCCAGAGCGAGCAAGCTCCTTTGGTCAACGTTTCCATGATTACGCCGGAATATTTTCACTTGCTGGACATGCCGCTGCTGCGAGGCCGTTTATTCAGCGATGCGGACAACGAAAATGCCCCGGCCGTGGCGGTGGTCAACGAAGCGTTCGCGCGCACGTATTGGCCAAACGAGGATCCCGTCGGCAAACACGTCAAGCTAAACAACGCGCGCGGTACAGGCGCGAACTCCTGGACTACCATTGTTGGCGTAATCGCGGACGCGCGCACAGAATCACTGGCGGAATCGAGCGCGCCACAAACCTATCTGAGCCTGTTTCAGAAGCACCCCAAGGACTTGGCGATAGTCTTGCGCGGACGGCTGGACCCCGCTGCGACTCCAGTAGCGTTGCGCGAACAGGTGCAGTCCGTTAACCCGGAACTTCCCGTTTTCGGCGCGCAAACGCTCGAGGAAATGGTATCCGCGTCGCTCTCCCAGAGGCGCTTCTCGATGGAAATGGTCGGCCTGTTCGCCTTGACCGCGCTGCTTCTGGCCGGGTTGGGAATCTACGGAGTGATTTCCTACCTTGTCAGCGAGCGCACGCACGAGATCGGGATTCGCCTCGCCCTCGGAGCGCAAAAGCGGAACATCCTGCGCATGATTCTGCGTCAGGGATTGGGGCTCGCTATCGCCGGCGCCGCAGTGGGATTTGTGTGCGCGCTGATCCTGTCGCACTTGATGGCCGGCCTGCTTTACGGCGTCCGGCCGACCGATCCGCTGACCTTTGCTGGGGTCGCCGTTCTTCTGATCGGTGTCGCCCTGCTCGCCTGTTACATTCCAGCCCGCCGCGCGATCCGCGTCGATCCCCTGGTGGCGCTGAGATACGAATAGCGCAGAGGGGGATTCGCAGTCGGTTTAATGCTCGACGGAGAATTCCCGCCTCAGGTGTTCGAATTAACTGTAGCTGGTGCGGTACCGCACTTCACATGCCGGAGTTTTTTTCAAGCGGGGATCGCGCCCGGGAGCGCGGGAAGGCCGACGCGTTTCAACAGGTCCTGGAAACGAGCTTCGTTCCGCAGATCATCCATGCTCGGATCTATATGAAGATAGATGAGCCAGTGGGAGTGCTCCTCAGAGGATTTCTCCAAGCATTCGATGGCTTGGTCGTTTTCGCCCAAGCCGATACGGATCCCGGCGAAGAAGTGAGGCGCAACGTATTTGCGCTCTGCCAATTCCGTTAAATCGCCGAGCAGCTGCCGCGCATGGCCTGCCCTGCCAGACTTCCCGTAGGTATGCGCCAGCGCTGCGCGCATCAGAGGACTGCCGCCTGACAAAGTGACGCCCTTCTCGCCCGCGGCGATGGCCAAATCGTAGCGGCCAGTGATGCGGTACAGCAGGCCGAGAATCCAGTAGGTGACGGGATAATTCGGATCCAGCTCCATGGTTCGCAGGAGTTGTTCGAGGGCTTCATCGTATCGCCGGGCCATGTAGCAGGCCCATCCGATGGCGACGTTGATGATAAGCGACAACGGGTCCAGCTCCTGGCTGCCTTTCATCTTGGCGATTGCTTCTGCTTGGCGGCCCATGGTCATCAGATATTCGGCGTACCAGTGATTGGCGGTCGGGTAGCAAGGATTTAATTCAAGGCTTCGCGCGAATTCTTTCTGCGCTTCTGGCCACCGCCAATCGTGAAGCCACAACACCGCTGCCAGAGGCGTGTGCGCCTCACTAAGATCGGGATCAAATTGCAGCGCCGTTAGCGCAGCCGCCTTCCCTTTCGGAAACGCATCCTTCGGGGGCAGATAACTGTTCCATCCGAGTAGCACGTAGGAATCGGCCACGCCAGCGTACGCGAGAGCGTAGCTGGGGTCCTTCTCGGCCGCTTTCTGAAAGTACTCGATCGCCTTGTAAAAGCCTTCTTCGGTCCACCTGTTCCAATGATGACGGCCTTGCAGGTAGAGCCGGTACGCCTCGGCGTCTTCCGTGTGGCGCTTGGTGAGCCTCCTTTTTTCTCCGCGCGTCAGCTGCAGCCGTAATTTCCCCGATATTTCATTGGAAATTTCATCCTGGATCACGAAGATGTCGCCGGGCTTGCGATCGAATTGCGCGCCCCACAGTTGAGACCCAGTCGCTACATCCACCAACTCGGTCCCGATGCGTAACGACCCGCCGCTTTGCATCATCCTTCCCGTGAGCACGGCGCGCACATTGAGCTCGCGACCGACGGTTTGGGGGTCAATCTCACGACCTTTAAACCGAAATACTGTGCTCTGCGCCATCACGCGCAGTTTTGGCACGGTCGCGAGGTTATTGATAAGGCTTCCGGTGATCCCGTCACTGAGGTAGTCGTTCTCCGGGTCGCGACTCACATTGTCGAAAGGCAAAACTGCAAGCGAGTCGATGATTTTTGACACCCGCACTGAGCGGAGTCGTGTATCACCGGTCGAAGGTGAATTCTGCTCGCCGGTTCGCGATAAACGAATCGTTTCTGATATCGCGGATGATTCCGAGCGTGCGATCCCCGCCACCCCGCCCGAATCAAATTCCCGTATTAGTCGTTGCAGCTCAGCACGTATTTCGGCCGCGTGCTGGTAACGCTGATCCCTATCCTTGTGCAGCGCATGGTCAATGATTTCTTCGAGCCTCGGCGGAATATCGGGGTTGACGCTTCGCACCGGAACAGGCGGCCGCGTCAGCACAGCCTCGATAATCGCGCCGCCGGTGCCGCCGCCAAACGCCTGGCGCCCAGTCGCCATTTCATACAGCACCAGTCCCAGTGAAAAAATGTCGGTGCGCGGGTCCAGAGCGTCTCCGCGAATCTGCTCCGGCGACATGTACGAAGGCGTCCCGCTGATCATTCCGGCGATCGAGGTGGAACTCTGTGATTCGGCGGAATCGCCGTCCGCGCCCGCGACTCCTTTGGGAATGAGCTTCGCGAGGCCAAAATCGAGCACCTTCGCGCGTCCGCGCTTCGTCACGAAGATATTCGCGGGTTTGATGTCCCGGTGAATGATTCCTTCGGCGTGCGCCGCCTCCAGAGCTTCCGCGATCTGGATCCCGAGCTCCAGCAGGTCTTCCAGAGGAAGCGGCTGTCCATGGATGTGAGTGCCCAGCGTTTCGCCGTCAATGAACTCCATGGCGATGAACGCCCGGCCGTCTTGCTCGCCGATGTCGTAGATCGTGCAAATGCCGGGATGGTTTAGAGCGGATGCGGCGCGCGCCTCGCGCCGGAAGCGCTCGAGCGCCTGAGGTTGTTGCGCCAGTTTTTCAGGTAGGAATTTCAGCGCCACCGCGCGTTCAAGCCGGGTATCCTGGGCCTTGAATACGACGCCCATTCCGCCAGCGCCGAGTTGCTCCACGATGCGATAGTGCGAGATCGTCTGGCCAATCATTGGCAGGCAAGGTTTTGGGTGAACCGTAATTTGGACTACAGCGTTGGATCGTCGGGACCGGCTTCGGCGAAGGATTTTCTTCTTTCCGTCTTTGGTGGTTTCGGCGATCCCATCAGACTCAGAATGTTCGAACCTTCCCCAAATTTATCCGCAACCGCCAGAGACTCTTGCTCAAGCGTGATGTTCTTGTTGCAAACTGTACAAACGAGGGCTGCATAAGTTCCGCCATCCGCCTGTCTAAACATATTGCAGCGCATGACGCGCCCACAGCATACCGGAACCCACATTGTCGAAGCTTTGTCCGGAGCCATGAGCCACCCTCGCGCGATGCGAATGGGGAGGATTATACACTGGAATCCTGACGTCGGAGCGGAAGGCCGTCTACCTCGAACCCTACGCGTCGTTCTGGTCGACTCTAGCCCAAGGCGAGATGCAAAAGGCGCGCGAGGGTTCGACCGGCCCAGAGGTTTTGCCCAACGACTTCGTTTGAGGACATTCGAAACCTCTTCAAGAAGCGAGTTCCGCGACGCCAGCGAGTTGCGCGTACTCTTCGTCGCTCAAGCGCAAGGACGCTGCTGCCAGGTTTTCCTCAAGATGTCGAATCGACGAGGTCCCCGGGATGGCTAGCATGATCCGAGATCGCCTTAGCAGCCAAGCCAGCGCAACCTGCTTCGGCGTTTTATTGTGCGCCTTGGCGACCCGTTCCAGCATCATTCCGGCTACTTTCCCGGCTCCCAGCGGAAACCACGGAATAAAGACGATCCCATGCTGCTCGCAATAGTCCACCACATAGTCCCATTCGCGATCGGCAAAGCTGTACCGATTTTGCACCGAGACGATCGGCGTGATCTTTCGCGCACGCTCAATGTGCTCTCGAGTCACATTCGAAAGGCCGATCAAACGAATCTTTCCCTGCGCCTGCAGCTTGGCCAGCGTTTCAATTGACGCATCGAAGGGCACCACCGGGTCGGGAACGTGCAATTGGTAGACGTCAATCCGATCCAGACGCAATCTCTTCAGACTGCCTTCCACAGCCTCACGCAGATGCTCAGGGCTGGCATCATGAGTCCACTGGTTTGGACCCGGCCGTTTCCATCCTCCCTTTGTCGCGATCACAAGACCCTTGGGATAAGGCGCCAATGCTTTGGCGATCAATTCTTCGCTGACGTAAGGACCGTACGAGTCCGCGGTGTCTATGAAATTGACGCCTAACTCGACAGCGCGGCGAAGAACAGAGAGCGCCGCAGCAGGATCTTGGGGCGGTCCCCAGATCCCGTCGCCGGTTATGCGCATAGCTCCGAAACCCAGACGATGAACGGTAAGTTCACTACCCAGCGAGACAGTTCCGCTGGAGGTGGTCGGCGAACTTCTCACAGCGTTGTTCATATTATTCCTCCGAACTAATCACTTATGGATTCGCGTGAGCCTAGGTTCGAAGAACCGCTCCGGCCTTTCGCGATTCGACGAATCGACTTGGCGCGGAATCTGGAACGGGGCTAGCTCGCACAATCGAGGCGACAAAAAGCGCAAAGCCAACAAAAAACAGCAGCAGAACTTTGAAAGCAAAAATCACGTGGTGTTCGGCGCTATCTTGTTTCATGGCTTCTCCTTCAATCGCAATTTTTTGCGACAGATGCAGACACAGGATCGTGTGGCTGGCTTGTCCATCTACGTGAACCATACATGCGCCGCAAAGCCCGATGCCGCGGCCAAATTTCGATCCCGTCAGCGCTAAAACGTCGCCTAGATACCAGACCTGCGGCCTGTCAGGATCGCCGTTAAACGACTGGTCAGCTCCATTCACTTTCCGTTGAATCATTGACCCTGCTCTCCTCGAACGCGAGCCGTGGGAGCAGATTCCGTTCCGTTAGACCGACGCCTTTCGACCGGCGCCCATCGAGATCCTCCCGTCGTTGGCATGGTCCAAATGGTCCTGCTTTTCCATCTGCAGAATCACGGCAGAGAAATCTTGCTCGGCTCCTTCCGCCAATTGCGCTTGATTGACGTCCAAAGCCGCTCGTGTCGCGGGCATCTTCGCGCCAACGGCAGCCGCGAGTTTGAGAATCAACCCGAAATCCTTGTTCATCAGCCGCAGCGGAAATTGGGGGCTGTAATCGCCATTCGTCGCTCTGTGCAGCTTTCCCACGTGCGCCGGAGCGACGACCGCAGTCTGCGACAACACGTCCAGCAAACGATTGCGCTCGAGGCCAGCCTTCTCGCCAAGTGCAACTGCTTCGGCAATTGCCTGCATTCCGATTCCCAGCAGACTGTTCACGACGAGTTTCATCGTTGCGCCGGAGCCGCTCGGTCCTACATAAAGGTATTTTCTGGCGATCGCCCGAAATATCGACTCAGCAGCATCGAAAGAAGCCCGCGGGCCGCCCCCGAACAGCGTGAGCGCCCCCTGTTCGGCAACGGGAGTACTCCCCGAGATCGTGACGTCGAGGACATCCACTCCGCGCTCGGCACCGAGTCGCGAGAGGGTCTTCGAGGTCTCTGGATAAACTGTGCTCATGTCAATCACCAGTGAGCCGCCGCGGGCGTTAGCAAACCCACCGCCCGGCCCGCTAAGAATCTTGAGTATAATTTCGTCGTTCGGAAGGCAGGACAACACCACATCGCAGTCGCGGAAAATTTCCGCAATGCTCGACGCCACCGTTCCGCCGTGGCGAGTCAGTTCCTCCGACTTGCTGCGGTCCCGGTCATAAGCAGTCACCTTGAAACCGGCTTCGAGCAGTCTCTGCGCGATGGGCCGGCCCATGTAGCCGATTCCGATAAATCCGAGCTTATTTGTTTCCGACGTGATTGCGTTCATAACAAATCGTCCTTTAGTAGAGGCTGAGCGAGTTCAGTCGGCCGGTCTTCGATTATTCCTCGCTGCCGAATGAGACATAGGAAATTGACCCTGCACTTGCGCGTCGCGAAGGCGGCGGTTGACCGACGACACTTTCGACCTGCCGTAGACCTCACGTCTCACGGATAAGGAAGCATGCGTGGTTCCCTTTCTAACGAAACCCGCTAAGTTTCCATGCAAAGCACTGCCGACAAGGAACATACAAGCCAGAAGCAGCCGGGGCCTGTCCAGAGGGTCTGGCCCGGAGATGCCGGATTCTTGACGCGCTGTCAGCCCGTTGGAAATTTGCACAAGCACGTCAGGTTCGCGAACCGCTGGCTCAACTGTCAAAAGTGTTGGCTACGAGCGGTTCGGCCGCATATAGCCTATACAAGGCCCCGGGATTCGCTGCTTCAAATAGTTTCCGGCGTCCATGAAATAATCGCGATTTCACGGCGGAGATCGTGGTGCCCAGAATCTGAGCCGTTTCTTCGATGGAACGATCTTCGATGTCGCGCAGCACGATCGTTCTTCGAACTGTTGGGCCAAGGCGGTTAATCGCTTTGCTCAAGATGTCCGCACGCTCGCGCCGCCAGCAGGACTCCTCCGGATTGGGTTTCTGATCAACAAATTCCGGCGGAACAAAATTCACGATATCGCGATGGTTCTCGCGCAATGGTTCGACGTTTTTCCGCCTGCGGCGCAGCACCGCGAAAGCTTCGTTCATCGTGATGCGTATCAACCAAGTAGAGAAAGTCGACTTTTCCTGAAAACCATCGAGATGGAGGAAAGCCTTGTGAAAGCTTTCCTGCACCACATCTTCAGCATCTTCTCGGTTTTTGGTTAGCCGTTGGGCCACTGCCAGAACTCTTCCTTTATGACGTAACACGAGCCTGTCAAAAGCGTGCGTATCTCCACATCTGGTGGCAGCCACGAGCGCGTCATCTGAGTCTGTATCGATACCGCTTGCGCGAATCGTTTCCATGATTGTGTATCTCCTATTCATTCGATCAATCAGCAGCCCACCGACAAAGGAGCAAGAGCAGTGCCAGAACCTATACACCATGGACATGACTTGGAAATGGCTGGCACTACAGCGGCTTGCGTCAGGTCGCAGGGGGCTTGGCGGCGCCGAAAGCTACGCGAATCTGTCGGAGTGTTGGCACAATGTCCATTGGGCTGAACGAGTCATCTGCTGCCGTTTCTGTAATGAACGAAAGCTGAAAGCAGCAGCGACCGCCACAAGAACGGAACGGTTTGTGACGTGCGACGACGGGCGTGCGGAACTAAACTTGTTGCAAACTGGCCGTCCAGCGGCCCAAAATCGTCGCTGTTCGTTCCGCGAATTGGATGGAGCAGCGCCTCGATTCGCTGGAGTAGGAGCATGTCCAGATTCAACCCTCTGCTGGGGCCAAAGCCGCCCGCGATTGGGAGTTACGGGCTGGCCATTCTGTCGGTTGGCGCAGCGCTGATGTTTTCACTGTGGCCGGGATTCCACTTGGGTGGTGCTCCTGCGTCGCTATTGATTTGCGCGGTCATGTTCAGTGCATGGCTCGGTGGGGTCGGGCCGGGGCTGCTCGCGACCGTCCTCTCCTGTCTGGCTTTCAATTATTACTTTCTGCAGTCCCTGTATTCGTTTGCAGCGAAGTCCGAAGAGATACCACGCTTGGTCATTTTCACCGATCTTCGAGTCTGGGGAGAAGTGGCGCTGGTCCAACACGGACGGTTGATCTCTGATTGAAGCGCCGCGTGGCTGTTCCGCGTGGCAACCAGACGAAGGCGCGTGGCTGCCGTGAACTTGATTGGCTCGTATAACTACGCACTGGTGGCACTTTCGGTGCTGATCGCTATGTTTGCGTCTTACGCTGCTCTGTATCTTGCAGGTCGCGTAACTGCCGCGAGCGGTTGGAATCGCGCGGTTTGGCTGCTGGGCGGCGCTTGTGCAATGGGGACTGGCATTTGGTCCATGCACTACATTGGGATGCTGGCGTTCATCTTGCCGATTTCTGTGGCCTACGATTGGCCGACCGTTCTGCTGTCGCTGTTTGCGGCCATTCTCGCTTCGGTCGTTGCATTGGGCGTGGTGAGCCGGCAGAAAATGGGTTGGTTCCGAGCGCTCGCCGGAAGTGTCCTGATGGGAGCGGGTATTGCAAGCATGCATTACATCGGCATGGCCGCCATGCGTTTACCTGCCATATGCCGGTTTAATTCGTTTTTGGTCGTCCTGTCCGTCGTGTTCGCGGTTTTGATTTCTCTGGCTGCGCTATGGATTACCTTTCATTTCCGAGATGAGAAAACGCGGATTGGCTGGGACAAGTTAACCGGAGCCGTCGTGATGGGTGCGGCGATCCCCGTCATGCATTACACCGGCATGGCCGCCGCCAGGTTCACCGCCTCTGGCATGCCGGTGGACCTGTCTCACGCCGTAAGCGTCTCCACACTTGGCACCGCCGGAATTGCCGCCGTCACCTTTATCGTCCTCGGGCTGGCTCTGCTGACCTCCTGGGTTGATATGCGATTCGCTACCCAGACCTTGGAAGTCCAGGAAAAGAAGCTGCAGCAAAGCGAGGCGTATTTATCGGAAGCACAGCGATTAAGCCACACGGGCAGTTTTGGATGGAGGGTTTCCACCGGCGAGGTCACCTGGTCTGAAGAATCCTTTCGAATTTTCCAATACGATCGCACGACGAAACCGACCGTGGAGCTTATTCTCCAACGGGTTCACCCAGAAGACGCGGCTCTGGTGAAACAGACAATCGAGAGCGCGGCGCAGGGTGGGGAGGATTTTGACCATGAATATCGCTTGGTGATGCCGGATGGTTCTGTCAAATATGTCCATATTGTGGCTCATGCCCTAGGCGACCAATCGGGAATTATCGAGTTTGTTGGAGCGGTGATGGACGTCACCGAACGCAAACGGGCCGAAGAAGCGCTGCGTCAGGCGCAAGCAGACCTCGCACACGTCAGCCGGGTGACCACCATGGGAGAGCTGACTGCTTCATTGGCGCACGAGGTGAATCAACCGATTGCGGCTGCAGCCACCGACGCGAATACGTGCTTGCGTTGGTTGGCGCGCGATGAACCCGACGTGGCAGAGGCGCGCGCGGCAGCCGCGAGAGTCGTCAAGGACGCAACCCGTGCGGCCGAGATCATCACCCGGATCCGCCTGCTCTTCGAGAAGAGCCCTGGCGAACGGCAGTTGGTCGATATTAACGAAGTTATTCCAAAGATAATGGTCCTCCTGTACGGCGAGGCCGCACGATACGAGATATCAGTGCGAGCGGAACTGGCGGCGGATCTTCCCCGCGTTACTGGAGATCGCGTCCAATTACAGCAGGTCCTGATGAACCTCATCGTGAACAGCATCGATGCGATGAAGGATGCGGATGGGAGCAGGGAGCTCGTCATCAGATCGCAACGAACGGAAGACCAGCAAGTTCTGGTTTCGGTGATCGATACTGGTGTGGGGCTGCCCCAACAGCACGCAAGCAAGATCTTCGATGCCTTTTTTACTACCAAGAGTCACGGCACGGGCCTAGGCCTGCGGATCAGCCGCTCCATCGTGGAATCGCACGGAGGACGCTTATGGGCTGCCGACAACTTTCCGCGCGGTGCTCGTTTCTGTTTCACTCTGCCCAGCAAGGTCGAGGCGCAGCAATGACGTCCAAAGACGCTCCGACGGTTTTTGTCATTGACGACGATGAGTTCGTGCGCGCAGCTGTCCAGGGGCTGCTCAAGTCGGCGGGCTTGCCTTCTGAAGTGTTCGAGACGGCAGAGGAGTTCCTGCGCGCGAAGCGGCCGGATGGGCCAAGTTGCCTGGTGCTCGACGTGAGCCTCCCTGGAATCAATGGTTTGGAGTTTCAGCGCGAGTTGGCGGACGCCGGCGTGCAAATTCCCATCATCTTTATCACCGGTCACGGAGATATTCCGATGAGTGTGAAGGCGATGAAGTCAGGTGCAGAGGAGTTCCTGACGAAGCCATTCCTGGACCAGGACCTGCTCGATGCGGTGAACCAAGCTTTGGAGCATGACCGGGCGACGCGCCAAAGGCAGAGCGGGCTCGCCGAGTTGCGCAAGCACTACGAGGCGCTGACGGCACGCGAGCGCGAAGTCATGGGTCTGGTCGTTTCAGGCATGCTCAACAAGCAAATAGCTTCCGATCTAGGGACCAGCGAAATCACCGTGAAGATCCATCGAGGGCATGTGATGCGAAAGATGCGCGCTGGATCGCTTGCGGAACTAGTTAAAATGGCTGAGAAACTGAAGCTTCCGTCCGGCGCAAAATAGCTTGATGTCGCGAGTATAAGTCCCGCGTCTTCAGGGAAGCTCGCCAAACATCGCAACCGACTCTCCCTCCCGGGTCCTTATACCAACGTATAATTGCGCCTCTTTTGCCGATCTTGCTACTTTACCGCGATGGCCATTCAAAGGAGCACTAAATTGGTTGCGATTGTTGATGACGACGATTTGATGCGTAGCGCATTGGAGGGCCTGCTGAAAGCGGTTGGATTGCGGGCTCAAGCATTTTCCTCGGCAGAGGAATTCTTGGAGTCCGGCCAACCGAAAGAAACCGCGTGTCTGATCGCGGACATCCGTATGCCGGGAATGTCTGGTCTCGAATTACAGGCGAAACTGAACGCTGATGCTTGCAGGATTCCGATCGTCTTCATCACGGCGCATGGAGACGAAAAAATGCGGATGCAGGCGATGAGAGCGGGTGCGGTGGAGTTTCTTGCAAAACCGTTTGACGATGAAGCCCTCCTCGACAGCGTGCGAGCGGCTCTAAATACTTAACAATACGAAAAAGCGCACCCAGCCGCGCCAGGAGGTGTCCTATGGAGACTTTCGAGAGAGCGGAGCCCAGTGAGCGGGATCGAAATCAGCGCAGATTCGAGCAGATCATAGGCAACAGTGCTGTCCTGGAATCGGTGTTCGGAGAAGTCGAACGCGTCGCACCGACGGATTCAACAGTTCTTATCCAGGGAGAAACAGGGACGGGCAAGGAGCTGATCGCGCGGGCGATTCACAACATCAGTTCGCGATGCGGACGCCCGTTTATAAAGCTGAATTGCGCTGCGATCCCTTTTGACCTGCTGGAAAGCGAGCTTTTTGGCCATGAGAAGGGCGCTTTTACAGGCGCCATCGCGCAAAAGATCGGTCGCTTCGAGGCGGCCGACAAAGGGACTCTCTTCCTAGACGAGGTTGGCGATATTCCTTTGGCACTGCAGCCCAAGCTGTTGCGCGTGCTCCAGGAACAGGAGTTCGAGCGCTTGGGCAGCGCACGAACCCACCAGGTTGACGTTCGGCTACTGGCCGCCACCCACCGGGACTTGGCGGACATGGTGAAGAGGGGCGAATTCCGCAGCGACCTCTACTACCGGATGAATGTATTCCCCATCACCCTCCCTCCGTTGCGAGCCCGCTGTGAAGACATTCCGGCGTTGGTGGCACATTTCGTCGAGGTTTACGGCCGCCGGATGAGCAAGCAAATTAATCACATCCCTCCGGCAGCGATGTCTGCGCTCAGTTCGTACCAGTGGCCGGGGAACATTCGCGAGCTGCAGAATTTCATCGAACGCAGCGTCATCTTAAGCGATGGGACGGTCCTGAGTCCTCCTCTCACACAGCTAGAACGTTCCCCGGTCGCTGATTCGCTCGGAGCCGTCACCCTCAAGGACGCGGAGCGGGACCACATTCTCAAGACTCTTAAGCAAACCCGCTGGGTTGTCGCCGGTCCCCACGGCGCTGCTGCACGTTTGGGAATGAAGCGATCCACGCTTTACTTCCGCATGCAAAAGCTAGGCATTTCACGCTTCAGCAACGATTTCGTTTCCGCGTAACAAACTTGCGATGATACGCGGCTGTTTCTCGGAAAGAGCCGGCCCGGCACCCATTATTCAGAAGTTTTCGCGAGTGCCCGACAGGCCGGCCTTTTGGTGCGCCGAGTCAGCCATGAGGTTACCGCGGGAGCATGTAGATCCGCGGGGCTGCTGGAATTTTACTTAACGCATCCGCATCCCGGTTCAAATGTGCCGTGGCCAACTCTGGAGGAACGCCTGACCAGTTGTTAAGAAAAATTTCCTGAAAGTCGCCCGTAGCGAACATTGCCAGAACCTGCAGATCCGTATCGCCACTGTTCTCGATATAGTGACCCGCGACCCTCGGCACAAAACCGACGTCATTTTGCGTTGAAGTCCATCGTGCTCGCCCCATGGGGCAAAACCAGCCCCATACGCCCCTTCCCGCTTATGTAGTATTGCCATTCCGCACTCGACATGCTTGGCGAGCGCTCTCCGTGTAGACCACGGACGTGATCCGACTCACATTGTCGGGATAAGGACATCGCGTCCAGCCGATTGGCATTTTCGAATGCGTCCGGACCGCCGTCCGCTTTTGTTTTCTGCCATTTAGGGCTTCCGAATGTTTGGCAGCCCTGTTGCGTATTCCAGTTGCGTCGCCCAAGGCACTCAGGATTTCGGTGACAATTCAAATGAGGAGAGATGGACTATGTTTGCAGAACAAATTAGCAACAAGCCGGAAGGCCAGAACAGAATCAAACAACACCATTTGGTCTCGTTGTTGATGGCCCTGGTTTTTGCAGCGATGATTTATCCGAACCAAACACATGCGCAGATCGTGGGAAGCCTGGAAGCCGACATTCCATTTCAGTTTCACGCCGGGGACGCCAAGCTCCCGGCGGGCAAGTACGTTATCCGCATGCTGGACGACTCCGATCTCACGATCATGGAGATCACCAAATCGGATGGCTCCGTCGCCGCCCTGTTTCAAATCCATTCGGCACAGGCCAACTCGACACCCCGCAAGACTGAATTGATCTTCAACAAATACGGAAATAACTATTTTCTGAATGAGTTATTCGACGAAGGCGAATCCGACGGCAGCCAAGTGGTCAAGTCGAACTACGAAAAAAGAGCCGGTCAGGCCGCGGCGGAAGCCCAAGTCCACGTGCCGGCAAACCACCCGGCGCAATCGGGTGACTAGCGGCTCGTAAGAACAGCAGCCGGCCGGGCACATTTGGCCGGCTCACGGAGCAACGAAATGAGTTTTGGTAATGCAAAACAAGGAGCAAGTATGAACCTGCAAAGACTCGCGCTCGCATGGATGGGAATTGTATTTTTATTCGCGGGAAGTTTGTCGGCTCAAGATGTCAAGACCGACTACGATCACAGCGCAGACTTTGCACAGTACAGAACCTACTCTTGAGAACACGTTAAAAACAAAAGATCCGCTGTTCATCGATCGAATCAAAAGCGCCGTGAATACTGCCTTGGCGGTGAAAGGATGGACCCAGGTGGATTCAGGCGGCGATGTTTCGATCATCGCCATCCAGACGACACAAGACCAGGAGACTCTGAATACGTTCTATTACGGCTTCGGAGGAGGCTGGGGTTGGAGGCGATTTGGCGGCGGAGGTTTGGAGATATGGGAGGGTCAACCACCCAAACTGAGACATATGAGGTCGCCACGCTGATCGTCGATCTGTACGATACGAAAACGAAGCAATTGCTCTGGCGAGGGACCTCGAGCGACACGCCCTCTAACAACGCTAACAAGAACCTGGATAAGGGCGTGGAAAAAATTTTAAGAAATTCCCGCCGGGATCTCGAGTAGTCACAAGAGTACCAACGGGAAGAGTCAACGTGAGACGGGAGAATTTGCTATAACGTTCAGCTCTGCGGCAAATGAATCACTTGAGAACAGGGCTTCGCGAATCGGGCACCAGGAGGAAGTCATGCATTCAATCCGACCGATCGCGGTCATAGTGCTGGCGTGTCTAGGTAGTTTCGTGATCACTGAGACGCCGGCACAGCTGCTTTCAAATCCTCCGGAACTTCGCGCGAAAGACCACGCACTTTCGCTGACTTTGCACGCCGCCATCACAAGCGACGGAAGAGACTCCTTCTACTTTTATGGCCGAGCCAACGCTCCGACCTTGCGCTTATCCCCGGGCGACCAATTGAAGATCACCTACATCAACGATCTTCCGGCCAAGCTGCAGGAGCCTTGTTTGATTCCTCCCTGCATGGACATGACAAATTTGCACTTTCACGGCCTGACGGTTTCTCCCGATGCTCCCCAGGACGACGTCTTGACCATGATGGCCATGCCGGGACAATCGCTTCACTACGCTGTGCGGGTTCCGAAAGATCACGCGCCCGGTTTGTATTGGTACCACACGCACCCGCACGGAGAGAGCTACCAGCAAGCGCTCGACGGAATGTCCGGTGCGCTGGTGATCGAAGGAATAGAGTCCTATTATCCGGCGCTCGCCGGCTTGCCGGAGCAGATCCTGATTGTGCGTGGCCGTTCTACCGTGCGCGATCCTCAGGCTGCCGATTTGCTGAAGCGCGTCGAAGTCAGTTCGGTTGTTTGCGGCGGGGAAGCAGAGGCGCCGGAAGAAGTCTTCACGGTTAACGGGTCCCTGCGGCCTCAAATTGAAATCGCTCCCGGCGAACGCCAGTTTTGGCGTGTAGTCAATGCTTCCGCGGATCGTTATCTGGATCTGCAGCTGGAAGGTCAAATGTTTGAGATCGTCGCCATGGATGGAATGCCCATCGCTCGCCACGACCCCACTCATCCAACGCGTGTCGCCGATCATGTTTTATTGCCGCCAGCGGGCAGGCTTGAAGCGATTGTTACCGGCCCATCAGCCGGCACGCTCCGGCACCTGATCTCGCGATGCGTGGACACCGGACCGGTCGGCGATCCAAATCCACAGATGATACTGGCGGACATTGTTCCACGGTCGGCGCCTGACTCGACGCCGAAAATTTCGGAGAGCTCGCTCAAACCGGTTTTCAAACCATTGGACCTCGCCGCAGAGGAAAAGACACCTCCTCAATTCACCGTGATATTCACGGAAGACAAGAACGGCTTTTACATCAATGGACAGAAATTCACGCTCGATGCCGCTCCCATGGTCCGGGCGAAGGTTGGAACGTATCAGCATTGGAAAATCGTCAATGCCAGCGCGGAGCTGCACCCCCTGCACATCCATCAGGTGCATTTCTTGGCGTACGCCGAAAACGATACGCCGATTGCCGATCCGTTTTGGCTGGACACCGTGAACGTGCCATACGGCGGCAGCGTTGACGTCATCATGGATTTCACGAACCCCGTAATCCGAGGCATGTCCGTCTTTCATTGCCATCTGCTCAATCACGAGGACAAGGGCATGATGGCGAAAATTCTATTTGAATGACCGATTGTTCTGCATCCTGCCGATCTAAAACGGATTCCCGCCAAATGGCGCTGCCCTCGCAAGGGTAATCTATGCAGGAACAGCAGCTGAAATTCTCCCGCCGCGAGATTGCGCAGAGTGCTGTTCGCAATGAACGACTGGTGATGGCACCCTTCGCAGGGTCACGTCAACGCACTGACAGCCATTCAATTCCCTGGATTTATTCTCGACGTCTGGTTCCGTGCATTTCTGTCTCGCTGATCTAGAGCCTCTATTTTCAAACATTTCCCCTAGACGCGGCGGCATTCGACTCTGGCAGTTGATCTGCATCGGCAAGCTCGGAGGGGATGTGAATTATGTGGATCGTCAGACTGGCGCTCAAGCAACCGCACACCATCGCCGTGCTCGCGGTCCTGATCTTTCTGCTTGGGACGCTCTCGATCGTGCGCTCGCCGGTGGACATTTTTCCGAATATCAATATCCCGGTCGTCAGCATCATCTGGACTTACAACGCGCTAGAGCCCCAGGATATGGCCGACCGCATCGTTTCGATCACCGAACGCTCGATGACTACGACTGTCGACGACATCCAGCACATCGAATCGCAATCGCTCTACGGCATCGCGGTGGTCAAGGTATTCTTTCAACCCACCGCGAGCATCCCCAAGGCCCTCGCGCAAATCACCGCCATCTCGCAGACACAATTGAAGCAATTGCCCCAGGGCACGACGCCACCTTTAATCATCACCTACAGCGCATCTACCGTCCCGATCCTGCAACTTGCCTTGTCCGGCAAAGGTCTCTCCGAGCAGCAACTCAACGACTATGGCCTGAACTTCATTCGCACCAGGCTCATTACGGTCCCGGGAGCCGCAGTGCCTTATCCATATGGAGGAAAACAGCGTCAAGTCGAGGTTGACCTGAATACCGCCGCTTTGCAATCGAAAGGGCTTTCTCCTCTCGATGTTGTCAGTGCCATCTCCGCACAAAACCTCATCCTGCCTACCGGCACATCCAAAATTGGCATGAAGGAGTATGACGTCGACATCGTCAACGCCGCTCCGCAGACCATCGCCGATTTGAACCGCATCCCGGTCAAAACCGTCGGAACAACGACCATCTATATCAGTGACGTCGCGTATGTGCGCGACGGGTTTCCGCCACAAACTAACATTGTTCGCGTGAATGGTCAGCGCGCGTCTCTCTTGATTGTCCAAAAAGCCGGTTCGTATTCGACACTCAACATCATCGCAGGGATCAAGCAATTGCTTCCCCTGGTCAAGCTGACTCTGCCCCCCGCCCTTAATATCGGCCTTATGGGAGATGAGTCCATTTTTGTGCGTGGCGCCGTTCAGGGCGTCGTGAGAGAAGCCTCGATCGCCGCTTGCCTCACCGCCCTGATGATACTGATCTTCTTGGGAAGTTGGCGATGCACCATCATCGTCGCCGTATCCATTCCCTGCGCCATCCTAACTTCGATCATCATTTTCACTGCGCTGGGCGCAACCATCAACATCATGACCTTAGGCGGGCTGGCCTTGGCTGTGGGAATTCTGGTTGACGACGCAACCGTCGAAATCGAGAACATGAACCGCAACATTGACATGGGTAAGGAAATCGAGCGCGCCATTCTCGACGGCGCGCAGGAGATCGCCGCGCCCGCTTTTGTCGCCACACTCTCCATCTGCATTGTTTTCGTCCCCATGTTCCTTCTCACCGGCGTAGCGCGCTACTTGTTCGTGCCGCTCGCCGAAGCCGTCGTGTTTGCCATGTTGGCTTCCTATCTCCTGTCGCGCACCCTCGTCCCTACGATGTCCAAGCTCCTCTTGACCGGTCATGAACACGACGTTGCGCGCCACTCGCTGGCCAGCCGCAATCCGTTCGTCCGGTGGCAGGTCCGCTTCGAGAAGGGATTTGAGCGTCTCCGTCACGGATATCGCGGACTGCTTGAGGGATGCCTGCACCACCGCCGCACCTTCGTTATCGTCTTTTTCGCCGGGTGCCTGGGATCCATCGCCGTTATCGTTCCCTGGCTGGGGCAAGACTTCTTCCCCAGTTCCGACAACGGTACCTTTAGCCTTCACCTGCGGGCGCCGACAGGCACGCGCATCGAAGAGACGGCTCGCCTCTGCGACCTCGTCGAAAATTCAATTCGCCAACAGCTCCCCACGGGCGCGGTCGCCAACATCGTTGACAATATTGGGTTGCCCTATAGCGGCATCAACACCTCTTACAACAACACGGGAACGGTGGGCACCTCGGATGCGGATATTCTGGCCTCCCTCAATGAACGCAACCGGGTCACGGCCAAGTACGTCCACGACCTTCGCATCGGCTTGCCAAAGCGGTTTCCGGGCGTAACCTTTTCCTTTCTCCCTTCCGACATGGTAAGCCAGATTCTCAATTTCGGTCTCCCGGCTCCCATCGATATTCAACTCGTGGGCAACGATTCGCAGGGCAACCGGAACTTTGCCAATGCCTTGCTGGCGCAGGTTCGCACTGTCCCGGGCATCGCGGATCCACGCATTCAGCAGCCTAGCGATGAACCGTACTTGCACTTTGTCCTGGACCGCACGAAGGCTCAGGAAATTGGCTACACGGGTTCCGACGTCGCGCAAAACGTGTTGGTCTCGCTGGGTGGCAGCTTCCAGACTTCGCCGACCTTTTGGGTCGATCCGAAAAATCGCGTCAGTTATGAGATCGCGACGCAAACGCCGCAGTATCGAGTGGATACGCTGCAGGACCTCGAGAACGTTCCGATCACCAGCATCAGCCCCACTTCCGCTTTCTCCATACTTGCGAGCGTGGCAGCGAAGCAACGCGGCACTGGACCTGCCGTTGTGTCCCACTACGACATCCAGCCAGTCCTGGATATCTTCGGCGCGATTCAGGGGCGTGACCTTGGAGGGGTCTCGCGAGACATCAACCGCATTATCGATAAGACCCGCAGTCAGCTCCCACGCGGATCGCAGGTCATCATGCGCGGCCAGGTCGAAACCATGAATGCTTCGTTCAAGGGCCTCTTGACAGGCTTGGTGTTCTCCATCGTACTGGTCTACCTGCTGATCGTGGTGAATTTCCAAAGCTGGTTGGATCCGTTCATCATAATTTGTGCGCTGCCTGCAGCCCTCACTGGAATCGTGTGGTTTTTATTCGCCACTGGCACCACGCTCAGCGTGCCTGCGCTTACCGGCACCATCATGTGCATGGGCGTGGCTACCTCGAATAGCATCCTCGTGGTTGTGTTCGCCACGGATCAGATGAGGGAGGGCAAGGATCCTGTCGCAGCCGCGTTAGAGGCAGGATTTACAAGATTCCGTCCGGTGATCATGACCGCCTCGGCCATGATTATCGGAATGTTGCCCATGTCTCTGGGGCTCGGTGACGGAGGCGAACAAAATGCTCCGCTGGGCCGCGCCGTGATCGGTGGCTTGCTCTTCGCCACTGTCTCAACTCTGTTCTTCGTCCCGACCGTTTTCAGCATTCTTCACGGTCTCCGTCGCCGGGTTCCAGAACCCATCGCCCCTTCGCAGGGCACTTGATTGAACGGAACCTATAAAGGCATGATTATGCAATCACAAACCGAAAACAAATCTCAGGAAGTTGGGACAAAACGGCCGGCCGCAACCGAGGTGCGCAGGCGGCCGTGGCTTGGCTGGCTCATTGCAGTTATCGTGATCGCCATCTTTGGCGGGGTGCTTGCCCGCGGCATCATTGAACGGTTGCGGGCCGGCGCGAAGCTGCGCACAGACACCGATGACATGGCGGCGCCGGTCGTGGCCGTTGTAACCCCGCAGCGCGCGGCTCCTTCGCAGGAAATCGTATTGCCGGGAAACGTCCAACCATTTATCTCGTCACCGATTTTCTCCCGAACGAACGGGTACCTGAAGAAGTGGTATTTCGATATCGGGGCGCGCGTCAAACAGGGCCAGTTGCTTGCCGTAATCGAGACGCCAGAAGTTGACCAGCAACTCCAACAAGCCCGCAGCACCTTGCTCACCGCGAAGGCGAATCTCGCCCTCGCAGCCATCACCAAAACCCGGTACGAAGGACTCTTGAAAAGCAACGCTGTATCTAAACAGGACGTCGACAATACAATTGGCACCTACAACGCCAATAAAGCCATTGTCGAAGCAGATCAGGCGGCCGTGCAGGAGTATGAGGCGCTGGTATCCTTCGAAAAGATCTACGCTCCGTTCGATGGGGTTATCACCGCTCGAAACACTGACATCGGTGACCTGATCAACGCGGGCAGCAACGGAAACGTCAAGACGGATCTCTTCCACATGGCGAAACCGGAGGTGCTGCGTGTGTATGTGAATGTTCCGGAAGAGTATTCGCAGCTTACCAAGCCAGGCCTTGGCGCAACGCTCAGTCTGGCGGAGTTTCCAGGGAAAGAGTTCCCCGGAAAACTTGTGAGAACAGCTGACGAAATCAATGCCGTCACTCGTACGCTCAATGTCGAGGTTGATGTCAACAATACCACCGGTCAATTGATTTCGGGCTCCTATGCGGAGGTCCATTTCAAGGTGCCCGGGCAGGTCACAACGTTCGTCATTCCAGTTGAATCTCTCATCTTTCGTTCGGAAGGACTGCAAATCGCTGTGGTAAACAGCGGAAAGGCTGAGCTCCTGAGAGTGACGCCGGGCCACGATTTCGGCGATACGATCGAAATCGTTTCTGGCCTGAAGGGCAACGAAGAGGTCATCACGAACCCGCCTGATTCGCTGGTGTCGGGCGAACCGGTACAAATCGCGCAACAATCAGCTAGGGCAGCTGGCGGAGGCACGCAGTGAGTTCGCGCCATCTGCCGAGAAACTGCCGTCGCCTGCCGAAAGTGGGGCTCCTGGCGATTTGTGTTGCGGGTACGCTCGCCGCTACGAGTTGTACCGTCGGGCCAAAGTACGGCCGTGCGCCAGTTGACGTTCCTCCCGCCTACAAAGAAGCCGAGGGTTGGAAAGCCGCTCAGCCTAGCGATCAGAATCTTGGCGGCAACTGGTGGGAGATGTTTCAGGACCCTCAGCTGAATGATCTCGAGCAGCAGGTCAACGTCTCCAACCAGAACTTGCAGGCGGCCGAGGCCGAATACACCCAGGCTCGCGCGCTACTCCGCTACTACCGGGCCAACTACTACCCTTCGATCAATGGGGGCGCAACGGCGGCACGAACCAGAATCTCGAATAATGAACCTCCGCCTAAAACGTACAACGGTGTTACCTACAACGATTTTCAGATTCCCCTAGAGTTGTCATACGAGGTAGATGTCTGGGGGAGTGTCCGCAAGACGGTGGAATCACAACGGGGACAGGCGCAAGCCAGTGCAGCGGACCTCGCCACCGTCAACCTGAGCATGCACGCGCAGCTCGCAGAGCTCTACTTCGAAGCTCGCAGCCTGGATGCAGAAGAGCAACTTCTCAACTCGACAGTTAAGGAGTACGAGCAGGCATTGCAATTGACCGAAAGCCGATTCCAAGGAGGGATTGACTCTGAAGTGGAAGTACAGGAAGCCAGCACGCAATTGGAAACAACCCAGGCAGAGGCGATTGATGTCGGAGTGCTCCGGTCTCAGTACGAGCATGCGATTGCGGTGCTTATTGGGAAGCCCGCCTCGTCATTTAGTCTTCCATCACTCCCGCTGACTGCGCCGCCACCTTACATACCCGTACAACTCCCTTCCGAACTACTCGAACGGCGTCCGGATATTGCGGCAGCCGAAAGGCGCATGGCCGCCGCCAATGCACAAATCGGTGTGGCCAAGGCCGCTTACTATCCGACCATCAGCCTAAGCGCAGCGGGCGGTTTCGAAAGCGGAGTCATCACCACACTTCTCTCTGGTCCGAGCACTCTCTGGTCGGTTGGCGGATCGGCCGTTGCGCCGATCTTTGACGCGGGTCGCCGCAGGGCGAACTTGGATCAAGCTTGGGCTGGCTACGACCAAGCGGTCGCCAACTACCGTGAAACGGTCCTGACTGGCTTTCAGCAGGTCGAAGACAACTTGGCGGCGCTGCGCATTCTGGAAAAAGAAGCGGCGACGCAGCAGCGGGCGGTCGTCGCTTCTCAGAAATCTCTGGAGCTCTCGCTCATCCGCTATCGAGGCGGGGTGACGAGTTATCTGGAAGTCACCGTGGCGCAGAGCGCCGCTCTCTCGGACGAAGTGACGGCCGTCAACATTCTCGGACGCCGAATGACCAGCGCCGTGCTCTTGGTTCAAGCACTCGGCGGCGGCTGGGACCGCTCCGCATTGCCCGCACGCCCGGAATGCTGCGGCAAACTGACGAGCGAATTAAGGTAACGCTGCATACCCATTTCTAAAACGGATGCCCGCCGTTTCCATTTCTACGGCTCGCGTCCGGAAGATGCTTGTTGGTAGGGGTGGTGGGGATTCGAATTTGCAGTACATATTCGTGAGTCCCACCCTGCCACGGCGCTAACCGCCCCGGTCGATATGAATTGGTGCCAAATCGAGCCAAGCTGGCGCATTCAGCGTTCATCGGACGATTGAAGTACCACTTTTTTTGTCCGGTAACGATTTATCAGCCCTTCGACGCGACGTTGGTTTCGCTGTCGGTTTCATAAATTCTTATTGTCCTTCAGTAATGAAATCTCCATCGGAACTCAGCATAGATTTCCCTCGGGTCGTTAAAGTGGAAGCCGCCGAAGGTGAGACTGTTGTCCAGCAGTACGCGGCGATTGGCGACGTTGAGCGCGGTCAAGGAAACTGTATATTTCTCGGCGAAGGTCTTCCCAATGGAAAGATCGAAGGTGGTGTGCTGCGGCAGATACTGGTTGTTGACGACGGGTGGGTTGTATTCGCCATTGGTGAAGCCCGAGCCGTAGTACACGTTGGTCGATGCGAATGACTGCCAGGGAAGACTGGCGTTGAAGCCGACGTTCAGAGTATTTCGTTGATCGTGGTCGACGGGTGAATATCCCGGCGGTATGGCGAGAGGGCACGTCAACGGATTGACCGGGGTCGGGCAGATCAAGCCGCCGGTAATCGGTCCGCTGGCTTGGGCGATTTGATTGGAGTAGGCCAGGTGAAATTGGCCGCGGTTCCAGATCCGCGGAGATCGCAACGTGAGTTCCCAGGCCTGAATCAAAGCTTTATCCCAAGTGATTGGCCAGAAGATGTTGGATTCCCCAATGTTGTTGTGATCCAACCAATTGCGCGCGTAGGTTTGGAACGTGTCGGCGTCGAGAGACCAGCCGCGATACGGAATCGTGACGCCCAGCTGATACTCCCGGTCGCGTTCGCCGTGCAGAGAGCTAAACGTGAGGTTCTGGCTGTTCGCCAAGTCGAGTAGGGGGCCCGTTGCGGTCAACAAGGGAGGGGCCTGGTAGAAGTCGCCCCAGAAACCATGAAAGACCCAGTTCAGACGCGGCACTCGTATGGCGACGCCAAACCGGGGATAGACGTGGTCCTCGACGATGTCCGCGGTGAAGTGAGATTGGCGGAAGCCGGCGATTAAGGTGAGCCATGACGTCACTTTGAATTTATCGTCAGCGTAGAACTCCTCGAGCCCCCCGGTGATGGCGGCTGTCGAAGGGGGACCGTTGTTGCAACTGTTGCCGCAATCCGTGAAGACGTTATTGAAGTATTCGCTCTGGTGCTGTGCAAAGCCGTACATGCCAACCTGAACGTCATTTTTCCAGACATGTGCGTTGATGGATGCTTGTAAGCCTCCGTAGTTAGAGGTCTGGTCCACATCGCTGATGACCGGAAAATCGTTTGGCCCGCCGTTATAGGCGGCCTTGTTGTAGTGATAAAACGGCGAAACCGTCATGAGCAAGTTCGGATTAAAGGTGTGGACCCAAGAAAGGGTGACATAACCATCGGGTTCGCGTTCACTATCACGGAGGCCGTAACTGGGATATGCCTGATTTCCTGGAGAGTTCGGGTTCGGATCGTAAGGAATCTGGTAGAAGTCCTGCCGAATTGAGGTCACGATGCGAAATTGATTGTGTGAGTCGGGGTTGAAAATGAAAGAGGCGAACCCGCCGAATCCGTTTTCCGCGTCGTGAAAGACTTGGCCGATCGGCGCCTGCAGGCCATAGTTGCTGCGGTTCCCGTTGAGGCTGACATAATAGGCGAAGCGCTCGGTGTGCCCCGCGAAATTGACCTGATCGTTGGTCTGGAACCAATTGCCAAAAGTAGTGACGAGTTCACCCTCATTGTTGCTCTCGAAGCCAGTGCGGGGCACGATATTGAAGATGCCATAGGTGCGGTCTCCGTAGCTCGCATCGTAACTACCGCGCTGCACTTCGAGATAATCAATGTCCTTGGGATCAATCTGCGGGCCCAGATTGGTGGCGATATTCGTGTTGGGTATGGGCACGCCGTCAATGAGCCAGTCAACCTGGTGGCCGCCGCGCATGTGGAGCATGTCGTGCGTGACGTAGGAACCCGGCACGTAATCCGTGATCATCTGGAGGCCGTTGGTGCGGTCGGCGCCGGGAGTTTGCGCGATGTCGAAGCGGTCAACGAGTGTTGTCGGCGTGACCGAGTCCATGTTGGCCACCGGGGCTTCCCCGACGACCACGGCTGTCTGATTCAGCGATGCAATCGCCAGTTGAAAGTGAAGAACGGGCGACGAGCCGGAAACGACTGTAACAGTCTGCTCCGCAGTCTGGAATTTGGATTGAGTGACGGTGATTTTGTAATCGCCCACTGGGACGGCGGTGAACGAAAACTCACCGTTATCGTCTGTTTGCGTGGTCTGGTTCCAATCCGACGTGACAGCCTGCAACTTGACCGTGGCTCCGGAAACCGGCCGATGTTGCGGGTCGTGCACGATTCCTTGGATCTTTCCAAAAATCGTGGCGTGCAGAAACGTGCTACAAAGCAGAAACACCGCGGCGCATAGACAAAACGAGAGCTTGCGCATAAATCCTCCGTGCTAAATTTGTATTAGAGAATTCGTGGGCGGGGTTAGGTGCGCGGGGGCTGGAATGGGTTTGCGATAAAACCAGCGGATAGGTTCTGAGCGGCGGACTGGAATCCTGCCATGCGGGGCAAATTCAAAATCGCGATGGAGGCAAGCGCGGAAGGCTTCGTCGGAGCAATCGGCGAAACGAAGCCGTAGTCCGCGCGGTGCTGGCCCGAATTCATCGTGCATTCGATGATATGTGATGCCGCGCTGTGTTCGCAGGACATGGCTTCATGTACGGGCTCTTTCGGCGCGTGACGGGCCGCTGAATGGTGTGATCCGTGAGGAAGGCAGCACATACCGTCGTTACAATCCATCGAGTTCGTTCCGGTGATGCGTGCGAGCAACGCTAGCGGGGTCGAGAGCAGCGCGACGATTACGATGATGGCTTGGACTCGCAGCACCGCGATTAAGGTACCACAGTTTTCTTTCCGCTGCACAATTTGGAACCGCTTTCGTAGGACCTCGGGGGGCCCCCGAAGTCAGAGGTGGGACTGTGTGAAGTCGCCCAGCGGTCGCGGTAGGGACGACCATCACTGATCGCCCCCGCAGAGAACCGTACGAGCGGCTTTCCGGTCGGGTAGGACGATGGCGCGGAGCGGGCTTCGAATGATGCCGACGTTTCCATCATCCTCTCCAAAAATCCGTACGGCGGGTTTTCGCCGGTACGGCTTCAAGGCGGCAAGTTCAGGCGTAGCCTTTCCAGTACTCTGGTTTGCCATCGCCCTACGGGCTCACTGCGTGCGACGTGTCTCCCTGCTCTGAGTCAGGGGCGTGGCACTTAGGAGCACCTCCGTGCAAGCGGTTGCCCGCTTTACCCCAGGGCCCTCGCTCCGGTCCGGGTTATGCTGTCCCGGTCCATCAACACTTAGCCGGCCCCATCCGCCCCACTCGCGGGCACATCCCGATTTCACCGCATGGCGGCTTATACGCGATGCCTTCGCTGTGCCTATGCCGCCTGCGTCGACGTCATACAAGCGCTTCGCTCGGAATGATTTTCCCGGCGCGCCCAAGTTTCCCGTAAGCCGACGAAATCGTCGAAGTGGAATGACTCCCCAGGCCTCATAACAGAATTGCAATTCTTCAACAGGACCCAGTTTCTTTACCAATTTACGAACGGACTCACATCGATTCGGGAGCACTCCAATCGATCTCACCTCTCCGTCTTGCTCCGCAACGGCGACCGCAATCGTCTCTGCGTGGACATCCAAACCAACAAACCTTATTCTCTTCATAGACCGGCTCCTTTCGCATGTGGCTCTGCGTTTTGGTCTTACCGACTCACAGCGTAACCCACGTGCTGCGAATCGGAGCCGGTCGTTCCATGGTGACGATCGGGCGTTGAGGGAGTTTCTTGGTTCGCTGGCGCGGCCGCTACCACCATTCTCACCATCTGGGCCATCTGTCGCTTGTGTACGGCGCGCTTGGTCATCTTTTCATCCACCCGGTTGACGACAATCAGATCGAGTGAAGGCACCACCACGGCGTATTGCCCCAAAGAGCCTTCAGCCCAGAAGCTTCCTTTGGGAAAAACTATTTCTTGCGGCGCTCCGCTGGCGGAATCCCCCGTCCGCCATAGATACGCGTAGCCGCCCGACTCTGAATCGGAATACGGGTGGGTGCTGGCCTTGACCCAATCCTCCGGAACGATTTGAGTGCCGTTCCATTTGCCCCCATGAAGGTAGAGCAGGACGAAACGCGCCAGGTCGCGAGCGCTCATCTCAAACGGATAGGCAGGGAAGCGCGTATCGGGTCCGGTGAAATAATGTCCGTCACGTGCACGAAAGTCCTGCATGCCAATGGGCTGAGCGATCTCGCGGTAGAAGGCGTCGAATATCTTCTTGCCAGTGGCTTGCTCGTAAATATAGCCCAGGGTGTTGAAGTCCCAGTTGTTGTAATACCAGAAGGTACCGGGTGCGTGAGACCCGCGTGGCGGCTTTTTTTCTTCCATGCCTATGGTCTCGTAAACCGTGGGGTGATAAACGCCGGAGCGAGCCTCGAGCAGTTCGCGTACAGTGGCCTGTTTTTCCTCCTCCGTTAAAGACGGCTTTTTGTCGTCAATTCCAAGCTTCGCAAGTGTGTCGTCGAGGTTGATCTTGCCGTCAGCCACAGCGATACCAATCAGTGCATTCAACAAACTCTTGCGGCAGGAGTGCAGGTTGGACCGGTGAGTGATGTCTCCCCAAGCGGCGACCACCACGCCGTGTTGCACGATCATCGCCGAGGTCGAGCCAATCTGTTCGAGGTAATCGCGTATTTTGGCCAGGCTCTCCTCTGACCACCCGGCTTGCTCCGGCGATGCCAAGCGCTTCCACTCCGCGGCTGGCACAGCACTCGATTGCGAGTTGGCATCAACCGCCAACGCGAGTAGCAATAACGCGATAAGGCCAGAACGCTTACCCATGCGTTTAAGTCTCACGCCAGAAAACACTCATTCATGATTCATAAAAAACGTAGTTTGAGTAATATTAATGCTTCCGCCCGACCGCGATGGCCTACGTTCCGCCATTCGCAGCGGACACGGGCTGGATGGCCGCGAGTGGCACCTCGACTGCGCCGACGCGATCATTACTCACGTCGTGCACTGCTATTCGCAGAAAGCATTCACCCTTAGCCGGCGCATCAATATTCTGCTGGAATTTCCAGCCGCTCTGCTGCCTCGACTCATAGGTCGCCGCGGGCACCTTGACCCTTACCATTTCTCCGATCGCGTTCATCAACTCGCCATCCGAGCTGTACAGTGAAATCTCAAACTCAAGATATCCCTGATGAATGCCATCTTGTATGGTTTTAAACGTGACAGTCCTGAGGTTGACGTCATAGGAGACGGTGTAACGTCGGTAGGGTGGCTTCATCTTCTTTACATTCGGCTGATTGGTTGGCGGAAGGTTATTCTCCGATTTGGCAGCGGGCTCAATCTTCACCGTGAACAGAATCTGTGTCGGGTTGGGTCCACCGAGCAGCATGGCGGAGTGCATCACGCTCATGGGCTGCGACTCTCCCTCGCGCGCGCGCGGGGTACTGGGTCATACGCGAAGTATCCTTGGCGGTAGAAGAGATCCACATCGGATTGTTCCAACTTCACGCGCACGCTGCGGTAACGGCCATCCCATTTGCGATCGGTGGGGGCGTAGGCAAGCGTGTAATAGTTGGAGCCGTTATTGATGGCCTGCTGCAACGCGTCCTTCAGACCGTTCGTGTCGTAAAAGGCCTTGCCGCCAGTTCTCTCGGCCAGCATGTTCATCGTGATTTTCTTGTCCGCGCGCTGACCTAAGAACTTTCCGTCCGATATCTGCCACGCACTGGGGCCCAGCATTTGGGCCCCCGGAGGGAGGGCGACACCCGCACTCAGGTCCGGATCGCTAAACAGGCCGAGTGCGTCAATGGGATACACCGCAACCCGAGACCGCGTCAGCAGGTTGGCGGTCCGCTTCGCGTCGTCCGCAAAGTTCGCCAGTGATCCAAAGCGATTCGCCCGGTCGCCGTCCGGCACAATACCGAGGTTAAACGAGCCGGCGAACCAGATGAGATTCTTGCGGCCGGGCAGGCCGGAGAGATATCGCGCCAGCTCGTCTATCGCCGCGAGCGTGTACCGGCCGCGCAGCTGGGGCGGAACCGGGGCCTTCTCAGCCATGAACATTTGCGCCGCTGCCTTCACCACCGCCGGATCGGTGGTGACTCCCTGTAGCAGATATAAACGGTTGGACAAGCCCAAGATGGCGATGCGCGTGCCTTCGGGTGCCTTCCTCGCATACTCCAGCATCGCTCGCGCACGTACATTTGGTCGGTCATCGGGGTGTTCAGTGCATCCATCAGCACGACGTTCAGTGGCCCATTGTCGGGCGTATCGGACGTTGCTGAATACATTCGGCGCGAGAACCTGTTGGCCGGCAGCGATGCTGGGGGCGGAGCCTGATCGGCGCGGCGCTCCTCGAAGGTCTGCAGTGTCATTTTCTCGTCTCTTTCGAGTACGGTGAAGTTGGACCGCTTTAGGCCATATACGGGTCTGGCCGGTTTCATCCGTCACCACAACATCAAGGACCACCAGGGGCGACTCCGATTCACACATCTTTCCCGCCGATTGCGTCCTGCGAGGGGTTGACCTGGCTTTCAAGTAAGCACACACCAGCGAGCACCGCACCGAACAGGCAACTTGCGACGATGGTCAACTTCCGCAATCCTGAAATCCTCGTCTAACCCTCCAGGCCGCCGTTTCACTGATGTCGCCGGAAGAGAGAGCAGTTTTCCTTGAAGCCGATTCTACGATTAGGACGTCGGGTTGGTTCCGCTGGATACAACGAACTTGCCACCGAATAGCGGCGACGAGATTACGGGATAGCGGTCTAGACGCGACTCAAAAAGCGACTCAAGTCTCGA